>DASZVQ010000108.1:0-2276 GCA_035547275.1 Rhizomicrobium sp.
GGGAAATCAAAAGCATGAAAAGGAAATCGTTGGCATAAGCCTCGACCGTGGCGCGGTATTCTAAGAGAGAATTCAGATTCGCCAGCCCGAAAGGAATGCGCGGATTCATCATCATGGATGGGCCATTGACGTCCAGTGCCCGGTTGAAGGTCGAGGCGCTCGCGGAAAGCTGGGCGTGAATCGTCTGGATGCTGTTGGTCAGGACCGTGGTGGTCAGGGAAACCCCGATCGCCGAGCCGATATTGCGCATCAGATTTGACAGGCCGGCGCCATCTGTACGCTGTTGTGGCGAAAGTGTCGCAAAAGCCACCAGGTTCATGGGGACGAACACCAGGCCCATGCCCAGGCCCTGGACAAAGGTAACAAACGATATGGTTCCCACGCTGACGCTGGGGGTCCAGTACATCATCGCGTACATCGACCAGCAGAGGAATCCCGCGCCCACCGTCATCAGGTAGCGGGGGTCCATCTTCATGGTCAGACGGCCGGCGAACATCATGGCGAACATCACGCCCAGCCCGCGTGGCACCATCAGGAAGCCGGTCTGGGTGACGGTGCGGCCCGACAGGTTCTGAAGATAGGGCGACAGCAGCGCCGACGAGGCGAGCAGCACCAGCCCCATCACGAACATCAGCACCAGCCCGCCCACGAAATTGCGGTCCCGGAAGATGTCACGTGGAATGAACGGCTTTTTCGCCGTCAGCATGTGCACCAGGAAGAGGTAGAGCGCGACACCGGCGATGATCGCCTCGATCACGATCTCCGAGGAGGAAAACCAGTCCTTGGTGGTGCCGCGATCCAACAGCAACTGCAGCGCCGCCAGCCCCACCGACAAGGCGCCAAAGCCGAACCAGTCGAATTTCAGCCCGGAATCCTTCGCGGTGTCCTTGAAGAAGACCGCCAGCATGGCGCAGGCCGCGATACCGATCGGCACGTTGATATAGAACACCCAGCGCCAGTTATAGGCGTCGGTCAGGATACCGCCCACCGTGGGCCCCAGAATCGGCCCCAGCATCACGCCCATGCCCCAGATCGCCATCACGCTGCCGCGTTTCTGCGGCGGGTACATGTCGAGCATCACCGCCTGGCTCAGCGGCCCCAGCGCGGCGCCGAACACGCCCTGGATCAGGCGGAACAGCACCATCTGAGACAGGCTCTGCGAGGCGCCGCAGAGGATGGAAGCGACCGTGAAGCCCGCGATGCAGGTGATCAGGAAGTTCTTCTTGCCGAAGCGTGCCGCCAGCCAGCCCACCGGCGCCGTCATGATGGCGGCGGCGATGATATAGCTGGTCAGCACCCAGGTGATCTGGTCGCTGGAAGCCGACAAGCTGCCTTCCATATAGGGCAGCGCGACATTGACGATGGTGGTGTCCAGCGCCTGCATCAGCACGCCGGCCATCGAGCCGATCAGCACCGCCCATTCCGCGACCTTGCTGTCGTATTGATGGGCGGCGTGCGGGGCGTGAACAGCCTCTGCCACTTACAGCCCGTTCAGTAGGCGCCACCAGCGGCGATGGCCGGTGTCTATGGAGATGACGCTGCTCATGCCCGCGCGCAACGGACGGTCGCATTCGCTGCGGTCAATGGCGACGCGCACGGGAATGCGCTGCACCACCTTGACCCAGTTGCCGCTGGCGTTTTCCGCCGGCAGGGCCGAGAAGCTGGAATCCGATCCAGCGCTGACGCTTTCGACATGGCCCTGCCACTTGCAGCCGGGATAGGTGTCGACCGTGATGTCGACCGGCTGGCCGATGCGCACATGGGTCAGTTCGGTTTCCTTCAGGTCGGAGGAAATCCACATCTCCTTGCCGATCAGGCCGACCGCGCTGGTGGTGGTGAAGGCCGACAGCGCCGAAATCACCAGTGTGCCGGGCTGCAAGGAATCCACCTCGCCCACCGTGCCGGCAAAGGGCGCGCGCACCGTGGCATGGTCGAGCTGGCGCTGGGCTTCATCCACCGCGGCCTTGGCCTTCATGTAATCCGGGGTCTGCTCCACCGGCACATTGGGATTGCCGTTGAGCTTGGCCAGCGAAGTGGCCGCGGTCTGCTTCAGCGAGGCCAGCGTCGCCTGGCTGGAGAGCACCGCGGCGCGCTGGGTATCAACCTGCATGGCGGCGATGGCGTTCTGCTTGGCGAGCGCAAGATAGCGGTTGTAGGTCTGCTGGTTGACATTGACCTGCGCGGCCTGGGCATTCACCTGCGCCATGGCGGCGGCATAGGTCGCCTTGGTCGAGGCGACATCCTGGGCCGTGGAGGCCAGTGCCGCCTTGGCGTTT
>DASZVQ010000109.1:0-2593 GCA_035547275.1 Rhizomicrobium sp.
GAAAGCGGCACCGGCAAGGAAGTGCTGGCACGCTATGTTCACCGCAAGTCCGCCCGCGCCGACAAGCCGTTCATTTCGGTCAACTGCGCCGCCAGTCCGGAAAACCTGCTGGAGTCGGAGCTGTTCGGCCATGAAAAGGGCGCTTTCACCGGCGCCATCGCCCGGCGCATCGGCAAGTTCGAGGAAGCCAATGGTGGCACCCTGCTGCTGGACGAAATCAGCGAGATGGATGTGCGCCTGCAGGCCAAGCTCCTGCGCGCCATCCAGGAGCGCGAGATAGACCGCGTCGGCGGCACCAAGCCGGTCAAGGTCGATATCCGCATCATCGGAACCTCCAACCGCGACCTGGCAGAAGCGGTCAAGCACGGCACCTTCCGGGAAGACCTGCTCTATCGCCTCAATGTCGTGAACCTGCGCCTGCCCGCCCTGCGCGAACGGCCCAAGGACATTCGCGCCTTGTCGCATCATTTCGCGCGCAAATATGCCGAAGCCAACGGCGTGCCCTATCGCCCGATTTCCTCCCAGACCGAGCGGGTGCTGCTGGGCCATGGCTGGAAAGGCAATGTGCGCGAGCTGGAGAACACCATCCATCGCGCCGTGCTGCTGGCGCAGGGCGCGGAGATTGGCCCCGAAGCCATCCGCCTGCCCGATGGCTCCATGGTCAGCGCCGCGCCGGCGTCGGCGGTCACGCCGCAGAATCCGGCGGTGCAGGCCGCCGTGGTCAATGCCGGCGCCGTCACCCGCGGTCTTGTCGGTCGCACCGTCAGCGACGTGGAGCGCGACCTGATCCTGGACACGCTGGACCACTGCCTGGGCAACCGCACCCATGCCGCCAACATCCTGGGCATCTCCATCCGCACCTTGCGCAACAAGCTCAAGGAATATTCCGACTCCGGGCTGAGCATTCCGGCCCATGGAGAACAGCGCCTCGCCGGCTAAAGTTTAAGATTTAGGTCACATATCAATGTCTGACATTGGCACCACTGCGTCCGGCCTGGATTTCTCGCCAGCCAAGATTGTCGACTTCATCAAGAAGTCCGACCTGGGCCTGGCCGTGGGCATCATGGCCATCCTGGTGGTGCTGATCCTGCCGCTGCCGACCTGGCTCCTGGACGTGGCCCTGGCCTTTTCGCTGTCCTTCTCCATCCTGATCCTGATGACGGCGGTATTCGTCACCAAGCCGCTGGAATTCAGCAGCTTCCCCACCATCCTGCTGATCACCACCATGCTGCGGCTGGCGCTGAACCTGGCCAGCACGCGCCTGATCCTGGGCCATGGCAATGAAGGCACCGCCGCGTCCGGCTATGTCATCCAGGCCTTCGGCAAGCTGGTGATGCAGGGCAATTTCGTCATCGGCATCATCGTCTTCGCCATCCTGATCATCGTGAACTTCGTGGTCATCACCAAGGGTTCGGGCCGCATCGCCGAAGTGGCGGCGCGCTTCAGCCTTGATGCCATGCCCGGCAAGCAGATGGCGATCGACGCCGACCTCTCCGCCGGACTTATCGACGAGAAAGAGGCAAAGACACGCCGCAAGAACCTGGAAGCCGAGAGCAATTTCTTCGGCGCCATGGATGGCGCCTCGAAATTCGTGCGCGGCGACGCGATTGCCGGCCTGTTGATCGTGGGCATCAACATCGTGGGTGGCATCATCATCGGCGTGGTGCAGCATGGCGTTTCCTTCGCCGACGCCTCGCAGACCTATACCCTGCTGACGGTCGGTGACGGCCTGGTGTCGCAGATGCCGGCGCTGATCATCTCCACCGCCGCGGGTTTGATGGTGTCCAAGGCTGGTGTCGAGGGCCAGACCGACAAGGCGCTGATGGGGCAACTGTCCTTCTATCCCCAGGCGCTGGGCATGGCGTCGGGCGTGATGGCGATCGTGGCGCTGCTGCCCGGCATGCCTTTCTTCGTGTTCGGCGGGCTTTCCGCCGCCACCGGTTCACTGGCCTGGTATGCCCGCAAGCAGAAAAAGGCCCGCACCGCCCTGGCCGCCGCCGAAACCGCCGCCACCACCGCCGCGCCCAAGGAAGAGCCGATCTCCACCGCCCTAGCGCTGGACCTGCTGCGCGTCGAACTGGGCTATGGCCTGCTGCCGCTGATCAACGACGTGCAGGGCCACCGCATCACCGACCAGATCAAGGCGCTGCGCCGCCAGCTGGCGCAGGAGATGGGCTTTGTCATGCCCGCGGTACGTATCCTGGACAATATGCAGCTGGGCGCCAACGAATACCGCATCCGCATCAAGGAATTCGATTCCGGCAAGGGCGAACTGTTCCCCGGCAGCTTCCTGATCATGGATCCCAAGGGCCTGCCCATCGACCTGCCTGGCACCCACACCACCGAGCCGGCCTTCGGCCTGCCCGCCACCTGGGTTTCCGGCGCGCTGCGCGAGGAAGCCAGCTTCCGCGGCTTCACGGTCGTGGATCCGGGCACCGTGCTGACCACGCATCTGACCGAGGTGCTCAAGTCGCACATGGCCGAACTGCTCTCCTATGCCGAGACCAAGAAGTTGCTTGACGACCTGCCGCCGGAGAACAAAAAGCTGGTGGAGGAAATCATCCCCTCGCAGATCAGCGTCACCGGCGTGCAG
>DASZVQ010000110.1:0-67372 GCA_035547275.1 Rhizomicrobium sp.
GAGGGTTGGGGGCAGGGCCTGAACCTCAAAGATCGGGCGGCAAAGGAGAAAATCTTTGCAAAACAAGGCCAGGGCCTTTTTGCCTATCCCGTCAAGCTGGCGTAGGCTTGGCCCTACATTTTACGGCAGGTTCCGGCATGAAGCGCAAAGCCCTCTATAGCCGCGCGACAAGGCGGCGGTCTTCGGCCACTGGCGAGCCTGTTCCCCAGGGTGAGGCGCTGGACTTCTGGCAGCCGGAAGAACAGGGGCCGCGGCTGGGCACTTTGCTCTGGCAGAAGGTCAAGGCCTTCAACGCCAGGCATGACCGCGCTGTCCCCGCCACAGCGGCCGTGTTGATCGTTTTCGCCCTGATGGGGGGCTGGCAGTTGATCCATCCGGCACCGGCGCCGCTCACCCAGTACGACATCGACAACGCGGTGAAATACACGCTGGGACATACGCCGCAGCCGCCGGACAACACCACCATCGCCGCCGCGATTGTGGCGCCGTCCGTGGTCCGGGTGGACGGTTATCTTTCGCCCGAACATGCCGCCGCCCTGGCCAAAGAGGAGGCGGAAGAAGCCAAGAAGAACCATATCAAGCTTCCGCCTGTGCCCAAGGAGGCCCAGAAGGACGCGAAAAACAGCACCCCGGGTTCGACAAAGGAAAAAGACAATTCCACCAAGACCCCCGACGGCAAGGAGGATGAAGAGCATCCGGATTCCACCGGCAGCGGCGTGGTAATCGACGAGAAGGGTGACATCCTCACCAACCTGCATGTGGTCTCCTCCACCGACCGCTGGGTGGTCACTTTCGCCGACGGCAGCAAGTCGGACGCGGTGATGGTGAATTCCCAGCCGGAGAACGATCTTGCCGTGATCAAGGCCAAAACCCAGCCGGACGATCTCAAGGCCGCGACCCTGGCCTCCACCCGTGACCTCTATCCGGGCGACACGGTGGTGGCGACGGGCTTTCCGTTCGGCATCGGGCCCTCCGTGTCTTCGGGCGTGGTGGCGGGGCTCAAACGCTCCTTTGTCGATCCGACCGACAAGGACAAGCCCAAAATGACCAACCTGATCCAGTTCGATGCCGCGGTGAATCCGGGCAATTCGGGCGGGCCGCTGGTCAATCGCGATGGCGAAGTGGTCGGCATCGTCACCGCCATCTATAATCCCACCGGACAGCATGTGTTTGCCGGCATGGCCTTCGCCGTGCCGATCGAGAATGCCGCCAGGGCGGCGGGCGAAAATCCGTTATAACCAAAGCGACAACCAAAAAGGTGTTGGGACATGGCTAGTGGCGCGCATGAGGGGTTGGAGCATCTTCTTTATGAAGTGAAGAAGATCGTGGTCGGCCAGGATCATTTTCTGGAGCGGGTTCTGGTGGCGCTTCTGGCCGGCGGTCATCTTCTGGTCGAGGGCGTGCCCGGCCTGGCCAAGACCCTGACGGTCTCGACTCTGGCCAAGGTGATGCAGGGCAGCTTCAAGCGCATCCAGTTCACGCCTGACCTGGTGCCGGCCGATCTCACCGGCACGCGCATCTTCAATCAGCAGCGCGGGGAATTCGCCACCCTGCTGGGGCCGGTCTTCGCCAATCTGGTGCTGGCCGATGAAATCAACCGCGCACCGGCCAAGGTACAGAGCGCGCTTCTGGAGGTTATGCAGGAACGCCAGGTCACCATCGCAGGCGAGACATTTGCCGTGCCCAGGCCCTTTGTGGTGATGGCGACCCAGAACCCGATCGAGATCGAGGGGACCTATGCCCTGCCAGAGGCCCAAGTCGACCGTTTCATGATGAAGGTGCTGATCGGCTATCCGACCGAGGAAGAAGAATTCGTCATCGTCCAGCGCGTCACCGGCGATCCGGCGCCGGTCGGTCCGGTGACATCGACCGATGCGCTGCTGGAGATGCAGACGGCGGTGCGCAGGCTTTATGTCGATCCATCACTGATGATCTATGCCGTCAAGCTGGTGGCTGCCACCCGCGCGCCCGAGAAATGCGGCTTGCCGGACTATCAGCGTTTCATCCAGTTCGGCGCCAGCCCGCGTGCTTCCATCGCCATGATCGAGGCGGGCAGGGCGCTGGCCTATATCCGGGGACGCGATTATGTCCTGCCCGCCGACGTCATCGATGTGGCAGCCGATGTGCTGCGCCACCGCCTGGTGCCGTCCTATGAGGCGCTGTCGGAAGGCCTGACCTCCGATGAGATCGTGGGTCGCATCCTGCGCGCCGTGCCGCCCCCCATTCTGGACACCGCCCGTGCCACAAGCGCCTGAATATCTGCTGCGACGGCTGGATCTGCCGGTGATGCGGCGGCTCGAAGGCCTGTTGCAGGGCGACCATAAAAGCCCGTCGCGGGGCGATGGCCTGGATCTGGCCGATCTGCGCGAATACCAGTTCCATGACGATGTGCGGCGCATCGACTGGAACGCCACCGCGCGGCTGGATGTGCCCTATGTGCGGGATTATCTGGAAGACCGCGAAATTCCGGTCTGGTTCCTGCTCGACATGAGCCCTTCGATGATGTTCGCGGGCGTGAGCATCTCCAAACATGCGGTGCTGATGGAATTCGCTGTACTGATGTGCCGGCTGATGCTGGGCCGGGGCAATCGCGCGGGCGCCTTGATCTTTTCCCATGGCGTGGATCGCGTCATCCCCGTGCGCGGTGGCCGCCAGCAGTTGCTGCAGATCCTGAACACGGTGGCGGCGCACCGTGCGCGGCCTGGCGCGACCGACCTGAAGCAGGTGTTGGCGGATGCTGACAACAGGATTCGCCGCCGGTCCCTGCTCTTTGTGGTGTCCGATTTCATCAGCGCCACGGGTTGGGAAAAGGCCCTGAGCGCGCTTGCGGCCCGCCATGACGTGATCGCCGTGCGGCTGACCGATCCCTTGGAAAATCATCTGCCCGATCTGGGCTTCGTGACGTTTCAGGATGCGGAATCCGGAGAACAGATTTTCGTCGATACCGGCGACAAGGGGTTTCGCCAGCGCTTCGCGGTCGCGGCCGCCGACCGGGATAAGCGCTTGCGCTTGCTCTTCGAGAAGGCGGGCGTGGATGTGGTGGAACTGGCCACCGACGATGATGTGATGGATGCGATGGTCCGCTTTGCCGCCATGCGCAAGCAACTGACCCGCAGGCCGGCATGAGCCAGCTTTCGCACATGCCCTGGTCGCGGCTGGGCGGATTGATCCCGGCCATTTCCTTCCAATGGCCGCTGATGCTCTGGTTGTTGCTGCTGGTGCCTTTGCTGGTGGCCGCCTATTTCTGGCTGCTCAGCCGGCGCAAGGCGGCCCTGCGTTATCCCAGCCTGGCACTGATCAAACAGGCCGGACCTGGCTCCGGCTGGCGACGGCATATTCCCCCGGCATTGATGCTTTTGGCGTTCACCGTCCTGCTTCTGGCGATGGCGCGACCTTCGGCCGAGGTCAGCCTGCCGTCGCGTGTCGCCACGGTGATGCTGGTGATGGACGTGTCGGGCAGCATGCGCGCCACGGATGTGAATCCGTCCCGCATCATGGCGGCGCAGGCGGCGGCCAAGGCCTATATCAAGGACCAGCCGCGCGATGTGCGGATCGGAATCGTGGCTTTCGCCTCCACCGCGCTTCTGGTGCAAAGCCCCACCACCGATCATGCCGCGCTCAATTCGGCCATCGACCGGTTCGAACTGCAGCGCGGCACCGCGGTAGGCAGCGGCATTCTGGTGGCGCTGTCCACCCTGTTCCCGCAGGAAGACTTCCCCATCAATCAGTTCAATTCCGGCAATTTCGGCGGCTATGGCCGCTGGGGCAGCTATGACTTCCGCGACCGCTATGGCGGCGTGGCGCTGGGCGAGCATCCCCATGGTCCCCCCAGGAAGCATATCCCGGTCGAACCGGGCTCCTACAAGAATGCGGTGGTCATCCTGCTCACGGATGGCCAGACCAACGCCGGCTACGATCCGGTCGATGCCGCCCGCATGGCGGGTGAGTATGGGGTCAGGGTCTATACCGTGGGTTTTGGCACCACCCGGGGCAATATCGTCGGCTTTGGCGGGTTCACCATGCGTGCCCAGCTGGATGAGGAGGCCCTCAAGAAAATCGCCGACATGACCAGGGCACGCTATTTCCACGCCACCAATGCCGAGGACCTGAAGGCGGTCTATAACGTCCTGTCCCGCCAGCTGGTGGTGGAAACCCGGGAGATGGAGATCACCGCCTTCTTCGCCCTGGTGGCCGCGCTGGCCATGCTGGTGGCGGTCGGCCTGTCCTTGGCCTGGCATCGCCGTATCGCGTGAAAACCATAGGGGATTCTGTCCTCATATCCGTCCCAGTATACGGACCGCGGAAAAAGGTCTTAAAATACAATGGGGTTGACCGGAAACCGGCGATGGCCCCTCAACAGGGCGGATGCGAAGGGGAGGCATGGCCGAACGACTGATCGACGAATGGTTCATGCAGGAAGTCCTGCCTCTGGAGCCCATGCTCACCCGCTTTCTGCAGCGGAATTGGCGCGGCGAAGCCGAGATCTCCGATCTGCGGCAGGAGGCCTATGCGCGCGTTTATGAGGCTGCGTGCCGCGAACGGCCGCAGATGGTCAAACCCTTCCTGTTCCAGATCGCGCGCAACCTGATGATCGACCGCCTGCGCCGTCAAAGCGTGGTTTCCCTGGAGAGCATGGCGGATTTCGACTGGACGAACGTCTCAGATGATAGGCCCTCCGCAGAAGCCTATGTTGCCGCCCGTCAGGAGCTGCGTCTGTTGCAGGCCGCGCTGGACGAGCTGCCGCCGCGCTGCCGCAAGGTGGTGCTGATGCGCAAGGTCGAGGGCCTGTCGCAGAAGGAAGTCGCAAAGCAGATGGGCATTGCCACGGACACGGTGGAAAATCAGGTCGCCAAGGGCATGCGCCTGCTGGCGCAGGCGTTGAGCAGCCGCCGTGGCGCCGTGACGACAGAAGCGCGCCGTTACAATTTCTTCAAAAGGCCGCGTGATGTCCGCTGACGAGATCGAGGAGATCGCCGCGGACTGGCTGGCGCGGGAAGACCGCGGCTTGACGGCGGAAGAACAGGACCAGATGGACTTGTGGCTGGAGCAATCCAGCTACCACAGGGTCGCCTATCTCAGGCTCAAGGCGTCCTGGCGCCGCGCGGACCGTCTTGCCGCCCTGAAGACGCCATTGCCGGCGCCGCGCCGGCCGCAGCGCCGCTGGATCGTGCCCGCCGCCATCGCGGCTTGCTTGGTAATTGCGGCTGGCGGCGTGGTCTGGCTGCGACAGCCGCAAAGCCCCCGCGCCCAGGACTTCGCCACCGGGATCGGCCAGAGACAGGCGCTGCGTCTGGCCGATGGCACAAAGGTCGAGCTCGACACCAACACCCGGCTGCATGCCGATCTCAGCGCGAAAAGCCGCACCGTCACGCTGGATGCGGGCGAGGCCTATTTCGATGTGGTGCATGACGCCAGCCGGCCCTTCACCGTCTATGCCGGCAATCACCGCATCACCGACATCGGCACCAAATTCTCGGTCTTCCGCAATGGCGACGATGTCCGGATTGTGGTCAAGGAAGGCCAGGTGAAGGTCGAGCAGATCGACCAGCCTCAAGCCGCGCCCCTGATGGCCCAGGCCGGGCATGAGATCATCGCCAAGGGCAGCGAGACGCTTTTGGCCACCAAGCCCGATCAGGAAATCTCCAACGATCTCAGCTGGCGTGACGGCGTGCTGGTATTCAACCAGCAGACGCTGGCCGACGCCGCCGACCAGTTCAACCGCTACAACAGCCGCCATATTCTGGTGGAAGGCAGCGCGCGCAAGATCCGCATCGGTGGCAGCTTCAAGGCCGATAATGTGGACGTGTTCGTCCAGCTCCTGCACCGCGGCTTTGGACTGTCCGTCAACGAACAGGGTGACAGAATCGTCGTTTCCCGCTAGCGAAACGGCCTCATTAACGCCCAAACCAAAAACAAAAACGGGGGGCACACATAGCGAACATGCGTTCCCCGAAAATCGGTCTTTTCGGTGCGGCGAGCCTTTGGCTTTTGTCCGCCGCCGCGGCCGCGCAGGGGCTTGTCAATATTCCGGCCAAAAGCCTGGGCCGGGCGTTGGACGACTATATCCGGCAATCGGGTGTCCAGCTGATCTACAGCGCCGACGATGTCGCCGGCCTGACCAGCAAGGATGTTCATGGCGCAACGCCGGAGGCGGCGCTGGCGCGTTTGCTGGACGGTACCGGACTGACCGCCAGCCGCGATGCGTCCGGCGCGGTGGTGATCTCGCGCGCCACGGCCGCCCAGGCGCGCGATCAGGATGTGCCGATCGCGGAAATGATAGTCGTCACTGGGTCGCGCATCCGCGGCGGCAATGATGAGACCCCGCCTGTCACCAACATTTCCAGTGACGAACTTTGGGCCACCACGCCTGGAAGCATTCCCGAGGCGCTGAACAAACTGCCGGTGTTCATGGGCGGCTCCACGCCCAACAACATCACCACCGGCGCCAATGGCAGCGGTTACAACACGCCTGGCTATTTCCTCAATCTGCGCAATCTGGGCGCCATCCGCACCCTGGTGCTGCAGGACGGCCATCGCGTGCCAGGCACCTTCTACGACACCACGGTTGACGTAGAGATGCTGCCCCAGATGCTGGTCAGCCATGTCGAGATCGTGACCGGCGGTGCGTCGGCGGTCTATGGCTCCGATGCCGTGACCGGTGTGGTCAATTTCATCCTCGACAGCAAATTCGATGGACTGAAGGCCGTGCTGCAGGGTGGAATTTCCGATTATGGCGACGCGAAAAGCTTTCGCGCCGGCCTGGCGGGCGGCGAGGATATCGGAACGCATGGCCACCTGATCTGGAGCGTGGAATATCGCGACCGCGATGCGCTTCCCGACGCGGCCGCACGTCCGCTGGGCAATCTGGGCACCTCCATCGTCGGCGCCGGCACCGCGGCCAGCCCCTATATGCTCGTCACCGGCATCCGGCAAAGCAACACCGCGCCGGGCGGGCTGATCGTGTCGGGACCAGGCAAGGGCCTGCAGTTTCTCAGCGATGGCAGCCTTGGTCCCTTCAATCCGGGCACGCCGACCGCCACCACCAATTTCTCCATCGGCGGCGATGGCGGCATCGAGCACAACGAATATCTGCTGCCGGTGAGCGATACGGGGCAAGGTTTTGCCCGTTTCAGCTGGGACTTTGGCGATACGTTCAGCGCCCATGCCGAAGCGCGTTATGCGCTGGCACGCACGTTTGAAGCCGGCCAGATCTTCACCAACGTCAACGGCTCCGGCCTTTCCACCAACGGGTCCAGCGCCCAGTATCCGATCACCATCTATAGCGGCAACGCCTTTCTGACTCCGGCCGAGCAGGCATTGCTGTTTCCCGCCGGCGGCCCCGCCAGTTTCCAGATGAACCGGATGGATAATGACCTGATGAGCCGGCTGAGCCTGGACCAGCATACCGGCGCGCTGGCGCTGGGCGCCGGCATCCAGGGCGTGGCCTGGGGTGCTTTCGCTTGGGACCTCGATTATTCCCATGGCGAGACGCGCACCCAGCTCACCACCCGCAACAATGTGAATACCGCGCGTTTTTATGCCGCGCTGGATGCGGTGCGCGACCCCGCCACCGGCAATATCGTGTGCAACGTCACCCTGACGGCGCCCGGCGCCTTTCCTGGCTGCGTGCCGCTGGATCTGTTCGGCCAGAGCGCCACGGTGGTCAATGGCTCCAATGCGTCGCAGGCCGCATTGAATTATGTCAGCGCCACCACCTGGTGGGTGGCGCATAACGGGCTGGATGATTTCAGCGCCGATATCACGGGCACGGCCTTCCGTGATTGGGCCGGTCCGGTAAAGGTGGCGCTGGGCGCCGAATATCGGCTCGCCGATCTGAATGTGACGACCAGCACGCCCGACAATAGTTTCAATCCACAGTATCTGCGCCTGGCGCCGCCGGGCACGTTCGCCTCCACGGCGGCATCGCCCAATGGCACCTTTCCGCCTGCCGATCTCGCCAACTTCAAGGAAGTCCAGTCGGGGGCGCAGGGTTCCGAGCATGTCGCGGAAGCCGATGTGGAATTTGACGCGCCGGTGCTGCGGGATCTGCCTGGTATTGAATTTCTGTCGGTTAACGGGGCTGCGCGTTACACCCGTTATGATGTGGGCGGGCTCAATCCCACGGCCAGCGGAAGGGTCAAGGCCGATTTTTCCGCCGCGACCTGGAAGCTGGGCGCGGACTGGCAGGTGATCGACGCGCTGAAGCTGCATGCCACGCGTTCGCGCGACATCCGCGCGCCGACACTTTGGGACCTGTTCCAGGGACCCGTCACCAGCACGTCGGGCATCAGCGATTCCCTGACCGGCGCTTCGGGATCGGCCAATACGCTGACGGTCGGCAATCCGGCGCTGAAGCCCGAAGTCGCCAACAACACGACCCTGGGGCTGATCTATATGCCGGGCTGGCTGCAGAATCTCAGTGTCAGCATCGACTATTTCCACATTCTGGTGGCGCGTGAGATCGCCACCGTTACCGGCGGCAATCCGGTGGTGCAGTCGCTCTGCCTGGCTTCGCCGGGCGGTTCATCGCCCTATTGCGCCCTGATCCAGCGGCCGATTTCCTACAACAGCACCTCGCCGCTGAATTTTCCCACCCTGTTCTATTCCCAGGCCCAGAATTTCCAGAGGCAGTGGACCGAAGGGGTGGATTTCGATGTCAGCTATCACACCGATCTCGCCAGCTGGTCCGACTTGGCGGGATGGATGAACGTACGGCTGCTCTGGACCCATACGTCTTTCCTCAAGACACTAGGTCTGCCCGGATCGGTAATCACCAATGATGCCGGGTCGTCCAACGGCCCGGTCTCGGCCCTGCCGACGGAAAAGGGGACCTTGATGATCGACTATAGTAAGGACCGGCTGACCGTGGATGTGATGGAGCGCTATTATGGTTCGCTCCGGCACAATCCCAATCCGACCTTGATATATGCGCCGTCGATGGGCGATCTGCCGGCCTATTTCCAGACCGATCTCAATGTCGCTTACGATTTCACGGATTATGGCGCGCCGGTGACCGGTTTTCTTTCCGTCGACAATCTGTTCGACACGCAGCCCCGCATATTCCAGGTTCCCGGCTATACCGGCAGCCCGGGTATGAACTATCCGGTCGTGCCCTATGAAGACATTATCGGGCGCTATTTCACCCTTGGGGTCCGCCTGAAGCTGGACTGAGCGCTGTTCGCAGTCTTCTCGAAAAAAGTCGTAGGGGAGATTGCAAGCCCGTGC
Organism: Rhizomicrobium sp.; assembly: GCA_035547275.1. Taxonomy (GTDB): domain Bacteria; phylum Pseudomonadota; class Alphaproteobacteria; order Micropepsales; family Micropepsaceae; genus Rhizomicrobium. The sequence goes on from DASZVQ010000110.1 coordinate 9,226, forward strand.
GTCTCAGCTGCCAACCGGGATCAGAAGATCCGGATTTGGAGATTGGCATTCCGACAAGACATGGCGTCCGGACGGATGGTTTGTCGCCCGCCGGCGAGACCCGTCCAAATTCGTCAGTTTTGTGAAAATTATTCTTAGGGGGTGCGTGCAGCCGGTTCGTCTTACCTGACTAACAGATCCATACAAAGTTTAGAGGGGCGGATATGCGCAGCAATTTTTACCTGAAGACTCTTCTTGCCAGCACGGTGAGCGTTGTCGCGCTCACAAGCGGCGCTCTGGCTCAGCAGGATGGGACGGCCGAGAGTGTGACCGTAACCGGCACGCGTATCGTCAACGGCGCGCAGTCGCCCACCCCGGTGACGGCTGTTGACGCCAGTTCCCTGCTCACCCAATCGCCGATCAGCATTCCCGACGCCCTGCTTCAATTGCCGCAATTCGCCGCCACGACCGGCGCCCGCACCCAGGTCGAAGCCAATGGCCGCGGCTTCGGCACGCCCACGCCTGGCTTCAATCTTTATGGCCTGGGCACCATCCGCACGCTAGTCCTGATGGACGGCAATCGCGTGCCGGGCACCTTCTATGACACCACCGTCAATGTCGACATGCTGCCGCAGATGCTGGTTCAGCGCGTGGACGTGGTTACGGGCGGCGCCTCGGCTGTTTACGGCTCGGACGCCGTCGCCGGCGTGGTGAACTATATCCTGGATCACAATTTCAACGGCTTCAAAGGTCTGGCCCAGGGCGGCATCTCGACCTATGGCGATGCCAAGAGCTTCCGTCTGGGCGGCGCGGTCGGCTTTGAAGTGATCCCGCATGGTCATTTTGAAGCAAGCGCCGAATATTACGACAGCGACTCGGTCCCGGATTCCTCGACCCGTCCGTTCGGCGCATCCAGCTGCTCGCTGGTGGGCAACGGCAAGGCCGCGACGCCCTATACGATGGCGTGCGGCATCCGTCAGTCGAACGCATCGCCCAATGGCCTGATCGTGAACGGCCCGGACAAGGGCATGCAGTTCTCGGCCAATGGCCAGAGCATCATTCCCTTCAATCCCGGTACGACCACGACCACCGCCAATGCCAATATCGGCGGCGATGGCGGCGTCACCCACAATGAAGGCCTGACCCCGACCGACCATACCTTCCAGGGCTATGCGCGCTTCGACTATGACATCACCAAGGACCTCAGCGCCTATGTCGAGGGCCGCTATGGCATCAACTACACCATTGGCGAAAGCCAGATCTACACCAACACCGATGGCCAGTATCCGCTTTGGATCTACAGCGGTAACGCATACCTGACCGCGGCCGAACAGGCATCGCTGTTCCCGACAGGCTCGGGCGGGGTCGATATCGCCCGCTTCGACAACGACCTGATGCGCCAGCTCTCCGTGCGTCAGTATACCAACACCAATTCCTTCTCGTTTGGGCTCAAGGGCTCGACCTTCGGCGATTTCACCTGGGATGCGCATTACACCCATGGCGACAACCATGTGACCCTGACCACCTACAACAACGTCAATACGGCGCATCTGTATGCGGCGCTGGATGCGGTCAAGGACCCCAGCACGGGCAATATTGTCTGCGCTTCGTCGATCACCGAGCCGGGTGCTTTCCCGGGCTGCGCCCCGATCAACCTGTTTGGCCAGGGCCAGGCCTCGCGCGCGGCGCAGAATTACATCTTCCAGAACACTTATTGGGTCGCCGCCAACAGCATGGACGACGTTGCCGCCAACCTGACGGGCACGCTGTTCAATGGCTGGGCCGGTCCGGTCAAAGCGGCCGTGGGCCTGGAATATCGCTCGCAGGGCTTGAATGTGCGCTCCAGCACGCCAGACGATACGTTCAATTCCCAAGGTCTGCGCCTGGCGCCTTATGGCACCTACAGCAATGGCAATGGCGGCACCGCCGCCACCAATCCGTATGGCAGCTATCCTTCGAGCGATTTGGCCTACTACAAGGAGGTCCAGTCGCCCGGTCAAGGCAACGAAAGCATCTCCGAAGGCGATGTCGAGCTTGACGCGCCCGTCCTGAAGGATCTGCCCTTCGTCGAGCTCTTGTCGCTGAATGGGGCCTATCGCTACACCCAATATGCGGCCGCGGGCAACGGCACCCATTCGTCCTTCTCAGCCAATACCTGGAAGGTCGGCGCGGAGTGGAGCATCAATGACGACGTGCGTCTGCGCTTGTCGGAATCGCGCGATATGCGGGCCCCCACCTTGTGGGACCTGTACCAGCAGCAGGAAATCTCGAGCTCGGGCATCACCGACCCGCTCACCGGCGTGGCGGGTTCCGTCAATACCGTGACGGGCGGCAATCCGAACCTGAAGCCTGAAACCTCGTACAACTATACCGGCGGCGTGGTGTTCACGCCGAGCTGGATTCCGAATCTGACGGCGTCGGTCGATTATTTCCACATCAAGATCGACAACGCCATTGGTTCGGTGAACGGCTTGAACACCACCATCTACCAGGACTGTCAGGCCACCGGCGCGCCGCAATTCTGTGGTCTCGTCGTTCGTCCGGGCGCGTATAACAGCACGGCCCCGAGCAACTTCCCGACCCTGGTCTACAATGTCAGCCAGAATGTCGCGTTGCAGGAAGTCGAGGGCTTCAATGCCGAGGTCAACTATGCCAACGATCTGAGCAGCTGGACCAACCTGTCGGGCCAGGTCAATCTGCGCGTGTTCTGGACTCATCAGGATCTCGACCGCCAGGCAAGCCTGCCGGGGACCCTGGTCTCCAACTATGCGGGCACGACCACCGCGCCGCGCGACAAGGTCAACATCACCCTGGGCTACAACATTGATACCTTCGGGGTCAGCGTCGTCGAGCAGCTGATCTCGTCGGCGAACTGGCAACCCAGCCCCGCGCAGAACATCTATGCCATGCCCAAGATCCCGGGCTATGGGCTGACCGACCTGAACTTCACCTATGGTTTCACCGCCGACGATGTGCCGGCCACGGCATTCGTCAACATCAGCAATCTGTGGAATGCCAATGGACCGCTGACCGGTGGTTGGACGGGAAGCCCCGGCCTGCTCTACCCGGTGCCGACCTATGCCGATGTCATCGGCCGGTACTTTACGGTGGGTGTACGCGTCAACATGTAAGCATGAGCCCGGCCACTCTGTTGTCCCCTTGGAAAAAGGGGCAGGGTGGCCGTTGCTTTTGGGGGCGATGTGAGCCATGCAGGACAACCCCATACGCTCCATCGTGATCGCCGGCGGCGGCACCGCCGGCTGGATCGCGGCGGCGGCTCTGGCAAAGGTTTTCCGCGGCGCCGGTCCCACCATCACCTTGGTGGAGTCCGAGGAGATCGGCACCATTGGCGTCGGGGAATCGACGATCCCTCCGATCGTGGGCTTCAACCGCTGGCTCGGTTTGGACGAAAAGCAGTTCCTGCGCGAAACCAATGCCACCATCAAGCTGGGCATTGCCTTTCCGGACTGGAGCCATGTCGGCCACAACTATTTCCATCCATTCGGGCCGATCGGCGTGCCGATGGACATGGTGGCCTTCCATCATTTCTGGCTCAGGCGGCGCCAGGAGGGCGATGCCACGGCCCTGACCGAATATTCCCTTAATACGATTGCCGCGCGCAGCGGCCGCTCGCCACAGCCGGCGGCGGACCCGCAGAACCCCGCCAATCGCCTCGCTTATGCCTATCATTTCGATGCGTCGCTCTATTCGGCATTCCTGCGCCGGCGGGCGCAGGCAGCCGGGGTCCGGCGTCAGGAAGGCAAGATCGTCGATGTCAGACTGCGCGGCGAGGATGGGTTCATCCAAAGCCTGACCCTGGCGGATGGAAGCGATCTGGAAGCGGACTTCTTCATCGATTGCACCGGATTTCGTGGCCTGCTGATCGAAGGCGCGCTCAAGGCGGGATACGAGGACTGGCGCCAATGGCTCCCTTGTGATCGTGCTGTTGCCGTGGCCTGCGAGGGTGATGGTGCGCTTCAGCCTTACACCCGCGCCACGGCCCGCGACGCCGGCTGGCAATGGCGCATTCCCCTGCAACACCGCACCGGCAATGGCTATGTCTATTGCAGCCGCCACATCTCCGACGATCAGGCTGCCCAAACATTGTTGGCAGGGTTGGAAGGCGCGGCCGCGGGTGAGCCGCGGGTATTGCATTTCACCACCGGGCGGCGACGCAAGTTCTTTTACAAGAATTGCCTGGCGCTGGGCCTGGCCGCCGGATTTATCGAGCCGCTGGAATCCACCAGCATCCATCTGATCCAGAGCGGCATCAGCCGGCTCATGGGCTGTTTCCCGCATCGCGGCTTCGATCCGCGCGATGGGGAAGAATATGACCGGCTCACAGCCATGGAATATCAGCAGACACGCGATTTCATCGCGCTGCACTACAAGCTGACCACACGCCAGGACACCCCGCTATGGCGGGAATGCGGTGCGATGGCGATCCCCGACAGCCTTGCCTACAAATGGGAGCAGTTTCGTGCCGCCGGCCGGCTGGTGATCACCAACGACGAACTGTTCACGCCGCAGAGCTGGGTCGCGGTGGCGATCGGCCAGGGGCTGATCCCGGAGCGGTACGATCCGCTGGCGGACTTGCCGGATAGCCAAAATATCGCGCGGCAACTTGCCGGCCTGCGGCAGGTTCTGGATCGCACCGCGCAAGGCCTGACATCGCATCGCGATTTCCTGGCGGCGGCCGGGAGGCAGACATAATGCCCGGTCGCCGATCCCTGTCAGCGCTTGGCGATTTTCTGGATGCCATCCAGCAGAACCCGTTTCATATAGTCTCGCTGGCCGTCCGACATTGGGCCCAGGGCGCCGCGTGCATGCGGCGGCAGATGGTCCATCGGCTCGCCGGCGGTCTTGAACACGAAATAATCGAACACCGCGCGCCAGGCCATGCGCTGGCTGACGGGCAAGTCGCGGATCGCCAGAACATTGTGCAAAAGGCAATTGTAGAGCGAGCCCATATTGCCCGGGGTATCGTTCCACCAATAGCTCACCAGCACGTTGAACCGTTCCAGCGATTGAACATGGTGCCACCAGAAATAGGGCACGAAGATCGCATCGCCTGGCTCCAGCTCGGCCACCAGCGCCGCATCCAGCGCCCTCTCGAAACGTGGGAAGCGCTGGAAGTCGGGTTCTTCCAGCGACGCCATGCTGACCGGCGTGCCCGACAGCGTGTATTCAAACGGCCCCATATAGAGATTTTCGATCTGGTCGGGCGGGAACAGAGTGAAACGGCGATGCCCTGCCACGACACAGGCAACATTGTCGTACAGGTCGTAATGGGTCTGAGTACGCAGCCGGTTGCCGATCCAGATGCGCGCGGCCGCGGACGGATTGATGAAACCAAGCGCGTTTTCGCTGGGAAAATCCGGCAGGCAGTCGGCGATCAGCGCCGATTCCACATAGGTCGCCGGCGGATTTTCCTCGTCCAGTTGCGCCAGAAGCTGGGCCATGGCCGTGCCGAAGGCTTCCGCGCGGCGCCCGAAATTGAAGCTCCGCATGTCATCTTTATAGAAAAACCGTCCATCGATGCCGGGATCGGCGGTCATCACATTGACCGGCCGGCCGCGGTCAAAGCGTCTGACATAATCGCAAAAGGCCTGCGGGGACTTGGCGCCCTCCCGGACCGCCGGCCAATTCCTGGCAAGCCCGCGCATGAGCGCGGGCTGCTGGCGCGGAAAAATCTGCTCGCGAAAGATTTCGGGGGTGATGTCCCGCCACTCGGTTATTTTTTTAAATTCGCGCGTCATCATGGTTGCAACATACAGTCCCGGCCGCGCCACAGCGAGAATATTCGCGCAAGCCCCATGCGTCGCGATGCAAGTTTCCCCTGAGGACTGTCCCGGTGTCTGCTCTGGACGGCGGATGCCGGGACCTTTTTATCCCATCATGGACAGGACGATATCGCAGGTCTGTTCCACGGCATCATCTTTCGCGGAATGTGCGGCGGCCCGAATACAATTGTGCTTCACCACATCGGACTGCAGCAGCGCCTGCAGTGTTTCCGCGACGGTGTCACCGCGCCAGGATTGCGGCGTCAGGCTTGCGCCGACGCCCAGCGCGGCCAGCCGCGCAGCATTATCAGGCTGGTCGAAGAACAGCGGCATGACCAGTTGCGGAATGCCGGCCTTCAGGCCTTGGGCCAGCGTGCCGATACCGCCATGATGGGCCAATGCGGCGGCGCGCGGCGCAAGATGCTGTAGGGGCGCATAGGTGAAATGCCGGACATGCCCCGGCAGGTTTTGCGGAATCTGCTCTGAGTAAGGTGTGAGGAAAATCGCGCGCAGATCCAGCTGGTCACAGGCCGCCAGCGCTTCCCGAAAAAAAGCACCGGCGTCCCGCATGAAGCTGCCCGGTGTGAAGATCACCGGTGGCGCCCCCTCCCGCAGGAATATCTCGATCTCGCCGGTCAGCGGCGGGACCATGTCATCCCTCAACATGACAAAGCCTGTCTGGGTCAGCGCCGGCGTGGCCGCGAACCAGTCGGGAAACAGGCCGATGTGGCGCAGGTCCGGGCTATCGCCGCGTCGGTCTTCGTCGCTGTCCAGGCCGCCGGGCGAGAGATAGATTTTGCAAAGTGGCAGCCCAGCCGTGTCATGCGCCTTGATGGCCGCCAGCACGCTCCAGGATGCCAGCAGGGCCCATTGCCCCTCACGGGCATAATGGGCGATGCAGGCTTGGGCCGGTCCCATCGCGGGCAGGAACATTTGCTCGCGCACCACCGCCCAGGCGCGCGCCGGGTCCTGCGCGATCAGTCCGTCCAGGGTCTGGTTGGAGCGCTCCCACAGGGCGGCGAATTCAAATCCGGCCATGCGCGCCAACCCCGCGTAACCGGCATTGGACGCCAGAACAACCCGATGGCCGCGCCGCCGCAGGCCTTCCGCGATTGCGAGGAACGGGAAGAAATCCCCGATCGAGCCCAGCGTCATGGCAAGGAAATTCATGATTGTTTATAGCCGCGGGCCATGTCCTGGAAAAAGAGCGCTGATCCTGGGACCGGAAGATCCGCCGTCACTCGGGAAGATCCAGCGACAGGCCGGTGATGACACTGCGGATCGATTGCGAAAAGGCATCCTGCGCCAGAAGCGCCAGATTCAATTCCGGCCGGAACACCGGCTTGTCGGCGCTGAAGACTTCGGCCAACCAGTCGAACACGACACGGACAGGCCGCGATTTCAGCCGCTCCGCCTGGGCGTGAATATAAATCGGCAGCTTGACATGGATGCCCATGCCGACCGGCAGAAGTTCGGGATCTGATGTCACGAAATTCCCCAGAAGCCCGATGCCCAGCCCCGCCTTGACCATCAGCCCATAGGCGAAAGGATTGTCGCAATGATGGGTGGTCCCGCCTTGCGCCACCGCCTTGCGCCAGGACGCGAAGGTTGGCGTTTCCGAGGCATAATAGTCTGCATCGATGAAACGGTGTGATGCCAGCGTGTCCCAGCTCGGCATGCCATGTTCCTCGACATAGGATCGCCCGGCGATGGCCAGCAGATGCACAAATCCGGCCGCGCGCGATTCCAGGCCGCTCTCCGCCGGTTGCCCGTATCCGACCATCACATCGCACTGGTTTTCGCGAAAGCTGATCAGGTTGACGGGGTTGCGCAGCTGAACCCGTATCTTGGGATAGCGCGCGTTCAGCCTGACCAGGCCGGGCACGATGAAAAAGCCGGTCATGGCCTCGGTGGCGGTGATCCGGACCTGGCCTTCGGCTTCGCGCGTGTCGGCGCGCATCTCGTGATAGAGCGAGAAGAACATCTGGTCCAGCGACAGGAGCTTGGTCGCCAGGTCGTGGCCGCGGTCGGTGATCTGAATGCCGTTCCGGGAGGGTACCAGCAGCACGGCGCCCAGAAGGTCTTGCAGGCGGCGGATCTCCCTGGCGACGGTCTGGCGGCTCATGCCCAGCTCTTCGCCAGCCTTGTTATAGGATTTGGCCTTGGCGACCGCCAGGAATACGCGCAATTGCGCCCAGAACGGGCCGCTGAGGATGCGACGATCATCCAATGGCGCCCTGTTCAGGTCTTTCTGACTCTGATCAAAAAGCGGATCCACCAGACGCCCAGCCACACAGCGCGGGAACTATGCAAGTAGAAGAGGTAGAGCGCAAGCAATCTGCACGCATGGCGGGAAAAGTGACGGTATAGCAATCGGTTGTCGGCGCCTGTTCCTCATATATGGAGAACCCCTGTACAGAAAACCGGCTACCTCCGTTTCGGCCAAAAGGCGATCCTTGCCCAGGATGGGCAGGCTGGCGCGGCGCCGCCTGCCATTTATGAGTCAGTTGTGGGGATTTCTGTGCGCGGCACGAGTGCGAATACGTTCAATATGGTGGGACAGATCAAGTGGTTTGATTTCCGCAAGGGCTATGGGTTTGTCAGTTCTCTGGAGAATGGCGACGTCCTGTTGCACCAGAAATGCTTGCGGCAGTCCGGCTTCACCCATGTGGAGGAAGGCGCGACCATCCGCTGTGAGGTTGTCAAGGACGCATCCGGCCTGAAGGCGATGAAAGTCCTGGCCATCGATAATTCCAGCGCCTTTTCCTCCGGCTCCGATATCGTGATGCCGGCGCCGGATGCGGCGCCTCCCGGCCCGGTGGACCGGGGGACTGTCAAATGGTTCGACCGCGCAAAGGGCTATGGCTTCATCGCGCCGGCCAATGGCGCTGGCGATGTCTTTGTCCATATGGAAACGCTGCGCAAAAGCGGTATCGCCGTGCTCAGCGAGGGCGAACCGCTATGTCTGTCCGTGATCGACGGGCCCAAGGGCAAGCATGCCGTCTGGGTATCGCGCCCCAGCTGATCGCGGATCTGGCTGAAAGGGGCTCCCGATGGAATTGCACGGCTTGCGCGCGAGACTGTTGATGCATTTCGGCTGTGTGCAAACCCTGGACGGCGCAAAGATCGTCGAGCATTCCTATCCGGAGCTGGCCCAGGATATCGGCGTCGCGCTGGCGAAATTGCGCCAATGGGGCCTGACGGCAGGGATGCGGGTGGGCATCTATGCGCAGAATTCTTATGGATGGCTGGTCTATGATCTGGCGCTGATCGAGCTGGGCGCCATTCCCATGCCCTTCACCCGTGATTTCGCCGGCGCCTTGAATGAAGAACTGTTTGACAGGCACAAGCTCTCGCTCCTGCTCGTTTCCCGCGAGATGGCGTCGCATATCGCGCCGCACCCGCCCTATCTCGCCTTCATCGATGCCGCCAACGATCGGGTCCGCGCCCGCGCCTGGGACGACGGACGCACCGACGACCCGGACACGCTGTCGCTGGTCTTTTCCTCGGGTTCGGCCGGCGGGATCAAGGGGATCATCATCAGTCGCAAGGGTGTCGAGGCCTGCATCGACCCGATCATGGAAGCTGTCGGCCTGACGTCCTCGGACAAATTTCTCCTTTTCCTGCCGATGTCGAATTTCCAGCAGCGGCTGCTTTGCTATGCCGCGCTCTGGTACGACGTCAGTATCGCACTCATTGATCATACACAGCTCTATGTCGGCATGCAGAAATGTACCCCGACGATTCTGGTCGCGCCCCCGGTCTTCTTTCAGATGCTCCATGGGCAATTCCGCCGTTATCCAGGATGGATGCAGCGTGGCTGGCGCCTGGCGGGGTACATGCTGGGCCTGCTTCCCAGCGCCTCGCTCCGGCAGGACCTGGCTCGCCTGCTTTTCAAAAGCCTGTTGGGGCAGCTTGGAAGCCGGGTGCGTCTGCTGGTGACCGGCATGGCCCCCATCAAGCCCGAGATCGCCGAGCTGTTTCATCGCCTTCAGATTCCGCTCTGCGAGACCTATGGACTGGTCGAGACCGGCTCGCTGACCTTTCGCGACCCGCGGTCGCGCAAATTCTCGTCCGTGGGCCGCCCGGTGAAAGGGGTGGAGCTTAGCTTTACCGACGAGGGCGAGGTCATCGTGCGCCGTCGCAATCCCCTGTCGCTGGGCTATTTCAGCTGCGCCGAGGGTGAGAATGAGAAAACCTTCGTGCGGCCGGGCGAGGTTGCCACTGGCGATATCGGCGTCGTGGATGCGCAAGGGTATCTGTATCTCAAGGGGCGAAAGAACGAGCTCCTGGTCGCCTCAAACGGATACAAGGTCCATCCCGAGGCTCTGGAAAAGCAGCTCAATGCCTGCAGCGGTGTGGCCTGTTCGGTTTTCTTCCAGCGGCCCGACGATGCCCATCTGAGCTGTGTCGTGGTTCTGGAGCAGCCGGACCGGGCCGAATGTCGCAACGCGATACGTCGGTTTGTCGATCGCCTGGAAGCCCCAAAAAAAATATCGCCCTATGTTGAAATCATCTTCGCCCCCGAGCCTTTCTCGGTTGAAAACGGCCTCTTGCGTCCCAACATGAAGCTGGATCGCAAGTGCATTGTTGCAACCTATGGGAGCAAGGCTCCGCCCCCCGGGTTGAAAGAGGCGGTTGCCCAATCGGCGTGAGCGCATCGATTCGGTTTGAGGACAGTCTTCTTCTTCCCGAAGGTGGGTGGGCGGTTGCTTCCGGGGGGGCTACTTTTTGGATATGGTAAAAGGATCGTCCGATCCCCTGAGGGGCCTTTGCCTTTCCCCGAATTATCCGATGCCGGGATGAATTCCGTATGTCTCAGCCTTTCGATCAGTTGAATCGCGCGCTCAACCGCACGCCTCTGGATGACCCGAGAATTCTCAGCGGGGCATTCTGGGCGGAGCTGCGCGTGTTTCTGGCGGTCGCGAAATCCAAGTCCTTCAACCGTGCCGCCGAAGAACTTGGTATCAGCCAGCCCACGGTGAGCAGGCATGTGCACCGGCTCCAGGACATGATGAGCTGCCAGCTGCTGAGCTCGTCCAACAGCGGAATCGTGCTCACCGAAAGAGGCAACGAACTCGCCAAGACGCTTCTGGAGCTCGATGATCGGCTGTTCAAGCTGTCACGTCAGCTGCGCGCCGAGACGCGCGCGGCCGAGGGGCTAGTTCATATCAGCGCCACGGAAGCCCTGGCGGGCCTGTTCATCGTGCCCAACATTTCGGCATTCAATGAGCAGTATCCCAACATCCGGCTGCATCTGAAAAACCCGATCAACTTGATAAAATTCCGGGACAACCAGGCCGATATCGCGCTGAGATTCGCGCTGCCGGCGGAAAAGGGCATCGAGGCGCGGGCCGTGGGCTTTGTCCATCTGATTCCGGTGACGACCCATTCCTATATTTCGCGGTACGGCCTTCCCACCAAGGACAATCTCGAAAACCACTGCTTCATCGACACCGACTATTACGCGGCACGGACCGAATTGTGGAATTCCTGGCGCGAGGCGCTGGACAGGGGGCACATCGCCCATTTTTGCGACAACTCTTATGCCTATGCATTCATGATCAAGAGCGGGCTTGGTATCGGTCTGATGGGCAATTACACGCTCAGCGATCCCGCGATTGTCCCTCTCGAAATTGGCGTCCATATCAAGCTGCCGCTTTATCTCCTGGCTGACAGCGACCGACTGAACTCCAAGCCGGTGCGGGTCGTCTATGACTGGCTGGCCGAGCTTTTCAGCCTGAGGAATCCCTGGTTCGCCGCCGATCTCACGCTGGGAACCTTTCCCGGCATCTCCGGCGCCCTGTCGCAGATCTATTCCGGCACGCCCTTTTCGAGCGAACGCGAGCCCGGCTGAACGACCATCCTTGGGGCGGTATTTGGCATGCCGGCGCCGAACTGCGGCAGCGGCGCACCGCGGTGCCGGCGGTCTTGGGATGGCGTACTAGAGGGATTCGTATTTGGCCGGTGTGTCCCACTCGCCTTCGGTGCGGAACAGAATCGCGGCCTCCGTGTCGAGCGCGATCGCATTTTCAGGGACATCCAATGGCCGCATCAATTCATAGTATTTTTCGCCGTGATATTCGACTGGCGGCTTTCCGGGAACGGGCTTGAAGCCGAAATGCATGCGCCAGAGCCTGGCGAAAATCGGCGATGCATGGGTAATGGCGAGCGGATAGCCCTTTCGCGCGATGTGATTGAAGGTGAAGTTGGCTACAATCTTGATGTTGGGAATGCTGCGATGGGACTTGCGAAAAGCGGTGCGTTCGATTTTCGCGAAATCCTTGAACCAGCGGACGCGCATGGTCCCGATCGGCTCGTTTCCGTCATAGCCGATGACATGAGTGGCCTGAAGATCGTTGCCGTCGAACGCATGATCGTAAGGCAAGCCGGTATCTTCCATGAAGCAAATGGCCCTGAGGGCAAATATCTGGATCAGCTGCTCCATGGATTTAACCACTTCGACACGTAGCGAATTGTGGCCAAGGTTTGCGCCTGCTGTTTCACGAATCATGTTGTGCACTCATAAAAACCCGGATAATGAGGCCCGTCCTACTTCCCTTCAGCTAGGGCCTTTTATCTTGAACTGTTCTTCAATTTTGAACATCCAGGCATGATGTCGGTTGAGCTCATCAGTCTGCTGGATCGTTGGGTGCGCGAAGCCGTCGCGTGCTATGGCGACGATTGGCCGGCGATCATGGCGTTTGTGGAACGGAATCTGGATGGTCTGGGCGACAGTCAACGCACGGAACTTTCGCAGCAGCTCTCGCTGATTCTCGCTTCGGGCCCTGTACCCATTGGTCCGAACACGCACTGATCGTTCTGGATCGGCTTTGCCTGCTGGCGCGCAAGCAGGGCGCGGGCGTAAATCAACCGACCCGGCTGAGCCAGCTCACATGTTTTCCTTTGTGACCATCTTCCACCACCACGTGCAGCTGGTCTCCCGGGTTAAGGGTTGAAAGACCACAGCGGCGCATCACTTCCATATGGACGAAGATATCGATCTCCTCGTCCAGTCCGACAACGAAGCCATAGCCTTTGGTCCGATTAAACCATTTGACGGTCGCGGCGCTGACAAGACGGCCTTGCGGCGGTGGCGGAGCCGGTTGCTCACGGGCCTGAGCCGGGGATGCGCAAGGTTCGAGATCTTCAATCGCCAGAACCCGGCTCACCTGCATGCCGCCAGGGCCTTCGAGCACTTCGCAGTGAACGGCCGCGCCGTTCGGAATATGGCTGTAGCCGGACTTCCGCAGACACTTGCTGTGCAGGAGAACGTCTCCGACCTCCTCGGTCTGGAGAAAGCCATAGCCCTTCACAATGTCGAACCATTTGAGATGCCCCACCGTGGCGAGAGGGCGGACATCATGATGATCAGACATGGACTTCAACTCAACACAGACAATTATCGGAGCGCCGCACAAGGATTGTCAGCGAATCCCCTGCCGGCCGCGGCACACTGGACCGGTTGGCGCGGATGGCAGAGATGGTTTCTTTTCCGGGGGATGTCCAATTCTGAACGGTACCGGCAGATGGGTCAGCGGCAAGCCGCCCCCCTGGAAAGGGACAGCGAAATGGGATCTTTCACGGGACGCGCACAACCGCAGCGGTATTTCCAGATGCGGATACACCCAACAGCGAGCCCCGAATGGCCTGATTCCACCACGATCCCCGATGAAATGGCTTTTTCGGGCGTCTTCACCGGAACCTGATAATCAGGTTCCCTGGCGTCAACTGATGGTTTCGCCATTGCAACAAAGATATTGTGCAATTGCGAACGGATGATAGTCTTTTGGAATGGATGCGGTTTATACCTTGAAAATCAAGCGCGACCCCGCCCGGGCCGACTCTTTGATCGTAAGATATGAAAGCCGGGAGCATGCTCTGGCAGCGGCTGCAATATACCGCGAGCAATGTCCGGTCGTTACCATAATCGGTCCGGATGGCTCGGAAGTGAAGGACGCCCGCAACTGACCACTGCGGGCCGATCTAGGTGCCATAATAGCGTGAAAACCACGCGATGAATTTCGGGATGCCGCTGCTGATCGGCGTTGTGGGCCTGAAGCCCAGATCGCGCACGCTGGCTTCGATATCGGCGCAGGTCGCCGGCACATCGCCCGGCTGCATCGGCGCCATGATTTTTACCGCTGTCCGTCCCATGGCCTTTTCTATTTCGGCGATGAAGTCGGTGAGCTTTTCGGATTTGTGATTGCCCAGATTGTAGACCGCGTGCGGCGGCGTGGCTGATGGCGGCCGCTCCAGCGCCCGCAGCACGCCATCCACGATATCGTCGATATAGGTGAAATCGCGCCACATCTCGCCATGGTTGAACACGGTGATCGGCTTACCTTGGGCGATGGCGCTGGCGAACAGGATGGGCGCCATGTCGGGCCGCCCCCAGGGACCGTAGACGGTAAAGAAACGCAGGCCCGTGGCCGGGATGCCATAGAGATGGGCATAGGTATGCCCGATCAGCTCGTCCATGCGTTTGGTCGCGGCATAGAGCGAGTTGGGATGATCGACCGCATCGCCCACCGCGAAGGGCGATTTCCTGTTGGCGCCATAGACCGAGGATGAGCTGGCATAGACGAAATGCTTCAGCGCTGGCAAGATGCGCGCCATTTCCTGCATCACCACCTGGCCCATCACATTGGCGCTGACATAGGCGTAAGGATTGACCAGCGAATAGCGCACGCCGGCCTGGGCCGCCAGGTGCACGATATGGGTGATGCCGGGAAAATCCGCCGCCAGCTTCAACATGCGATCCCGGTCGGAAATGTCGATCTGATGAAAATCGAAATGCGGCCTGGCGGTCAGCCTGTCCAGCCGCGCCTGCTTGAGTCCCACGTCATAATAGCCATTGAGGTTGTCCACCCCCATGACATGCGCCCCGCGGGCAAGCAGGGCATCGCTGACCGCCGCGCCAATGAAACCGGCGGCGCCGGTCACCAGGATGACGGCATCCTGGCTCGGGGTCACGGCCTGCCCACGCTGATATAGGTGAAGCCTGCTTCGCGCATCAGGGAGGGGCGGTAGATGTTGCGCAAATCCACCATCAGCGGGGTCTTGAGCGCGGTTTTGACCCGCTCAAGGTCCAGGGCGCGGAATTCGTTCCATTCCGTCAGGATCACCACGCCGTCGGCGCCTTCCAGCGCGTCATACGTGTCGTTGCGGTAGTCCAGCTTGAGATGCTTGGCGGCTTCCTTATGGCCTTCGGGATCGAAGGCGCGGATGGTGGCGCCGGCCGCCTGCAGATGGGGCAGGATCACCAGCGACGGCGCATCGCGCATGTCGTCGGTATTCGGCTTGAAGGTCAGGCCTAGGACCGCGATGGTCTTTCCCTGCACGCCGCCGAATGCGGTCTCGATCTTCCTGGCCATGGCAAGTTTGCGGTCATCATTGACCTTGACCACCGCTTCCACGATCCGGGTCGGCGCCGCCAGTTCCTGCGCGGTCTGCACCAGGGCCAGCGTATCCTTGGGAAAACAGGAACCGCCATAACCTGGCCCGGCATGCAGGAACTTGCCGCCGATGCGCCCGTCCAGGCCGATGCCGCGCGCCACATCCTGCACATTGCCGCCAACCTTTTCGCAGATATCGGCCATCTCGTTGATGAAGGTGATCTTGGTGGCGAGAAAGGCGTTGGCCGCATATTTGATCAGCTCGCTGGATTCGCGGCTGGTAAAGAGGATCGGCGTCTCGTTCAGATAAAGCGGGCGATAGACTTCGCGCATCACATCGCGCGCCCAGTCGGTGTCGCAGCCCACCACCACCCGGTCGGGGCGGCGGAAATCCTCCAGCGCCGAACCTTCGCGCAGGAATTCCGGATTGGAGGCCATGTCGAACAGTGCACTGGGATTGGCCGTCTTGATGATCGCTTCCACCTTGCGGCTGGTGCCGACCGGCACGGTGGACTTTGTCACCACCACGGCATAGCCGGTCATCGACCGGGCAATCTCCTCGGCCGCGGCGAAAACATAGGAAAGATCGGCATGGCCATCGCCGCGGCGGCTGGGCGTGCCCACGGCGATGAAGATCGCGGCCGCGCCGGCGACACCACGCGCCAGATCGGTCTCAAAGGAAAGCCGGCCCGCCTTCACATTGGCTGCGACCACTTCATCCAGGCCCGGCTCGTAGATGGGGATGCCGCCCGAACGCAGCAATTCGATCTTGGCGGGGTCCTTGTCGATGCACACCACCTCGTGCCCGAACTCGGAAAGACAGGCGCCCGAAACAAGGCCGACATAGCCCGTGCCGATCATGGCGATACGCATTCAAAAACCCCATAATTGCTGGCAAAATACCCAAGGCCGTGAGCCGCCTGCCGGCTGGCCCGGCCCGGAACCGGGTCTAGCATGGCGGCCTTTGGCCCCGCTAGATGTCGGCGACCGGATGGGATCGGCGTGGCCATCGCATCCGGCGCCAGCCCATGGTCCGATGTGAAGTTTCTTGCGTCGGAGCGATAAACCTTGGCACCGCGAATACCGCGCCCCGCCGATAGCCCGTCACAAAAACGCCTTCCGCCACACGGGATGGAAGACACAGAATCGCCCCCATCCATATTCCGATCAGCAGCTTCTTGACGGGGCCGACGTCCTGATTCTCGAGAAGGGCCGCCATGAATTCGACAAATGACCTGGCGGCCTGGCCTTTCCCGGCGGGAGCGGCAGACGTCGTGTCAAATCGCGCGCTCAGGAAGATGAGCTGACGGTGCGCCAGCCCCCGTATCAACGCATCATCGTATTTGCGTCCCAGGCGGGTCGCCTGCAGCCGGATTAACGTATTGGTTTCAATTTCACGCTTTATGCTGGTTCTCAGCGTATCGATACGGACGCGGCCGTCCTTTACGTGCGAGGACGTGTTGATCCCGTGCACCCGATAGTTGCCCAACGCCTGATCGGTGGAATGGATGGCGCCGAAAAAAGGCGCCTGAATGAACATATAGACATCGGCACCGCGCCGCCACTTGTCCGCCGCCATCGGCATGACGTTTTGCAGATAGCGCCGGTGAAATGCGTTGCCCGACATCGGCATGGAATAATAGTCACCGGCCTGCAGCACCTGTTCCATCATCTGGCCGTTAGGCAGAGGGTGCTTTGCCCAATACCTGCTGGTGGGCTTTCCCTGGATGTCCACCACCTCAAGATTGAATTGCACCTTGACAAGATCGTCCCGCCACATGCCGGCAATGGTGGAGCAGCAATGCGGCAGCAAGCTGTCATCGGCATCCAGAAAAATCACCAGCTCGCCATGAGCCGCCGCAAAACCGGCATTTACCGCCGATCCCTGACCGCCGTTCTCTTTGAAGATGGCGACGATTTTGTCACCGAAAGCAGCGATGATCTCCCGGGAATTGTCGGTGCTGCCATCATCGACGACGACCACTTCGACATGGGGATAATCCTGCGACAGCGCGCTCCTGATCGCATCGGGGAGAAAGCGGCCATAGTTGTAGTTCAAAATCACGATGCTGATCAGCATCATTGCCCCTGCCCCTTAAACAGCGCCAATGGATGGTTCGGGAACTTTACTGCACGCCTTATGTGTCATCAAATGGCCAGAATTTGCGGGCCTCATGGGCTGGCGAGGACGGGCAGGCTTCCACGCCGGGACCTGTCAGGAGGTCGCCCTGGATGACCGCCCCCCGATCAGGCCGTGCAATTGTGTCGCGCCAGCCGATATCGTCCCAGAAGAGTTTGGAATTGAGGCAACGTTAACACGGCTTTGCAGGTGCTGTCCCGGTGATGGAACGTCAGGAAAAAAGGATGGTGTTCTGGCTTCTCGTCCTGTTGGGGCTTGTGGCCGTCACAATTCCGAAGATCGTCTCGTCCAATCGCTATGAGCTTTGGGACGTCGGGGTTGGCTTTGTCGCCCTGGCATATGGCGTTGTAAACTTGATCCGCCTTCGCCGGCGGCGCTCGGCCCGGGCGCGGCAGCAAATTCTGATGTGAAGGCCTTGCGGGCGCCCTCGCTTTAGCGCTCGGGCTTTGGCACAGGTAGCCCGGGGCCGTCCATCAGCTGGATCTGCAGGGCCAATGCGGTACGGCCTGACGGGTTTGCAATTGCCGGCGCCATGCGCTGCAGGGCGTCTCTTTCCAGATAGTTGCGCCAGCCCACGGTCATCTCCGCCCGGGCATCGTCGCGCACCGTCGGCGACATCCTGTCCCAGTTTTCCAGGACAAATCTGGTCCGGTATTTGAAGACTTCGGGATCGAGCGGCGCCACGGAGTAGGAAATGTCCAGCAGGCGGTTGGTCTCGCTGTCGGGCTTGTTTTCCAGGGCGGAAATCATTGCCTGTCGCAGCCAGCCGCTTGCGCTCAGGGGGGACAAAGCCAGCTCGCGGCGCGTCCATTTTTCGGCATCGTGAAGGGTATCCGTGCTGCCCGTGGTCTGTGCGCTCTGCAGCAGATCGCGCGCATGATAGCTATAAGCCTGCGAGATCGGCAGCAGAAGCGGACGCAGGCCAAACGGCGCGTCGATCTCGACGGACGCCAGAAGACAGATCAGGGCCAGTGCCCCGCTCACGATGCCAAGGGAAAGCGGCAGGACAGTCTGGGAACCGGTCGCAGGCTCCGGGGATTGCTCGCGCTTGCCACGGCTGACCGCATAGCCGCAGCCGAGCAGCGCCGCCCATGTCATCGCCACGGCCGGCACCTCAAGCGAGAAATCGGCCCATCCCTGAATCAGGAGGATGAGCGAGGCCGTGAAGCCGGCGCGCAGCCAGGTGGTCATTCTGCGACGCTTGGTGGCGCCATAAGCCATCGCATAGAGGACCCAGCCCAGGCATGCGAACATCGGAAGGCTGCCGATGACGCCCGTGCCTTCAAGCCACTGCAGATAGACATTGTGCGCGGCGCGAATTTGCCACAGCGAAGGGAAGGTGACCGCGGTCTGGATCAGCTTGTTGATCTCGCTGAAGGTGCCGATCCCGTAACCGAACCAGGGGGCGTCCAGGAAAGCCTGCCAATGGGCGGCCAGGATGACCTGGCGGCTCATGACCGAATTCTGGTCGGAGCCGATATAGCGGTCGAACAGGGACGAGGCGCTCCAGCAAAGGACGGCAAAACCGCCGGCCGCCACGATTGTATTGATCAGCGCGTTGCGGCTGGTCGCCCGCCAGCTGCGGGCGAAAGCCTCCCACACCAGAAAGCAGCAGGCCGCGATGATGGTCGCTCCCACCGCGCCCCGCGACAGGGTCAGCACAAGACAGGTCCCCACCAGGCAGATCGCGATCAGATAAAGGGCCAGTTCGTAAAGCGGCGATTTGCGCAGATCGTTGATGCTGCGGGCTTTTTCAAAACACAGCGCGATCGCATAGATGAAGGTGATGCCGAAAAGCGCGCCGGCGGTATTGGCGCTCTGGAATGAAGCCGACAGCCTGTTGCCCTGGAAGCCCTTGGAAAAGGACAGCAGCATGTCGGGCGCGCCCCGGCTGATCAGCGCCCAGATCCCGTAAACGCTGACAATGCCGACAAAGCAGCGGAAGAAGAAACGGGCCCGGTCGTCCCGTCCGCCCATCGCATAGCCGAACAGAAAAATGACGCCCAGGGCCGCCAGTTTCAGCAGCCCGATCAGCAGCGCGGATCGATCAACCGTGATCGCGGGGTTTCCGACATAGGCCCAGACCGGATGGGCGCCATTGGGGCTGTAAGGGGTCGTCGCCCAGGCCACCGCGGCTAAACATGCGATAAAGAGAAGGCCCGGAATGATCAGCGTCGCCGGCTGCCTGGCCAGCCCGGCCCGGATATCCCGGAAACAGAGGCCGACCGCAAGCTCCCCCGACAGCAGGCCCGAGAAAATCAAGGCAAGGTCGTTGCGATCGCTGCCAAAGGCGGTGACGGCGATCATTAAGGTCGCCAGCATGACGGCGATGAATAGGCGTTCAGAGCGTGATATTATCGTCTGACCGCCAAAGCTTGTCGCGCTGGCCTGTCTCTGGGACCAGCCAAGTGCGCTCATGATGTATAATATTTCTCGTACGAGCTGTAATAATAGGCCGGATCGCCGTAGCCGAACTTGGACTGCTGCTTCTGGTCCACCCGCGTGAGAACGATGCCGGCGACGAAAGCATCCGCGCCTGCCAGGATCTTGAGCGCTGCTTCCACGGCCTTGCGGGGCGTCGCCCGCCAACGGGCCAGCATGACGACGGCGTCGGCGCGGTTGGCGATCGAACGGGAATCGGCCACGGCCAGAACCGGCGGGGCATCCAGCAGCACCAGGTCATAGTCGCGCTGCAGTTCCGAGAACACCTTCTGCATGGCATGAGAGCTGAACAGGTCGCGGGGCGTGAAGGGTGAGCGACCCAGGGGAAGAATGACAGCGCCGGACGCCGTGTCCTTCATGACGACATCCTTGATGGCGCGCTGGCCGGACAGGACCTCGATCAGGCCTTCCTTGTGGCTTTCCGGAACGAATGCATTCAGGCCACGGCGGCGAAGGTCGCAGTCCACGATGACGACGCGGTCGCCGGACAGGGCCGCAACCCGGCCCAGGCAGAAAGAGGTGGTGGTCTTGCCTTCATCCGCCAGGGACGAGGTGATCGCCACCAGCCGCGCGGCGCCGCCGGTGCGGCAAAGCAGGAGGGCCGAACGCAGATTGCGGAAGGTCTCGGCAAAACCGGACAGGGGCTTCTGCACGACATAGTCGGCGGGGGTCGTGCCGGGCGAAACCTCCTCGGTCTCGATCAGCGACCATAGTGAGGGGATGCTGCCCAGCGCCGGCAGGCGGAAGTCATGTTCGATATCTTCCGCCGTGGTCAGGCCACTGTCGAAGATTTCAGCGATCACGATGGCAATGGTCGCGACCACAAAGGCCACGATAAGGGCAAAGGCGAGATCAAGCGTCGTGCGCGGCTCGCTGGGCGCGGTAGGGATCGAAGCGGCAGATACCACGCGCGCGTCGGATTGCTCCATGCCCTGCTGGGCCGTGGTCTGTTTGAAGCGCTCCAGGAAGGATTGGTACAGCGTGTTGGCCGCGTCGGCGTTGCGCTGCAGCTCGTTCAGCTTCACCGAGGCCTGATTGTTGCTGGCGAGGGTGCCGCGGGTCTGGCTGACACTGGCTTCCACCGAGGCCGCGTGCTGGCGCGCCACCTGGGCCTGGGCTTCCAGGTTGGAGATGATGCGGCTGATTTCCTGGTTGATCTGGACGTCGATGTCCGCCAGCTCCCGCTTGGCCTTGAGCAGGTCGGGGTGACGGTCGCCGTAACGACCCTGCATGTCCGCAACCTTCTGGCTTGCGACGGCGCGCTGGGCTCGAAGCGACTGGATGACAGGCGAGCTCAGGGCTTCGCCGACGTCCTCGCCGGTGCTGCCGCGGGCCAGCTGCGAGCGGGCGGTCTGCAGGCGGGCATTGGCTTCGGCCGCATTGGCGCGAGCCAGCGCCAGCTGCTGGTCGAGCGAGGAGATTTCCTGCTCGGTCAGGGTGGCGCCCTGGGCGCTGAGAAGATTGTGGCTGGCCTTATAGGCCTGGACGGCCGCATCGGCGCTGTCGACCTGCTGGCGGATCGAGCCCAGGCGTTGGTTGAGCCACTGGGCCGCCTGCTGGGTGGTGTCGAATTTCGCGGTGATCTGGTCGGCGATATAGGCGCTGGCGAACTGGTTGGCCAGGCGCGCCGCCTCCGCCGGATCTTCCGACGTATAGGCGACATCGATCATGAAGGTGTCGTTGGCGCGCTGGACGTCGAGGCCATCCAGCAGGGCGTCGATGACTTCCTGCCTTTGAATCTGCGGGTCCACGGCCTTCTTCTCGGCGGGAGAGAAGAAATTCCTGATCCGGTGAAGGAGGCCGGGCTTGGCGTCGGCGCCGTTCCATCTGGGGTCGGTGAACAGGGCGCTCTGCGCGGCGACGCGCTCGGCAATGGAGCGGGAGCGCAGCACCTCGACTTCGGTATCGACGGCGCTGGATTCGTCGGGCAGGCCTGAAACGACGGCCTGTTCCGGGGCAACGATCTGCTGCTTGCGCTGATCGATCAGAACGCGGGCGGTGGCGGTATAGCGGGGAACCTGCTGGAAGGTGATCAGGGCGCCAGCCGCGAATACCAATGCGCCGACCGCAACAAACAGCTTCAGGCGGCGCCTGAACATTGCTGTGATGCGGTGAACATCCACATCGGTATTGATATTTTCGGACAGGACCGGCGGTTCGGCCGAATGCGGCAGTGACGCTTCCATGCGATACCCTCGCTATTTCTGCAGCACTACACTTAGCCCCACCATATTTATGTCGTAGTTAATGTAACGCGCTGTGCCGTCGGAAACCTGGGACTGGTGGTTGAACTTCAGGTCCAGGCCCAGATTCCGATTCAGTAAATACGTGGCACTGATGCCGGCGTTCCACCGGTGGTCCTGACGGTCAATGCCCTGATAGGAGTCGTTTTCATAATTGAAAAGACCCGAGAGAATGATGTTGCGGCGCAGTTCATGGTCGATCTCCACGCCGCCAGACGTGTCAACATAGCCGGCCGACAGAGGATCCGCTGAAGCATCCACGGTACGGTCGGCCTTGAATGTTACCGTTGTCAACTGGGTCAGGAACCAGCGCAGCGAGCCATGGAGCGCAAAATTGCTGTAATCCTGGCCCGAAACATTGCCGTACCGCTCCTGCAGATAACCGGTGCTTACCTCGCCCTCAAACAGGTGGGTGAGGTGGAAGGTGACGCCGCCCAGAATTTCGGTGCCGTTGCCGTTACGGTCCAGCGCCAGTTCGTGCATATAGTCGATCTGGCTGAGCCTGGCGCTCACGAAGAAGCCGGTGTCCGGGCTGAGCAGATAATCGGCGCGGATGGCCTCATTGCCGTACTGATAGTCGAGGCTCCGTTCATCGACGATATTGCCCAGTGAATCCACGCCATTCTGATAGGCATAGTCGTCCCAGCCGCCAGACAGCGTGATTTTTATATTGCTGAACTGGTTGGAGGCCGATGCGGTGGCCGTGCTCGCGCCATACTGAACCGGATGCACCGTGTTGTTGATGACATATTCGGATTGGCGGGGCAGGGTCGCCAGGTCATAGGTCGCGCCGGCGTTGATCTGGGCAGAGTCCAGGATGTCGAGGCGGCCATTGGCGGCGCCGCCATAATCATTGGTGTCTTCGGACGAATATTTGGCATAGCGATTGATGCTCGCATG
Organism: Rhizomicrobium sp.; assembly: GCA_035547275.1. Classification (GTDB taxonomy): domain Bacteria; phylum Pseudomonadota; class Alphaproteobacteria; order Micropepsales; family Micropepsaceae; genus Rhizomicrobium. The sequence goes on from DASZVQ010000110.1 coordinate 32,111, forward strand.
GCCATTGAGATCGAACTCGTGACGCGGCCATTGCGACTGCAGAGTCACCGAAGGCTGAATCTGTGCAAAGAAGTCCTGTTCCGTGGACGTTGGCTGTGCCAGAATGTTGTCGTTGTAATTACCGTTAACGGTCAGCTTGGGGAAAAGCAGAAAGCTCGAGACCGGGATGCCCAGGGCATCATAATCAGGCCTTGCCCTGTCGAGTACCGCGGTATCTTCAGCGTCTGTATTCGTCTGCGCGATGGCGGCCGTGCCCGTAACCAGACACGGCAGGGCAATAAGCGCCGAGCCAATAAGCTTTTTCATGATTACCTTTGGGGCGCTGTGGTTATTACGGATTAAAGTGACTGAATATATCCACCACCACCACCGGGCGCACCAGGGCCGGCAATCGCTGCCGGGCCCGCGCCACCCAGGGCTGCCGGTGTGGGGCTGTTATCAATCAACGCAACTACGGTCGATTCGACATTTTGGATCGCCGCCTGGGCTTCCGCCGAAAGCGCATCCTTCAGGGAACCGCAGGGAACCGAAAGCGGGGTACCGGTATAATCGCCAGTACCTGTCGGGCAGAAACTCACGGCGCGCAGGGCCGCCAGAACCACCCGCGGATCGTAGCCGGTCGGGATGATGGCATTCTGGATGGCCGCCTGGATGGCGGCGGTCTGCTGGGCCGCGGTCTGACCGACCGTAGCGGCCTGCGCGGCAGCGATCGCCCGGGCAATCGCCTGCGCCAGCGAGGCGGCCTCGGGCTGGAACGTCGCCAGCTGATTGGCTGGAACAAGCTCCTTGGGATCAGGGTTGGCGGCACCCGCCACCGTGCACCAGCAGGTCAATGCCGCGCATGCCAGACCAAAACCGAACAGATTCTTTTTCATCGATTCCCCCGCGCCAGCCCTAAGTTAAAATAATAATAATCATTATCACATGTCACGCTGCGGCGCAACAAAGCCTTAAAACCACCGTTCCTCGACCCGGATCGTATCGCCCGGAAACACCGGCGTCGTATTGGTCAGAGGTACCTTAGATTCCTTGTCCTGATTGGCGTGACGGATCATCACTTCATCGGTCACAGCCCGATAGGTGAAACCGCCAGCTGTCGCAATCGCATTGGTGACGGTCAGGCCGTTCAGGCAGGGATATTGGCCCGGAGACTTGACCTCGCCCAGAATAAAGAAGGGACGCGCAACTTCGACTTCCGCGGTAATCTTGGGGTCCTTCAGGAACCCGTCCTCATAGGCCTTGACCAGACTGTCTTGGAACTGGTGGACGGTCAGCCCGGCCGCTTTCACATTTCCCACCAGCGGCAGGGAAATCCGGCCATCCGAGGACACGATATATTCCCCGGTCAGGCCTTCCTCGCCGTAAACGCTGATCTTGAGCTTGTCGCCGGCGGCCAGCACATAACTGTCTATGGAAAAGCCCGCCGTCGCGGGCTGTTCAGGGCTCGGAGTTCCATTGACAGGCGCGGTGGCTGTCGCAGGTGCTGTGGCGGTGACGGGTCCCGAAGCGGCAACCGAGGTGGCGCCGACAACATCGGCGGCCTCTGCCGGTGCGGCGAAGCAGAGAAACAGCCCAAAGGCCCAGACAGTATAGCCCTGCACGTTGCAGCCCATAAAATTGGCGGCCGAATAATGCCACCCTGGCGGCAACGCGTGCAATCCCAAAACGAACCAGCGTTAACGGCTTTGCAGAACCGATCGGGATGCTTTCCAAAGCTTCAGGCTGCTCAATACGCCGCTAGCATAAGCGCCGGTATCGACCCCTATCCGTTGCGGTCCGATGTAGACGCTGTCCGCAGGCGTGTGGCCATGCACGATGACATATTCCGCCTTGCCGTCCGCGGACAGAAAGTCCTGCCGTATCCAGAGAAGATCGGTTTCGTCCTGTTCCGCGAACGGCTTTCCCCAACGGATGCCAGCATGGACGAAAGCATAATCGTCCTGGATGAAGGAGGATTTGAGCCCCTGGAAAAATGCCAGATGTGTGGGCCCCAGCGCGTCGATCAGCGCCAGACGGGCTCGCTCCAGGCCAACCTCGCCTTCCGACGGGTCGGGAACCTTGATCTTGTAGGACTGCAAGGTTGCGAGGCCGCCATGCATGAACCAGGCAGGACCTGAAGCAGTATCCGCCAGAAACTGCAGCAGCGCTTCTTCGTGATTTCCCTTCAGGGGATGAATCTCCTGACCGCTATCTTCAAGACGCAGAATGATGTCGACCACATCATGGGAAGACGGTCCCCGGTCGATATAATCGCCAAGGAAGACGATGGCGGGTTGAACGGACTCGAAATCCGATTCCGCGATGTCCTTGCGGATTTTCTCCAACAATATCTTAAGCAGATCGGCGCGGCCGTGAATGTCGCCGATGGCATAGACCGGCCGGCTGATATGGGCGGCGCGTGCTTCATCGCCGGGTTTGGAGCGGAGCAGATATCTCAGCATGGCGCTAATGCGCGCCGGTCATCGAATCCGGGCTCCTTCGCGACGCGCGCAAAGGCGCCCGTCCATCGGGACATGCGCTGCGCGCAATATGAAGACAAAGCGACGAAACTGGACATTTTTCCGCGGTCAATTCGCTTGCGGGATTGGCGGGAACTATAGCCGAAATCCCATATGCTGTCGCAAAAGCTTTTTGAACCGCCGGGCAGGGCATGTCCGAACCGGCAAATCACCGCGGACTATTGCGCGCTCGCACCCGGTTCGATCTCCACGATGACCGGATGATCGGAGAGGGCGATGTCGAGGGATGTCGCATTTTGCGCCTGGGCGACGGGCGCGGTCCCCGTCAGGGGATCGAAGACCTTGGCGGAACGAAATGCCTGTCCCAGGGAGACTTTTACCGGCGTATCGGCCACCGCGATCCTGGCGTGTTTGCCGCTGTCCCAGATGCGCGGCTCCTGCCACACCACGACGTCAAAAACGCCGTGGGGCTTGGCCAGTATCAGCTGGTTGGGAAGTGTGGGTGCACCCGAAAGGGTCACGCCAGGATCAGGCATCGGCGCTCCCGGCGCGTCACTGGCCAGAATGCTGGTGAGGTTGTGCAAGGCGACGGCGACTTTCTTGGGATTGCCGTGATGGTCGAACAGTCCGTAATGCTGCCCGCCGTCCTTGCCGGTGGGATCGTCATAGGCATCCAGCAGCTCGTAGAGATAGATTGCCTGGAAACCCTGTTGCGCGGCGTCAAAAAGAAGGTTGAGGGTGAGCCTGGCCTGCGCATCTTCGTCAACGCCCTTGGATGTCCAGGTCGGCAGGGACGCATAGCCGGCTTCCGTGATCACGGATGTGGCGCCGGGCGGGCTCAAGCGCGCCTCCTTGCGAATCCAGGCGCCGGGCTGGGTCCCGTTTTGTGGATAAGGATGCAGGGCGACAAAATCATATCCACCCGTGGGCGTCGCGCCCGATCCCAGACTGAAGCTGTAGACCGGTATGGACTTGAGCGCGGCGCTGGCCTTGGCCATGCGATAGAGATCCTGCTGAAGCGCGATAGCCGCCGGCCCGCCACTCTGTCCCTGATATTTGAAGGGCGCATGGTCGATCTCATTGGGGCCTTCGATCGCCACGATGCTGCCCGGGAATTCCGTCTGGAGCGACTCGACGGAATGAATGGAATCCGCAGGATCGTGGCCGCCCAGCATGATCAGGTCCATATGAATGCCGGCGTCGGCGAGATTGAAATAGGCTCGCTGGCCCTGATTGCGTGGATTGAGATTGGCGTCGCGCACATTGGTAATGCCGAGATATTTCAGATCGGAAATCACCTGGCCGATATTGTGATAATCGCCGTCCGTATATTCGACATGGACATTGACGCCCAGGCGGGAAATGAAATCCTTCGCGCTCAGCATGTCGGCCGCATCGGCGCCCGTGCAAAAGACCCGCGCGAGAATTGTGCTCAACAGAAAGGCTGCCGGAATTCTCATGTTCAATCTCCGCGCGTCAGCGTGATTTCCACAGGGTAATGGTCCGATCCGCTTCGGGCCAATGACCTTAACGACACGGTGCGCCAGTCCGGGCCCGCATAGACATGATCGAGCGCCAGAAATGGAAACGGCACCTTCAGGTCCCACACCGGCAGATAGGCCGGCCAGGTCGGCAGCATCAGGGTGCGCCGGATCAGCGGCGCCAGGGCGCGGTCCTGCCGCTGCAGCGTGGCTGAACTGCCCGTGGCATTGAAATCACCGGTCAAGATCAAGTCGCGTTGAACCAGTTTTTTGGTGGCGGCAGCCAGTTTAACGGTTTCGCAGGCCCGTGGTTGCGGCGGCCATGGCCGCCCCAGATGGGTGGAGGCGAGGGTGAAGGGAGTTCCATTCACCGGCCTTATTTCCGCCCAAAGATAGGTGAGCGGGCATTTGGTATGATCCAGATCCAGCACGTCGCCGTGCCGTGCGATCGGATAGCGCGACAGAATGATGACTTCGCAGCCCCACCAGCTGTCGCAGGTCGCGTGATAGGGATAAACGGCTGCCAGCCGGCCCAGCAGCTTGTACCGGATGAAGCCCGTGGCCTCTTGCAAGGCCACGACATCGGCGCCGGATGTCAGAATGGTATTTATGGTGCGTTGCCGGTCCCGGCTTTCATTCCAGACATTGAAGGTCAGGATTTTCAGGTCCGTTTTCGCATCCCCGGATGCTTTTGGGAGGGCCGCGACCGCGCGGAGAAATTCCGGACCGGTGAGAAGGCAATTCGCCACCACCGCGGCGAGAAGAGCCGCTGCCGCGGCCGCGTCCCGCCGGAGCCAGGGCAGCGCGATCCAGAGAATGAAAAGTAGTGCGTCGCATAAAAGCGCAAGCAGGCTGAAATTCGCGAAGACATCGAGCCAGGGCAGGGCCTTACCGGCAATTCCCGCGGCGCCGGCAAGCAAACTCGCGCCTGTTCCAAGCCAGAAAAGGGCCCGGCCCGGCCTTTTGGGAGCGGCTAGTCTTTGGGGCGCGTCGTCCTGCCCGTCCGGGATGCTCACTTTTGCCTGTCGGCGACTTCAAGAATGATATCGAGGAGCTTGCGCGCGCACTTCGCCCAGGTGAACTGGCTGGCATGGCGCAATCCCTTTTCCACTAAGGCCGCGCGCGCGGCCGGCATCCGCAGATCCAGGATCGCCTTCGCCCATCCCGGCGCATCGTCGGCGGCGACATAGATGGCGGCGTCGCCGCAGACCTCCGGCAGCGCGCCGCATGGGGCCACCACTGCCGGGCATCCCAGATACATCGCCTCAAGCGGGGGAAGGCCAAAACCCTCCGTGGTGGAGGGAAAGGCGAAGCAGATCGCATCCTTGTAGAGGGCACTCAGCTCGGCATCGGAAACCCTGCCGGCAAAAACCACATTGTCGGGCGCGACGATGCCTTTGCTTTTGAAGTCGTCATGCGTGCCCGCGCCAACCAGCACCAGCTTGAACTCCGCCAGTTCGGGCCGGGCAAATGCCTTGAACAGGATGGCGATATTCTTGTGTTCCTGCGTGTTGGACAGCGCCAGTGCATAGGAGTGTGGTGCAAGACCGGCGGGCAGGGCGGCGGCCTGTCCTGCGGCGAAACCCAGATGATCTATGCCATTGTGCAGTACCTGGATCTTTCCTGCCGCGGCGACGCCGAAGCGGATCAGCTGTTCGCGCGAATAGTTGGATACGGTGAGGATGCGCGCCGCGGCTTTTCCGATCCTGGGCAGCGCGAACTGATACCAGGTCTGAAACAGGAACGAATAGGACTTCGGCGATATGAAGGTCTGCGCGTCATGGATCATGGTGATGGTGCCCCGGCAGGTGAGCGGCGCCAGATTGCAAAGATTCACCAGCAGGCGGCCGCGGACCAGCCAGGGCAGTTCGAACTGCTCCCAGAACTGCCAGCGCAGCATTCCCTGCTTGCGGATCGTGATGTGACGCAGCGCCAGAGTGCGCTTTGCATTTTCAGGGGCGAGCATGGTCCACTCGCGATCACGCAGGCCTGGATTCTCCTCCAACAGGGTGTCGAGATGCTTGATCAGCTCCTCGGCGACACGGTGCACGCCCGTAAGGCCGGACGTCAGAAATTTGCCGTTAAAGACAACGCCGCGTTTATTCACTTTTGGTCGCTATACCTGAGAGACGTGCGGGCGGCACGATAGGGCCATATGTTAAGCTATTCCAGCAGGATATCCATAATCGCCATTTTCCGTGCCAGTATTTTAATAGCGTGGGGACCATCATTTGAAACGTGTGAACAAGGCTCCTCCTACGCGCGGACAGCATCGGCCGTGGTGGCGGTGCCACAAAAGTTCGCGCCCGGAAAGGCATAGGATATCGCCAATCCCGTGATGCCCTGGTGACAGCCTATCAGCTTGTTTTTCAGGCAGATCCCATCGCGTCCCGATGCAAATGGGCCGCAATCGTCAAAAATTGACCTCATTGACTCCTATACGTTACCCAGTGGGTGACAGAGCAAGCTGGCGGTGTATATGGCCGATGCGATTGTACGTCAGAAATATCTGGCGGATTTTTCCCTGGGGCTGATCAACCGCACCGGGGCGTTTGTGGTTTGCCGCGATCTGCTGCTGGCCCTTCCCCAATATTTCGACCAGACCCGTTATTGGCGGTTCTTCTTCTCCACCCCGCCGGAGGGGCTGCCGCGAAAACTGCTGGCGCGCCTGATGCTGAAGGAGATCTCGGCGCGCCGGCTGGGTCTTGTTTCCTACTGGCCGGCCGGTCGGCGGAAGGGCGCGTTGCCCACCCTGTTTCTGGACCCGCTTTATACCATCTGGTCCGATCTCAAGGCTGACGACATCGGATTGTGTCACGATGTCGGTCCGATAACCCATCGTGAATTTTTCGGCGACCAGACGTATCAGGATTATAAAATCGCCTACGAGCGCATGGCGAAAATCGGTCCCGGAGTTGTTTTTGTCAGCGAGGCGTCCCGGCGCGCGTTCCAGGCGCTGTACGGCACGGCGTTCCGCTTCATGCATGTCATCCCCCTATATGTCCGCAAGGCCATGCAGGGCGGGGCGGTCGAGCCGGTCCAGGGCGTGAAGCCGCCTTTCCTGCTGACGGTCGGGGCATTCGAGAAGCGCAAGAATCACAGCCGGATATTGGACGCGTATGTGAAGGCCAATCTGGCCGAGCGCGGCATTCAATATGTCTTTTGCGGTCCACGGGCGAATGAGACCGAAGCCGTGCTCGCCAAGGCCGCCCCAATCCCCGGTGTGGTGGCGCTGTCCTATCTTTCAGAGGACCAGCTCCGCTGGCTGTATCGGGAAGCGTCCGGCTTTGTGCTGCCCAGCCTGCTGGAAGGGTTTGGCGTGCCCGTGCTGGAGGCGGCGAACGCCGGGCTGGTATCGCTGGCGAGCCAGGACAGCGCGCTGGAAGAGGCGCTCGGCGGCAATGGCGTGTTTGTCGATCCGCTGTCGGTCGATTCCATCGCGCAGGGGATGGAGCGGCTGATCGGCCTGTCGCCGGAGGAGCGTGGCCAGATCGTCGCAAAAGGCAAGGCACATGCGCGCCTGTTTTCGCTGGAGCGCTATGTGGAAAGCTGGCGCGAGGTCCTCGAACACAACCAGTAAAGGCGCGCCCGCCGTCAGCAAAAAGGCGCGGGCCCGAGAACAAGGGTGTATGTGCCCCCGGGCCCGTCCGAGTTTTCCCTCCGCCAGGGCCGAGGGACCGACGATGTTGACAATGTCTCGTTAATGTAAGGTTACATCATCGGGCGCGGGGATGCCGCGCCACCAACCGGAAAATTGGGTTGCCATGACCGAACGGAGGAGAAATGCCTTCAGGAGCGTCGGTCAGCTTTGGTCGGAAGCCAGCCTCGCTTTCGCGTCTTGGTGAATTTCTATCGAGGCTTTTTCACCATTGATCGCGTTCCCAGAGGTCATATTCCTTGTCGTCCGTCATGAGAGAAAATTGTAGCTCACCGTTCACCCGGCGGTACCAGACAGGGCCAGTCCCGTAGCTTCCATCCAGCAACTGGACAGGAGAATCCTTAAATGTGATTTCCCAGGAAGTTGTCCGATCTGAATTGGCAAGGGGCCAGGATCGAGCAAACATCGCTTTAAACAGGTTGCCCAACTGCCATAACGCAGTCAGCCAATAGAGCGCATAGTTCTGCGCTAAGCCGCTTGTAATCTGTTGATTTTTCACAGAGCCCCAGCCCATTTGAAAAAATGCTCAATTCATTCAATGCAAGCGCATATCAATCGATCGTATTCCGCCACATCGGATTCAGCCTCTGTATAGCGATCATATCGTAGGTAACATCCTGGAGAGATGCGTCCTGCCGCAAAATTATCATCCATTTTGATGACCGGTGGGTTCCTCATAAGCAAACGGTGGCGCCACATTAGCGACATCTGTGACGTCAACCAACGGTTCGACTGCGCTGGTTGTGCGCCTATGATAATATTGGACCGCCTGCTTTAGATTATCGGCCAATCCAAGTTGATCGTAATCGGCAGTCCAGGCTTTGATAAAGTTATCAATCTTGCCGTAGCTGTTATCCATTGCCACGTGCGGAATGTCTTGGAGAAGACAAAGGATGTGGCAATGAAGCCGATCAGTGATGACAAATTCATATTTCGCGAGCATCGCCAGGCCGCGCTTAAGTCGTGCGTTAGCAAGTTGCTCCAATAACGCAAACTGATAGCCTACCTTTGAACAATGCGCCGTGCTGAGACGGGCCTTCAACTGGCTCCATTTGTAGAAGCCTTTCTGGTCTTTCAACCAGTCTTCGATATGCCCGGGAATAGATAAGTTTGTACCTGTATGCTCCTTCCTTTCTTTGTCTGCTCTCAGCAAAAGCAGAAGAGGAGCGTTCGGCGGACGGCGCCTGGAAATTTTGCCAAGGCAGAATGCCATATCAGGAATAAGGATCGGTTCAACATTAAGTAGTGTCCGGGCCCGCTCCATGCTGCGCTTGTCCCTGACGAATAGAGTAAAATCAGGGTGGCTATGGATAGCGTTACGGGCTTTTTCAGCCTCAGACGGGGACGCAAATTCAATGGATTGTGGCAGCTGAATAATTTTCCGGTTTGGGAAACGAGTAATCAACTCGGTACGAAATTCCTGGTGCCCAGGCCAGATATCTCCGAAATTTCCGCCGCCGCAAAGTAATATCGGCCCTTGCAGCGCGGCAACGGCGTTCCAATCAATCGTATCTCTACTGCTGACGTAGTGCGGCAGTTGATTTCTTGAGCCAAGGTAAGCCAACTGGCCAGCCCAGATTGCACTGTCACCAACATTGCCGTGGTTCGGAAAGTCCAGCAGAGATAACTCTGTTGCGTCCCTCAAAAGAGGGTCAAGCTGCTCACAAATGAGAGCGTTGGCCCGCTCTATAATTCGCCCGTTGTCCAATTTTGCCTCTTACGCACTATATTCGATTTGTGCAGCTAGCGAGCCCAAGGCCATGCCAAGCCGTATCCTGAAATCCACGCTCAAAATGGCCAGCAACGCCAACGCAGGAATGCTCGCGATGAGCTTAAGAGGCCATACAGACCGAGGAAGCCGGGCACCCAACGCACGAAGGATACGGAGATAGGAATAGCCCTCCCAATACGCGCGCTGTGCTGCCCAGCGAGGGTTCATTCGCTCATTTGCAATATAATGATCCACCACAAATCGGTCATCATATAGGACCGAGATGTTGTGCCACCTAAACCAAGCGATGAGATATGCTTCTTCACCGCTGAGAAGCTTGGTTCCAATACGACCTAGATTTGTGGGGAAGCCTCCGGCAAACGCTAATGCTGATTGTCGCACAGCAAGATTAGCCCCGCAGATATTATATTTATCGGGGACAAGCCCGCGCCCTGGCCGGTCAGTACAAGACAACAGTAGCTTCCAGCGTTCAGTGATTTTTGCTGGATCGCTCCCATCAGGCCATTTGGGGCGGATCATTCCCCCGATCATGCCCGCGTCGGCAGGGCATTCTCTTAGACTCTGAACGATTCTCTCAGCCCAATCAGGCGCAGGAAGCGCATCATCGTCCAGGTAAATGATCCATTCCGTTTTTGCGGCAGTGGCAGCAACGTTGCGTGCTTTGGAAACACCCGGTTCATCACACCGAAGTATCTGGATATCCCACCTATTGGCGAGCGCTGAGAGACCGGTAGCACACTCGGGAGATGATCCGCTATCCACGACTAGGACGGCCAATCCTTCCGCTTTAGCTTGGCTTACCAGTCCCGCCAAGCAGCGGCGCACATCCGGCAGCCGATCATGGGTGCATATAGCTACGGTCGCAAATGCCTCAATAGACATTCAAAATGGATCACTCTTACGAAAATAAGACCGCGGCATGCGCAGCCCCGACTGCGTACTTATTCACGGGCAAACGTAGGTGTGATCGCGCGAACACCCGGTCCAGCTGCGCGGCAGCACAGCAAGTTAACACTGTTAGCCCAAAAACTTACAGCCAACTAAAGCTGCAACTCATGAGGCCACCAAAGACAGTGGAGTGATTGCTTTTGACTGAAACCCAAGCCCATAACCATTATTACAAGCTTCTGGGATGGAGGAAAGGGGGCAGACCGAAGCTAAGTTAACAAAATGCGGCAGTTCGGCATGCCCAAATTAGGTAATCGGATCGTGCCGGTTCTGGTCTTGGCTCACTTGTAAAAATCTTTTCCGCCGGTCTGTCAGTGCGTGCGCGACTTTCGCAAGATCGGATTGGGGCCGGCCTCGAAGGTGAATCCGGGCCGGCCGGCGATGAATTCGTCGACCGCTGTGCGTGCGCCGCCATAATCGTTGTAATCGTCGATCAATAGAAGGCCGCCAGGGCTCAGCTTGACGGCAACCGCCTCCAGGCAATATCGGACGGGATCGTACCAGTCGCAGTCGATATGCGCGAATGCGATGCGATCGATGGATGCCTTCGGCCAAGTCTCCTCGAACAGGCCCTTGTGCAGATGAATGTTGTGCCCGTTGATCGGGCGCTTGTGGCGCGCAAAACTGGCTTTCACATCTTCAAACAGGCTGTCGCGATAGCCGTAATATTCATCGCCGTCGATGCCGGTCGAGCGGCCGCTGCGGATGACGTCATAGCGCTCTCTGGATTTGTCATCGTCCTTGTCCGAGGTCGGCGGCGGAATCATCGCGAAGACATCGAAGCCGTGAAAGCTGCGCCCGTTCTGCGCATGACCCGCCAGGATGATGGCCGAGCCCCCCAGCGCGACGCCGAATTCCAGAATGTCGCCGGCAATCCCGTCGCGCTCGATTTCCGCAAGCGCATCTTCCAGCCTGTGGAGCTTTTTGGGCGACAGATATGTCAGACGTTCTTTCAGGACGGCGCGTGTATCCTCGCGCAGCATACGCGTGCCCAGCCACCGCTTGATATCCTCCAGTCCCGTCATGTTGCACCTGTCATTGATAGTGAGGTTTCAGGCAGGAACGTCGTGAGATCACGCGCCATGGCGCGGTCTTTCCAGATCAGGCGCGCGTCTCCAGTTCCTTCATCGCGATTGCGGGGCTGCCCTCCAGCGCGAGCAAGGCGCGCGCGCGGTAAGCCCTGACGGCGGCCTTGATTCCATCCGCCAGTTCCAGTTGGTCGTAATCGGCGGTCCAGGCTTTGATGAAATGGCTGATTTTGCCGTAATTGTTGTCCATCACGACGTGCGGAATGTCTTGCAGCACGCACAATATGTGGCAGTGCAGCCGGTCCGTGATGATGAATCGGTATCTGGCGATCATGGAAAGGCCGCGTCTAAGTCTGGCATTGGCGAGGCTTTTGAAAAGCTCGAAGCGATGGTTTTCGCGATGCCAGTTGTTCGGATTGAAGGCGGTCCTGACCTTGGCCAATTTGTAAAAGCCTTTGCGGTCGGTCATCCAGTCTTCGACCCTGCCGGGTAGGGCCGAAGCCTCGCTGATCTCCCGCCGCCTTTCCTTGTCGGTTCTCAGCAGCAGCAGCAGGTCCCGGTCCGCCGTCCGCTGTCTGCAAATCCGGCCCAGGCAAAAAGCCATGTCCGGTACGAGAACGGGTTCGATGTCCAGCAATGTGCGTGTCTGTTCCTGGCTGCGCCTGTCCCTGACGAAGAGGGTGAAATCGGGATGAGCCTGGACGATCTTGCGCGTCTCCGCTGCCGCAGCCGGAGACGAAAACTGAACGGTCTGTGGCAGCTGGATGATCTTGCGGTCGGGAAAGCGGGCCATCACCTGATTTCGAAAATGCTGATGCTCGGGCCAGACATCGCCAAAGTTTCCACCGCCATGCAGCAGGATCGGACCGCGCAGCCGGGACACTGCTTCCCAGTCCATGGCGCCCTTGTCGCTGACATGCCGGGGCTTGTGTCCTCTCGATTCAAGGTATGCGATCTCTCCAGCCCATATGGCGCTGTCGCCGACATTGGGGTGGTTTGGAAAATCGAGCAGGCTCAGCTCCGAGGCTTCCCGCAAAAGAGGGTCGAGGTGGTCACATATGACATCCGCGCTGCGCTTGATGATTTCACTGCTGTTCAACTGCAATCCTACTGTCTGATCTGGGCCGCCAGCGAACCCAGGGCCATGCCGAGCCGTATCCGGAAATCGACGCCCACAAGGGAAAGCAACGCCAGGGGTGGAATGCTGAGGGCGAGTTTCAGCGGCCATACGGACCGCGGCGGCCTCGTTCCCAGCGCCTTCAGGACCCTGAGATAGGAATAACCTTCCCAATAGGCGCGTTTTGCTGCCCAGCTGGGCTCCATGCGCTCCTTCGAAATATAGTGATCGACGGCGAATCGATCGTCATACATGACGGTGATGTCGTGCAGCTTGAGCCAGGCGATGAGATAGGCCTCCTCGCCGCTGATCAATCTTGTGCCGATACGGCCGAGATCGGTCGGAAAGCCGCCGGCGAGCGCCAGCGCCGACCGGCGCACCGCGAGATTGGCGCCACAGATGTTATATTCTTCCGGCACGCTGCCATGTCCCGGACGGTCTGTGCAGGAGAGCAGCAGCTTCCAGCGCTCCGTGATTTTTCCCGGATTGCCTTCATCGGGCCATTTCGGCCGGATCATCCCTCCGACGATGCCGACTTCGGCGGGGCAGGAGGCAAGGCATTGGACAAGTTGTTCCGCCCAATTCGGCGCGGGAACCGCATCATCGTCCAGATAGATGATCCATTCGGCGTCGATCGCCGCGACCGCGGCGTTGCGCGCGACCGAAAGGCCTGGCTCCTCGCAGCGCAGGATCTGCACGTCCCACTCCGCGGCCAAGTCCACGAGCTCGTTCGCGCATCGCGCGTCCGAACCACTGTCCACAATCAGAAGGGGGAGGCCTTGTGTCTTTGCCTGCTTGGCCAGACCTTTGATACAGCGGCGGACGTCCTCAACCCTGTTGTGAGTACATACCACCACAGTGGCAAGTGCACGCGCTGCCATCATTGGCTCGCTGTTGAAAATTGTACTCGAGCACAATTTGTTAAGTACTAAAGCCATGCACATGCATGCCTTATGAAGGTTATCGCGACGTAATGATCATTACCACCACTTCCGAGTTGTATGTGTAAGAAATCGCACACAGAAGGCGCGATGTGATGCGGCGCAGGTTTCATTGCATCGTCAACTTCTTCATCCGTTAATCGATTGAGTTCCGAAAGTTCCGGGTGCGTATCAATCGTGTGCGATGGTCGGAACAAATTCTTTTTGTGGCCAAGCTTTCGCCTCATTTGCGAATGCCGTGATGCGAGTCACGTGGCGCTTGCGCGAATTGCGCCGATGCGACGTTCAGAGCCTGTGTGATCGAATCCGTATCGCGAACTTTTTGATGTCGCGCCAATGCCGTGCGGTTTCGATTTCACGCATGCAACGCGCCGAGCCCCTTGCGGAATATTGTTCTGTGCAAGGATCTTTTCGCGGCAGCGCTTTGCGGCAGTCCCAGACACGCCATTCCCCAACCAGGCGCATCAAGAAATCGGAAACCATATTTTTCGTCCATAAGGCGTGTTTTTATCGATGACGTTACACATCTCTTCGAGATGCCGCGGACGATGCCCAGGCGATTAGATTCAATTGCAAGCAATTCGTTTTACGGCGGATAAAGCACGCTCCTTAGCCCGGCTTTAAAAGCGCCGCGCATAGCCTTGCGTCATGACGAACGCAGGCAAAACCAAACAGCGGATTGTCCGGCTCGGCGCTTCCCTGGGCCTGTGCCTGATTTCCGCTTGCTGTTCCGCTAGCGAGCAGACACCGCCTCTCTCCACGGCGATGCAGTCGGGTGCCCCGGTGCCGCCGCCGCTCGGTTATATGGATTTCTGCCAGCGTCATATCGATCAGTGCGGTCCTCATGCCAAGGCCCTCATGGCCAGCGGACAGATGGGCAATGGGGCTCCACTCACCGTGGTGGACATGCGCGGCGCGCCCGCATCGGTGCAGCCGGCCGTGATGTCTCGCGCGTCCGGCGCCTCGCAGGGTTATAATTGGGGCTTGGTATTTGCCTCCGCGCGGCTGCTGAGCGAAGCGCAAGTGTCGAACAGAAAACAGACGCAAGTGCCGACCGTGGAATCGCGCGAAGCCGGCCAGAGCGCGCCGGTCCTGTCGCCGGCGATGTGGCATACGCTGGAAGACGTCAATCAGTATGTGAACGGCCGGGTGCGGCAGCGCTCGGACACCGCAAATTATGGCGTGGCCGACTATTGGGAGCTGCCCCTGGAATCGGGCAATGGCGCGGGCGATTGCGAGGACTATGCGCTGGAAAAGCGCAAGCTCCTGGCGGACAAGGGGATTCCGGAAAACGCGCTGTCCATTGCACTGGTCCAGACCGGTTGGGGCGAAGCCCATGCGGTCCTCCTTGTACGGACGGACAAAGGCGATTATGTGCTGGACAACCTCTCTTCCTGGATACAACCCTGGAAGGATGTGAGCTATACTTGGCTCGAGCGCCAATCCAACTGGGACCCGGATGTCTGGGTACGGGTCGCCCAGGAATAATCTGACAAGAATATCCTTTTAGAAAATCGGCAAAGCGTCATGGCTGTTTTGGTTACAGGCGGTGCCGGTTATATCGGCAGCCACACGGTTCTGAGCGCGCTTGAGCGCGGCGAAAAGGTTGTCGTGCTGGACAATCTTTCGACCGGCCAGCATTGGCTTGTGCCTCCGACCGCGAAATTCGTCCATGGCGACGCCGGTGACAGCGCGCTTGTGGCGCAGATCATCCGGGATGAAGCGATCGATGCGGTTCTGCATTTCGCCGGATCGATCGTGGTGCCGGAATCCGTTCAGGACCCGCTTTCCTATTATCTCAACAATACGGCCGTCTCCCGTACGCTGATCCAGACCTGTGTCACAAGCGGCGTCAGGCGTTTCGTGTTCTCCTCAACCGCGGCCGTCTATGGCGATCCCGGAGTCCAGGCGGTCAAGGAAGAGGCTCCGAAGGCCCCGATGAGCCCCTATGGCCGTTCCAAGCTGATGACGGAATGGATGCTCGAGGATGTCTCGCGCGCCACGGATCTGCGCTTTGTCGCCTTGCGCTATTTCAATGTCGCCGGCGCCGATCCCATGGGGCGCACCGGTCAGGTCGCGCGGGCGCCGACCCATCTCATCAAGCGGGCATGCCAGGTCGCCCTGGGCGTCATCCCGTGTCTAGAGATATTCGGCACGGACTATCCAACGCCGGACGGAACGGCGATCCGGGATTTCATTCATGTCGATGACCTGGTTGCGGCTCATCTGCTGGCCGTGGATCATCTGAGGCGCGACGGATCTTCGATGATCTGCAATGTCGGATATGGCCAGGGCTTTTCCGTCCATCAGGTGGTGCGCGCGGTCGAGGCTGTCGCCGGGGCAAGGCTCCCCATTCGCCTGGCGGCCCGGCGCGCCGGAGACCCAGCACAGCTCATCGCCGACAATGAGCGCATCATTTCGGAAATGGGTTGGGTGCCCCGGCGCAATGATCTGCGCGCGATCGTGCGTTCAGCCTATGACTGGGAAAAGCGTCTTCTGAGCGACCAGGCCTTGGCTGGCTAGAGCTTGAGGAAGGCCAGGGCCACCGCGCCCCAGAAAGCGCCACAGGTCCCCACAATGAACAGGAGCGTATCGCGGGGGTCCCAATGCGATGTCGCCGGTGCTTCGTCCAGCTGGGGATGCAGATCGAGGAATTGTGGCAGGGTCTCGGCCGGTCCGGCATGGGGGCGTGTCGCCTGGGTAAGCATCGCAGCGGCCTTGGCTTGAAACCTCGCCCGGAAGCTACGCCAGCGGCTGTTACCAAGAGGTTGACAAACCGGTTGTGTATCAATACGGCACTATCCAAATGGCGTATGGGGTTTCTGCCAACACGAAATTGTGCGCTTTGCCTAATCAACAAGCACAAAGTGTTAAGCAGTTTGAGTTCCAATTGCTGCAGTTGCGAAAATAACCTGCCTGGGCAAGGCATTGTAGAATTTACTTAAAACCGCCCAGAATTTACCACAATGTTAGAACAATTCGCGAACGCGAACGATTTAGATTGTCTATACATTCCACGCGTGTTTTTATCGAGCCGGTAGGATGCAGCGGTCTGGGGACATCGGAAGACGCTGCAATCGGTATCAGCGGGTGAGCTTATGTTGCATGCGAGCCGTGAAATGATTGGCGCCGCGGCCTATAGCGATAGTGGCGCACCTGTGCTGGGGGTCCAGCCACCGGTTAATCGCTACCGGGAAAGCAAGGTTAATCCCGCCGTCCGGACTCTGGATATTGTCGGCGCCGCATTGCTGCTCGCCTTTACAATGCCACTTATGGTTGTAATCGCCTTGCTGGTGAAGCTCCAGGATGGCGGCTCGGTCATTTTCGCCCATCGCCGTATCGGTCAGGGTGGCCGGATGTTTCCCTGCCTCAAATTCCGGACCATGGTTCCCGACGCTTCGCAGCGCCTTGCCAATCTTCTGGCCACCGACAGCGCGGCGCGCGCGGAATGGGCGCGCGATCACAAGCTGCGCAACGATCCCCGCATCACCGCGCTGGGCAATTTCCTGCGCCGCTCCAGCCTCGACGAGCTGCCGCAGCTCATCAATGTCCTGCGCGGCGAAATGAGTCTGGTCGGACCGCGCCCCGTTGTCCTGGAAGAGGCGCCGCGTTATGGCCGCTGGCTCAGATATTATTGCGCCGTGCAGCCGGGTATCACCGGCCTGTGGCAGGTCAGTGGCCGCAACGACATCAGCTATCGCCGTCGCGTGGCGTGCGATGTGCTCTATGCGCGCCGCCAGTCGCTTTTCCTCAACATCTCGATCGCCTTCCGTACTATTCCGGCGGTCCTGATGCAAAAGGGCTCGTGCTGAAGCCGGGCGTCAGTGGACCTTAGACCCTTGCCACGCTACTAGAGACCACCGTTTCGGCTTCTGGTGATTTGTTGGGGAGCGCGTGCGAGTCGCTATCGTACATTATTGGCTCGTGGGAATGCGCGGTGGCGAAAAAGTCCTCGAGCAGATCTGCCAGATATTTCCCGGCGCCGACATCTATACCCATGTGATCAGGCCGGAGCGCATCAGCCGCCGTATCCTGGAGCATGATATCCATCAGACGTCGCTGTCGAAGCTCCCCTTCGCGGCCCGCCAGTACAAGAAGTATCTGGCGGCCATGCCCCGCGCCCTGGAAGAACTGGATCTGTCGGGCTACGACCTGGTGATCTCCAGCGAGTCGGGGCCCGCCAAGGGTGTGATCCCGCCGCCGTCGTCGCGGCATCTTTGCTACTGCCATTCGCCGATGCGCTATGTCTGGGATCACTATCAGGTCTACAAGGCCGAACTGAAATGGCCGGCGCGCCAGATCTTCGAACGGGTGGCGCACCGCGTGCGTCAGTGGGACGTCACCACGGCCTCGCGCGTCGACAGATTTGTCGCCAATTCCCGTTTCGTCGCCCAACGGATCGAGCGTTATTACGGGCGCAGTGCCGCGGTCCTGCACCCGCCCGTCGATCTTGCCCGTTATCAAGTGACCGCCAATCCGGCCGCGGACTATTATCTGCTGGTCAGCGAACTTGTCAGTTACAAGCGCCCGGACCTGGCCGTCGAGGCCTTCAAGGGGCTGGACCGCACCTTGATCGTTGCCGGTCATGGCCCCGAGAGGAAACGGCTGCAGGCGATGGCTGGTCCCAATGTCCGGTTCATGGGCCGGGTGTCCGATGCTGACCTGGCCGGGCTCTACGCCAACTGCCGCGCCCTGATTTTTCCAGGCGAGGAAGACTTTGGCATTGTGCCGCTAGAGGCCATGGCCAGCGGTCGCCCGGTGATCGCCTATGGCTCGGGGGGCGCGCTCGAATCGGGGGAAGCCGGCAAAACCGGGGTGTTCTTCCAGGACCAGAGCGCACAGGGCCTGCGCGCCGCCATCCGCGAGTTCGAAGGGCTGGCATTCAGCCCGGCGACCATCAGGGCGCATGCGGAGGGATTCTCTGAGGAACGCTTCCGGGCCGGATTTCAGGATATAGTCGCGGACTTGCTGCGGCATGGCCGCGTCATCTAGCGCCACGCGGGTTCAACAGATGATACCGACAGTTTTCGGTGTGCTGGTCACGGTCTTCGCCCTCTGGGTGATGTTCCGCCCGGCCACGGACATGATGATCCTGGTGATTTTCGCATCCCTGTTGGGGGGCGCATCCGCCATCAACCTGCCGGCGCTGGGCGGCTCTTCGATCACCCCGGCCAATTTCGCGCTGGTCTTTCTGACACTGCGCATCCTCCTGTCGCCGCTGGGGCGGGCGCCGCTGGTACTGGGCGCGGTCAAGCAGAATATTTTTCTGGTCGCGTTCGCCGTTTATGGGGCGCTGATGGCGTTTCTGCTGCCGCGCGTGTTCTATCACAGCCTTAACGTTCCCAGCCTGCGGGTGATGTCGCTGGAAATCTACGCGGTATCGCCGGTCCAATTCTCGTCCCAGAACATCACCACCTCCGTCTACATGATCGGCACCATGCTGGCGGCGCTGGCATCGACCCTGGCGGTGCAGTTCGAGCATAAAGAGAACAAGATTGTCAGCGCCATCCTCTGGGTAAGCTGGATTCATATCGGCTTCGGGCTTCTGGATATCGTTTTCACCCGCATGGGCCATGGCGCCTGGCTGGATATCTTCCGCAACGGAAGCTATGCACAGCTCAGCCAGGATGTCGGCGCGGTTCACCGCGTGTCCGGCGTCTTCCCAGAACCCTCGGTCTACGCGGGCTATGGTTTCGGTCTGTTCGTGGCCACGACCGAACTCTGGCTGCGAGGCGAAAGATCCAGACAAACAGGCCTGGCGGCGCTTGCCATGGTCATCATGCTTCTGGTGACGACATCGTCCACCGCTTATTTCAGCATCGTTCTCTATGGTCTTCTGATCGCCGTCCGCGCCATGATCACGCCCATGCGGCTGGCGCCCAGGAAACTGGTCTATCTCTCTAGCTTCGCATTCTTGTTTTTCACCTCGCTGCTCGCTGTCACGGTGTTTTTCCCCGCGCTGTCCAAGCTCATGGTCGAGGTCGTGGACGAGATGACCTTCCGCAAGTTGAACAGCATCTCCGGCCTGCAGCGGGCATTCTGGGCGCATGAAGGCTGGATGGCGTTCTGGAAGACCAATTTGATCGGCATCGGTCCGGGAAGCTTTCGCAGTTCTGGCCTGATCGCGGCCACCGCGGGGTCCACCGGCTTCATCGGGCTTCTGCTTTTTGGTCTTTATCTCTTCAGCATCCTGCAGCCGTTCCGGGCGGTCAGCCATCGCTGCGATCTGGCTGGCGGGCTGAAGGTTCGCTCCGCCATGGCCTGGACGGCGGTCCTGAGCCTGATACCGGCGATGGCAAGCGCGCCCTCGCCGGACCCCGGCCTTGTGTTCGGCATATTCGCGGGCATCGCGATGGCGGGCCGGCAAGGCGCCAGCCAGCCCCAGCCGAAGCTGAGTGGCAGAAAGGTCCTGGTCCAACCTCAGGAATTCAATGCGTGAAGCGCGTCACCCGCGCTTTTACGCAAGGCGAATGCGGCAATGCCCCAAAATAGAATGCCGGTGGCGATGCCCACGATCAGCTCCGCCAGAGGGGGCACATGTGCGAACTGCCCGCTCAGAAGAAAGCCGGCGCGCGCGCCCAGAAACGTCAGCAATGGCGGTGCAAAACATATGGCCGCGGTCTTGCGGAATCCGGCCAGGGCACCGGGGAAGGCCCGCAGCGCCAGCCAGAGCTGGGCCAGCGTATAGGTCGCAGACGTCACGATGGTGCAGGTCGCGACCGCGACCACGCCGAAACGGGCGGTGGCGAATATCAGAAGCGTCGAGCCCGCCGCCACGAAGAGCTGAATGCGGAATATCTTGGGGGCGTAATTATACGCCACCAGCAGCGGATTGGTCACCGAATCCACCAGCGAAAACCCCCGGGCGATGCAGATCATCGCCACGATCGGCCCGGCGGCGGCCCATTTGGGCCCCAGGGCAAAGGGAACGATCTGGTTGGAGACGGCAGCCAGGCCGGCAAGCGCGGACCAGCCCATGAAGCTGCAAGCGGCGAATATGCGCGGCCAAATGTCCTCCGGCGTCTCGCTGCGCGAGGCGTGTTTTGAGAATATCGCGGCCGACAATATCTGCGCCGGATGCGAAAACATGTCCGATGTGGCGGTCACAACCCGGCTGCTGGCGCGGTAGAGGCCAGAGGCCGCCGGCGACAGAAATCCGCCCAGGAAGAAGTCCGCGCCATAGCCGGACATGAATGACACCAGCGTGCCGCCATAGCGGGCGGAGGCCCAGCGGAAGACATGGATCAGCCGCTCGCGGTCCAGCCGCTCCGACCAGGCCAGTTTCTGCACAAAACTGTAGGACACCAGCAGGAAGACCGCGCGGGTATAGACCTGCGCGATCAGTGCCGTCAGGCCCAGATGCAGGGCCAGCAGGGCAATGGCGATCACGCCCGCCGCCAGTTCGGCGATGGCCGTGATCCCGTAATACAAGCGTACGCGCTTGGCCCGCAGCAGCTGGGATTCCTGCCAGGCCGCGAAGGCGGAGATCAGATTCGACGGCATCAGCGCCAGCAGGATGCGCCCGACGTCCTGCGAGCCGAACAGATGCCCGGAAAGCGGCACCAGCGGCAACATCAGCACGGTTAGGCCGACCACCAGGGCGAAATTGATGATCAGGCATTCGCTGGGCGATTCCTCGCCCGGCTTTGCTTTCAGCAGGTATTCGAACGCTCCGTTGTACATCAGGGTGCGGATCAGGGTGGTGATGGCGGCGGCGATGGCGAAGACGCCGAATTTCGCCGGCGGCAGGAAGTGCGCGGCCACCAGCGTGACCACGACGACCACGACCTGGTTCGCCGCCCGCACCGACATGCCGGTTAGCGCGGTCAGGATACCCTTCAGGCCTGCCCGCATTGCCAGCTCCTATTGGTCTTGCATCCCGGGCAGACGCAAAAAGGCTTCCTGTTGGTCAAGCGTGGGGTCAATCGAGGGTCAATATCCGGCGGGGATCGCTGCGGCCCTTCAGCACGTCCAGAAATCCGATGATGTTGCCGACCAGCCGGCCGCGGCGATCGACATAGGGTTCGGGAAAGAAGCTGCGCACGAAATTGGCCAGGAAATTCCGGCCGATCAGCTTGCGCGCCATGCGCGAGGGCATGGTCTTCTTCTGCACCAGATAGACGGGATTGGCGACCTGGGAATAGCCCAGCCGTTTGCCCGGGCTGCGGGCCATTTTCACGCCCAGATGGACTCCGGACATGGGCCGGTACTTGACCAGCTTGCCGCGCGCGCCCAGCTGATAGGTGAAATCGATATCTTCCTGCCAGCCGTAAAGGGGCAGGGTTTCGTCGAAGCGCAGACCGGAAAGCTGGGACGTGCGAAACACCATGTTGCAGCCGTAAAGCGCCTGTTCCGCATAATAGCCTTCGGGCTGTGGTTTCGCCCGGTCCTCGGCCACCAGCCGATCGGCTTCGGCAAAATCGAATCCCTTGCTGTTGATGCCGTCCGCGATGATCCGTCCGGTGGCGCCGACAATATCCGGTTCCGTGGTGAAGAGATGTTCCGCCAGGGCCAGGTAATTGTCGGCCGCGACAAAATCATCATCAAAGAAGACGATCAGGTCGGAATTATCGCGCGACAGGGCAAGGCCCTTGTTGCGCTGGGAGCAGAGCCCCTTTTCCGCATAGACCACCGAAACATTCGGCTCATCCACCAGATCGCCGACATCGGCGGGGCCGGTCGCCACGACCAGAATCTGGTCGGGCAATCGCGTCTGCCGCGACAGCCGTGAAATTGCGCTTTTGACGATCTGGGCACGCCCCACTGTCGGAAAAATCACTACGATGCGCATGGCTCGCCAATATTGGGGGAATTCGCGTAAAGGTCCGATCCCATTATATCACCACATATTGTGCTGAAATTCAGTGAAAATATGGCACAAAACGGGCCGTCGCCCGATCTGCGGCTAGAAGTCCTGATCCCAGTGATAGGCGTTGGTCGTCAGCCCCAGCCAGCCTTCCAGGCGGCCACATGCGACAGAATAGTAAAACAGGGCGGACATGGTCTTACCCATCAGAAGATGCCGCGCGGTGTTGAACAGGGAACGCATCACCCAATAGGTCACGCAGGACAGGCCATAATTGTGCTTGCGGAGCACGAAGCCCATGCCGCGCGCATAGGCGCGCGCCTTGCGGATCATGCGGCGGCCGGGTTCGGAAATGTCATATTCCTCGTGATAGCCGTGCAGCGCCGGATCGAAATAGCATTTGAAGCCCAGTTTGATCGACCGGATGATAAGGTCCGGGCCTTCCGCCGCCTGCCAAGGCGAGGCCGCGCCGACCCCAAGCTGTTCGTCAAACCCGCCCGTGGATATGAGCGTCTCCCGGCTGAAGAAGCTGAAGGCTTCCATCTGTCCGGTCCAGACATTGCGCCTGTCGATGATGTGCGAGCGGCTGGAGAAGCGCGCATTGATGCTGCGCCCGGTGATGTCGGTGCAGCGTCCACACAGGATCGCCAGGTGTTTCTGGCGCAAGGAATCCAATCCGTATTGCAGAAACCAGGGCGGATACCAGCAATCGTCATCGGGAAACAGCACGAACTGGCTTTTGGCCAGGCGCCAGCCGATATTGCGGCCACGGCTCAGCCCCCGGACATCGGGGCGGTGCACATGGGTCACAGGAAAATTCCAGCGCGCCTGATCCAGAACCTCCGTCAACCGATCATCCGCATTCTGATCGACGACGATGACTTCGAAATTCTTCTGGGTCTGGTGGTTGAGGCTCTCGAAAAGGCGCTCGAGAACATGTTCTCGGCCGAGCGTGGAAATCACAAGGCTGGCTTCGGGTGCGGGCATTATGGTCCCTTGCGTCCAGACGCTCGCGGTCGTGCGACTATCACTCCATCATGGTAAATCAAAACTTAATCCTGAATAGATTCTGACGCCAATTATATGAACCTGCTCCAAATAATGGGGCGTGAACACAAAGGCCTAGGGAGCCATTAATTTCTTTATCTTCCAGTGAACGCGGTGCCGGAATTTTCTGATGCGGCTTTTCCATCCGCTCTGCCGGGCGGCCGTCAGGGCGGCCAGCACCCTGGGATCGGGAGAGCGGCCGGCGATATAGCTTTCAAACCAGCTCAGAAAGCGATGACGGTCCCTCTCATAGGACCCGGTTTCATGCGATTGATAGACATTCGATTTGCGATGCTGGCGATATTTCAGCCAGGGAAGCGACGAGATGTAGACCGGATAACTCAGAAGAATCTTCAGAATAAAGGCCTGGTCCTCGTAAAGGCCGCGAAATTCAGCCTCAAATCCCCCCACTGTATCGAAGACCGTCCTGTGGACCATTATGTCCACGCCGGCGCCTGGCGCATAGCCAAGCGGATAGGCCAGAAGCAGCGCATCCGGCGGCCGGATAAAGCGGTCGGCGACGCCGGCCGTCAGTACCACCTGGTCCGGCAGCGCGTCGTCCTTGTCCCATGAGCGCCAGTAGAGCAGGGAGCCGAAAACCGCCGCGGCCTCCGGATAGGCCTGCAGAAGCTCCATCTGCATCTCGAGCTTGCGCGAAATCCAGACATCGTCCGCGTCGATAAAGGCCAGCAAGGGCCCGCTGCTGGCCGCGACGCCGGCATTGCGCGACGCGCTCATGCCCAGATTGGCGTGGCCCGGATGATCGATGTAGCGGATCTTCTGCGGGAAGCGGGCCGCATAGTCTTTTGCGATTTCGGTGCTGCGGTCGCTGGAGCCGTCATCTACCAATACCAATTCCCATTTGGTAAAGGTTTGTGCGAGGATGCTTTCAATGGCCTCGCCGATGAAATCTTCCCCGTTCAGGAAGATCAATGTCACCGATACGATGGGGTTATCCGCGATCTGTTCCGATTGCAGGCCAAGGCTGGCGCTTCCGGCGCGACCTTCGTCTGCCGGAGTCCCCGATTGAGAAATCATAACGACCACCCCCCTATCCCCGGCGCAGGGTAAAAGAAATGAGTCTGACGGTGAAGCCGCCGGAAGGGATGACCGTAGCGATCGTCATTACCGTCTATAATCAGGCGCATTTCCTTGCCGATGCGATAATGAGCGCATTGCGCCAGACCGTGGCGGCGGCCGAGATCATCATCATCGATGACGGGTCGGCTGACGACCCGGCCGCGGTCGCCGCGCATTTCCCAAGTGTCCGTCTGGTCCGGCAGGCCAATGCCGGTCTGTCGGCCGCCCGCAATGCGGGCTTGCGGCTGGTCACCTCCACCATTGTGATTTTCCTCGACGCCGATGACCGGCTCACGCCCCTGGCGGTACAGGCGGCCAGGGAAGGGCTGGCGGAAAACCCCGCCGCCCTGATGACCTATGGCGGATACCGGGTCATCGGTCCGGATGGCAGCCCGGCTTCGGAGATCTGGTGTGAGGCGCTGGGTGCCGATCCATATAGGACGCTTGTGACCCGGGGCAATCTGATCGGCATGCATGCCACTGTCGCCTATCGCAGCGCACCCTTGCGTGAGATCGGTGGGTTCGACGAGGAATTGCGTGCCTGCGAAGACCTGGATGTGTATCTGCGTCTGTCATCCATGGCGGCGCCCCAGCGCCATGGACGTTTCGTCGCCGAATATCGCCATCATAGCGACAATATGTCGCGTGATAAGCGATTCATGATGGCTTCGGTGCGCCGTGTTTACGAGAAGCAGGCGATGGCGCATCCCGAAATGAGGTCGGCCGCTGAGGCGGGTATAAGCACTATCGCAAGGAAATATGCGCCAGAAATAGGAATGCAGGCCGCGCTTCGTATGCTGCGGACCGGCTTGAATGGACATGATACCGGCCTCGTGTTGCAATCGATTCGGGGGGTACCGTTTGCTGTGGGGGCTTTGGCATTGAGACGTATGGCAATCAGGATCATCCGCCGCCTGCCGGCGCCGGTGCAGCGGCTGGTCGGCGTTCGCCCAGCACTGGGCAAGGTCAATTTCGGCGATTTTCACGGCACCGAACCGATCGGGGGCAACTTCGGCTATGACCGGGGGCTGCCCATCGACCGCCATTATATTGAACAGTTTCTGGGATCGAACGCCGACGCCATCAAGGGCAGGGTGCTGGAGATCGGCGACAACGAATACACGCTCAAATTCGGCCGCGATCAGGTGACCAAGAGCGACATCCTTCACTACACCGCCGTCAATCCCAAGGCGACGTTTGTCGGCGATCTGGCCGATCCGAACCTGCTGCCCGCGGGCGCCTTCGACTGCATCATCATTACCCAGACGCTGCAGTTTCTGTTCGATCTGGCGACGACCTTCCGCAACATCCACAATGCGCTCGCGCCGGGCGGCGTTTTCCTTTGCACCGTACCGGGCATCACCTCGGTCGATCCCTGGGAATGGCCCGATTCCTGGTACTGGTCCTTCACGGATTCGGCGATGCGCCGGCTGCTCAAGGCCGATTTCCATCCCGATGAGATTTCCATCCAGAATTACGGCAATGTTTTTGCGTCGGTCGCCTTTCTGGAAGGGCTGGCGCTGGATGAGGTGCCGCTGGCCAAGCTTGCCCCTTACGATCCGCGCTTTCCCATGATCATCGGCACACGGTCGCGGCGGCGGCCGTCCGCATGATCCGCGCAAAGGTCAGATCTGCGCTGGGCCGGCTCGAGCGGCTGGTCCGGCAGCCAGGTCCTGTCATCCTGATGTACCACAGCGTGGCCGAACTGGATGCGGACCCTTGGGACTTGGCGGTCACGCCCGAAAATTTCCATGCGCAGATCGAGATGCTGTCGCGCACGCGCCGCGTCGTCGATCTGGCTGAAATCCATGACGCGCGCCCCGGCAAGGCTGGAGAAAAGCCGCTGGCCGCCATCACTTTCGATGACGGCTATCGCAATGTGCTGACGGCTGCCGGTCCCATCCTGTCGAAGTTCGATTGTCCGGCCACGCTTTTCCTCACCACGGGCAAGATCGGTTCGAACCGGGAGTTCTGGTGGGACGATCTCAGCCGCATGATCCTGGAGACGCCGCTGCCGCCCGTGCTGGAATTCGATCTGGCCGGCGGCAGGCATCGCGTCGAAGTTGGCAGCAATCCGGACAGAAAATTCCTGGATGAAACCCATCGCGCGGTCTGGCAGCTGCTGCAGCCGCTCGATCCCCAGACGCGCCAGGCGGCATTGGATTCACTCGCCGGCGTACTGGGTTGCGATCTGTCGCCGCGGCCGACCCATGCGATCATGGACCAAAAGGATGTCCAGGCGCTCGAAAGCACACCCATATCGGTTGGCGCCCATACCGTGACCCACTGCCACCTGCCATCCCTGGCACCCGACAAGCAAAGCCATGAGATCGTGCAAAGCAGGGACGATTGCCGGGAATTGACCGGCAAATCTCCCGCAGCCTTTGCGTATCCTTTCGGAAATTACGACGATACCTCGCCGGAAATCGTGCGGTCCGCGGGCTTTCGGCTGGCGGTCACGACAGAGTATGGAAGAGTGCGCAGCCGCCAGGATGCGATGTTGTTGCCGCGCGTGATGGCCGGCAACTGGAGTTCTGCCGCGCTGTCGCGGAGACTGCCCTAGAGTCAATCATGCGGGAACCCTATACGCGGATCGCTGCCCATCAAACGCTCAGAAGCCTGGATTTGGGCAGGCTGTGGCGATATCGCGATCTGCTTTGGGCGCTGGTGCGCCGCGACATGGTGCTGCGCTACCGCAAGTCCATCCTGGGCCCGCTCTGGCTGATCATCCAGCCGTTGGCGCTGACCTTTGTCCTGCTCAAGACCATGGGCCTGATTGTCGGCCAATCCACCCACGGCCAGCCCATCGGCCTTTATTACATGGCGACCCTGATTCTGTGGGGATATTTCGCACAGGTTGTCCCCGCGATTTCCTATGTGTTCGTCTACAATGAGTATCTCTTCAACAAGATCTATTTCCCCCGCCTTCTGGTACCGATCTCCATGCTGGTGACGAACGCCGTGGGCGTGGCATTGCAGATCGCCGTCCTGGGCGTGACCATGGCCTATCTGGTCATGCGGCACGTGGCGTCGCTCGACCTGAATCTTTTGTGGCTTCTGCCCATCGCGGGCTCGCTGCTTGCCATGTTCGCGCTTGGGGTCGGACTTCTGATCGCCAGCGGCACGGCCAAGTACCGCGACCTGCTGAACGCAATGTCGTTTCTGGTTCAGGCCTGGCTGTTCCTGACCCCGGTTCTCTATCCGCTGTCCAAGATCCCGGAGCATCTGCGCCTGCTGCTGGCAATCGTGAATCCACTCTCGGTCGTGTGCGATCTCTGGCAGGCGGCATTCCTGGGCACGCTGACATCCTCGCCGTCCGCCATTGTTGCGGCCACCGCCACGATATGCGCCGTTCTGATGATCGGTTTTGTGGTGTTTCAGCGGGCAGAACAGACAGCGGCGGACACGATCTGAATGAGTTCGGACAACGCCATAGAAATCGAAGGTGTCACCAAGCGCTACCGGCGCGGCCAGTACCACATCAACAGCCTGCGCGAAGAGCTTCAGCTGGCATTTTTCAAGCAGCACAAGATCGTGGGCGATTCCTCTTTCCTTGCCCTGGATAATGTCTCCTTCTCGGTGCCGGAGGGCCAGATCTGGGGCGTGGTCGGGCCAAATGGCTCGGGCAAGACCACGCTGATGAAGGTGCTGGCGTCCATCACCCATCCGACCGAGGGCGAAATACGTCTGCGTGGCCGCGTCGGCTGCCTGCTGGAGGTCGGCGCCGGCTTTGACCCCGAACTCGATGGCGTTGAGAATATCTATCTCAGCGGCGCCATTCTGGGGATGGGGCGCAAGGAGATCGCCCGCAAGCTCGACCAGATCATCCGTTTTGCCGACATCGGCCCCGTGCTGGAGACACCCGTCAAGCGCTATTCATCCGGCATGTATGTGCGTCTGGCCTTTGCCGTGGCCGCGCATCTGGAAGCCGAAATACTGTTGATCGACGAAGTGCTGGCGGTGGGCGACGCCGAATTCCAGCGCCTGGCGATTGCGACCTTGAAGGCGCTTGGGGCGCAGGGGCGCACCATCATTCTCATCAGCCACAACATGAATATTATCAGCCAACTCTGTCAGCGCGTTGTCCGCCTGGAAGGTGGCCGGGTGGCGGAGATCGGCGAGGCCAGCGAGACGGCGGATCATTATCTGCGCGCACTGGCCCAGGCGCCTTTGTCGATGCAGATGGATCGCAGTGTCACCGCCTGGCTGCAGATTAACGGCATGCGCGAACGCAGCAGCATCGGTTTTGGATTGCCGTGGAACGCGATCCTGACGGTCAACAGTGCCAGCGTCACGCCCGCGGCCGCGGTTCTGCTGAATATATACAGCGAAGATGGCACGCTGATCTCGACGGTGGATACAAGGCGTGAAGGGCTTGCGCCGCTCAGTCTCGCGGGTACCACGCAGATCCGGTTCGACTTCGTGGCCTGCAACCTCCTGCCAGGCCAGTATTATGTCGGCTTTTCGATCGAAAACATCCAGGACGGGGGGATCATCGCCGGCGCCGATGCGGCGATCTCGCTGGAGATCGCGCCGGCTTCGATCAATGACGCGCGTACGGCCTATGATCGCCGGCACGGCGTTGTGCGGCTTGTCAACGACATAAAAATCAACCAAAGCGGCTGATCAGCGGGTGCGCGTCGGCTATATCATCCTCGCCCATCACAAGCCGCGGCAGCTGGGCCGGCTGGTGCGCGCCCTGCGCGCCGAAAGTGGCGGCCCGATATTCATCCATGTCGACCGACGGGCGCCGGAAATGCTGGCCCAGACCGTCGATATGCTGCGGGGCGTTGCGGACGTTACCGTGCGTTCTCATCACAAGGTGACCTGGGGCGGCTTCGGCATTGTCGCGGCGGCGCTGGAGGGACTGTCCCATCTGCTGGCGGATACGTCCGTCGGCCATATCCAGCATCTGTCGGGCCAGGACTATCCTATCAAGCCGGTGGGGGCATTCGAGGCGATGGCACAGGCCTCGCCGGACACAAGTTTCATGGAATGCCAGGCACTACCGCGATCCGACTGGCCGCCGGACGGCGGCATGTATCGGATTCGGCATTGGTATCTGAAGACTGGCGTGCGCCCCATCCGCCTGCCGGTAAAGCGCGCGTTGCCGCCCGGCATCACTTTCTACGGCGGTTCAGCCTTTTGGTGCCTGGCGCGGGCGCATGCCCAGTTCGCTCTGACGTCGGGGCTTCGCGATTTTTTCCGGCACGCTTTTGTGTCGGACGAGCTGTTTTTCCAGACCGTGTTGATGAATTCGCCCTGGCGTGACGCCATCGCGGACAGACCGATGTGCTACACAAGCTGGTCGGGAAACGCGCGAAGCCCCAAGACCCTGGGGCGGCAGGATCTTGAGGCCTTGGCGCAGGCGCCGCACTATTTTGCCCGGAAATTCGATGCGGATATCGATAGCCAGGTTTTGGATCAACTCGACCGCGCGGCCGGGCGCGTGCTGCCGTCAGCGGGTGGGCAAGGCCAGCAGTGACGACGAGCTGGTGCCCAGCTGCGGAGTCAGGGTCGTGGCCACCGACGTGTTCGCGGCTTTCTTGGCCTGTTTGGTGGTTTCCGGCTCGACCTCGATGATCAGCGGGTGATCGGTCGCGTTGAGGGTGATCTTGCTGACATTGGTGAATTCTTCCGTGGCGGTCGTGCCCGCCAGGGGATCGAAGACCTTGACGTCGGCATATTTGGCGCCGAGGTTGATGGTGATCTTGTCGGTCTTCGCCGCAACATCCGTTTTCGTGGTCGAATTCCAGATCTGCGGTTCTTCCCACACAACCAGGTCGAAGGCGCCGTTGGACTTCTCCATCAGCAGGCTGTTGCCATCGGCTTTCATGCCTTTGATGGTGTAGTTCAGGCTTCCGGTCTTGAAGCTGCTGCTGGTCGAGCCCGGATCGCTCAGAATGGCGGTCAGATTGTGGATCGCGGTCGCGGCCAGCTTGGGATTGTTGCTGGCGTCGAACAGGCCGAAATGGTCTTCCAGGTTCGTCCCCGACGGATCGGAATAGCCATCCATCAGCTGATACAGATACGTCACCGATGCGCCTGACTTGATGGAATCCATCAGCAGGTTCAGGGTTTCCTTGGCCTGGGTGATCTGGTCCACGCCGTTCGTCGTGTTGGCGGTGGAATAGCCGGCCTCGGTGATGACCAGGCCGGACGCATGGTTGGGCGCAAGCTGGGAAATGTTGGACTGGATCGCCGACATTGGCTGGGCGCCGTTCGAGGCATAAGGATGGATGTTCAATGCATCCGATGAGCCCGAGGCCGCGATATTGTCGGTGAAATTGTAGACCGGAACGCCCGCCAGCTTGGGGTCCGACTTGACGCTCGCATAGAGTGCGTTCTGAAAGGCGATGGCGCCGGCGGTGCCGGTCAGGCCGTTGTACGAGACAGGGAAATTGTTGACCTCATTGGGCCCCTCGATGGAGCGGATCGTGCCGGGATGTGCCTGGGCAAACTTGTCCAGCGCGGTCATGGTGTCGGGAAGATCGCCCTGATCGAACAAATCCATCTTGATCCCGGCGTTGGCCACCATGTTGAGGCCCGTCATGATCTGGATGTTGAATCCGGTGTTCATGGCGTTGTCCCGGATATTGTCGATGCCGAGATACTTAAGGTCGGCTATCACATTCGGGATGTTGGCATAGGTGCTGTCGGTGTAACGCAGATGCGTGTTTACGCCGATGGAATTGATGAAGTCGGACGTGCGGATCGCGTTTGTCATGTCAGGGTCTTGATTGGGTTGGTCATGCCCGGACCTTAGATGCCGACGTCTTGTCAGCGGCTTAAGGAAGCCGGTTACCCAATTAAGAATAGTTACCGGCAAGTTGAACGAAATCGGCGGCTTCGCCGTCTTTTATCCGCGGAAAAGCCGGGTTATGGCTCGCGGAAGCTCTCGTCGGCGGTCTTCAGGATCGGATTGAGAATATAGGACGCTACCGTACGCCGGCCGGTTTCGATTTCCGACGCCGCCAGAAGGCCGGGGCGCAGATAGATTCCCCGATTCGCCAGGCTCCTTGCGGAATCGTCCAGCCGCACGCGAAGCCGGTAGACCTGCGCCACCGGCGTTGTCGGCGCCTGCGCCTCATCGGAAGCCACCGTATCTGCGCTGATCACCATCAAGGTTCCGGCAAGGGTGCCATAGCGCTGGAACGGATAAGCATCCAGCTTCAGCCGCACCTTCTCGCCCGTGCGCAACTCACTCATGTCGCGGGAGGAAACCGACGCCTCGACATAGAGCGGCGCGGTGTCGGAGACCAGGGTCATCAAAGTTTCGCCCTCCCGCAATACCGAACCCGCGGAACGGTCGGCAACCTGCAGGACCACGCCGTCCGCCGGCGCCACCAGCTGGGTAAGATCGTTGATTTTCTGGGCTTTTTGCAGATTCTGACGCGCTTCCGTCAAATCCTGCCGGGCCTTCATCAGTTGCTCGCTGCGGTCGTTACGCCAGCGGTCGATGAAACTCTGGCGCTCGGCCTGCATCTCGGCGCGCTGCGACTGAAGCCGCCGGGCATCGCCTTCGGTGGTCTTCAGCTTGCTTTCCACATCGATGCGCGCGCTTTCGGCATTCATCACATCCAGCGGGGTGCCGGCCTGCTGGGACTGCAGGTATTTGTGGATGTCCACGACCTTCTCGGCCATGTCGCGCTGCCTGTTCAGCCCCGCCAGATTCGACTGGTCGGCTCCCAGCTGGGATTCCACGCCGGCGACCTGCCGGTCGCGCTGCGTCATTTCGGCGGCGAACTGCGCCCGGTCCTGGTCGAAGATCTGAGCCTGGTTGAGCCGGTCGGCATCGGCGTCAGGGCCTGCCGCGAAGGCCTGTCCGGCGAGTTCGGCCTGCAGCCGTTCCGCGGTCACGGACAAGGCCTGCACCCGCTGTTTCAGGACGGCCAGATCGGCCTGGGCGAAAGCCGGGTCGAAATTGGCCAGCACCTGACCTTTTTTGACGTGATCGCCCGGCTTGACCGCGATCGACAACAGCCGGGCCGATGCGGATGGCTG
The DNA here is from genome assembly GCA_035547275.1 of Rhizomicrobium sp. Taxonomy (GTDB): domain Bacteria; phylum Pseudomonadota; class Alphaproteobacteria; order Micropepsales; family Micropepsaceae; genus Rhizomicrobium. Next base: position 64,412 of record DASZVQ010000110.1, read on the forward strand.
CAGCACCAGCGTCGGGGTCTGGCTGACGATCCGCCCGGGGGCGACGACAATGCGGTCCAGGGAGCTGAAAGTGGCCCATAGCATCGCGATGACCACCAGCGCGGTGACGAGATAAAGGGTGAGATGGCTGCCGGTCGATATAGGCGTTTCTTCGATGGCCGTGGCGCTCTGCTGGAATTCCCGGAACAGGGCTTCATCCTCGCCGCGCGCCGGCAGGCCAACGTTCAGCCATTCCGAAACCTTGCCAGCAAGCGGAGAGACGGCGCGCTGGACCTTATCCAGGGCGCGGCTGGGGGCCGGCAGACTGGTCGTCATGGAGCGTCCCCGATCTGCTGGGCCCAAAGTTGGCCATAAAGTTCATTCTGTTCGAGCAGCGACTGGTGGCTGCCTACGCCGCTGATCCGGCCCTGGTCCAGAACGACGATCATGTCGGCATCCTTGATGGTGCGCAGGCGGTGGGAGATGATGATGGTGGTGCGGCCACGGGCGATTTCATTCAGGTTGCGCACCACAATGGCTTCGCTTTCCGGATCGAGCGCGCTGGTCGCTTCATCGAACAGGATCATGCGCGGGTCGCGCAGCAGCGCGCGGGCAATCGCCAGCCTCTGCCGCTGGCCGCCCGACAGGTTGGTGGCGCCTTCCTCCAGCATGGTGTCGTAACGGGCCGGCAGGCGCTGCACGAACTCATCCGCGCCAGCCAGGCGCGCCGCCTCGACCACCTGTTCAAAGGACGCCTCGCCATGTCCGATGCGGATGTTTTCTTTCACACTGCCGCGGAACAGGAACGGGTCCTGGGGCACCACGCCCAACTGGCTGCGATAAAACTGCAGGTCCAGGTCGCGCAGGTCGTGGCCATCGATGCGCACGGCGCCTTCGCTGGCGCTGTACAGTCCCTGGAGCAGCGCGGAGAGGGTCGTCTTGCCTGATCCGCTGCGGCCGACAATGCCGACCATGGCGCCGGACGGAATGGTCAGCGAGATATTCTGCAAGGCGGGACGGTCGCTGCCGGAATAGCGGAAAGTGACCTGATCGAAGGCGATCTCGCCTTTTAGCATCGGCGCCAGGCCGCGCTGACTGCCGGTTTCCGGCGCGTGATTCATGATCTCGCCCAGCATCTGCACCGACAGCAGCGTCTCCTGATAGTTGTTCAGCAGGCCGACCAGTTGCAGGACCGGACTGATGACGCGGCTGGACAGCATGTTGAAGGCGATCAGCGCGCCCACGCTCATGTCATTGCGGAATATCAGCAGCGAACCGACCACGATGATCCCCACCGTGAGCAGCTTCTCCACCAGGCGGGAGAAATTGTTGGCCAGAAGAGCGATGTTGCCCACGTCCAGCGTGTTGTTCACCGTCCGCGCGGCCGCGTCTTCCCAGATGGCGCCGCGGCGCGCGGAATAATTCAGCGACTTGATGGTGCGGATGCCGTGAATGCTTTCCACCAGCAGGGACTGGCGCTGGCCTTCCGTCGCATAGAGCCGCTGCAGGCGCTGCCGATAGGGCCCGATCAGGGCCGCGATGGTAAGGCCAAGGATGGCTGTGGCCCCGACCACCAATCCGGTCAGCAGAGGGCTGTACCAAATCATCAAAGGCAGGAAGATCAGGACCGCGGGCAGATCCAGGATCGCCATCAGCAGGCGCCCGGTGATGAATTCCCGGATCTGGCTGCCCTGCTGCATGTGCTTGGCGATGACGCCGGCTGGAATACGCTCGAAAAAGCTGACTGGCAGCGTCATCAGATGCTGAAAGGTGCGCCGGGCCAGGCGGATGTCGATCTTGCTGGCAATCCGCAGGATGAAATGACCGCGCAGCCAGCTCAGCATCGTGTCGAACACGATCGCGACCAGAACGCCGATGGTGATGACGGTGAGGGTGGCGCCGTTCATATAGACCAGGACCCGGTCGATCACGGTCTGGAAGAAGATCGGCACCGCCAGCGCCAGGACATGCATGACCAGTGCGGCCACGGCGATATTGCGCACCAGCGCCTTGTGGCGCCAGAATTCCGACGTGAACCAGGAAAGATCGAAGTTTTTCTTCTCGATTTGCGGTTCTTCCGCCGGTTTCACCAGAATGATTTCGCCGTTCCAGTGTTCGCGGAACTGTTGCTGTGAAATCCGGAAGACGCCGGCTTCGCTGGTGCGGGGATTGAAGATGGCCACGCCGGCATCGGCCTGCGGCCCGGGCGCGGTGGCAAGCTTGACCAGGACGACATAACAGCCGTTGGACAACCGGGCGAGAAAAGGCAGCAGTTGGTCGAAGCGGCTGAGCCGGTCCCAGCTCATGGTCACGGACTTGGCCTTCAGGCCTTCTCCCGTTGCGATGCTGGCCAGAGCATCGGCATCGGGTTCCTGATCGTAAGGGTGAAGGCGAAGCAGTTTTTCCAGGCTGATATCGACGCTCAGATGGCGCGCGACGGCGGCCAGGGCTTTGAGACCGGTCTGGTGGCCGCCTGGATGGCCGCTCCGGTCATGCAGGTTTTCCGCGCTCACCCCGGCGATGAGCGTTTCGGAGGTGGCGAGCGCGGTGCTCATGGAAACAGGGCCGTCTTGGCGGGCCCGCCATTTTCGGCCGGCGCGGCGGGGCCGCTCTGGCGGCTTTCGATCAGGGATCTGGCCGCCTGCATTCTGGCGGCGCATTGCACAAAGCCCTCGCTGGTCATGACCACACGCTGGACGACAACCGCCTTCGGTTCGCCGTTCTCATCCTTCTCGGTCGGCGAAAGGGCGGCGAAATCGATGCGCACGGTCTGGCCGATGATGCTGATCGCGCCTATGCCGTCGGCATATTGTTGCTGGGCCATGGAAAGTGATAACCGCCGTTAAGAATTCTTGGAAAACAAAGCTTAAACAGCGGGCGTTAATATTGGATGAGTAGCAGCCCTTCCGTGGCGGGAACAATTGTTCATAAAAGTACGATAAAACGGGACTTTCTTGAGCCTCCACCAGTGCGCGCCGACAG
>DASZVQ010000111.1:0-1527 GCA_035547275.1 Rhizomicrobium sp.
TCGAATTTCTTCTGCCAGAAGCCGGTCATCTGGCTGGTCCAGTCGATCAGGGGCGCCAGCGCGGCCTGGTGGGCGGCGTAATGGATTTCGCGCCCCGACTGCGTGGCGCGCACCAGGCCGGCCTCCTTCAGCAGCGCCAGATGCTTGGACACCGCGGGCTGGGAGACCCGGGCGCGGGCGGTCAGCGCCGAGACGGTCTGTTCGCCGTCGCGCGCCAGCCGCTCGAAGAGCGCGCGCCGGGTGGGATCGGCCAGGGCCTTGAACAGCAGATCATGGGTGGCGGTCATGAATACATAACTCATTAGTTATGGGTATAATCCATAACCGATGGGTTATACGTGAGTCAAGGGAGCGCGAATGACAATAAATCCTGGCAGGCAAGTCCTTGACAGGGGCGCTGGGGGGCCACCGGTCCCGGCCAGCCGGGCGGGCTATCCCCAGGCCGAAATCCGCATGCTGCCGGGCCGGCCGTTTGGTGGTAAGATGGCAGGGCTTGGGGCCATTTCATCACCTGGCAGAGGCTGTCCCAGGCCGGAAGCTCAGAAAACTCATTACGGAGTTGGAGGGGTGATCATGACAGGCAAGACCGTCCGGTTCGTCACGCTTTCGCTGCTGCTGGCGGCGCCCGGCCTGCCGGCAGCGGCCCAGACCGCGCCTTCGACCGAGAATGTCACCATCACGGGCTCGCGCCACGCCTATCACGATTTCAGCCGGACTTTCGCGGCGCCCACCAAAGTCACCGGCAAGATGGCGCGCTGGGAACATCCCATCTGTCCCGCTGTCGGCGGCCGGGATGCCCGCACCGCCGCCTTCATCACCCAGCACATCAAATATGTCGCGCTGGCGGCCGGCGCGCCCATCGATAACGATCCCGCCTGCGCGCCCAATATCGATATCGTCTTCACCACCACGCCCCAGGCCCTGCTCGATACCGTGGCCAGGGACGATCAACGCTATCTGGGCTATTTCGATACCGGCGCCCAGAAGAAAGCCCTGGCGACCGTCACCCGGCCCATCCAGGCCTGGTATGCCACCGAGAGCATCGATGTCCGGGGCAGGCGCCATCTGGACACGGGCCGGTCGATCGTCAGCGGCACCACGGTGCAGAATTTCAACGGCCTGACGGGCCCGGTGGGCGACAGCACGACGAACTCCGCCGGCAGCGCCCTGACCGACATGGCGCCGTTCTTCTATTCGACCGGCAACCACACCAATGACGGCATCCATACCGGCTTCAACCACATCCTGATCGTGATCGATTCCACCAAGCTGGCGGGGCAGGACATGGTGCCCCTGACCGATTACCTGGCCATGCTGGCGCTGGCCCAGATCAACTCGCTGGATGCCTGTCAGGAACTGCCCAGCATCGTGAACCGGATGGCGCCCGGTTGCCGGCGCGAGGGCGTGGAGGGCCTGACCCTTTATGATCTGGCCTATCTCCAGGGCCTCTATCACATGACCACCGGCAGGAACATGCTGGCGCAGCTGAGTGAAATCGGCGACGTGATGACGGACCGGATCGGAAAG
>DASZVQ010000112.1:0-4568 GCA_035547275.1 Rhizomicrobium sp.
GACCCCCGAAGGCCTGCGCCTGACGCTGATGGTGGAGATGCTGTATGGCGGCGGCCTTCGGGTCAGCGAACTGGCCGGCATGAAGCTGGCGGCGGTTCAGACCAGGGAAGGCTTCATCCGCGTCACCGGAAAGGGCAACAAGGAGCGCCTGACACCGCTGAGCGATGCGGCGCGCGCCGCGCTCGATGCCTATCTGGCGGTGCGCGCGCACTTCGTGCCGAAGCATGACCAGACCAACCGCTATCTCTTCGCCTCACGCGGCGAGGGCGGATTTCTCACCCGGCGGCGCTTTCATCAGCTGCTGAAGGCGCTGGCGATCAAGGCCGGTATTGATCCCGCGAAGGTCTCGCCGCATGTGCTGCGCCACGCCTTCGCCACCCATCTGGTGGAGGGCGGCGCCGACCTGCGCAGTGTGCAGACGCTGTTGGGCCATGCCGACATCGCCACCACCCAGATTTATACCCATGTGGCGCGCGATCATCTGACCAAGGTGGTGCAGGCCGCCCACCCGCTGGGCAAAGTCAAGGCCCCAAAGGCCCGTTAAGCTATTGGAACAAAAGCGATCTTTAGGCATTCCCTTTGCCGGATGCCTGTGTCATTTTCCCGGCCTGATCGGATTTTGAATCATGCATTACCTTGAATTCGAGCGTCCCATTGCCGAACTGGAGGGCAAGATCGTCGAGCTGAGGAAGCTCGCCGAGGAAGACCCCAACATGGACATCGACGGCGAGGTCGAGCGGCTGCAGGCCCGCGCTGGCACGCTGGTCGCCGATACCTATGCCAAGCTGACCCCCTGGCAGAAGGTGCAGGTGGCGCGTCATCCCGGCCGGCCGCACTTTCTGGATTATGCCAGGCGCATCTTCGACGAGGTCACAGAACTGGCCGGCGACCGCGCCTTTCGCGAGGATGCCGCCATTGTCGCCGGCCTGGCGCGTTTCCGTGGTCGCCCGGTCGCCTTTATCGGCCAGGAAAAGGGCAACGACACCCAAAGCCGGCTGAAACACAATTTCGGCTCCGCCATGCCGGAAGGCTATCGCAAGGCGGTACGCATCTTCGAACTGGCGGATCGCTATGGCCTGCCGGTTCTCAGCTTCTGCGATACGTCGGGCGCCTATCCCGGCGTTTCGGCCGAGGAACGCGGCCAGGCGGAAGCCATCGCCCGCTCCATCGAGGCCGGGCTTTCGGTCAAGGCGCCGTTCATCGCCACCATCATCGGCGAAGGCATGTCGGGTGGCGCCATTGCCATCGCTGCCGCCAGCCGCGTCTATATGCTGGAACATTCGATCTATTCGGTGATCTCGCCGGAAGGCTGCGCCTCGATCCTGTGGCGCAGCGCCGACAAGGCGCAGGACGCCGCGACGGCGCTGAAGATCACCTCCCAGGATCTGATGACGCTGAAGGTGATCGACGGCATCGTGCCGGAGCCGGTGGGTGGCGCCCATCGCGCGCCACTCGAAACCATCGACGCGGTGGCCGACCAGATCGAACAGGGGCTCAAGGAAATGGACGGCATTTCGGGCGAGGAGTTGCTGCGTCAGCGGCGTGCGAAATTCCTCGCCATGGGGCGAAACCTGTAAGCCGCGCGCCGAGCGAGAGCGAGGCTGCTGGGCAGCAGCCCCGCACCGGTCACTTCGCCAGGCTCAGGCTGGCATTCGACACCCAGCCCTTGTTGCCGACCTCGTCGCTGACTTCGCGCCACACGCCTTCGCTGTTGCCGGTGGGATAGAGGATCATGCCGGGATCGAGCGTGCGCACCACCTTGCCCTTTTCGGACGGCGTGGCGCGCAACACGCCCGGCCGCGACAGGGTTACGGTCTGCTGGGGCGCCGTCGCGGCCGGCGCCGGCGACAGGCCGCCCAGCTGGGTCACCATCTTGGTGTAGGCGTCGATATAGGCCAGGATGATGACCTGGCCGATGGTGGAGTTGGCATAGCTGCTGACTCCGGCGCCGCCGAACACCCCGCCGCCCCAGCCGCCACCGCCGAAGCTGAATCCGACATCGGTCTTGTCGCCATGGCCCTCGGTGATGGCCTGCATCTCGCTGGTGCGGACATTGCCCAGCGACAGGGTCACATCCGCCGTCTTGGACGAGATCGAGATGCCGGAGACCACCGCGCCGGCAAAGCCGCCCATGAAGCCGCCCAGCAGGCCCCCGACATTGGTGCCGCCGCTATTGGCGTTCTTGCTGGTGATGTCGGGCACCAGGATATAATCGGCCGCCTTCATCTGGCCACCGCCGATATTGGAGCCGCCCTGGAGCTGCCCGCCGGCGGCCAGCGCACGCTCCTGCTGCATCATCTCAAAGCCCTTGCCGCGATCCAGCACCGTGAAGCAGCCGGACCGCATCACCAGAACCTTGATCAGGGCCTCGGGGGAGTCGAGCTTGAGGCCTTCCCACCATTTGTTGTCGGGCTCGCGTACCGCGACCGTGCCCAGATTGCGGGAGCAGACGGGAATTTGTGCCTTGGCCTGCTCTGTTTTTTCCTGGACCGAGGCGGCTTGCGCGGCGCCAGCCGTCAGCAGGCTGGCTGCAAGAACAACTTTGATCGAACGCATCGAACTCCCCTTCGCATGAATCAAGCCCCAAGCGCTGCGTGCGCTATGGAACCATACTCGAACATGACGAAACCGCAATGCTTACAAGCGAACGGTAAGGAGGAAGCAAAAGTCAGGGAATGCGCCGGATCAAAGACGCACGGGCGCGAACGGAGCAGCCTATCAGGACGCGCTACCACCAGCCCCTGTGTTTGAACCATATCAGCGGCAGGATGGTCGAAATGGCGATGCTGGCCAGCGCCAGGGGGTAGCCATAATGCAGGCTGAGCTCCGGCATGAATTTGAAATTCATGCCCCAGATGCCGGCCAGCAGCACCGGCGGGATGCCGGCCACCGACCAGATGGTCATGATCTTGAACAGGTCGTTCTGCTCGGTGTTGATGAAGCCCAGATCGGCGTCCAGCAGGAACTGGAGCTTGTCTGTCAGGTGCACTTCATAGTCATTCAGCGACTGCACATCGGCCGCCGCCATTTTCAGCCGCGCCTTCACGCCGGCCTCCATCCAGCCATCGCCATGTTCGGTGACAAAGGGCATGGCCCGTTGCAGCACCAGCAGGGTGTCGCGGATATGGGATAGGCGCTCGCCCATGTCGCCGATCTCCACCAGCGTGTCGCGCAGCATGGCGCTGACCTTGGCGACCTTGTTGCGTTGCCAGGCCTGCATGTCCTTGTGAAAGATGCGCTGTGAGATTGTCAGCGACTCGGCGCGCAGTTCTTCCAGCCTGTCGGCGCCATAATCGATCATCGCCTCGATGATGACCATGAAGATGTCGGGCGCATCGCGTTCCCGCCGCTCCACCCGCTTGACGATCGCGTCCATGGTGTGGAGATGGGTGAAGCGGATGGTGACCAGCAGGTTCCTGGTCAGCACGAAGCCCAGTGGGGTGGTCTCGTCAGGGCCTTCGTCATTCTTGCGGTGCGGCGTGACCGGCACCGAGATTGTGAAAACGCCGTCCTCATATTGCAGCCGGCTGGAGAATTCGATCTCCTCCAGCTGTTCGCGCGGCGGGATGTCGAGCTTGTAGTCGGTGCAGGCGCGGCCGATTTCCTCGTTGGTGGGATTGTACATGTCCACCCACCGCAGCTTGCCGCCGGACTTGTGTTCGGTGATCACGCGAGTCTCCTTCGCGCTGGAGTAACGCGCAAAATCCCGATCGGGTGCAAGCGCCGGCCTAGGCCAGCGCCCCGTGGCAGTGCTTGTATTTGCGTCCGCTACCGCACGGGCAGGGGGCGTTGCGCGCCGTCCGGTCCCAGGTCCTGGGATTGTTGGGATCGACCCCGCCATCATCCGGCCACAGGCCGGACTGCTCCATCTCGTTCTGGCCCGTCAGCGGATCGATATGGCTGGCCTGCATGGCGGGCAGCTGCTGCTCCGGCGGCGGCCCGACCTGGATCTGGACATGCATCAACAGGCGCACCACATCGCTGCGCAGGGTGGCCAGCATGTTCTCGAACAGCTCGAAGGCCTCGCTCTTGTACTCGTTCAGCGGGTCGCGCTGGCCATAGCCGCGCAGGCCGACATATTGGCGCAGATGGTCCAGGTTGACGATGTGCTCGCGCCAATGATGGTCCAGGGTCTGCAGCAGATAATGCTTCTCGACATGGCGGGTGATTTCCGGGCCATGCTCGGCGGTGCGGGCGGCGGCGCGCTCCTCCACCGCCTTCAGGATGCGTTCGCGCACTTCCTCGTCCGCGATGCCCTCTTCCTTGGTCCAGTCGGTGACCGGCAGGTCGACGCCGAACAGGCGCACAACCTCGTCATGCAATCCGGCCGCGTCCCACTGCTCGGCATAGGCCTTTTCGGGGATATGGCGGGCGACCAGCATGTCGACCACTTCCTCGCGGAAATCGGCGATCTGGTCGGAGACATCGTCCGACGACATGATCTCCTTGCGCTGGTCGAAGATCACCTTGCGCTGGTCGTTCAGCACGTCGTCATATTTCAAGATGTTCTTGCGGATTTCGAAGTTGCGCGCCTCGACCTTCTGCTGCGCTTTTTCCAGCGCCTTGTT
>DASZVQ010000113.1:0-4960 GCA_035547275.1 Rhizomicrobium sp.
TGGAGCTTTCGCACGGCGAGCGCCGCAGCGGCGCGCGATTCAGCGCGCCGCAAGGCTGGGCCGAAGCCGCTCTTTTCATTCCGCTTGCGCCAAACCTTACGAGAAGGAATAGGCCGTCTTGATCTGGGTGAAGAAGTCCACTGCGGCAAAACCCTGCTCGCGCGCGCCATAGGAGGAACCGCGCGTGCCGCCGAACGGCACGTGATAGTCCACGCCCGCGGTCGGCAGATTGACCATCACCATACCGGCCTTCACATTGCGCTGGAAGTGACGCGCATATTTCAGGCTGGTGGTGACGATGCCGGCAGAGAGGCCGAAGTTGCCGGCGTTGCAGAGATCCAGCCCCTCCTCATAATTCTTGATCTTCACCACCGAGACCACCGGCCCGAAGACTTCTTCCTGGTTGATGGTATCACCCGGCTTGGTGTCGACGATCAGGGTCGGCGACATGTAATGGCCCGGAGTGGCGAGCTTCAGCGGCTCGGCGCCGCCGGCGAGCAGGCGGCCGCCTTCCTTCAGCGCGATATCGACATACTTCAGGTTGCCGGCCAGCTGGGTGTCGGTGACGGCCGGGCCCATCTGGGTCGAGGGGTCCAGCGCATTGCCGACCTTCAGCGCCTTGGCGCGTTCGGCGACGGCGGCGATGAACTTGTCATAGATGCCTTCCTGCACGAACACACGGCTGGAGGCGGTGCAACGCTGACCGGTGGCGAAATAGCCGCCGTCCACCGCGATCTGCACGGCGCGGTCGAATTCGGCGTCATCCATCACGACCAGCGGATTCTTGCCGCCCATTTCCATCTGCACGCGCGCCTGGTGCGACACCGCGGCAGCCGCGACCTTGGCGCCCACGGCCTGCGAACCGGTGAAGGAGATGGCATTGACGTCGGGATGCTTGGAAAGGGCGTCGCCCACCGAGCCACGGCCCAGCACCATGTTCATCACCCCGGCCGGCGCGCCGGCTTCATGGATGATGGAGGCCAGCGCATGCGCGGTGGCGGGGGTGGGATTGGCGGGCTTCAGCACCACGGTGTTGCCGAAGGCCAGGGCGGGAGCGATCTTCCAGGCCGGAATGGCGATGGGGAAGTTCCAGGGCGTGATCAGGCCGTAAACGCCAACCGCTTCACGATAGGTCTGGATCTCTACGCCCGGCCGCACCGAATCCAGATTCTGGCCGTGGCGGCGCAGCGCCTCGCCGGCGAAATATTTGAAGATGCGTCCCGCCCGTACCGTCTCGCCGGTGGCTTCCGGCAGGGTCTTGCCCTCTTCGCTGGCCAAGAGCTTGCCGATGGCATCCTTGCGCTCGATGATCAGGCTGCCGACCTTGTCCAGCACATCGGCGCGCACTTCCGGCGTGGCGCCCGACCAGCCGGGGAACGCGGCGCGGGCGGCTTCCACCGCCTTGTTCACGTCCTCGGCGCTGCCATCGGGAAACTTGGCGATCACTTCGCCGGTGTTGGACGGATTGGTGCTTTCCAGCGCCCCCGGAGCGGAAATCTGCTTGCCGCCGATGAAATGGGTCAGGGTGTCGGTCATCAATATCTCCTGGGCTCGAGGGGAAAAGGGCTGCGTGTATTTAAGGGGTTGGACAGGCCAATCCAACCCCGGAACTGCATCCCGGATGTGTGACAGGGGTATGGCTTAGGGCCGCAGCGGCCAGCAAAATCTATGCGGATAAAAGCCCACGCCGGACAAGGTTTTTCATCAGGTCAGAAATGCCGAAATTCCAGGGCGGCGCCGCCTTGGAAGTGGTGACCCGGTTCTCCAGCACACCCAGTTTGGGCGTAGAGATCCTCACCACATCACCCTCCTTATGGGTGAAACCGGAACCCTTCACATCCCGGTCCTGGGTCGGGGCGAACAGGGTGCCCAGGAACAGCACAAAACCGTCCGGATACTGATGTTCGCTGATGGTCTGCTTCACCAGGTCCAGCGGGTCGCGGCTGATTTCGGCCATGGTGGACTTGCCTTCCAGCCGGTAATTGTCGGCGCCCACGATCTCCAGCTCGACCACGGCGTTGCGGACATCGTCCATCGTGTATTTGTCGTCGAACATGCGGATGAAGGGACCAAGCGCCGAGGCCGCATTGTTATCCTTGGCCTTGCCCAGAAGCAGCGCGCTGCGCCCTTCATAGTCGCGCAGGTTCACGTCGTTACCGAGCGTGGCGCCCACAGCCTTGCCGGCGCGGTCCACGACCACGACGATTTCCGGCTCGGGATTGTTCCAGGTGGACTGGGTGCGGATGCCGACATAATCGCCCCAGCCGACGGACGACATGGGCGGCGCCTTGGTGAAGACCTCGGCATCGGGACCAATCGCCACTTCCAGATATTGCGACCACAGCCCGTCGGCAATCAGCGCCTCTTTCAGCTTCTGGGCTTCGGACGAACCTGGCACCACCTTGCGGATATCGGTACCGATGCGCGCCGCAAGCTCTTCCCGGATCGCCTGCGCGCGGCCGGGCACCCCCTTGGCGCGTTCCTCGATCACCCGCTCCATCGCCGAAACGGCAAAGGTCACGCCGCAGGCCTTGACGCATTGCAGATCGACGGGCGCCAGCAGCTTCGCTTTCGATGTGTTGCCTGACCAGGCTGTTTGCAGCCCCAGATCGTTGATGTCGCCCAGATCCTTGCCCGCGGGCACGCCATTCCACTTTTCCAGCAGCAGCGATACGGTCGGCGCGGTGGCGGAGACATCGAAAACCCGGCCCTCCTTGACCACGATCGGGGTCGGACCCTCGCCCATATCGATACGGCCCACCAGCACGGCGTCGCGCCAGTCTTCAGGCATGAAGTCTTGCGGCAAGGCAAACACACTCTTGGTCATGGGATGCTTTCTAAGGTTCAACCGTCAAATCAAGGCCGCACGGCCAGCCGGCGCGGGCGCACTCTAGTCAGTCGGAACCATAACCACATCGCGGCGCGCCGCCGCAGATATATTGCAGTGCAGCATAGCCTTTTGTGGTTATAACCCCGCCCGTCAGAGCTGAGAGAGTTGAGGAAGAACCGCCATGATCTATGCCGGACGCTTTGCGGGCCGCACCGCCGTCATCACGGGCGGCGCATCGGGCCTGGGGCTTGAGGCCGCCAGGCGCATCACCCAGGAGGGCGGCAAGGTCTGTCTGTGGGATCTCAATGCGGACACGCTGGCCCATGCGAAGAGCGAGATCGGCGCCGCCCATATGATCGCGCTGGATGTCAGCGATCCCAAGGCGGTGGAAGCGGCAACGGCGGAGACCCGCAAGGTGCTTGGCAAGATCGACATATTGATCAACAGCGCCGGCATCACCGGCGCCACTCATACCGTGATCGACTATCCCATCGACTCCTGGCTCAAGGTGATGGACGTCAATGTGAACGGCCTGTTCTATTGCTGCCGCTTCATCGCGCCGGGCATGGTGGAAAACGGCTATGGCCGCATCGTCAACATCTCTTCGGTCGCGGGCAAGGAAGGCAATCCCAATGCCAGTTCCTATTCGGCGTCCAAGGCTGCCGTTCTGGGCTTCACCAAATCGCTGGGCAAGGAACTGGCGACCAAGGGCGTGATCGTCAATGCCGTGACGCCGGCCACCTTCGACAGCCCGATCCTGCGCCAGGTACCGCAGAGCCATATCGACTATATGCGCTCCAAGATTCCAATGGATCGGCTGGGCACCGCGCCCGAAATCGCCGCGGCGGTGTGCTGGCTTGCCAGCGAGGAATGCTCTTTCACCACCGCCAGCACCCTGGATACTTCCGGCGGCCGCACCACCTACTAAACCCGGTCTATTTCGCGGAGGTTAGCTGCGGCGGGTCCTTGCCGAGATTGAGGCCCATGTCGTTCCTGCGCCATGAAAAGAAGAACAGCACCATGCCATCATCCTCGCGGCTGAAACCGTAGGCCGGATCGGTGGACACAATCAGCTTGCCGGTCCTGGGGTCATAGATCGAGGCGGCGAACTTGGCCGCGCCCTTGGCCTCGTTCTCGGAATAAATCGACAGCGGCGGGATCAAGACGCCAGGCGCCAGCGGCACCGGCAGCGAAGGAATGCCGACCAGCGTGTTCTTCTCATCCGTCGACAGCGTGCCGGCGCGCGGCAGGATCACCGCGTCGGCCTTGGTCTGGTCGCTCACCAGCTTCACGCCATGGCGCAGCAGCGCGTCCTTGATCGCGGCAAGACCGTAAGCCTGATCCTCGGCCGCGAAACCGCTGGGATCGATCCAGGCGGTGAGGTTGGGCGGCACTTGCACCGCCAGCGCTTCGGCGGCGCGATCCGCCGCGGTGGTGATAAGCAGCATTTCCTGCGCACTGCGCGACGGGCTGGTGGCGCGTGTGGAGGAGCAACCCGTCAGCACCAGAAGAAGAGGCAGTGACAGCGCAAGCCGTGACAACATGCAGGGAGCCTTCGCATATCCGATGGTGGGGAATGTGCGGCCGCAAAAGCCGTTCCATTCCGCGGATTTCCGGGGAACCCGCGCGGATGCCGACACAATCCGGACACATTGCTGAATGCAAACAAAAGCCACCCTTCAGAGGCGGTTCAACGGGCGGGGCGCAAGATGCGGGCAACGGTCGAAAGGAGACCTCAACATGAAACGCTTCGCAAAAATCGCTCTTGGTGCTGTTCTGATGGCGGGCGCCGCAACGGCCATCGCCTCGCCGGCTTCGGCCCGCGTGTTTGTCGGCGTCGGCGCGCCGGTCGTCTATGGCGCCGCCCCGGCCTGCGATCCCTACAGCCCCTACTATAATCCCTACTATTGCGGCTATGGCCCCGCCTATGTCGGCGGCCCGGTGATCGGTTTCGGCTTCGGCGGCGGCTGGCATGATGGCTGGCATGGGGGCTGGCATGGCGGCGGCTTCCACGGTGGCGGTTTCCACGGTGGCTTCCATGGCGGCCATCGTTAAATGACAGACAAGAACGGCCCCGGATCTTTCCGGGGCCGTTTTGTATGCGCCCCGCCGGCAATTTAGGATGCGCCG
>DASZVQ010000114.1:0-4629 GCA_035547275.1 Rhizomicrobium sp.
GTTCGTCACCCCGCACGACCAGATACTGACCATAAAGATTCACGGTCGGATCACAATGCGGCACAACACAAACGACCGCATCGCCCAGCCGCGCCAAACCGTCGTCCAAAAGCGCGATGCAGCCATATTCGTCGCCAAAAAAGGAATAGGCGCTTCCCGGTCCGAAGGAAATCAAGGGCGCGCCGGCATCGGTGGAGAAAGCTTTCAGACCGGCATCGGTCGTGGCCATGCCCGGATGATTGGCGCTGACCACGCGTGTCAGGACAAACAGAGAGGTCTCGAAGGGCGCCCTATCCTGCCCGCCCCAGACATCGTTATACTGGCGGTCCATGAAAATATAGGACCCGGCCTGCAATTCGGTCAGAACCTGCATGGCAGGATCGATGTCAAAACTGCCGGTGCCGCCGCCGGAGACGATGCCTGGCGCCAGCCCCACGCCGGTCAGCTGATCACACGTCAGCCGCAACCCTTCCAGCGCCGTCGCCGAACGCGCCTGGCGTTCTGCCCGATCCGCCAGATGCATCAGATGGCCGGCGTATCCCTGGATGCCGGCGAACTCCAGACCGGGGCTTTGCGCGATCGCCTGGGCCAGCGCGCGGGCTGGCCGTCCCGGCGCAATACCGGTGCGGTGATGACCGATATCGATATCGACCAGCAGCTTCAGCGTCTGGCCGGCGCTGAATGCCGCCTGCGCCAGATGGCGAACTATCGGTTCGCTGTCGGTCACGGCCATCAGACCCGAAGCCGCCGCATTCAAAGCCAGAAGACGACGAATGGCCGCTTCGGTCACCAGGGGCGAGGTGATCAGGACGGACCCGATGCCGGCACCGACCAGCATCTCCGCCTCATCCAGGCTGGCGCAACATTGCCCGATCGCGCCAGCAGCGGCCTGACGCCTGGCGATATCGGCGGATTTGTGGGTTTTGGCATGAGGCCTGAGCGCGATGCCGCTGGCCTGACAATGGTCCGCCATCTTGCGGACATTGCGCTCGAATGCATCCAGATCCACGACCAGCGCCGGGGTCTTCAGATCCGTTGCATTTCGCTGAAGCAGGGACTGCCAATCGATCATGGTCCGGGACCGGCGCGTTACATAAGCTCCTTCAATAGCTTAACCGGCGGGAGGGCAAAAGTGGCCACACCGGCCAAGAAGAAAGCCGCGTGCGGGGCACGCGGCTTCCATACTGTCTCTATAAATGGCGCCGGCGATCAGCGGATATCGGCGACCCGGCGTTCGGTGACCTGGAAGCGGGCCAGCTCCAGGCTGGCCGGCTTGAAGTCGGGCGCCAGCTCCTGGGCCTTGCGATAGTCGTGATAGGCCGCCACCAGATTGCCAGACGCTTCCTGAGCCTCGCCACGATAGAAATAGCCGATATGCAGATTGGCGGGCGCAAGGTCGATGGCGCGGCTGAAATCGGCACGCGCATCGTCATAACGGGCGGCGCGCATCGCCACGAGACCGCGACCTATGTATGCCGGCGCCAGGTTAGGATCATGGGCCAGCGCCGCGTTGAAATCGGCAGCGGCGGCATCATCGTCATGTGCCGCGGCCCTGAGCGTGCCCCGATTGGCGAGCGTACCAGCACGCGCCTGCTGGGCGAGATCGCCGGTCAGCGCCGCATTGCAGGCGGCGATGCCCAGGCGCACACCCCGCTCCGACAGGGACTGAGCCGCCTTGGCGGCGCGGAAACAATCTTCCCGGACAGGCTGGCCCGTCTCCATGACGGACTGAGCAAAAGATGGCGCGGCCGCAAACAGAGCGAACGCGGCGGCGGCAAAATACAGTTTCATGTTTCACTCTCCTGAATGATCGGACCGTCACTTTCATCCGCGGTCCTTGCTTGCAGGAGAATCTAGGCGCCGTCCGCGACGGCGCAAATAGCAAAGCGCAAGTTGAGAGGGAAAAAGACAGGAATGCCGGGGGCTTGGGCGTGGTCAAACATACGGCAGCGTCTCAGAACCGTTATGTTGCAATGCTTCATGTGCAAGTTTTGGGCTTGAACAAAAATCGGCCAGCTTTTTGGGTCCAAACCCCTTAATGCACGCCCATATGGGCGAGCAGAAAGTCGCTGCCTTCCTGGTAGATCTGCACCAGCTGCTCGTAGGTCAGATACAGGTCATGGGTCTGGCCTGGCAGAACCTGCTGGCGGAATTCCAGACCGGGCTTTTTGGTCTGGATCGCGCGGGCCAGCGCGATGCCTTCATTGAAATTGACGTTCATGTCGTCATCGCCCTGGGCCAGGAAAACCGGCGATGTCCAGGTGCCGATATTGCCGACAGCGGAATATTTCGCGCCGGCGTCGTTGGATGATGTGTGAACGCCGGCCATGTCAAAGCCGACGGTGAAGATATCGGAATGCTGGGAAAGTGCGTTGGCGGTCATGTAACCGCCCCAGGACAGGCCATAGATCCCCACGCCACGCCTTGCATCCACATCCTTGCGCGCCATCAGCCATTTGGCGGCGCCAACGAAATCCAGCAATTCGGAATTTGCGGCGAACCCCCAGCCCGGCGCGTCACGGAAAGCTTCACCGCGCATGATGCTGCTGCGATACTCCACCGACAGCACCAGGCATCCGCGGCCGGCGAGATACTGATTCATGCCATAGAGATAGTGATAGGCGTCCATGTAATGGAAACCGGGCAGCATCTGGCGACGGATGCCGCCATGGGAAAAGATGATGGCGCAGCCGTTGGGCTTTTGCGGCACGAACAACTGACCATAGGCGGTGTGGCCATCGGCGGCAGGGAATTCCACCAGTTCGGGCTTGAGCAGGATCTTGGTGGGAAACCCGTCCGGCCGGCGCGGAAAACCCGCGTCATAGGTTTTGCCCGATGACAGGCGCACCGAAACCGAATGCGGATCGGCCCAGCCGGCGCCGACATAGCCAACAGCACCGTGCGCCAGCGCAATCGGCGACCACTGATCCTTGTCGCCGGCCGTCAATATTTTGGCGGATACTTCAAGACCGACAGTGGCGATGTGCCGGCGGCCCAGATCACCGATATTGGTGGCGTAGAAAATCTGTCTGCGATCTGGCGACAAGGCGGCGGTTTCTACTTCGCCGTCGCCCGGGGTCAAGAGCTTCGCCACGCCCCCGGTGACGGGCACAGCATAAAGATGCCGCCAGCCATCACCTTCATAAGGAAAAGCGATCCGATCGCCCGCCATCCAAAACATGGATGGCTGGCCGGGGCTGTAGGACTGGTCCATGGGATAGAAAACCGAGCCAACCCCCGCCGCGGCCTGCCAGATTTGGCGCGGCTTGAGTTCGGTGACATCCACCACCCAGATCGACCAGGGCGTGGTCGCGACTACGGGGCCGCAATAGCGGTAGTTGCCGCATCCATCGGTGGACTGGCCGCTGGGCGATTGCGGCGCGCTACGCCGGAAGGCCAGGTGCCGGCTGTCGGGCGACCAGACGAAACCCGCGTCATTGTCCTTGCCATGCGGCACGACCACGGCTGTCTTGCTGGCAAAATCATAGACCTCGATACCATGGCCACGCTCATAGGCGACCTTGGTACCATCCGGTGAAAAGCTCAGTTCGGCACGCTCACCGCTGAGAAATTCCTGAGGCGCGCCGACACCCAAAAGACGGCCTTTGTTCCACAACAGAGACGCGGCCATGACATTGCCACCCGCACGCCACAGCACGAAATGATTGTCAGGCGAGAAGATGGGATCGCGACCGTCACCCAGAAGACGCGGGGCATCGCCGCGCGTTCCCACCAGCCAGACCTGCTGATGCGGCATATCGGCGAAGGCGGCCGGATTGGGCGCATCGCCTTGGCGGTTGATGCGGCCACCGCGCACATAGGCCACCGCGGCGCCGGTCTTCGACACCGCGACATCTTCCATGTCCTGCCCGTCATCGTCGGGATAGCTGGCAAGGCGGATCGCCTTTTTTCCCATGCGCAGGAAATAGACGTTTCGGCTTTTGCCCTCACGGCTGACATAGGCCAGCGCCGTGCCGTCACCCGACGGCGCGGGCGGATAGACGAAGGGCGCGGCCAACACAGACGCCAGGGTGAATTTCTCGTTCGGCTGCCGGGGCGGCGGGGTCCAACCCGCCAGCTTCAGCCGCATCACCGGCCGCGTCAGATGCTGGTCGGGGAGACCAGCTACTTTACGGGTAAAGCTGATCGTGGCGCCGTCGGCCGACCAGACCGGATCGCTGTCCATGTCGAAGCCGGGATCGACATAGGAGATCTGCCGCGTGGCAATGTCATAAACACCGATGAATTCCCAGCTGTCGTCCGCGCTGCCATCATCCTTCCAGGTGCGGCTGTTTTCATAGGCCAGGCTCTGGCCATCGGGAGAAAAGACAATGGCGTGCACAGCGCCCCGGGTGGTGAGAAGGCGGTTGGGCGCGCTCCAGTCGGCATCTTTGGCGGCGCGCGTGGCGCTGACGATGCTGCGCCCCTTGTCCGTCACCCAGACCGCGCGCAGGCCGTCCGGCGACAGCGCGGCATTGGCGGGCGGCGCGGCGCCATCGTCCCGGCCGCGCTGCTGCGCCGTCGCCGGCAGGCCCGCCAGCGCGATTGCAAGCAGAAAACCGGCCGAAAGCCTGCGCAGCATGGGAGACATTATTTACTGGGATATTTGATGCCCAACTGATCGAGATA
>DASZVQ010000115.1:0-2772 GCA_035547275.1 Rhizomicrobium sp.
ACAGCCAGCCACATTGCGTCACCCAATTCTATGAAGGCCTGTTCGCTTCGCCGCCGATCAAGCCCGGCGAGTCTTTCCGGTACACTTTCACCAAGCCCGGTGAGTATTACTATAATGACTGCACCAATCCGCCCACCACCGGCCGGGTGATTGTTTATGCCGGCCCGGCCCATGCCGCCACGCCGCTGCCGGCTTCCGCGCTGATGCCCAAGACGGCGCCGCCGGCCGCCAAGCCTGCAAAGGCGTCAGCGCCGGCGCCGCTTGGCGGCGGGACCCAATTGCCGCCGGGGCAGGGCCGCGACTTTGTCCAGAAGCTCTGCTCGGGCTGTCATGACATCGCGCGGGTGGCGGGTCAGCGTCACAGCCGCGAGGAATGGCTGAAGATCATCGATCAGATGCGCGCCAATGGCATGGTGCTGGACGCGGCCGGCCGCAAGACCGCGGCTGACTATCTCGCCACGGCACTGGGACAGTGAGGATCGCCATGCGAAACGCCGGCCTTGCCTTGCTGCTGTTGGCAGGATCTGCGTGGGCGCAGGCGCCGGTACCGCCGCCGGCCAATCCGATGGTCATTGAAAGCCCATCCTTTGCCGATGGCAGCGTGATCCCGGACAGATATTCGATGCTGGCGGCGCAGCCGGTGTCGCCGGCCTTTCATTGGAGCAACGCGCCCGCCGCCACGGTCAGCTTCACGCTGATCCTGCATGATGGTGACAGCCTGCCGCGCCCCGGATTTCCGGACAATCTGCACTGGCTGATGTTCAACATCCCAGCCACCGTGCATGAATTGCCTGAAGGCGTGCCGGCGGTGGCACAGGCGGCCGATGGCACAATCCAGGGCCGCAACGGCAGCCGCAAGGTCGGCTATCTGCCGCTGGGCGCGCGCATCGCCTATCACCACTATGTCGCCGAGCTGTTCGCGCTGGACACCAGGCTTGCCCTTGGGCCGGATGCCACCCGCGCCGATGTGCTGGCGGCGATGGAAGGCCATGTGATCGCCAAGGCCGCCTATGAGGGCCGCTTCCACCGCTGACTCTGGGGTCAGGCTGCACAGGCCCGTCCCGAAGTGGTATAGGGGTCGGATGTCAGAGGCATATTTCCGGCCGCAATTTGAGCTTCGGCAGCTTTGCTGTTTCGTCGCCGCGGCCGAGGAACTGCATTTTGGCCGCGCCGCGACGCGGTTGAACATGACCCAACCGCCGCTATCGCGTCATATCCAGCTTCTGGAGCATGCGCTGGGCGTCAAGCTGATGGATCGCACCAGCCGCACCGTCAAGCTGACCCCGGCGGGGCGGGTCTTCCTGCTCGAGGCCCGGCGCATCCTGCACCTGACCGAAAGCTCGACCATGGCCGTGCGCCGCATGGCCTCGGGCGAAGCTGGCACTGTTACGCTGGGCTTTACGGCGTCCTCGGGCTACAGCTTTCTGCCGCGACTGCTTTTGCAGCGGGCGGCGCGCACGCCCAATATCAACATGGTGTTGCGGGAAATGGTCGGCACCGAACAGGTGGAAGGCCTGCTCACCGATGCCATAGACGTGGGACTGATGCGTTCGCCCGTGAAGAGCGGCGGCTTCATGAACCTGAAGGTCGCAAGCGAAAGCCTTGTCGCGGCACTGCCGGTGGGCGATCCGCGCCTGGCGGAAGCATCGCTGCGGCTCGCCGATTTCGACGGCCAGCCGCTGATCCTTTTCGCGCAGGAGGGGGCGCGCCATTTCCACGACCTGCTGGAGAAGCTGTTCACCCAGGAAGGCATCACGCCGGTGACGATCCAGTCGCTGTCCCAGATTCATTCCATGCTGGCGCTGGTCCGGGCCGGAATGGGCACCGCGATCGTGCCCGAGGCCGCGCAGTCGCTGCATTTCGACGATGTGTATTTTCGTCCCATCATCACCACGCCGGTTGATCCCGTGGAACTTTATGCCGTCTGGAAGACCGATAATGAAAATCCGGCCATGGGGGCATTCCTCGATCTGCTGGAGCCGAAGCCGCCTTCCGGGCTGGATGCGGAGTGATCGGCGGGACGCGCGGATTGTCTCGGCGGCGTTGCCGCGGGCACGTCGGCAAAACCGCAATCCAAACATGCGCGCTGTAACCGCCGACCAGCACCGGCGTGTCGATTTTCCGGTCATGCTTGGTATCAAATTGTAGCGACGTGTACGGCGCAATTAACCAGCTGGCCCGTGTCCCGTGAACGCGGCGATCAATATAGAAACGCGATAGTCGGATATAACATCCGTATTTGATGCAGCCAAATCAATGGCATAGCCTCCCCCGCAAATAATACCTAGGGAGAGATACGCATGATGCTGCGCCACATGTTTCTTGGCTGCTCGGTTGCCGCGATGAGCGCCGTGAGCCTGTTGGGTGTCGTGCCCGCGAATGCGCAGGCGGCCGGCGACAATTCGACCGGCGTCGAGACGGTGACCGTCACCGGTTCGCGCATCTCGATTCAGGGCTACGAACAACCCACACCGGTAACGGTGGTGAGCACGGCGGATCTCGATCGCGATGCGTATCCCGACCTCGACCAGTCGCTGGTCCAGCTCCCGGCCGTCGGCATTTCCGGGACCTTGAGCAACGGCCAGGGGGCGGCGGACGTCAACAAGGGCGAAGGCGGCCTCAGCAATGTCAATCTGCGCAATCTGGGCATCAACCGCACGCTGGTGCTGTTCGACGGCCAGCGCGTGGGATCGGCGAACATCGCCGAAGGCGGTGTCGACCTGAATCTGCTGCCGTCCGCGCTGGTCTCGCGCGTGGATGTGGTGACGGGCG
>DASZVQ010000116.1:0-3831 GCA_035547275.1 Rhizomicrobium sp.
CCCTTGGAAATCAAAGGCACAGGCCGGATCGAGACTTCCGCCGTCAAACGCAAGACGTCAGCCAGTGCTGCCGCCTCGGGCTTCAGCGTATCCGAGGCATCCGAAAGCCAGACACAGGCCATTGTCGCCGGCCCCGGTCCCATCGCGGCGTTGGATTCCATCCTGATGCTGCAGGGGCTGGATGATTCCACCCAGGGACGCTCCAAGGGCCTGGCCCATGGCGAGCAGCTGCTGGACCTGCTGGACTCTGTGCGCGACGGTCTGCTGGCCGGCGAGATTCCCCGCGCCACATTGAACAAGCTGGCGGCGGCGGTCACCCGACGCCATGAAGTCTTTGCCGATCCCAAGCTGCAGGACGTGCTCGACCAGATCGAGCTGCGCGCGCATGTGGAACTGGCCAAACTTGAGGCTCTGGACCAGCGCCGGGCTTAGGCGTGGTCCTTTTGCGTCGTGGGCTATTGCGTTCGCACGCTGTCGCTACGAACGCGCTCATTTAGGTTCGCAGTACACTTCGCTCGGCGTTCCTGTCCACGCCGCAAAATTCCTAGCACCTACAGCTCAAAGCCCCAGGAAGGGCTGAAAGCCGCCATAGATCATGCGCTTGCCGTCAAAGGGCGCATTTTCCATCAGCTTCTTCAGCCGGGGATCGTCCATCATCTTTTTGCCGGCCGCATCGCGGGTGACGCGGTCCGGATAGACGATCCAGGAAAAGATCACGATCTCGTCCTCCTTGGCCTGGACGGCGCGGGGGAAGGACGTCACCTGACCATAGGGCGTGTCGTCGCCGATGCATTCGACATAATCGATGGCCCCATACTCTTTCCAGATGGCGCCCCATTCACGCGCCACCGCCTTGTAGGCGTCGAGCTTGTCCTTGGGGACAGGAACCACAAAACCATCAACGTAAGCCATGGCGTATCCTTTCGGGGTTTCTGTCGAAGGACGTTCGAACCCATCCGGTTCCGACAGGAGAAAATAAAAAAGGCGGCCCAAAGGACCGCCTCTTTTCGAGGGAAGTGTCTGAATCTTCAGACGTCCAGCAGCATGCGCTGCGGATCTTCCAAATTTTCCTTGACCTTGACCAGGAAGGTGACGGCCTCGCGGCCATCGACAATGCGATGGTCATAGGACAGAGCCAGATACATCATCGGGCGGATCTCGATCTTGTCGCCGATCGCCATGGGGCGCGGCTGGATCTTGTGCATGCCCAGAATGCCCGACTGGGGCGAGTTCAGGATCGGGGTGGACATCAGCGAGCCGAACACCCCGCCATTGGTGATGGAGAAGGTGCCGCCCTGCAGCTCTTCCAGTTTGATCTTGTTGTCGCGGGCCCGCGCCCCGAAATCGGAAATCGCCTTTTCGATGCCCGCCAGCGACAGATGATCGGCGTCGCGCACCACCGGCACGACCAGGCCGCGCTCGGTCGAGACCGCGATGCCGATGTCGTAATAATTCTTGTAGACGATATTGTCGCCTTCGATCTCGGCATTGACGTTGGGCAGCTCCTTCAGCGCCGCGACCACGGCCTTGGTGAAGAAGCCCATGAAGCCCAGCTTGACGCCATGCTTCTTCTCGAATGTATCCTTGTAGGCGGCGCGCAGGCCCATCACCGTGGTCATGTCCACCTCGTTGAAGGTGGTGAGCTGGGCGGCGGTGTTCTGGGATTCCTTCAGGCGCAGCGCGATGGTCTTGCGCAGGCGCGTCATCGGCACCCGTTCCTCGCGCGCCTCATTGCTGCGCGGACCGGCCGGTGCGGCAACAGCCGCAGGCTGCGGCGCGCTGGAGCGGGCGGCAAGCGCCCCCAGCATGTCGCCCTTGGTGACGCGGCCATCCTTGCCGGTGCCGGCGACAGAGGACAGTGGAACACCGGATTCTTCCGAAATGCGCCTGGCCGATGGCATGGCCGGGGTGTCCGCAGCTGGCGCCTTGGGCGCGGGTGCGGCAGGTGCGGGCGCGGCAGCCGGCTTTGGAGCCGGGGCCGCGGCTTTCGGCGCGGCACCGGCCTTGCCCTCGGCAATGGCGCCCAGCAGCGCGCCGACTTGCACGGTGGCGCCAGCCTGGACATTTATCGATTCAATCGCGCCATCGGCGGGCGAGGGTACTTCCACCGTGACCTTGTCGGTCTCCAGTTCCAGCAGCGGCTCGTCGCGCTTGACCGTATCGCCTTCCTTCTTGAACCATTTGGAGATGGTGGCTTCGGTCACGGACTCGCCCATCGCGGGCACTTTGATTTCGATGGTCATTTTCTCGGGCTCTTATGGATGTTCTTGGAGGGCCAAAATCAGAGAGACAGCGCGTCGTTAAGGAAAGCGGCCAGTTCGGCCAGATGCTGCTTCATCAGGCCCGCGGCGGTGGAAGCATATTCCGGCCGGCCGGTATAACGGGGCGAGCTGTTGCCGCCCAGCTTGGCGACGGCGGCTTCGATCCGCGGTTTGACGAAATTCCAGGCGCCCTGGTTCTGGGGCTCTTCCTGGCACCAGACCAGCTCGGCCTTGGGGAAGCGGTTCAGCTCCTGGGCCAGCACATTTTCCGGGAAGGGATAAAGCTGCTCGAGACGCAGGATCTGGATGCGGTTTTCGCCGCGCTTTTCACGCTCTTCCATCAGGTCGAAATAGACCTTGCCGGTGCACAGAATAACGCGCCGGATCTGGTCGTCGGGCACCAGCTGGACGCTGGTGGCGCCAGGCACCACTTCCGCCTGATCGCGCAACACGCGATGGAAGGAGGTGCCGGGCAGCATGTCGGTGAGGAAGCTGGTGCACTTCTTGTTGCGCAGCAGCGACTTGGGCGTCAGAACCACCAGCGGTTTTCTGAAGCTGCGATGCATCTGCCGGCGCAGGATGTGGAAATAGTTGGCCGGCGTGGTCGGCACGCAGACCTGCATATTGTCCTGGGCGCAGAGCTGAAGATACCGCTCCAGGCGGGCGGAGCTGTGCTCGGGACCCTGGCCTTCATAACCATGCGGCAGAAGCAGGGTGAGGCCAGACATGCGCAGCCATTTCATTTCGCCCGAGGCGATGAACTGGTCCATCACCACCTGGGCGCCATTGGCGAAGTCGCCGAACTGGGCTTCCCACAGCACCAGCGCCTTGGGCTCGGCGGTGGAATAGCCATATTCAAAGCCCAGCACCGCTTCCTCGGACAGAAGCGAGTCGATCACCTCGAAGCAGCCCTGGTTCTCGCTGATATGCTGCAGCGGATAGTAGCGTTCCTCGCTCTGCTGGTCGACCAGGGCGGCGTGGCGCTGGCTGAAGGTGCCGCGCTGGGAATCCTGGCCCGACAGGCGGACATAGAAACCTTCTTCCAGCAGGGTGCCGAAAGCCAATGCTTCGCAGGTCGCCCAATCGAAGCCATCACCGGTCTCGAACATCTTGGCCTTGGCTTCGAGCTGGCGGGCGATGGTCTTATGCAGATTGAAGTCCTTTGGCACCGTCACCAGTGCCTTGCCGACCTTGCGCAGCTCGTCCTCGACCACCGAAGTCTCGCCGCGGCGGTCGCTGTTCTTGGGTGCCACTTCCAGGCCCTGCCAGCGGCCGTCCAGCCAGTCGGCGCGGTTGGGATGGTGCGATTTCGACGCCGAGAATTCTTCATCCAGGCGCTTGTTGAAGTTGGCGGCCATGCCGTCGACTTCCGCCTGACTTAGCGTGCCTTCCTTCACCAGCCTGGTGGTGTAAAGCTGCAGGGTCGTGGCGTGATCCTTGATCACCCGGTACATCTGCGGCTGGGTGAAGCTGGGCTCGTCGGTCTCGTTATGCCCGAATCTGCGATAGCAGATCATGTCGAGCACCACGTCCTTCTTGAATTTCTGGCGGAATTCGATGGCGATGCGCG
>DASZVQ010000117.1:0-37341 GCA_035547275.1 Rhizomicrobium sp.
CGGCCAAGGAGCGTTCCTGCTCGGTGCGCATGTCGGCGCATGATTATGAGCGGCTGGGCATTCTGGCGGTCAAAAGCGGCAGCACCCGTCAGCAATTGCTGAAGGATGCGCTGGCCCAGTTCCTGGCGTCGAAGGCGCAGGATTATGCCTGTATCTGCCTGGGAGCCTGCGATCGCGGTTGTTCGACCGCCGGTTAGGCTTTTGGAACGGAAGGTGGCTGCTCTGGGCGGGCTGCTGCGCGCGCATTATCCCAAGGATGGCGCGGCGCGATAATCAGGCAAGCTCAGCGGGCTTGTAGCCGGGCGCGCGGGTGTGCCACAGCACGGCGACGAACAGCGCCTTGGCGCGCGGCAGGATGGCCAGCGCGATGGCGGTGAAGCAGGCGCCCCACATGCCCATGGCGGCCCACAGCGGCATCCAGTCCACATCCACCATGAAGGCGAAGGGCAGGAAGACATGGCCGACCAGGATGATGGTCAGCCAGGGGGCCGCGTCGTCGGCGCGGATCTGGCCGAAGCTTTCGCCGCACACCAGGCAATTTTCCACTTGCTTGAGATAGCTCTTCATCAGCTTGCCCTTGCCGCAACAGGGGCAGCGGCCCAGAAGGGCCCGGCGGACGGCGGTCTTGAACGCGATCTCGGTCTGGCTCATGGCGGCTGATATAGGACGGCGCGGCGCTTTTGCAGCCTGCGCGGCTTGTCCCTGCGACAACTTGCTTACGACAGCAAAGACCGCCATAAGGCGTGAAAACACGGACATAGACGGTTCAGGGCGGGCGCGGCGGGCATGAAAATCACCAAGCTCACCACTTTTGTGGTGCCGCCGCGCTGGCTGTTTCTTAAGATCGAGACGGATGAAGGCATTACCGGCTGGGGCGAGCCGGTGGTCGAGGGCCGCGCCGAAACGGTGGCCGCCTGTGTGGCCGAACTGGCGGACTATCTGATCGGCAAGGACCCCGCGCCCATCGAGGACCATTGGACGGTGCTCTATCGCGGCGGTTTTTACCGCGGCGGCGCCATCCATATGAGCGCGCTGGCCGGCATCGACCAGGCGTTGTGGGACATCAAGGGCAAGGCGCTGGGCCAGCCGGTGCATGTGCTGCTGGGCGGGCCAGTGCGCCAGAAGATGCGGGTCTATAGCTGGATCGGCGGCGACCGGCCGCAAGCCCTGGTCGAGGGCGCCAGGCAAGCCGCCGGGCGCGGCTTTTCCGCCATTAAGATGCTGGCCACCGAAGAACTCGCCTGGCTGGACAGTCACGCCAAGCTGGATGCGGTGATCGCGCGCGTGGGCGCGCTGCGCGATGCCATGGGGCCTGATTTCGGCATCGCGGTGGATTTCCACGGCCGGGTGCACCGGCCGATGGCCCGGCAGCTGGCCAAGGAACTCGATCCCTTCCACTTGATGTTCATCGAAGAGCCGGTGCTGAGCGAACATGCCGAAGCATTGAAAGAGATCGCCAATCACACCGCGGCGCCGATCGCGCTGGGCGAGCGGCTGTTCTCGCGCTGGGACTTCAAGAAGATACTGAGCGATGGTCTGGTCGATATCATCCAGCCCGATCCCTCCCATGCCGGGGGCATCACCGAAACGAGGAAGATCGCGGCCATGGCGGAAAGTTACGACGTGGCGCTGGCGCCGCATTGTCCGCTGGGGCCCATCGCGTTGGCGGCCTGTCTGCAGCTGGACGCGGTCTGCCACAATGCGGTGATCCAGGAACAGAGCCTGGGCATCCATTACAACAAGACCAACGATCTGCTGGATTATATCAGCGATGCGTCGGTATTCGCCTATTCGAGCGGCCATGTGGCGATTCCGAAGGGGCCCGGTCTTGGCATCACGGTGAATGAAGAGGCGGTGCTGCGCGGCCAGGCCGCCGGGCATCGCTGGCGCCCGCCGGTATGGCGGCACGAAGACGGATCTTTTGCGGAGTGGTGAGATGACGATAACGGACCAGCCGACCCGCATACGCTATCGCGTCATGCTGATGATCTTCGTCTGCGTGGTCATCACCTATCTCGACCGCAGCAACATCTCCATCACCGCGCCCGCCATGCACAAGGAGCTGGGGTTCGACAATGTGCAGATGGGCTGGATTCTGTCGGCCTTCGGCTGGACCTATGCCCTCGGGCAGATGCCGGGCGGCTGGCTGGTCGACCGCATCCGCCCGCGTTACTTTTATCCCGGCATTCTGATCCTGTGGTCGCTGGCCACCGCCTGCCTGGGGATTGTCGGCAGCTTCATCGGCCTGTTCCTGATCCGACTGCTGATCGGGGCGCTGGAAGCGCCGTCCTACATGATCAACAACCAGGTGGTGACCAGCTGGTTTCCCGACCGCGAACGCGGCGGCGCCATCGGTTTCTATATTTCCGGCCAGTTCATCGGGCTGGCCTTCCTCCAGCCCTTACTGGTCTGGCTGGTCGCCAATCACGGCTGGCGCAGCGTCTTCTTCACCACCGGCATCGGTGGGGCGCTGTGGGGCCTGATCTGGATGTGGATCTATCGAACGCCGCGCGAATCCAAGGCCAATGAAGCCGAAGTCGCGTTGATCGAAACCGGCGGCGGGCTGGTTGACCTGGGCACCGCCGACGCCAACAAGCAGAAGCGCAAGCTCAGCCTGAACGACATCGGCACGGTCTTCAAATATCGAAAGCTGTGGGGCGTCTATATCGGCCAGTTCGCCGTCACCTCCAGCCAGTGGTTCTTTCTCACCTGGTTTCCCACCTATCTGGTGGAATACCGCCATCTCAGCATCCTGAAGTCGGGCATCTATGTCTCGCTGCCCTTCATTGCGGCCTTCATCGGCACCCAGCTTTCGGGCTTTCTCTCCGACCGCCTGCTCAGAAGCGGCCGCACGCTGGGCACGGCGCGCAAGGCGCCGATCATTTTCGGCCTGCTGCTGTCCTCCAGCATCATAGGCGCCAATTTCGTCGATATGCCCGAGCTGGTCATCGCCTTCATGGCGCTGGCTTTCTTCGGAAACGGCATGGCCTCGATCGGCTGGTCGCTGATCTCCCATGTCGCGCCCAAGCCGCTGATCGGGCTGACCGGCGGCACCTTCAACTTCATCTCCAACCTGTCGGGCATCGCCACCCCGCTGATCATCGGCTATCTGGCGCGGGGCGGAAATTTCGCTCCCGGCCTCACCTATATCGCCATCATGGCGGTGATCGGGGCACTGGCCTATATCCTGATGATCGGCAAGCTGGAACGGGTGGAGTGAGGCGAGCTTTTCTCGTTCGCTACGTTCACAAAGAAAGTTAAGCCAGCCTGAGCCAGCGGCCATGACAAGAAAAGCCCCGCTCCGTTGTGCGGAGCAGGGCGAAGGTTGCAGATGTTCGTGCGTGGCGCGGCTCACCAGTTGTAATAGCCGCTGCGCTGCGGATACCAGCCATAGCCCGGCTGCGGCGCGGGATAGCTGTTGTAGTTGCTCCAGCCCTGTGGCGGCCCATAGGAATAGGCGCGGGGTGGCGGCGGGGCATAGTTGCCGTAATCGTCATAGGAATAGGAACGATTGCGGATCTGGTAATAGCGCGGCTGGGGCGGGGGCGGCGCTTCCTCCTGCCCGGTGGCATAGGCGGGCTGCACCTGATCCTCGTCGTCCTGGTCCTGCGCATCGCGATCCACCGGCGGCGGCGCATCGGCATTGCGATAAGGAATGGCGGGCTCGTTGAAGGACGGCACGCCGCCCACGGCGGTATCGGCTGGGCGCACATCGGCCACCTTGACGGCGGTTGTCCTCGCCGGCGCGGCGGGGATTTTGACAGCGGCGGCAGTGGCGGGAACCGGCGCGACCGTTACCGCTCTCGCATCGGCGGTGCGCACCGGCAGCGGCGCCGGCCTGGATTCCACACAGATATTGCCGATGCCGCTGCCGGAACGGCTATCGACAAAGCTCATCAGGCTGCCGCGATTGGCCAGCGCGGCCTCGAACAGGGCGTGGGCGTCGGCGCAGAAGGCATGGGCGTCGCGCGCCTGTTCCAGGGCCGACAGATTGGCGGCCTTGGTCTTGAAGGCGTCATAGCCGGCTTCGCCATGCTCGCCGCCGCGCCGCACGAAGAAGGCTTTCAGCGCGGCATCGGAATCCTGCAGCTCCGGGCGATAGGCGACCACGAAGCGGTTATAGGCGCCCGATTCATGGCATTGCAGGGCCGCCACCATCAGTTCCTGCTGCATCACCGCGGTTTTCAGCGCCGCGGCTTCGGCGGGGCTGGCACAGCCGGCGGCCATCGCCGGATCGGCCAATGAGACACTTAAGGCGAATAACGCGATTGTCGCGGATGTTGTCTTGAGCATGGTCCCAGTCCCTTGCGTTTGTTGGTTCAGTTGGCCGCGGTATGGGCGCGTTCGCAGCGTCCCGCCGGCGGTTCGGAATGATCCAGATGCGCCACCACTTCCCCGGCGCCGCCGCTGCAGGCGATCCAGCGGAAGCTGTGGACCGCGTCCTTTTCCTGCAGGCTGTTGTCGGCCGTCAGGGCGCCGAAGCCGCCCGCGGCGACGCTGCCGGTAGCACTGGTGACGACGGCATCGTGGCTGCCGCAGGCCGCCAGGCCATCGCCGCCCGCCATGCAATAGGCGAACTGCACCGCAAAGTTGCAGGCATTGCGGAAGCCCCAATGGCCGCCGTCGCTGTCCACTTTCAGGCAGTGCGAGGCGTCATTGCGGTCGGCTGCCTGGGCCGAGGGCGGTGGTGATGCCGGCAAGGTCATGCCGCCGCTGGCTTGCGGCACCGCAATGGCGCCATCGATGGTGTGAACCTCCGAATCCTTCACTGCGACGGTTTCCAGCCCGGCCTTGGGATTGGCGGCCGGCTGATAATCGCCGATGTGATAGGAGGCCTTGGCCACATGCGCCTGGGGCGCCTTGGTCTGGACATGGCGCTCGGGCCTGGCCTTGGGCGTGATCACCGACGGCGCGGGCGTCGCGGGCATCATGCTGGCGGGCTCGGCCTTGGCCGGGACGGAACAGCCGTTGCCGGTGTCGCTGGCCGAAACCGGCAGGCCCAGGCGGGTGGCATAGGCGTTGAGCGCCATCTTCTTTTCGGCGTCGCTGAAGCTGTGGCCGGCCGGATACCAGGCGCGGCACGCCACACCGGCATCGCTGTCCAGCGCCATCTGCACGCCGCCATCGGGATTGGCCGACAACATGGCGGACCGGCCATCCGAATAGCGGATCTCCACACCCTTGCCGGTCAGCCGGAAGAAGCCGGTGACGCTGGAGCCGACGCTGGGACTGCCGCTGTCTTCCACCACCGTGCCCATGCGGTCGGTCATGAAAGTGAATGTGGTCTTCTTGGCGGTGCCGTCGGCGGGCACGACCTGAAGCTCCATTCCGCCTTCGATCAGGGTCAACGCGATGGACGAGCCATCGACGCCGATCAGGGTCTTGCCCGAGACGCTGCCGAACGGCGCATTGGAGGTCTTTGCCGGGTCCGATAAACTCTGTGTCGCGGCAACCTTGACGGCCGTGCCCGTGTCGGCGGCGGGTTTCGCCTGGGCAAGCTTGCCGTCGATGAAGGTACCGTCGATCTTGCTGCCGTCGGCGCGGCGCAGTTCGCCAACGCCATTGGGCTTGTCGTCTTTCCAGTCGCCGGCATAAAGCTCGCCATTGGCGCGGCGCAGAATGCCAAAGCCATTCATCTTGCCGTCGGTCCACTGGCCCTCGAAACGGTCGGACGTGTTGGTGGTCAGGACGCCCGCGCCATTGAAACGCCCCGCCACGGTTTCCCCGTCATAGCTCCAGCCCTGACCCCAACGGGTGATGACGTGACCATCGGGGATCACGCCATGGGTGAAGTTGGCGGTGAAGCTTTGCGCCTGGCCGTCATGGGTGAAGGTGGCCGTGCCCAGGCCTTCGGCATAGCCGTCCACGCATTCGCCGGTCCATCGCACGGTATCGCCGGGGCCCGCGCTGGCACTGTACAAGGAGCAATCCCCGTCCTTGAGCCATTGGCCAGAGGTGGAATTATCGTCCGCCGAAGCAGTCAACAAGCCGCAGATCAGCAATGCGGCGGCCAGCGCGGCCTTCGCGATCCCCGTCATTGTTTTTCTCTGTATGTGAAGAGCCAAGCCCCATTGCCCGCTCTTCATGTTTACCTTGCGCGCAATTTTTGACGTTTGCGAGTCGATTCTGATTTTCGATGCACGGAACATCGGATTCGGCAAACGAGTCGTTACGCAAATTCGCGCGATGCATCCAATGCCCGTTTTATCGGTGCCAAATCGCACGCGTATTCATCGAACCGTTCATATGGGGTTCATCAATGTGGCGGAGTTTCCGCCATTCATCCGAGGTTCATCTAGATGAACGGCATTGCGCGCAAATTGATTCAGACAATCGCAAAGATCGCGCTGTCTTCATGGATACCGTCGCGCGCCAACAGTCATCGCATGGGCGAAGCGGGCAGCATAAAAAAAGAGCGCCGCCCGGGGGCGGCGCTCTGATGCGTCTGGCGATATCGCCGCCCGATCAGACCAGGTGCTTTTCGGATTGAATCAGTCCGCGGATGTAACCGAACTCGAACGCGAAGTTCTCGTTGGTGCCCCATTGCGCATCCTCGCCCACCACCTTGGGGGCATGGTCGGGCATCAGCAGGTCTTCATAGCCGATTTCGCGATAGACCTTCAGAATCTTGACGAAATCGACATCGCCCTCGTCCGGGAACATCTCGGCGACGAAATTGTTGCGGCCGCCACGGATGTTGCGGAAGTGGACATTGAAGATCTTCTTGCGGCTGCCGAAGTAGCGGATCACGTCGGGCAGTTCGTCGTTGGGGTGATACAGATCTTCCGACACCGTGCCCTGGCAGAAGTTCAGCCCGTGATAGGGACTTTCATGCATGGAGATGAAGCGCTTCAGGCCATCGATGGTGCCCAATACCCGGTCGACGCCGCGATAGCCTTGCGGGGGCATGCCCGGGTCCTGGGGATGGCAGGCGATACGGACCTTGTATTCGTTGGCCACGGGCACGACGTGAGACAGGAAATAATCGATGCGCTCCCAGAAGGCGTCGGCATTGACCACGCCGGCGCGGGTCAGCGGCGGGTTCTTGGCGACGGCCTCTTCATAGTTCCAGCGGTTGTAAACGGTATCGCCACGGCCCGGCACTTCCTCCAGGCGCACCACGCCCAGGATGGACATGTTGTATTTGAGGGTGCGAATGCCGGTTGCCGCACAGGTCTTGATGTGATTCTGGAACGCCTCGATGTCGCGATCGCGCTCCGGGCTCTGGGCCAGCATGATCGCCGGATGCTTTTCCTTGTCGATCAATGAGGAGGTCAGGAGCACGCTATCGACCAGTTCGACCTTCACCTTCCACTTGTTGGCGATGTCGAGCATCTTGTTCATCTCTTCCACCGTGGGATAGAGACGATCGGGATCTTCAACCTTCGGGCTGGTGCAGACGGCATCCACGCCATAGCGCGCCACCCAAGCGGCAGAGCGGTCGGTCAGGCTGCCGAACTGATGACCCAGGCGAGCCTTGAGCGGCGGCAGGCTGGCGCTGGCGCAGGAACCGCCGGCCGCGGCCTTGTGCCTGGGCGCGGCATCCGCGCCCGCGACGCCGCCGGCGGCGACGGCGGCAGCGCCCGCGCCCGTGACGGAAAAGAATTTGCGACGATCCATATATTTCTCCCTGGGTTAATTCTGGGCCGGCTTCAGGCCGGCCTTGAGGCTCGCATCGCGGCCCTTGGGGCCTCGAAGGTCGTTCAGCATCGCCACAGCGTCCATTGCGTTTTCGGCATTGGTCGCAAGGGCGGCGGCATAGATGGTTGTCATCTGCAGGTCATCGGGCAGCGGCCAGACGGTCACACCCTGATTGGGCAGCATCTCGCTGATCAGGGTCACCCCATATTGGGCACGGCCGGCGGCGACAGCCTCCGCCACGCCGCCGCCATTGGGCATCAACACGGCTTTCGCCCGCACCGCGCCACCGATGCCGAGCTTGTCAGCCTGCTGCAAAAAGAAGACGCCGGTGATGCCGCCCATGGCGGGATCGACATAGGCGATGTTTCGGGCCGCCAGCAGGGTCGCCTTTACCGCCGCGCCATCGGCGATGGACGGCTTGGGCGTGCCCGCCTTGGCGCCAAGGCCCGCCACCATCTGGGCCAGCCGGGAATGGGTGGCGGCGACCTTGCCCTCGCTGGTCAGAGTGTCCATCACGGCCTCGGTACCGATCACCAGGTCGAATTTCCCGCCCTGTTCCATGCGTTTCTGCACGCCGCCGGCGGTGTCGCTCACCACCGTGACATGAACGCCGGTCCTGGCGCCGAAATCGCGGGCCAGCGCCTTGACCGGCATGGACATGCCCGCGCCGGTGAGGATGTTCAGCTCCCTGGCAGAGACGTTGCCGGCCACGAAGCAAAAAAGCAGCGCCGGCACGATGATACGAAACATGGCGTCCTTCGACGCGCGCTTATGACGTGTTGCGCGCGGCCCCTAAAACATGGTCCGATCCGGACAGATCGGACCATGTTTTAGAATCTTGGTTTGTCGCGCAATTTGCCGGGGAATCGATTCCGATTTTCCGGATTGCGCTTTTGCGTTTTATCAGGGATCAAGAGGCGCGCAAAGCGAGGGGAGACACGATGAAAACAGGTTTTTTCGCAGGCGCAGCAATCGTTTTGGCGATGCTGGCGACCGTCCCGGCACAGGCGGCGGAATATACCACCATCCTTCTGGAGAAGATCGTCGACCGCACCCCCGACCAGACCTGGGCCAAGATCGGGCCTTACTGTTCCATCGCCCAATGGTTGAACGCGCCTTGCGTGATCACCCAGGGCAATGGCGTTTCGGTCGGCACCATTCGCCGCCTGCGCGGCACCACCGATGAAATCATGGTCGCGGCCACGCCTTATTCCTATACCTATACCCAGCCCAATTCGCCGATCCTCTATCACGGCACCCTGGCGGTGGAGCCGATGGATCGCGGGCGCAAGACCAAGATCGTCTACACTCTGTTCTACGATCAGGCGCCGCTGAACACCGACCAGGCCAAGGCGCAGAACCGGGCGGAACGCACCAAGCGCTTCAGCGACGCGCTGGATGCCATGCAGAAGATGGTGGAAACGCCCTGATGATCGACATTTTGCAGCTGGTGCCGCTGCGCCCCGAAGTCCAGGCAGAGCTGGCGGCGCGTTATCGCCTGCATGGCAAGGCCGATTTCGACAAGGTCGCCGATATCGTGCGCGGCTGCGTCACCAACGGTCATTCCGGCCCGGCGCCGGAGATGATCGACCGCATGCGCAAGCTTGAGATCATCGCCTCGGCCAGCGTCGGCTATGACGGTATTCCGGTGGAATATGCGCGTTCCAAGGGCATTCCCGTCACCAACACGCCTGATGTGCTGAATGACGATGTCGCCGATCTGGCCATCGGATTGATGATCATGACCGCGCGCCGTCTGGTGGCGTCGGACCGGTATGTGCGCAGCGGCCAGTGGCCCAGGAGCGGGGAATATCCGTTGGCCCGGCGCGCCAGCGGCAAGCGGGTCGGCATTCTGGGCATGGGCCGTATCGGCAAGGAAATCGGCAAGCGCGCCGAGGCGATGAACAACACGGTCGCCTATCACAGCCGCCGCCCCGTCGCCGATGTGAGCTACAAATATTATCCCGACCTGGTGGATCTGGCGAAGAACAGCGATTTCCTGATCGTGATCATTCCCTCCACATCGCAGACGCAGAAGATCGTCAGCAAGGCCGTGATCGAGGCGCTGGGCCCGACCGGCATTCTGGTCAATGTGGCGCGGGGCGCGGTGGTGGATGAAGACGCGCTGGTCGAGGCGTTGGTTGCCGGCAAGCTGGGTGGCGCGGGCCTGGATGTGTTCGTTCATGAGCCGCATGTGCCCGAGGTGCTGTTCGGCATGGACAATGTGGTGCTGGAACCGCATGTCGGCAGCGCCACAAGCGAGACCCGCCGGGCCATGAGCCAGCTGGTGCTGGACAATCTGGATGCGCATTTTGCCGGCAAGCCGCTGCTGACCGAGATTAAGTGACCCCCTCCGGTTTCAGCTTTCTCTTGCCGCCCGCGCGTTGAAGGGGCGGGCCAGGCTCGATCTAACCGACCAGCGCCGTCACGGCATAGAGAAATGCCGCGCCCGCAAGGGTCGCAAGCGTGGTGGTCGGACGCGGATAGGCGCGATGGCTTTCGGGCAGAAGCCCGCTGGCGCCGATATGCAGGAAGAAGCCGCAGAACAAAGCCAGCAGAAACGCCAGCACATTGGCGCCAGGCGACACCAGCAGGCTGAGGGATGCGCCCAGGATGGGGGCCATCGCATCCACCGCCAGCCAGCGCAGAGCAAAATTGCGCGAGCCGCCATTGCGCATCACCACGGTCACGGTGTTCAACCCGTCGGCGAAATCATGGCTCAGCACCGCGGCGGCCACCACCAGGCCGATCTCGCGGTTGGCTTGAAAGGCGACGCCCAGCGCGAAGCCGTCCAGAACGCTGTGCGCCGAAAAGCTGGCCGCGCCCAACATGCCGCGCGCCGGTCCGGCCTGATCCTCGCAGTCGTGACGCGCCACCATCCGGTCCAGCACCGTATAGAGGAAGAAGCCCAGCGCCGCGACGGTCAGCAGGATGTGGGGCTCATAGATGCCTTGGCCCGCAACCAGCGCTTCCGGCGCCAGATCGAAAAAGGCCACGCCGATCACCGCGCCGGCGCTAAAGCCCATGGCGATCGGCAGCAGGGATTTGAGCTTCAGGGCAAACAGGCCACCGATCATGGTGGCGGCGCATGCCCCGCCCGCGAGGGTCAGGATGATGAGGGTGTTCACAGGTCCTGATTATCCCGCCGGGGCTGCTCGCTCAAGCTGGCTTGGCTTTTCTTGTGGTCCGTAGCGACAGCGTACGGACACGAGCTAGAAAAGCTTGCCCCTCTTCGAGCAACGCGAGGGAGGCGCGGCGTTCGCCGCTCAAAACGGTCCGCTGGACCGTTTTGACCGCCTTTGGCGTTCGCGGCTCACGGCGCAATGTGCGGCAGTTCGGGCATGGCGCGATCGACCGGAATCACATCCACGCCCACTTCCACCACATGGTCATGGCCACCCAGGATGATGCCGGCCACCGGCGCGACGTCGCTGTAATCGCGGCCCCAGGACGCGGTCACATGGCTCTCGCTGACAAGGATGTTATTGGTAGGGTCCAGATCGACCCAGCCGAAAGGCGGCGCCCAGACGCTGAACCAGGCGTGGCTGGCATCGGCCCCCAGCAGGCGGGGCTTGCCCGGCGGCGGCTCGGTCAAAAGATAGCCCGAGATATAGCGCGCCGGCAGGCCGACCGCACGCATCGCGGCGATGCCGACATGCGCCAGGTCCTGGCAGACGCCGGCGCGAATCTCGAACACCTGATCAACCGGCGTGGTCACGTCGGTGACGGTGGTATCATAGCGGAAGTCCTTGTGGATGCGGTTCATCAGCTCGATGGCGCCGGCCAGCAGCGGACGATGCGGCGGAAAGCTGGCGCCGCCATAAGCGGCGATGTCGCTGTGAAAGCGGGTCAGCGGGGAATCGAACTGGAACTGCACCGCATCGCGGGCTTCATCGTTTTGCGGATTTTCCAGCAGGGCGCGCACCTCTTCCCAGGGCAGGCTGTCGCGGGAACTGCGCGCGGGCGCGGGCTCGACCGTGACCCGGCTTTCCGCCAGCACCTCCAGATGATTGTGCGGATGGTCAATGGAAAACCATTCGCAGGGATTTTGGAAATAATCCTCGCGCGCCACCCGGCTGGCGGTTTCCAGCGACAGGGTTATGCCGCTGCCATGAACTTGCTGGCTGGGTGTGGTGCGCAGACGCAGATGCGCCAGATGCCAGGAATGGGAAACATCCTGCAGATAGCGGTAGGTGGTGCGATGTCTCACAAAATATTCCATCAGGCGAAATATTCCATTCAGGCATCCATCACGGGGCCGCTGCCGGTGCGGCTGCGGCTGGCATGTTGGAAATAGGCATCGGCGATGGCGTCGGACAATTCCGCCGCGCTTGAGGTGATGGCGTCGGTCAGCTCGATCAGCCCGGGCCGCGCGCCGCTTTCGCAAAAGGCCAGGCGGGCGGGATGGGCATTGGCGGTCGCCCCGCGCATCTCATGGGCGATGGTGCCGGGCACGTCGTTGCGCTGGGCCAGGGTGATGCGCGGCAGCTCGCGCAGATGGCTTTCGATCGCCGCCAGCTGGAAGGCGCAGGAGCGCGGATTGTTCTCATCCAGCAGCAGCAGATCGACGAAAGGCACCAGCTGGAAGGCGTTGAGATAGCGCGATCGATAGGTCATGGCGCTGTCGCCGATCTCCAGCAGGATGCGCATATGCTCGGTCTCGCGCGCATCGGCCTGGGCCACGGTCTGGCGCACCAGCCAGGCCAGATGCTGGGCGCGTTCCACCCGCCGGCCCAGATCCATGAACAGCCAGTTGGGGCCGCGCGTCATGTTCTCGGCCGACAGGCCCGACAGAGCGGCCGTGCGGCGCACCAGCGAGTCCAGATAGAAGCGCGCGCCGGGCGCTTCGAACGGGATATTGGCGGGCGGCAGCATCTGGCCGGTCATGGCATGGATGGTGCGCCAGGTGTCGAGCGACAGGCGATCGCGCACCGACCAGGCGGTCTGCTCGACCCGCGTCAGCAATCGTTGCAGGCCGCGGGAGTGGCGCGGACTGTAGATCAGAAGCTGCAGCTCTTCGGCGAGCTCATGCTCATCGGCGATCTCGTCGATGGGGGAATCGCTTGCCTGGCTGAAGGGGATCAGCAGTTTGCGCGCCACTTCCAGCGCGGCGGCCGGCTCGTCACTGACCCGCGACGCCACCGCACGCAGGATGCGCACAAAGCTTTCGGTGCGCTCGGCATAGCGGCCCAGCCAGAACAGATTGTCCATGGCGCGGCTGGGCGCGGATTCGCCATGGCGCTTGATTTCCAGGGTGCGTCCGCCATTGGTCAGCAGGCTGAAATTGTCCACCGGCGTGGCCGACAGAACCCAGGCATCCTTGCTGGAAGCGCCCGACTGCATCGACAGCGCGCGCACCGTGTCGTTGGCGGCCACGCGCGTCAGCCCGCCCGGCATCACCATCCAGCCATTGGGCGTCCAAGCGGCGAAGACACGCAAGGAAATCGGTTTGGCGCCGAACTGGCCTTTCTCGAACACCGGCGCCAGGCCAAGCGGCGAGATTTCCTGCACCACCATGGTCTCGCCCCGGCGATTCAGGCGGGCGATGACGCGCTCGCGCTCCTCGCTGCTCAGATCCGCGCCCAGCCGGGCGGTGGATTTGCGCGAGAAGAGCGGGCGGGCATCGAAAGCATCGCGCAAGATGCAGTGATCCATGCGCGCCAGGGCCTCCTTCCTGCCCCATTCGGTGCCGCACCAGATGGTGGCGATGTCGGGGATGCGCAGGTCCTCACCCAGCAGCGCGCGGCTGATATTGGGCAGATAGGCATCCATGACCGGGGATTCGATCACCCCGCCGCCCAGCGCATTGGCCAGCACCACATTGCCGGCGCGCACCGCTTCCGTCAGGCCCGGCACGCCGAGCGCGCTGTCGCCGCGGAATTCCAGGGGATCGCAGAAATCGGAATCGACGCGGCGGAAGATGGCGGCCACTTTCTCCAGCCCCGTAAGCGTCTTGAGGAAAACCTCGCCATCGCGCACCGCCAGATCGTCGCCCTGCACCAGGGTCAGGCCCAGGTAATGGGCCATATAGACATGCTCGAAATAGGCTTCGTTATAGGGGCCCGGCGTCAGCAGCACCGCGCGGTCGCGCCGCGACGAACCCAGTCCCAGAATGCTTTCGCGATAGGCGTTGAAGAAGGCCGCCAGCCGCGCCACCCGCATGTCGCCGAAATTTTCCGGGAAGGTCTGGGACACGACCAGCCGGTTTTCCAGCGCATAGCCCAGTCCGCCCGGCGCATCGGCTCTGGAGGCCATCACCTTCCAGCCGCCATCAGGCCCGCGCGCCAGATCGGCGGAATACAGATGTACATGGACATCGCCGGCCGGCCGCGCCCCGCAGAGCGGGCGCAGGAACTGGGGATGACCGGTGACCAGATGGGGTGGCAGCACGCCATTCCTGATCAGCGCCTGCGGGCCATAGACATCGCGCAGGATCAGATCGGCCAGCATGGCGCGCTGGATCACCGCCTGTTCGATGTCCTTCCAATCATTGGCCGACAGGATGAAGGGCACGATGTCGAGCTGCCAGGGCCGCGCCTGGCCGCCGCGATCGTCATAGACATTATAGGTGACGCCATTGTCCTGGACGGTGGCGCGCGCGGCCTGCTGGCGGCGCTCGAATTCCTCCGGCGACAACGCGTTCAGGGTGCGGGCAAAGGCGCGCCAGTGCGGCCGAACATCCCCGTTCGCATCGCGCAATTCGTCAAAGCGCGCGGGCCGGGCTGCGCTGGGCGGTTCGGCGACTTCAGACACCTGCTACTCAGACTCCCCGTCTCAGGTCCAGAGTATAGGGGAAATCGGGATTGGATGTCTCTTTGGCCGCATCGAACACCCCGCCGGTGAAACCGAAGGGTTCGAAGCGGGCCAGCCGCCGGCCTTCCGCCTCATTGGCGTTGACCGGGAAGATCTCGAAATTGCGCCCGCCGGGATGGGCGACATGATAGGTGCAACCGCCGAGCGAGCGCTTGCGCCAACCGTCCCAGATCTCCAGCACCAGGGGCCCATGGGCCGGAATGGTCGGGTGCAGGCCATGGGCCGGCTGCCAGGCCTTGAACCGCACGCCCGCCACGGCTTCGCCCTGCGCGGTGGCGCGCAAGGGAACCGTGCGGCCATTGACCAGCACGCGATGACGGCCCTGGGTCAGGCCGGTCGCCTTGACCTGGAGCCGTTCGACCGAGGAATCGACAAAGCGGACGGTGCCGCCGGCGGCCGCTTCCTCGCCCATCACATTCCAGGGCTCCAGCGCATTGCGCAGTTCCAGTCCCACGCCTTCATATTGAACGCTGCCGATATGGGGGAAACGAAATTCCCAATGCGGCCGGAACCATTCCAGGTCGAAAGCGAAGCCATGGGCGTTCAAGTCGGCGATCACATCGGCGAAATCGGCCCAGACGAAATGGGGCAGCAGGAAGCGGTCATGCAAGCTGGTGCCCCAGCGCACCAGGCCGGTCTGATAGGGCTCGCGCCAGAAGCGCGCGATCAGGGCGCGCAACAGCAGCGACTGGGCCAGGCTCATCTCCGCATGGGGCGGCATTTCGAAATTGCGGAATTCCACCAGACCGAGCCGGCCGGTGGGACCATCTGGGGAATAAAGCTTGTCGATGCAGATCTCGGTGCGATGGGTATTGCCGGTGGAATCGGCCAGCAGATTGCGGAACACCCGGTCCACCAGCCAGGGCGGCAGGTTCACGGCGCTGCGCGGCGGGATCTCCGAAAAGGCGATTTCCAGTTCGTAGAGCGAATCATGACGCGCTTCATCGATGCGCGGCGCCTGGCTGGTCGGGCCGATGAACAGCCCCGAAAACAGATAGGACAATGCGGGATGGTTCTGCCAATAGGCCAGGATGCTTTTGAGCAGATCGGGGCGGCGCAGGAAGGGGCTGTCGGGCGGATTGGCAGCGCCCACCACGATATGATTGCCGCCGCCGGTGCCGGTATGACGGCCATCGAGCTGGAATTTCTCGGTGGACAGGCGGCAGGCATGGGCTTCTTCATAGAGCGCCCTGGTGATGTCCACCTGCTCGCGCCAGCTCCTGGCGGGATGGATATTGACCTCGATCACGCCGGGATCGGGGGTGACCTTGATGACATGGATGCGCGGATCGAAGGGCGGCGGATAGCCTTCGATATGCACGGCTTGCCCCAGCTTCTCGGCGGAAGCTTCCACTGCCGCCAGCAATGCAAAATAGTCGCCCGCGTGGAAAGTCGGCGGCATGAACACGCACAGCCGGCCATCGCGCGGCTCGACCGTCAGCGCGGTGCGCACCACCGGTTCGTTGACCAGGCCGGTGACTTCGGTGTTGATGGGACGAAAAGGGCTTGCCGGCGATGAGGGAATGCGGCCAGGGCCGCTGCCGTTGGCATGGCTCTTATCGGTATAGTTTTGGCCACTCTGGTCGCGTGTCTCCAGGGGCGGCAGCGGCGCGAAGGGATCGGGCGGCGGCACGAATGTGCGCGCCTCCTGCGGCACATAGGGCAGCGCGTTCAGCGGCAGGCGGAAGCCGATGGACGAATCCCCCGGCAGCAGGAACAGATGGCCGCTGCGGGTGGTCCAATGCTCGCTCAGCCAGCGATGCACGCCTTTTTCCAGCGGCAGGACAAAACCCACGGCGTTGCTCAGACCGCGCTCGAACACCCGCGCCAGGCGCGCGCGCAGCTCGGGATCTTCCAGCTTGGAATCGCGCGGATCGACATTGGCCGCCAGCTGGCGTTCCTGCGCCAGATGGTGCCAGAAGTCCTCATAGGCCGGGATGGCATAGGACGCATCCAGGCCCAGCGTCGCAGCGATGCTATCGATCAACGCGCGGGCATCGGCCAGACTGGGCTTGTAATCCTGGCCTTCGGCGGCAATGCGCTTGGGGTTCTTCCACAGCGGCACGCCGTCGGCGCGCCAGTAGAGCGCAAAGGCCCAGCGCGGCAGGCTTTCCCCTGGATACCATTTGCCCTGGCCATAATGCAGCAGACCGCCTGGCGCAAAGCGGTCGCGTAGCCGGCGGATCAAGGTGTCGGCCAGCGCGCGCTTGGTGGGCCCAACCGCGGCGGTGTGCCATTCCGCGCCCGAACGATCGTCAACGGAAACGAAAGTCGGCTCGCCGCCCATGGTCAGGCGCACATCGCCATTGCGCAGCACCTGATCGACCGCATCGCCCAAATTTTCGATCTCGGCCCATTGTTCGTCGGTATAGGGTTTGGTGACGCGCGGCGGCTCCTTGATGCGCGTCACGCGCATGTCGAAGTCGAACAGCACTTCCGACGGCTCGACGGCGCCGGAGATCGGCGCGGCCTGGATGGGATTGGCGGTGCAGGCCAGCGGGATATGGCCTTCGCCGGCAAACAGGCCGGACGTGGGATCAAGACCGACCCAGCCCGCGCCCGGCAGATAGACCTCGCACCAGGCATGCAGGTCGGTGAAATCCTGCTCCGGTCCGCTGGGACCATCCAGCGATTTCACATCCGGCTTGAGCTGGATCAGATAGCCGGAGGCGAAACGCGCCGCCAGGCCCATATGGCGCAACAGCTGCACCAGGAGCCAGGCGCTGTCGCGGCAGGAGCCCGATCCCTTGCACAGCGTATCCTCCGGCGTCTGGATGCCGGGCTCCATGCGGATCAGATAGGCGATATCCTGCGCCAGCCGGGCGTTCAGATCGAAGATGAAGGATGTGGTCTGCTTCTTCTCGCGGCTGATGCCGGCGAGATAGCGGTCAAAGGCCGGGCCACCGGGAAGCGGCTGCAGATAGGGCTCAAGCTCGGCTTTCAATTCGGCGGAATAGGCGAAAGGAAACTGCTCGGCGTCGGGCTCCAGGAAAAAGTCGAAAGGATTAATCACCTCCATATCGACAGTGAGATCGACACTGATGGTGAAGTGATCGGTCTTTTCCGGCACCACGATGCGCGCCAGCCAGTTGGACTGGGGGTCCTGCTGCCAGTTGATGAAATGGGTTTCCGGCTCGATCGTCAGGGAATAGGCCGTCACCTTGGCGCGGCAATGTGGGGCGGGCCTCAGGCGTATGGTCTGCGCGCCCAAGGCGATCGGCCGGTCATAGCGATACCGGGTCACATGCTTCAGAGCGGCCTGGATGCCCATGTCGGTTCCCCTTGCGCAAACGACTATGCCGCAAGTGCGAAGGCGCGGCTACCGGCCCTCACGCCGCAGCCCATCCAGCCCGGAACATCCGCGGAATCCGGGTGTTTCCACAGGGAGCGCCGGGGACTTCCATGAAGCTGTTTACCTGCCAGGGCTGTGGCCAGCTCCTGTATTTCGAGAATGTGCGGTGCGAAGCCTGCGGTCGGGCCCTGGGTTATCTCACGGATTTGAATGAGATTTCCGCCCTGGACCCGATCGAGGGTGCCAGTTGGTCGGTGCTGGCCGCGCCCGGACAGATCTACAAATTCTGCCACAATTACGATGCCGGCATGTGCAACTGGATGCTGCCGGCCGACAGCGAAGAGAATTTCTGCGCCGCCTGCCGCCACAATCATGTCATCCCCGACCTGTCGGTGCCCGGCAATGACGCGCTGTGGCGCAAGATCGAGACCGCCAAGCACCGGCTGTTCTATTCGCTGCTGCGCCTGCGCCTGCCGCTGGAAAACCGCGCCGACGATCCCGCGCATGGGCTGGCCTTCGACTTTCTCGCCGACCCGCCGGAGCCCCATGCCGCCGGCGTGATGACCGGACATGATAATGGGTTGATCACGCTTGCCGTGCGCGAAGCCGATGACGCGGTGCGCGAGAAGGTGCGCAGCGAGATGGGCGAGCCCTATCGCA
Source organism: Rhizomicrobium sp. (assembly GCA_035547275.1). Lineage (GTDB taxonomy): Bacteria > Pseudomonadota > Alphaproteobacteria > Micropepsales > Micropepsaceae > Rhizomicrobium. Next base: position 18,407 of record DASZVQ010000117.1, read on the forward strand.
CCTTGCTGGGGCATTTCCGCCATGAGAGCGGCCATTATTTCTGGGACCGGCTGGTGGAGAAGGATGCGGCGCGGCTTGCAGCCTGCCGCGCCCTGTTCGGCGATGAACGCGCCGATTATGCCGAGGCGCTCAAACGGCATTATGACGAAGGCGCGCCGGCGGGCTGGCAGAACGACTATGTCAGCATGTATGCGACCATGCATCCCTGGGAGGATTTTGCCGAAACCTGGGCGCATTATCTGCATATCGTTGACACGCTGGAGACGGCGGGCGCTTTCGGGCTCAAGGTCCGGCCGCGCCGGGCGGGCGGGCGGCTTGCCGCGGTGATCGATTTCGATCCCTACCGGGCGCTCAAGATGGAAACGCTGGTGGACGCGTGGCTGCCGATCGAATTCGCCACCAACAGCCTGAACCGCAGCATGGGGCTGACGGATCTCTATCCTTTTGTGATCTCGCCCAAAGTGATCGAGAAGCTGGGCTTCATCCACGCCCTGACGCACCGGCGCCGGATGGCGTTGCGCAAGGCGTCTTAAGCGACGAAATGCGCAAGCTCTGATGTCTCCACAAGGCGCGGACGCACCCGTGAGGCGGGCAGGTGCACGGTGACCGTGGTGCCCTTGCCGACCTGGCTTTCCAGCATGACGCGGCCGCCATGGGATTCCGCCAGGCCCTTGACGATGGCCAGTCCCAGGCCGGTGCCCTTGTCGGCAATGGCGACATCATGCTTGCCCTGGCCGAAACTGTCGAAGACCTTCTGCTGATCCTCGGCCGCGATGCCGATACCCGTGTCGCTGACGCCGAAGGTCAGGCCTCCGCCGGCGATGCGATTGGCGAAGACGCTGACACGGCCATTCTCGGGCGTGAATTTGACAGCGTTGGACAACAGGTTGACCAGGATCTGCTTGATGGCGCGCTCGTCGGCGAAGATCATGTCCAGCGCCGGATCGATCGTGTTTTCCAGGACCGCATTGGTATCCTTGGTGCGCCAGGCCACCAACTGCAAGGCGTCGCCGGCCAGGCGGTGCAGGTCGATTTCGCCTTCTTCCAGCTGCCAGCGCCCGGCTTCGATCTTGGCCAGGTCGAGAATGTCGTTGATCAGGGTCAAAAGATGCTTGCCCGAGGAATTGATCAGTCCGGCATATTCGATATTGCGGTCGGGGTCCTTTTCGAACAGCCGGCTGCTGATCATTTCCGAAAAGCCCAGAATGGCGTTCAGCGGCGTGCGCAATTCGTGGCTCATATTGGCCAGGAACTGCGATTTGGCGAGGCTGGCCGCTTCGGCCTGTTCGCGGCCCTTGTCCGATTCCAGCTTCGCCATCACCAGCTCGGCCAGCAGCGTATCCCGCTCCTGTGCCAGAAGGATGGCGGCGCGGGCGCGGTCATGGTTGCGCCGGGCGATCAGAATCATGAAACCGACATAAAGCGGCGCAAGCGCCGCCAGGGCGAGAGAATGTTCAAGCGTCGCCGGCAGGAATACGCCCTGCAACGGCACCAGCATCATCACCGCCAGATAGAAAATCTGCGCCGGCCGCGATATGGCGCGACATGCGCCTGTCGTGGCGGCATGGGCGGCCAGGGTCGCCGCCAGAAGCAGCTGAATTATCACATGATTGGAATTGAAGTTGCCCCGGGCCCAAAGCCACAGGCCAAGCGAAGCCCAGTTGGCGACAAAGAACAGGTTGGCCATGGCCAACGCCTTCGTCCATTTCCGCGTTTCTTCAACGGTCAGCGAATTTTGCGGAAAGCGCGCCAGCACGATCACCTGGGGCGCCAGCCCCAGCATCATCTGGCAATACCAGCCGATCAGATGGCCGGTGCTTACCCATTGGGGGAACATGCCGCAGATGGCCAGACCGAAGACCGGAACCACGATGCGGTTGGATTTCAGGTTATCCACGACGGTGCGCAGCAGCGCCTGACGGATGCGATTCTCTCGCTCCGCCTTTTCATTCATATCACTCACCCAAATCGGGCCGCTCGATGCCATGAAGTCCCCGTGGCGGGGAGCTTAGGCTGGTAAATCTTAAAGGGGGCTTGCGGCGGGAACCTTTTAACGGACGCGTTCCGTAAAATTAACTATTTCGGCAATCACGCCTCGCGCCAGCCACTGTCCCATAATAGAACATCCCGTATCAATACAAGCGCTTCGCATGCCCCGCGACACGCCTCGAAGGATGGAGAGTGCGATGAGGGTCCCCGCCTTGAGTGCCGGTCTGGTTCTGGGTTCGGCCTTTCTTGCCGTTGCCGGCCTGACCACGATGGCGCCGTCCAGCCAGACCAAGGCCAATCCGCCCAAGACCGCAATGACCAAGCCGGCGCCGGCCAAGGTCAAATGTCCTTGCGATTGTCCGCCACACCATGTCCGGCATGTGACCCATCGCGTGCACCGCATCCTGCGCCATTATGCACGCAGCTACTACAATTACCGCGAGGCCGAATCCTTCCGGGAAGACTGGCGCGAAGCGCCCCGCAATCTATATGCCGAGCAGGAAGGCCTGACGATCGATCGCTATGGCTGGACGGGCGGTGTCGGTTATGGCGCCGAAGGCGGCGGCGGTGGTGGCGGCTTCTTCTTCGCCAATGGCAACCAGAACGGGCCGACCTACAACAGCTATGGCGAAAGTTTCCAGCCAAATCCCAGCATGGCGCGTCCCTTTCAGAATCGCTCCATGGGTGGCATCGCGCCACGCTCCGGCGGCAGATAACGGTTCATGCTTTGCCCAGGCGCTGCTTGCGGGACGCGCGTTCCCGTGGGCGGCGCATGGGCGTTTGAGCGCTATGATATGTGCCTGGTCGCGTAGCGCGGATGATGCGCAAAGATCGCGAACGGTATGGACGCGACATAGATCAGCAGGCCGATGGTCAGGGTCGCCCAGGGCCAGGCGATCAGCAGCCCCGCCAGGATGGCGAAAGCCGCAATCGCCAGCACGCGATGCTGCCGCTGCAGCTTCATATATTTGATCGATGGCGTGGGCACCCGGCTGACCATCAGGACCGAGGTGACGGCGATGAAGATGCCGGACACCCAGGGCTCGCGCACAACCGCGCCGTTCCATTGGAAGGAGATCAGCAGCGGCAGCAGCATCATGCAGGCCGCGGCCGGCGTGGGCAGGCCGGTGAAATAGGGATTTCCCTTGGTCGCGCCTTCGTCGCGCACGCTCTCGACATTGAAGCGGGCAAGCCGGATGGCAGCGCAGGCGCAGAAGATCAGGGCGGCGATCCAGCCCGCATTGCCCATCGCATTCAGGCTCCACATATACATGATCACGCCGGGCGCGACGCCAAAGCTCACCAGATCGGCCAATGAATCGAGCTGGGCGCCGAAACGGCTGTCGGCGCCAAGCATGCGCGCTGCGCGGCCATCCAGCATGTCCAGGATCATGGCGCAGATCACGAAGGTGACCGCGGTGGTCCAGTCGTCATTCAGCCCGAAGCGGATGGCGGTCACGCCGCTGCACAGGGCCAGCAGCGTGAGGGTGGAAGGCACCAGTTTGCCGATGGAAAGATCTTCCAGCCGCTCCAGACGCGCGGCCACGATCTGGCGGGCACGCTTGCGGCGGGAAATGCGGTCCGGCTGCTGCAATTCGCGTCCTTTCCCAAAGCTGTTCAGATGAAACGGGCCAGAACGGTTTCACCCGCCCGGGTGGTGATACCGGCCTGGACCAGGATCTCGGTGCCTGGTGGCAGATAGACATCGACCCGGCTGCCGAAGCGGATAATGCCAAATCTCGCGCCCCGGCGCACCCCTTCCCCCTGGGTCAGGTCGCAGACGATGCGCCGGGCCACCAGACCTGCGATCTGCACCACGGCCAGATCCTTGCTGTCGCCGGTCTCCCCCTCGGGGCGCAGCCGGATCGACATGCGCTCATTATGGATGCTGGCCTTGTCGAACGAGGCGTTGAAGAACTTGCCCGGGCGATAGGACAGCGCCACCACATGGCCTGTCACGGGATTGCGGTTCACATGAACATTGAAGACATTCATGAAGATGGAAAGCCGCGGCCGGGGTGCATCACCCATGCCCAGTTCCGCCGGCGGCACCGCATCGACCACGGGCAACAGCTTGCCGTCGGCAGGACAGACGATCAGACCTGGCGCGTTGGGCGTCTTGCGGTCGGGATCGCGGAAAAAGGCGATGCACCAGATGGTGACGGGCAGCAAAAGCCAGCCCAGCCATGCCGCCAGCAGAAAGGCCAGAAGATTGACCGCCGCGAAGATGGCGATGAAGGGGTAGCCTTCGCGATGAATTGTCAAAGACGACTCCCAACGAATAAGGGCAGCCGCGAAATGCCGGCTGCCCTCCAGACGCGCGGTCCTTATATCAGGCGCTGCGGCTGCCGGTGAAGGGGAATGAACCGAAAGCGCCGGCCTTGACGCTACCGGACAGTTTGTCGCCATCCACGGTGCCGGTGAAATCCAGGGTCAGCGGCATGGGGTTAGTGATCTTGGCCGACCAGGTCAGGGTGTTGCCATCGACCTTGCCATTTTCCAATGGGCCCGAGCCCTGTGCCGCCTGCTGGGTTCCGCTCAGCGAAGAACCGTCGGTCTTGAAGTCCAGACTGGCCTTCTGCGCGCCCAAGGGCGAATTGATCACGATATCCCACTTGCCGTCGACGGCCATGATGATGCTCCAGCTGAAATTGGCCGGCATCTAAGGACGGCATGGACGCCCGCGCAAGGGGGCGCTAAACGTGCCCGTCATGTCGAGAAAGACCATCATTCTGCCCAAGGGGCCCAAGGGAAGATCAAGGGCGCGGCTGGGTTCGCCCTGGATCTTCTCCAATGAAATCCGCATGGACGAGGCGGCCAGGGCCATTACGCCGGGCGCGATTGTCAATGTGCGGGGCGAGGACGGCCGCGCCTTTGGCACCGGCTATTTCAATCCCAGAAGTCTGATCGCGGTCCGGCTGCTGGCCGAGGAATGCGATGTCACGATCGATGCGGATTTCTTCGCCGCGCGGCTAAAGCGCGCGGTCGCGCTGCGTAACGGGTTTTATCCGCGCCCCTTTTACCGGCTGTTACATGCCGAGGGTGATGGCGTGCCGGGGCTGGTCATCGATCGTTTCGACGACACGCTGACGGTGCAGATCGGCACCGCCGGCATGGAAAAGCAGCTCGATAATATTCTTCCCGCGCTGGACAGCGTGCTGGCGCCGATAACGGTCATCCTGCGCGCCGATGCACCCTCTCGCGCCCTGGAAGGGTTGGACAGTTATGTGAAGACGGTGAAGGGCGAAGGCCATCGTATTGCGGTGGAAGAGAATGGCGCGCGCTATATCGCCGATCTGCGCGAGGGCCAGAAGACCGGCTGGTATTTCGATCAGCGCGACAATCGCGCCTTCATCGCGCCGCTCGCCAAGGGCAAGTCGGTGCTGGACGCCTATTCCTATACCGGCGGCTTCGGCATTCTGGCCGCCAAGGCCGGCGCCCGGGAAGTCGTGTGTCTGGATTCATCGGCGCCCGCGCTGGCGCTGGCGGAAGAAAGTGCGCGCGCCAATGGCGTGACGATCACCCCGGTCAGGGCCGATGTGTTCGAGGAGCTGGAACGTTTGACCGCCGCGGGCGAGCGTTTCGATATCGTGCTGGCCGATCCGCCGCCCTTTGTGAAGTCCAAAAAGGATCTGGAAGCCGGCGCCAAGGCTTATCGCAAGCTGGCCCGACTGGCGGCCGGCGTGACCGCGCCGGGCGGGTTTCTGATGCTGGCGTCCTGTTCGCACAATATTTCCGCCGAGCGGTTTGCGGCGGAATGCGCCGCCGGCCTGTTGCGCACGGGACGGCGTGCGGCGCTGATCCGCCAGTCGGGCGCGGGCCCGGATCACCCGGTGCATCCACTGTTGCCGGAGTCGGCCTATCTAAAAGCGGTAACCTACGCGCTTGACTAAGCTGCCAGGAAAACGGCGCGAGGATTTTTGAGCGGTGAGCAGGAGCGCGCGCGGAGCGTACCCAGCGTACGTGAGCACGCGCGACGCACTCAGCGCTCAAAAAGACCGCGCCTAGATGGTAACTTGCGTACCCAGCTCGACGACGCGGCCTGGCGGCAGGCGATAGTAGCGTGCCGGCGCCAGCGCGTTCGACGCCAGCCACATATAAAGCGCCACGCGCCAGCGCTTCATGCTCGGCTTCTCGCCGGGCACCAGGGTCTCGCGGCCCAGGAAATAGGTGGTGGAGTCCGGTTCCAGCGCCAGACCTTGCGCCCGCGCCAGCGCCAGGCTTTCGGGAACGTCCGGGGTTTCAAAAAAGCCGTAGGAGATGCGCACCGAGAAAAAGCCCTTGCCCAGCTTGTCCACGCTGACGCGCTTGGCCTTGGGCACATAGGGCGTGTCGGCGACGCTGACGCTGCAGATCACCACCCGTTCGTGCAGCACCTTGTAATGCTTCAGGCTGTGCAGCAGGGCGTTGGGCACCACATCGGGACGGGCGCTGAGAAAGACCGCGGTGCCGGCGATGCGCTGGCTGAGCTTGTCGGCGCGCTCCAGGAACAGGTCCAGCGCCAGCGAACCGTCGCGCATGGCTTCCACATGCACGCGCCGGCCGATGCGCCAGGTGTCCATCACCACAAAGGTGAAGCTGGCGACCGCAAGCGGCAGCCAGCCCCCTTGCGTGATCTTGAGCGCATTGGACGACATGAAGGCCATGTCGATCAGGCCCAGCGCGCCGAACACCGCAATCACGGCGGGCTTGCTCCAGTTCCAGTGATAGCGCGCCACCACCGCGACCAGCCCGGTCGAGATCACCATCACGCCGGTGACGGCAATGCCATAGGCCGCGGCCAGCGCGTCCGAGCTCTTGAAGATCAGCACGATCAGCACCACGCCGACCGCCAGCATGACATTGGAGCGCGGCACATAGATCTGGCCCACTTCCACCGCGCTGGTGTGGCGGATCTCCATGCGCGGCAGCTGGCCCAGCTGCACCGCCTGTTGGGTGATGGAGAAGACGCCGGAAATCACGGCCTGCGAGGCGATGATGGTGGCGATGGTGGCCAGCGCCACCATGGGATAGTGCAGCCAGGGCGGCACCAGGCCATAGAACAGCAGCGACAAGGCGTGGGGATTGTACAGAAGCAGGGCGCCTTGACCGAAATAGTTCAGCACCAGTGCGGGAAAGGCGAAGTAGAGCCAAGCCCAGCGGATCGCCTTGGCGCCGAAATGGCCCATGTCGGCGTAAAGCGCCTCGCAGCCGGTGACCGCCAGCACGATGGAGCCCAGCGCGACAAAGGCGGTCCAGGGCTCGCTGCCGAACAGGCGCAGGGCATAGACGGGATTGGCGGCATAAAGAATCTGCGGCGCGCGCGTAATCGCCATGGCGCCCAGGATCGCCAGCACGATGAACCAGATCGCCATGACGGGGCCGAACACCTTGCCGATCTTCTCGGTGCCCCGGTTCTGGAACACGAACAGCACGATCAGGATGATCAGGGTGATGGGCAGTATCCAGGTCTTGAAGGAATCCGAGGCGCCCAGGCCCTCCACCGCCGACATGACCGAGATGGCCGGGGTCAGCATCCCGTCTCCATAGAACAGCGCCAGGCCCATCAGGGCGGCGACACCGATGGCGGTCTTGGCGGTTCGGCTGACCGGGGAACGATGGGCAAGGGCGGCCAGCGCCATCACGCCGCCTTCGCCATTGTTGTCGGCGCGCATGATGAAGCCGACATATTTGATGGTGACCACGATCACCAGCGCCCAGATGATCAGCGATACCGCGCCCATCACCGCGGCCTGGCTGGCGGCCTGTCCGCCCACCGCGACCAGGGAATATTGCATCGCATAAAGCGGACTGGTGCCGATATCGCCGAACACCACGCCAAGGGCGCCGACGGTCAGGGCCAGAGTACGGCTGAAGGGAACGTTGGTGTCTTGTTTCAAGGTCGAATGGCGGTTTGCTGGCCCAATATTACCATGCGCGGCATCGGCGGATACGGGTCACTGATTCCGGCATGGGTTCAGGCTGACAGGTGATCACGTCGGTTTGGCATCAATAACGGAAATCGCGCATTCCGGTTGTCAGCCCCCCAAAGGCCCACGCGAAAGTGGCGGGACAATAGTCTTTGTTCGCTGGCCCTCCCAGCGGGGCGAGGCAGAATAGCGCAGGATGGCGGTAACCCGCCGCCTGGCCTAGTTTATTTCGCCGATCAGCGAGGTCGCGCCCATGCTGGCGCCATGACTGGCCACCAGGTCGGGGCGGTCCTGGTCGGTGCCGCCGATGAAGCCCTGAACCGGATAAACCTTGCCGCCCCAGGCGCCCGTCCTCAAATTGAAGACGCGCACCAGCGACCAGTCATTCTCGCTGCTGACATCCTCGACCGGATCGTTGATATAGATCGCCCCGTCATCCAGCCAGTTGGCATGATCGACGCGGATCTCGCGCGGGCCGACCAGCGCGCGCACCACCGCGACATGGCCGCGATCGGGGCCGGCATAATTGTACAGCACCATCACTGCGCCGTTCGAGGGCCGGTTGGTACGCGGATATTTGCCGGCCGCCTGGTCCCACCAGGTATAGGCGTCGCCGTGAATCTTCACCTGGGAATGATCGCGCGCATAGGGCACGCATTGCAGCGGCTTGTGGGTGTCTTCCTGAACCGTGGCATGGCCCTGTTCGCGCGGCATGGGCGTCTCGCCATAGTCCATCACCTCGCCGCCGCTGGCGCAGCCTTCCAGGGCAAGCGCCAACAACGCGACCGCCGCCAATTTTCCGAACACGCCCATCGCCGCTCACCCTCGACCCGATGCGAGACTAGGCGGTGTCCCGGAAAGACATGGTTATCACGATGGACCAAATTTTAAGGGACAGGCGCGAGAAAGCGCGGTTTTCCGGCAGATCCTGCGCCGGTCCGTGAAAATACCTATCAGGATTTATGCTCACTCGCCGGGTGTGATCTGCTGGCGCACGGCGCGTGGGGCTATCGCGCCCATGGTGCCGATGGACACCAGGCCCGAGACGGCGAAGAAGAAGAACAGCGCGCTCCAGTTGGATTCGGCAAAGGCGTAGACAGGCAGCACCACGCCCACCACCAGTTCGGGAATGCCGCGCCAGCCGCCCTTCTGGATTTCGCCCACGCGGGTGGTGCGATTGAAATCCATGCGGGTGGAAAAGAAAGCCTCGAAGGTGGCGCGCGTGTTGGCCAGGATCAGCCCGGAGGGAAACACCACCGCCAGCAACAGCGTCGGTATCAGCTTGCGCTCCTGCTCGCGTCCCAGCATGCGCTGGCCAAGATAGAGATAACCAATGGAGGAGAAGATTCCGAGCGCGGTGGCCAGAAGACCGAACCAGTTGACGCCGGGATAATAAGGCAGCGCCATGCCCATCAGGGTCAGCGAGATCGCGGCGCTGGTGAAGGCCAGGGTGTAGAAGGCGAACTGGCACATCTGCAGCGTCATCGCCGCTTTCTTCCACAGCGGCATGGTGCTGCCCCAGATCACCGGAAGCAGCTTGCGCGCGACCTGGGCATGGCCCTTGGTCCAGCGCGCCTGCTGCGCGCGCCAGGCGGCCGCGGTCTGCGGCAGTTCGCCCGGCACCACCAGGTCGGAAACCATGGCGCCGCGCCAGCCCTGCATCATGCAGCGCATGGAAAGATCCAGGTCTTCGGTCAGGGTGTCGCCCGTCCAGCCGCCGCCCTGTTCTATCGCCGTGCGGTTCCACACCCCGGCGCTGCCGTTGAAGCTGAGCGGCAGGCCGGCGCGGAAGCGCGCTTCCTGTTCGACCGAGAAATGGGCATCCAGCAGCACGCCCTGCACCCGCGTCAGCCAGTTGGCGCCGCGATTGGCATGACCCCAGCGCGACTGCACGAAGGCCAGCCCGCTGTCGGCCAGCAGCACCGGCACGGTGCGGCGCAGGAAATCGGGCGGCGGCACGAAATCGGCATCCAGCACCGCGACAAAAGGGGCGTCGGAATGGGCAAGGCCGAAGGCCAGATTGCCGGCCTTGAAGCCGGTACGGTCGCCCCGCTGCAGGATGTGGAAGTTGACGCCTTCGGGGATCACCGCGCCCACATCGGCGGCCAGCTGTTCATGCTGGCTGGCATCGCCATCATCCAGAAGCTGTATGGTCAGGCGGTCGCGCGGCCAGTCCATCCGCGCGGCGCTGGCGGCGACCCGCACAGCCAGCGGGCCTTCATCACAGACAGGCAGCTGCACCAGCACATGCGGCAATTCGACATCGTCGAGCTCGGCGCGTTTGAGGACAGGGCTTTTGCGGAAGAGGCGGACCCAGGCCAGACCGGCAAGCTGGATCGAAAGGGCACAAACGGCGATGAGGACGATGCAGAGGGCGAATTGAAGGAATTGAGAAAGACCGTGCATGGCGATCGCTCAGGCCCCCAAAGGCTCGTTCTTATTAAAAGCGTTGAACCGGTCGTCCGGCCCATTTTGGACCTTACCCGGGAACAGGTCCCGGACAGGGCGAACTTCCACTGACCGGCGGCCAATGGCAAGAGGGTGCGGTGCAAAATGAACCCCTCCGCCAAGGGGAAGGCCCGCAAAATCAAGGTCCTGAACCCGGCCGGGACAAAAAAGGGGCAAAAGCACCCTAACGGAACTGTGATTTGGCCCCGGCGATCCCCATATCTATGATGGATAGGAGAGGGGCCTGGACAGGAGCTTGTCATGAACACCGTTAAGCGCCTTATCCGCCCTGCGGCGCGGGCCTTTCCTTTTCTGGTGGCGGCCAGCCTGCTGGCTGGATGCATGACCCCCACCCCCTATGCCCCCCGGCTTGAGGGTCAAAAGACCGGCTATACCGACCGGGCGCTGACCCAGACCCGTTACCGGGTGACCTTCACCGGCAACAGCGTGACCCCGCGCGAGACGGTGGAAAGCTTTCTCCTGTTGCGGGCCGCCGAAGTGACCCGGGCGGCCGGCTATTCCGACTTCATGTTCGACACCCGCAACACAAGGGCCAATCACAGCTATGACGTGATTGGGCCCGAACCCGGCCCCTATTGGGGCGGCTTCCGCCGTGGTTGGGGTGGCTGGGGAGGTTGGGGCTTTGCCTATGACCCGGCTGTCGATGTGGTGGTGCGCACCAATTATGAGGCCTATGCCGAGATCGTGCTGCTGACGCCCGACCAGGCCGCCAAGGAGCCGCGCGCCATCAACGCGGCTGATGTGATCAGTCACCTTGGGCCGGATGCGGCGCCGAAGCCGAACCAGACCTGACCCGAAGCAGAAATTCGCTATAGCCCTGGCGCGGCGCCATGCTTTCCACGGCATGGCCTTCGCCATGGCACATGTGGGGAATGTCCACCACCGCCAAGGGATCGTCGGCGAGCACGGTCACCATCTTGCCGGCCGGCATCGGCGCCAGCGCTTTCTTCGCCAGCATCGCCGGCAGGGGGCATTTCAGCCCGCGCAGGTCCAATATCTCGTCCATCGCCGCATCTTGATTACAACACGGTCACGGCTCAAGCTTTGAGCAGGAGAAAGCGCTTTGAGTCTGATGCGCGCGTTCAGGCGCGAATATGTCTATCTGACCACCATCGCGCGCACGCTGTGGCTGCTCCGGCTGGTCAAGCCGGCTGCCACCCGCTCCATCGTGGACATTGTGGAAGCGCAGGCGAAAAAGCGCCCGGGCAACATCGCCATCCTGTGCCTGGATCAGGTGATGACCTATGCAGAGCTGGACGCGCGCGCCAACCGCTATGCCAATTGGGCAAAGGATCAGGGCATCGGCCGGGGCGATTGTGTGGCGCTGCTGATGGAGAACCGGCCCGATTACATCTGCGCCTGGCTGGGCATGTTCAAGGTCGGCGCCCAGGTGGCACTGATCAATACCAACCTGATGGGCATGGCGCTTTCTCATTCCATCGCCATGTCGGGCGCCAGGCACGCCATCGTCGGCACCGAGCTGGTGGCGAATTTCCAGGCCGCGCCGTTTGAGACGTCCCCCATTTTGTGGACGCAAGGCGAGGGCGGCAATCTGAACACGGCGCTTGCCGGCGTTTCGGATCGTTCGCCGGGCAAACAGGCGCGCGCCGGCGTCACCCTGAAGGACCGCGCCTTTTTCATCTACACGTCCGGCACCACCGGCCTGCCCAAGGCGGCGAATTTCAGCCATATGCGCATGCTGTTCATGATGAGCGGTTTTGTCGGGGCGCTGAGGCCGCGCGCTACCGATCGCATTTATGATCCCCTGCCGCTCTATCATTCCACCGGCGGGGTCTGCGCCGTGGGACTGGCGTTCTTTTCCGGCGGAGCGCTGATCCTGAAGCGCAAATTCTCGGTGCATGAATTCTGGAGCGACGTGCACCGCTATGGCGCCACCATGTTCGAATATATCGGCGAATTGTGCCGCTATCTGCTGAATGCGCCGGTCTCGCCGCTGGAACGCGGCCACAAGATCCGCGCCATCACCGGCAACGGCCTGCGCCCCGAAATCTGGCGTGAATTCCAGAGCCGCTTCGCCATCCCCCGCATTGTCGAATTCTACGGCGCCACCGAGAGCAATGTCTCGATGTTGAATTACGACGGCACGGTGGGGGCGGTCGGCCGGGTGCCCGATTATCTAGAATGGCTGCTGCCAAGCCGAATCCTGCGCTTTGACGTGGAAAAGGAAATGCCGGTGCGCGGGGCCGACGGCCTCTGCATCGAATGCGCGCCCGATGAAGTGGGCGAGGCGGTGGGCGGCATGTCCAGGCGCGCGGGTCGCGAATTCGAGGGCTATACCAATCGCGCCGAAAGCGACAAGAAGATGCTGCACGACGTCTTCCGGCATGGCGACACCTGGTTTCGCACCGGCGACCTGATGCGGCGCGACGCACATGGCTATTTCTATTTCGTCGACCGGATCGGCGATACCTTCCGCTGGAAGGGTGAGAATGTCTCCACCGGCGAGGTGGGCGAGGCGCTGGCGGCCGCGCCCGGCATCCGCGAGGCCAATGTCTATGGCGTATCGGTGCCCGGCATGGAGGGGCGCGCCGGCATGGCCGCGCTGGTGGTGGATGGCGACTTCGACCTGGACGCCCTGCCAGTCTGGCTGAAGGCGCGGCTGGCGCCCTATGCGCGGCCGGTTTTCCTCAGGCTGTCGCCCCAGATCGATGTCACCGGCACTTTCAAGCAGCGCAAGGTGGATCTGGTGCGCGAGGGTTTTGATCCGGCCGCCATCGCGGACCCGCTTTATATTTTCGATGCCGACAATGGCCGTTATGAGCGGCTGACAGTGGCGCGGTACGCTGAGATCATTGGGGGACGGGCGAAGCTATAGGCGTGCGGATATCCGGGTTCCTCTCCCTCGACCAGGGCAGAGGAATTTAAGCGAAATCCTTGGCCAGGGCGGCGCGGGCTTGCGCGCTCAAGACCGCCATATGGCCGTAATTCTTGTGCGAGATGCCCAAAACCACTTTCTCGCCACCATCCTTGAAACGGGCGATCTGCTGCGGCGTCAGCTTGAAGCGCAGCCAGTGCACGGACGAGGTCTTGCCGTCCGGCGTGGTGCGGTCGTCATATTCGGTCGGCGTAGCATGGATGGTGTCGCCGCCGATCTCCATGAACACACTTTCCTCGATTCCGCCCAGGCCCAGCAGGATGGTGTGGCGGCGGTTGGCATCCTCGATCTCCAGCATCATGGTGGCGATCAGCTCGTCACCCTGGGGGATCAGAGGATTGTAGGCGTCCAGCTCGCCGGCGATCTGTTCCTCGCCGCCCTTTTCGATGCGCAGCATCTCCTGCACCTGCAGCCACATGGTGGCATAATTCTCGAAATAGAAGGTGGCGAAGGGCCCGACCTCGATGCGGCGCTGGCGCTTCATCGGGATCAGATTCTGTTTCAGCGCCTTGCGGCGCATGTCGTATTCGGAGATCGGCAGCAGGTCTTCGGGCACGATCTTGCGTTGCGCTTCGGGCATGGGATCAGTCCTTTTTGAGTCCAAACGCGCGCGCCATGATCTGGATCGGATGTTCGGGCGCGCGCGCCGGGGTTTGGGACCCCTTCGATTCAACATGCGCCACGATATGCTGCGCCGCCAGCGGACAGTCCGACACGATATGGCCGCGTCCTTGCGTGTTGGCGGCGCGGAACACCGGCCGGCCCACTTTCACCGCCACATCATGCGTCGGCTTGACCACGCCGAAGGTGCCGCCATGACCCGAACAGCGCTCGATGACATCGACCGGTGTGTCGGGGATCATCTTCAGCATCTCCGCCGCCTTGGGACCCATATTCTGGGCGCGGGCATGGCAGGCCAGATGCACGGTGACGCCTTCGGGCAGCGCGGTCAGGCCATCGGGCAGGCCCTCATTCTTCGCCACGTCCACCACATATTCGTCGATGTCGAAGACATGTTCGGCCAGGCGCTTGACGTCCGGATTGTCCGGCACGATCAGGGCCCATTCGAATTTCAGCATCAGCCCGCAGGACGCGGTCAGCGCCACAATGTCATAGCCTTCGTCGATCAGCTTGCAGAGTTCCTTTGAAACCTTTGCCGCGTTCTCGGCTACGCGCGAAAGCTCGGCCTGTTCCAGGAACGGCATGCCGCAACAGCCGGGATAGGCGACCCTGGTTTCCACCCCGATGTGATTGAGCACGGCGCGGGCATCCATGCCGGTATCGGGTTTGTTGTAATTGACGAAGCAGGTGGCATAGAGCGCGGCCTTGCGCTTGCCGAAGGCGGGCGCGGCGGCGTTGACTTCGTTCCGGGTCTGCTTGTCGGCGCTGACAAAGGTGCGGGCATGGAACTTGGGCAGGGTCGCGCGCGCATCGATGCCGGTCGTGCTTTCCATCAGCCCGCGCACCGGCTTGTTGGCGGTGTCGGACGCCCAGTTGATGATGGGCGAGACAAAGCGGGCCAGCTTGCCATTGCGGTCCATCTCGGCCAGCTGCTGCTGAACCCATTCCTCATTGCGTTCGCCCTTCCTGGCTTCGACAAAGCGATGGCGCAGCATCAGATGCGGGAAATCCAGCATGAAGGGATGCGGCGGCACATACGGGCATTTGGTCATGAAGCACATGTCGCAAAGCGTGCAGGCTTCCACGATCGGCTTGAAGTCCTCGCTCTTCAGATGTTCGACATCTTCCTGGGGACTGTTATCGATCAGGTCGAACAGGCGCGGGAAGGAATCGCACAGATTGAAGCAGCGCCGGCAGCCATGACAGATGTCGAAAACCCGGCGCATCTCCTCGTCCAGCTTCGCCGCGTCGGCGAAGTCGGGATCGTTCCATTTGATGATTTCGCGGGTGGGAGCTCCAAGGCCGCCTTCGCCGGTCATGCGCGCATCCGTGGCTGGTGAGGTTGAAAGAAAACAGCCGCGCGAGCTTTTCAAGGATCGCGCGGCTGTGTCGTCTAGAAAATCAACTTACTTGCCGAGGCCGTCGAGCGCCTTCTGGAAGCGGCCGGCATGGGACTTCTCGGCCTTGGCCAGGGTCTCGAACCAGTCGGCGATTTCCTCAAAGCCTTCGGCGCGGGCCGTCTTGGCCATGCCCGGATACATGTCGGTGTATTCGTGGGTCTCGCCCGCGATGGAGGCTTTCAGATTGGCGTCGGTGGCGCCGATGGGCTCGCCGGTCGCCGGATCGCCCACCTCTTCCAGATATTCCAGATGGCCATGGGCATGACCGGTCTCGCCTTCCGCGGTGGAACGGAACACCGCGGCGACATCGTTGAAGCCTTCGACATCGGCCTTCTGTGCGAAGTACAGATAGCGGCGGTTGGCCTGGCTTTCGCCGGCGAAAGCCTCTTTGAGGTTTTCCCAGGTCTTGGTGTTCTTCAGTGCAGGCATGGGGGACTCCCTTAGAAAAATTCCGGGCGCCACACTGTTCTTGTCGAAGGGTGGTGTCAACAGATTAGAACAATTCTAAACTGTGAGAATGACTCGCAGGAAGTCTGTTTGATGGTCGCGCCCGCAAGCCGGAAGGCTGCGGGTCAGTTGCGCTTGACCCGAACCACCACATCCACCCGGTCCACGGCCAGGCCGGGGGGCGGGGCGGGAACACCGGCAACCGCGATGGTTTCGCCGGGAATGTCGATCAAGAGGCCTTCCTTCTCCAGGAAGAAATGCTGGTGATCGCCGGTGTTGGTGTCGAAATAGCTGCGCGCCGCATCCACGACCACCTGGCGCAGCAGGCCCGCCTCGGTGAACTGGTGCAGAGTATTGTAGACCGTGGCCAGCGACACTTTTACGCCGGCCCGGGTGATTTCATCGTGCAGGCTTTCCGCCGTGACATGGCGGTCGCAGTCCTTGAACAGAAGGCCCGCAAGTTCCACCCGCTGGCGGGTTGGCCGAAGGCCGGCGTGGCGCAGCCGGGCGGTCGCCAGCGCCGCCAGATCCTTGGTTTCACGCGAAGCCTTGCCCATCGGGCATATCCTTATCCGTGCTGACCGCCCCGCGGGGGTCTGCTAGAATGTGAAGGATATATGTTAGAACCCTTCTAAGCAAGAAGCTTGGTGTTTCACGGTAGCTCCCGCCCCGCTTTTCGGATAGGGAACCATTAAGGAAATGCCATAGTTTTCAAGGAAGAACAGGATCGTGGACAAGCCCTTGCGGAAATCCTCTTTTGATCTCCAAGGCCTTCTGGCCTGCGCCCGGGGCGAGCTGTTTGGCCCCGGCAATGCCCAGCTGCCCCTGCCCCCCATGCTGATGTTCGACCGCATCACGTCGATCACCGAGGACGGCGGCGAATCGGGCAAGGGCGAGGTGGTGGCGGAATTCGACATCAACCCCGACCTCTGGTTTTTCAAATGCCATTTCCAGGGCGATCCGGTGATGCCGGGCTGCCTGGGCCTGGACGCCCTGTGGCAGATGGTGGGCTTCTTCCTGGGCTGGATGGGGGGGATCGGCCGTGGCCGGGCGCTGGGCGTCGACGAGGTGAAATTCACCGGCATGGTGCTGCCGACCGCCAAGAAGATCACCTACATCGTCAATTTGAAGCGCGTGATCATGCGCAAGCTGGTGATGGGCATCGCCGACGGCATCATGAAGGTGGACGGCAAGGTGGTCTATGAGGTCAAGGGCCTCAAGGTCGGCCTGTTCACCGACGCCGCTGCCGCCCTGGCCAAGAACGCGGCTCCGGCTTCCGCCTGATCTTCTGTCGAGGTCTTCATGAAAAGAGTGGTCGTTACCGGCCTCGGCATTGTGTCCTCCATAGGCAACAATGCCGAAGAGGTCACGCAGTCCTTGCGCGCCGCTAGGTCGGGCATTGTCGCGGCGGAGGACTATATCCGCCTGGGCTTTCGCTCCCAGGTGCATGGCAGCCTCAAGATCAATCTGGATGAGGTGGTGGACCGCCGCGCCCGCCGCTTCCAGGGCGATGGCGCCGGCTATTGCTGGGTGGCGATGAACCAGGCCATCGCCGACGGCGGGCTGGAGGAGAAGGATATCTCCAATCCGCGCACCGGGCTGATCGTGGGTTCGGGCGGGCCTTCCACCAAGGCGATCGTGGCCGCCGCCGATATCACCCGCCAGAACAACTCCCCCAAGCGGGTGGGACCATTCGCGGTGCCCAAGGCGATGTCTTCGACTTGCAGCGCCAACCTTTCCACCTGGTTCAAGACCAAGGGCTACAACTATTCCATCTCCTCGGCCTGCTCGACCAGCGCGAACTGCATCGGCAATGCCTTCGAGCTGATCCAGTGGGGCAAGCAGGACATGATGTTCGCCGGCGGCGGCGAGGAACTGGACTGGACGCTCAGCGAGCTGTTCGACGCCATGGGCGCGATGTCGTCCAAGTTCAATGCCTCGCCGGAAAGCGCGTCCCGCGCCTATAACATCAACCGCGACGGCTTTGTGATCTCTGGCGGCGGGGGCATCCTGGTTCTGGAAGAGCTGGAGCATGCCAAGGCGCGCGGCGCCAAGATCTATGCCGAGATGGTGGGCTATGGCGCCACTGCCGACGGGGCCGACATGGTGGCGCCCAGCGGCGAAGGTGCGGTGCGCTGCATGAAGCTGGCGCTGGAAGGGGTGAAGGCGCCGGTCGATTACATCAATCCGCACGCCACCTCGACCCCGGTGGGCGACATTCCCGAGATCAATGCCATCAAGGCCGTGTTCGGCGCCGACAAGACACCGCCGATCAGCGCCACCAAGTCGCTCACCGGCCACAGCCAGGGCGCGGCCGGGGTGCATGAGGCGATCTACACGCTTTTGATGATGCGGAACAATTTCATCTGCGAAAGCGCCAATATCGTGGAGCTGGACCCGGCGGTCGAAGGCGCCAATATCGTGCGCAAGCGCATCGACAATGCCGATATCCATGTCGCCCTGTCCAACAGCTTCGGCTTTGGCGGCACCAATGCCTCGCTGGTGTTCCAGCGCTATGAGAAGTGATGTCCCAGAATGGAACAGAAGACGCCACGGGAACACATCATGGCTGACGCCAAATCGGGATTGATGGCGGGAAAGCGCGGCCTGGTCATGGGGGTGGCCAACGACCATTCCATCGCCTGGGGCATTGCCCAGATGCTGGCCAGCCATGGGGCCGAGATCGCCTTCACCTATCAGGGCGACGCCCAGAAGAAGCGCCTGTCGCCCCTGGCCCAGTCCGTCGGGTCTTCCATCGTGCTGCCGGGGGATGTGGAAAGCGACGAACAGCTGGATGCCGCTTTCGCCACCTTGAAAAAGGAATGGGGCACGCTGGATTTCCTGGTCCATGCCATCGCCTTTTCCGACCGCGAGGAGCTGAAAGGCCGCTATGTCGACACGTCGCGCGCCAATTTCGCCAAAAGCCTCGATATTTCCTGCTATTCCTTCACCGCCGTGGCTCAGCGCGCCGCCATGGGGCATCAGCCGGGCCGCGCGCTGCGCCACCGCCGTGAAGGAATAGCAGGAAATATCGAGGCTTCTGGCGAAGTTGGCGCGGGAGGTATCGACATAGCGGCCCTTCAACTCGTCGCGGTCGGAGAAGGCGATGGCATGCACCAGGAAATCGATGCTGTCCCATTTCTGTTTCAGCGCGTCGAACGCCGCATCGATCGATTCGGGCTTGGACACGTCGCAATCGATCAG
>DASZVQ010000118.1:0-21942 GCA_035547275.1 Rhizomicrobium sp.
TCGCTGCCGAAACTTGTGCGGGCTGGCCTTGTGCATGTGCAGTTCGAAACCATTCATCCCTATCTCGACGGCAACGGCCGGATCGGCAGGCTTCTGATCGCGCTGCTGCTGGAACATTGGGGTTTGCTGAAGTCGCCGCTGCTCTATCTCAGCCTGTTCTTCAAGCGCCATCGCGAAGAATATTACCGCCGCCTCAACCTCGTGCGGCTGGAAGGCGATTGGGAAGGCTGGACAGATTTCTTTCTGGACGGTGTCGCCACCATCGCCGGCGAGGCGGTCGCCGCGGCGCGCGAATTGTTCGAACTCGTCGCCTCCGACCGCGCGAAGATCGTCAGTTCGCCGACCGCGTCGGTTTCGGCGATTCGGCTTTTCGAACGGCTCCCGCGCCACCCGATCGTGAGCGTGGGTTCGGCAATGAAGCTCCTCGAAACCACCAAGCCCACCGCCACGCGCGCCATCGAATCCCTCGTCGAGGCCGGCATTCTGGCGGAGACCACCGGCAAGAAGCGCGATCGCAGCTTCGCCTATCAGGCCTATCTGGAGCGCCTCCGGACCGGAACCGATTTGGGCGCCTGATCCCGGCGGATGTTTCCGCCTGTTTCCGCCTGTTTCCGCCCGTTTCCGCCCGTTTCCGCCTATGTCGCTCCGGGGCCGAAAGAGCATCTTGCCTGCCGCGAAATCTCACCGCTCAGTGACGGGCATGAAGCAGCATCTGACAGAGCGCGCGATCAAGGCGATGGTGCCGGACATCGATCGAGATGCTCTCGTCTACGACGACGAAGTGACGGGCTTCGCGATTTGCGTCTATCGCTCAGGCAAGCGCGCGTTTGTCCTTCGATACCGTATCGCAGGCCGGGCACGCCATTTCACCATCGGCTCCTGGCCGGACTGGTCGGTGACCGCCGCGCGTGAGGAAGCGAAGCGGCTTAAGCGCGAAGTGGACGCCGGCAATGATCCGCTTGGCAATCGCATCGAACGCCGCAATGCGCCGACCATGTCCGATCTGATCGACCGCTATCTGAAGGAACACGCGGCAAAGCTGGCGCCGCGAAGCGCGAGCGACCAGACCTCCTTGCTCCGCAAGCTTGTGGAGCCGGAATGGGGCACTCGCAAGGTTGCCGACATCACGCCGGAGGATGTCGATCGGCTGCTCGCCAAGGTCTCTAAAGGGCGACCTCGCCCGCGCAAGCATCTGCCTAAGCCGAGTCCCCGCCGACCCGAGATGAAAGGCGCCCGGTTCGGACCTACGCCCGTCCGGGCAAACCGCGTCGGCGAAATCCTCCGCAAGATGTTCAATCTCGCGATCCGGTGGCAGATACGCACCGACAATCCCGCGGCCGGGTTCTCACGCTTCCCCGAGATGCCGCGCGACCGTTTCCTTTCCGCCGACGAAATCAAGCGCTTGGCCGACGTTCTGGCCGATCATCCCAACCGGCGCTGTGCCAATGTCATTCGCTTGCTTCTGTTGACGGGCGCGCGGCGGGGCGAGGTAATGAACGCCCGCTGGGATCAGTTCGACCTCGAAAATGGCATCTGGACGAAGCCCGCGGCGACCACAAAACAGCGCCGGCTTCATCGGGTGCCGCTCTCGCAAGCCGCGGTCGAGCTCTTGCGCACAATCCGGTCGGGCGTGCCCGCCGATTGCCCGTGGGTCTTCCCCGGCGACATCGAGGGCAAGCCATTGACCGACATACAGAACTTCTGGGAGCGCGTGCGAGCAAAGGCCGATCTCGGTGACACCCGCATCCACGATCTCCGGCACACCTTCGCCTCGCTGCTCGTATCGGGCGGCATGACGTTGCCGATGGTCGGTCGCCTGCTCGGTCACACGCAGGCCCAGACGACGCTCCGGTACGCACATCTCTACGACGACCCGCTGCGCGCCGGGCTTGATCAGGTCGGTGAAGTACTGCGGCCGAAATTGAGGCTTGTCCAAAGCGAAGGGTCTGGACACGCCGCCTAACGTCGGCATTCCCGCTGGTTTTCCTGACGTTCGATCGCTCTGTCGCCGCCCCCCGCACCCTCAGAACCTCGTTCCGCGGGACCAAATCCCGTTCGCGAATCGGGGCGGCCTGCGGAATGACCTGTCAAGGCGGAATACGACCTGTTGTTTCCGCCTGTTTCTGCCTGTTTCCGCCTGTTTCCGCCTAATCTGTTCGGCGGTTCCGGATGTATCTCCGATTCGACTGGCCGCCCACGCGGCCCGCACAGACGGGAGACATCCATGGGTTACGGACGCCCGCTTCGCCGGACAGAAGCATCGGCATACTTGCTTGAGCACTATGGAATCAGCCGCACACCAGCGACCCTGGCCAAGCTGGCCGTGACGGGCGGCGGACCGCCGTTCCACAAGGCAAATCGCATACCGCTCTACT
Organism: Rhizomicrobium sp.; assembly: GCA_035547275.1. GTDB lineage: Bacteria > Pseudomonadota > Alphaproteobacteria > Micropepsales > Micropepsaceae > Rhizomicrobium. The sequence continues at coordinate 2,376 of DASZVQ010000118.1, forward strand.
ATCCGGCCGACCTTGACCGGTGGGCGGCTTCGATCCGGTCGCCGAAAGTGCGTTCCAACGCCGAACTCAAGCTGCGTCTCGCGCAGGCGGCTTCCACGCACGAATCGGAATTTTGAACGGTATACAGATGACCGGCCCCGGCACGCTTCTTGACCAGTGGAACCTCATGCGAGTCGCTGTCCGCGACAAGCGCCTGAGCCGAGGCGACTTTGCCGTGCTCATTGAGACGGCAAACAACTATTACCGACGCTATGGCAATTCACGCGCCTCGTTCACCTTTCTCGCCGCTGCAACGGGCCTCTCAAGGCGAACGGTCATCAATTGCCTACAACGTCTGCGAAACTGTGGCTATCTGGAGTTAACTCGGGTAGGCAGCGGCACAAGACCATCTGAATATGTGCCGAATTGGAGTGCCGGATACCGGTTCCGACCTTCTTCTGGCGATGAAGTACCGCTCACCGCAGAGATGACTCCAACTTCACCGCCGGGATCGCCAGAGGTGAATTCGGCGCCACCGAAACCTGCTTACGAGACCGGCTCCAATGCCGGGCTACGGAAGCAGGGACCGGAAGCCCGCGGCGCGTCTCCGCCGCCCGGCCTTGGTCGGCCGGCGGCGGGCCGCGCGCGGGATTCCTTCGAGGAGCTTTGGGATGCTTATGGGGTAAGGTTCGAGCGCGCGAAGGCGAAGGCAGAATATCTGAAACTCAACCCAAACGATTGCCTTCGGGCCGAATTAATAATGGCCGCTGGCCATTGGAGATCGGAGTATGATCGGCAGGGTCGGCCAAAAGAGTATCGGAAGCGCCTGCACAATTGGCTCGCAGGCGAGTGTTGGCTGGAAGAGCCGCCTCAACCTTTCGAGCATCCCAAAGCATCCAACACCGTCAGGCGACGCCCACGCGAGTTTGATGACGATGACCGGAAATGGCTTGAACGCCGCCTCCGTCCGGGAGAACGCGCGCTGGCACGATTTATCGATTGGCAGGAACTCGAATCCTGTAAGGAAAAGACGGTTTATGAGTTCGACTTCGCCGTGCTCAAAGGCCACAGCATCATTGATCGATTCGTTCTCACTATGGTCGCCCCGAGCGAAGCGTTCGAGCAGCTCTGCGCGGCGTGCGGAGACGACCTCTGTGTTGAGGACTTTCCCGGCTCCATAGTATGGGTCACCAGGGCAAAGGACGGTCGGCTCGGTTTCGAGCGCTACCGCGAGACCGGAGCGGCCGAACCGGACGTTCGATCAACTCCCCCGGCCATAGGTTCTTCCTCGCGAGTGGCAAATGCGGGCGGCAAAGGCGCGCTAAAGCGCTAGCGACACAGGAGAAATCCGATTGCGCACCCGGTTGCGCAGCTCGATTGAGCACCCCTTTTGGCGGCGAGCCGTTTGCATCCGATTCCCGCAACAGGGAAGTTCGGCCGGGCGCCGGCAGGGCCGAAGCCCTTGCGCAGGCCGCTACCCATGCCCTCGATCTCATCCGCAAGGCGCGTGATGCGCGCCACGCTGCTGCCGATGCCGTTGCTGATCCTGGCCGGCTGCGCGACGACGACGGCTTCCGTCGGACTGATGCGATCGCCAGCTCAGCGTTCGAGCCGATCCGGTGGTCGAAGAAGGATACCCACGAGACGATCCGGTAGGCCAAGGAGCACAACGCCGCGTGGGCGGTGATCTCATCCGAAGTCGACGTCACACCATCCAACGACGACGGAGCGGTGACTGGTCGATTGGGCGTGCACCCGCGCTCAGCTTTCCCAGTACTTCTTGAGCGCGCCCGTGAAGGTGTTGAAGTTGACCGTCGGCCAGCAGACGTTCGAGTTGTCCCTGATGAGCCAGTGCAGGCCACTGCCGGTCGTGAGCTTTGTCGCGTCCGCCGTCACAACCCAATTGAAGCACGCGACCCACATATCCCCGTAGTCACCAGTGAATTTGTCATTCGGCACGTTCGAAAGCAGGCCCTCAATGAAGTACGATGGCGCGGCACCGTCCGCCAGCAGCCTCTTCTCGATCATCGAGTTGCGCATGTTCTTGAAGACCCGCACCATCGGCTTGAAATTGCCCTTGGTCGCTTGGTGCTTCGCCGTGATGTTCGCTGAGTGCTGCTTCGGGAAGTTCTCAATCCGCCTGCCGCCCGAGTAGAACGCGACGCCCTCGTGGTAATCGTGAACGCCGGAGTCGTAGGATCTGTAGCGGCGGAATTGCTGGCACACGAGCACGTCCGAGTTTCGTCGCCCGTTGTTACCCGGCACAAATACGGCCTTTTTGCCAACCTGAACGCCATTGTAGAGCCGGGCGATGAAGCCCTCAGCATCAGGCTTGAATTTCGTGTATCCGTGACGCAGGGCGAGCCGATGATGTAGCCCGCGCGCAATTGAGGCGCCGCAAGACCGTCGCCATGCAGAGCATTGGCCAAGTCGTGCGCACCGCGGCCGAGCGGGATCTCGACACCCCCGCGCTCTATGTGTTGGCCGACCAGGCTCGCACGATCACCAGAGGACTGCCGGCGCTCGCCGATCGCCCGACCTTGACGCAAGCGGTGGACGAACTGGAGCGTGTTGCGGAGGCCGTCCTGGCTTTGTACCGGCGCATGGCGGCCGAGGCTGGGGATAACCCTGCGGCTTCATCGCCAAATTCTTTGTCTTCGGCCATGCAAACAGTGAATCATAACCCCGCGCGGCCCAGTTCTGAGCCGCCTAATAACAACTACAAACCAACTTATAATCCTTCGGACTGTAACAGCTCTGAAAAAAGCAGTAGTGATTTTAACGACCAGCGAGTCCTACTGGAGACAGAAAAGGTCGGTAAGCGCCGGCTGCTGAAAGTGCCCGACGTAAGGCCGAAGGAGGTGGTCCGCCTTGCGCCGCGCATTGGAAGCTATCTGAGTGAGGATTTGGAGCGGCTGGATATGTCGCGGGCTATCCAAGCGGTAAAGCGGGCCGCCGAGACCTGTGCTTTCCAAAGCCTTGGCGTTTCTCGCCCGCTTTGGGCGGAGGCCCAGGCCGTGATGGGCGTATGGGAAGCGACCCTGGCGGTCATGGTGGTGGCGGCGAAGGACGAAGACTACTTCACGCGCACCCCGGCCCACTATTTTGCCGGCATGGTCGAAAGGGCCAAAGATGGCACGCTGCGCCTGGATCGCTCGATCTTCGGCATGTGGAGTAAGGACGAACTGAGCAAGGGTGGGCGGGCATGACATTCCCGCCCTTAGCGCCTAGGCTCCGGCTGTTCGGGATTCCAGAGCAGGACGAATTTGTCCTTGTCGGACTGGTTCGGCATCGGGCCGAGATTGGCAGTGATATATTTGGGCCCGAACTCTGGCATGGCGATCGTCACCTTGATGTATTCGGCGTGGGATTTCTGCCCGATTTCGGTGCGTGCGGTGCCGATTTCCAATTCTTCGTCAACAAAGACGCGGTACTCCGGCAGGCGGCCTTGGGCGGGGTTGCCGGTGGGCCGAATATCGAGTGGCTTGCGCACGATCGCGGTCATCAGCTCACCCTTGTAGGAACCGTCCTTCTGTTTTTGCACATAGCCGATAGGGGGCATTGCTTTTCCTTCCCTGGTGTTGATCGCAGAAGCCAGCTCCCCGCATTTTGGCCCTCCCCGCGCGTTAATTGTCCATTGTCTTACGGTAGCGCCCAGCGATCGCTGGAACGCTACTGCCCTCCCAAAATCGAATATCTATCGTTGAAGAGACGCTGCGAGCGACACCTTCATCTCAATGGCCGCCGCAGCCAAGTGCCGCCGGCGTCATCGCCAATAGTCGCTATGTTCGGCCTGGCAGCATCTTTTGCTCACTTCGCGCTGCGTATCATGGCGCGGCGCCCTGTTGATTGCGGATCGGATTCGTCATGCGCTGTTGGGATGACACATAGCGGACTGTGTCATCACGAGCGCCATGATCTTGGCGACGATGAACCCATGTTCTTCAGGTTGAAACAATCTCCCGCTAGGGTCTTGGGCGGCCGGAAACTGCACATTGACAGTGAACGAGCGACCGTCCACTTCGCCGATGTACCGGAAGTGCAAATCCGCGCCATCGCGCGAATGGAAGGTCTCAAGCGTGGTGAGTTCTCCGTGCATCAACAGACCCCCGCGCACCAGCCCGCTAACCAGAGACGTTACGGACAGCGCCCTTTTGCTGCAACTCGCGCGTGCGGATACTGGCCGCGATTTCGGCCTTCACATCCGCCAGGCTTCGTGTCCGTGCCCGGTGCGCAAGCATCGAGAAGAATCGCGCTGCGCGTGTGCAGGCCAGCTCGTTCTTGTCGCATCGGTGATCCAGACGCGCCGCCGCTTTGTCGGCATGGGCAACAATGCTTTGCCTCAGATTCGATCGCGCAACGCCTGGACTTCCAAGACCGACGTCCGGTTCATGCGGTACGAACAACCATACCAAGCCGATCCAAAAAATTGCGCGGCCGATCATGAACACGGGAGGACAGCCTTGTCCGACTCTCCCATCCCATAGCGGCTTTAGACTTCTAGTTGTGTGTTTCTATGTTCGATTTTGTAACGCTACTATCACGCATTGCCTGTATGGATGGTACAGATGCGGACTATATCTGCGAGTTTTAGCGGCTTTTCCAAAGTTGCCGCCAGCCGCATTTTCCGGGCCACACAAAATCGTGCGGCCACATCGAGCAGGCTGGTGCCGGCGCCGGAGATCAAAACCAGGGACATATTCTTGTGCCGGGGATCGCACCGCAACTGGTCGAGAACCTCGAAGCCATCTGGCGGCGGCATGAAAATGTCGAGCAGTAGCACGTTCGGCTGAAAACTGTCGAAAATTTCATTCGGCGAGGAGGCGCCGGCGAGGGTGACGGTCTCGAAGCCGCTGGTCGCCAGGCCGGAGGCCAGCTCCTCCGCAAAATCCAGATCGTCATCACAGATAAAGATACGGCCGGGAGGCCTCAAGCCCACCGGAAGGCGAGCCGGAAAGCCCTGTGCTGAAAGTGGAAGTGGTGTCCCCTGCATGGTGCCTCAGCCGAGCATGTTTCTAACATCATTTCATAATGGTTCTATGGCCGCAACCGAATGCCTGTCTGGACTAGACACTGGTTGCCAAGCGAAAAATCTCGCTTTGGGGAAGGACGGCAAACAGACCGCACGCCAGCGCCACCCCATAAGGTATGCCGCCCTTGGGATCGTGCAACCGCAAGATCCAGGCCTGGTTCAACATAAAGCCCGGCAGGGCAAAGCGGCGCATCGCCAGAATAATCAGCGTCACCCCCCCGCCGAAAATTGCTGTGACAAGCGTAAAGGCGACGAGGTCATGCAGGCCCAGCCAAAGCAACAGAGTAACAAACAATTTGGCGTCCCCGCCGCCAATATAGCCGAGCGCAAAAAGGGCGAGTCCGACCCCGAAACCTATCAATGCGGCCAACAGATGGAAGCCAACCACGGATAGGCTGAGGTGGGCGGCAATGGCTAAAACGACAAAACCTACGATCAAGAGTACCTGCAGAAAGTTGGGGATGCTAAAGCTAGTCACGTCCCATATCGCCGCCGCGATCGCCAGACCAGGCAATACTCCAAGGACAAGAATATCCAACATGCTGACTTGGCCTTCGTCTTAACAGCAGCCAGAAATGTCAATTCTGTGCAATTGATAGGTCGAGCTTCCTTGGCAGGCACCTTCGCTTCTGGGCTTTACGGAGCAGGCGCATCGTGATTCTCACGCCAGCGAAATGGCCTTTGCGACATTCCGCGCAACGGCGGTCAATTCCCGCCGGTACGCTGCGCCCGCCTGTTTGCAAAGCCGCGCAACTTCTGCGAGCCCCAGCGGCTTCTGCAGGGTCGCCGCCACCCGGATGGAATGGCTGGTGCAGAATTGGGTGGCGACATCGAGCAGGCCGGTGTCGGTGCCGGACATCAGGATCAGCGGGATCATGCGCAGCGTATGGTCTTCACACAGGCGGTTCATGATTTCAAAGCCGTTTGGCGGCGGCATAAAGATGTCGAGCAGCATCACATCGGCGTGAAATGCCTTGAGGGCTTCGATGGGGGCAGCGCCGTCGGCGCGCGTCTTGACCTCGAAGCCGTGGGCCGCAAGGCCGGCCGCCATCTCTTCGGCAAAGTCCAGATCGTCGTCGCAGAGGAAGACCCGCAGGGGCGGCCGCACCGGCGCGGTGTCCTGATCGGCCATGACGTTGCGGGAGAGGGGCAGGGGAGGTGCAGGCATGGTCGCTCCTTACGAATCGAAATCAGCCAACAAGGGTGGCGCGTCCACAACTGACGCCGTGGACGGTGACATCCAGTGTTCCCAATTGCAGGCCCAGCGTCTCCAACAGATTGTCCACCGTGGGATCGAGCGCGGAGAGGATCGAAGCCAGCAAGGGCCGCAGCAACGGCATGACCGTGCTGTTGACCAGGCCGCTGACTGGTCCGGTGATCCCGGTTCCAGCCACGGTGAGATTGAGGTTGTTGGCAAGGCCGCCGATCAGTTGCGTGCCGTCACTGCCAAAGGCAGTCTGCAGCGTTCCCGACTGGATACCGGCTTGTGTGAAGTTCAGGTCCGTGGGCGCACCCGCCGCGATCGCGACCGAGCCGGAAGCCTCGATGGTGAGCGGGATGCCCAGAATGGTAAGTTGTACCACTGCCGCCGGGCCCGGCGCGGGCGTCGTGCTGAAATCTTGAAGCTGGGCAGGGCTTACTTCGCCGATCTGCACGTTCGCAGCCGTGGGCGTGGCCGCAATCGTCGCCATCGTGCCATTGGACTGGCAGGGAATGGCCGCGACGCGGGCCTGGCCGGACGCGATCTGAATATAGAGCGGGATGGTGATTTTGGCGGATGCCAGGCCGAGATTGACATTGGCGGCCGTGACCGTGACGGCGAGGCGCACTTGCGACGTGGAAATCGTGCTGCCGACGGTCGCCACAGCGGCGCTGGCCATCGGCTGGCCGGCGGAAAGATAGGCCGAGACCGATGTGTTGGTGATCGGCAGCGACAATGCCGTGCCGACATCCACAAGATGGTTGGAGCCGTAGAGCCGCGCCATCGCCGACACCATATCCAACAGGTTGATGGTGGTCTGGCCCTGGTCTTGTTGTAGGATCGAACCGATCTGACGGGTCTGCCACAGCGTGGTGTCAATGATCGAGCCAAGCGTGGCCGAAACACCCTGCGGCACCTGCAGCGATAGAAGATTGAGTGCCTCCAGGGCCGCAGTGTTGTTGCCACCGGGATGGACGTTGAGCGCGGCCTGGGCGGCCGCGATCACCTGTCCGACACTGACATTCGCGTTGGCAAGATCGCCATAGGTGCCTGCAGTAACGCCTATCTGAGTGGCAAGTTGGTTGAGCATACTGAGCGCGTCCACATTGGCGCTCGCCAGGCCCCGCCAGTTAACGGGGTATAGCGACAGGTTGGCGCCAAGTAGCTTGCCGAGCACGGCGTTGAGGGCGCCGCCTTCCAGTTGGGCCAGGCCCGTGCCGGCGGCGAAGGAGACGACCGGCGTCTGCGCCGCCGTCGCCGTGGCGCTGATGCTGGCCTTGCCACCTTCGTTGAAGATGGCGGCGAAGAAGTCCGGCGTGGCAATCCTGTTTGTCACCCGCACCGCATTGGCTGGCGCGTCGGAAGCGGTGTTGAGCCGCGCGGTCACGGCAAGGCTGGGGTCTGGCGTGTAGAGACCGGGCTGCACTGCCAGCTCGCTGGTGTCGAAGCCCTCCTGGGTGAGAACGGCCTGGGCTATCGCCGACGCATTGTTGGGATTGCCGGCCGCGGCGAGGGCCGCCGCGTCCACTGCCGATTGGAGCCGCCGCTTGGTCAGATAGAGATGGCCGACATCAACCACCAGGACGCTGAGGCCAAGGCCGACCAGGATGAGAAGGGCACCCAGGATGGAGACGACGCCGCGCTCATCACGATGAAAGCGGCGTAACAGATCGCGCAGGGCGGGCGTCAGCTTCCTCACGGTTATCACATTTTGCGATGGGACGGCGGAGTTGGACCCAAATGCCCCCCATGGCTCTCGCAACGATCTGGCCCGCGCAAACATGCGCCAACCCCCGCACAAATCCCCCTGCGTTCTGGGGCCATAGCTTGGAACTCTATGATTCTACTTGTATTCCGCGTGTCGGTTTAATTGATGAAATGTCGAATCGCGGCTACATAACTTCACACAACAACACACCCAAAACATTAGCGATTGCCTAAGAGCTACCCCCAGTTGGGCTGAGAACGGGCGCCCTGCCGCCAGCCCCCAAATGGTGGGAGTGCGATATGCGATTTCGGAAATTCCTGGCGCAAGTCAGCATAGTGGCGCTTTGCGCCGTCTCGTTATCAGCGTGCGCCGACAAGCTCTATTATGGCTCGGATCTGGGACCTGGCGGCGGCAATAATCCCGGCGGCAACGGTAATCCCGGTGACAATGGAAATCCCGGTGACAACGGCAATGACGGCCAGAACGGTGCCCAGGGTTCACAGGGCCCTGCTGGTCCCCAAGGTCCGGCTGGCCCCGCCGGCCCCGAAGGCCCCCCCGGTCAGCAAGGCGCAACAGGCCCCGCTGGCCCGCCCGGCAATATCCTCGGCCCGAACGGCCCCCTGAGCGGCGGCCTGGGCGTCACCGGCGACAACGGTGTCGTCAGTAACCTTCTGGGCAGCGATCCCGTAGGCGGCCTGGTGGATGGTCTGCTGGGCGACAACAACGCCGTCAGCCAGATTCTGGGCACCCCCGCCGGCTCGACCACGCCGGGTCTGGTCCCCACCCTGGTTTCGCAAATCCAGACCGGACCAACCGACACCCCCGCCATCGGCAAGGGCTTGGGCGTCTCTGGCGCAGGCGGCCTTACCCAAGACCTGATCGGCGAAGACTTGGTTGGCGACCTGCTGGGCACCTCCGGCGTGGTCGGCGCCAATGTCGCCGGCGGCAATGACGGCCTGCTCGGCCATCTGATCGGTGGCGCCAATTCCAACCCGCTACTGCCCCAGGTGGGCCAGCTCCTGCCGACCGGCCAGCTCAACACGGCGTTGAACACGATTCCCAAACTGGGCATCACCGGCGCCAACGGCCTGGATCAGGACCTTCTCGGCACCGATCTCGTCGGCAACATCCTCGGCACCAAAAGCGGATTGCCCGGCGTGTTGGATGGAGGCGATCCGGGCGCCCTGGGACATCTCATCCCCAATGGCAATCCGCCGCTTGTCGCAGTCGGCGATGTCGTCAATGGCGTGCTTGGCTCCCTGGACGGCCAGAGCCCCAGCCTTCTCAACGGCGTCTTGGGTGGCGGCTCCGGCGGTCTGCTCGGCGGCGTGACCGGCACAACCGGCAATCTGCCAGTGGTCGGTCCCGTGGTGGGCACCGTCCTGGCCGATCTCTCCGGCGCCACCGGCAATCTGCCCGTGGTGGGCGGCCTGGTCGGAGGTCTGACGGGCGGCGGCGGCTCCGGTGGTACGGGCGGACTTGGCGGTCTGCCCCTGGTCGGTGGCGTCCTCGCCACCGTCACCAACACGACCTCCAACCTGCCCGTGGTGGGCGGTGTGGTCGGCGGTCTCACCGGCGGTGCCACGGGCGGCACGGGCTCCGGTGGCCTGAATGGCCTGCCGGTGGTCGGCAGTGTCCTCACCACCGTCACCACCACGACCAGCAATCTTCCCATCGTCGGCGGCGTGGTCGGTGGTCTCACCGGCCCGCTGACCGGCGGCTCCAGTGGCGGATCGGGCGGCAGCAACGGGTCCGGCCTGGGCAATCTGCCTGTCGTCGGTAGCGTGCTCAATACCGTCACCACCACGACCTCCAACCTGCCCGTGGTGGGTGGTGTTGTGGGTGGCCTGACCAGCGGCCTCACGGGCGGCGGTTCGAGCGGCGGCACTTCCGGCGGTGCGGCCGGCAGTCTGCCCGTGGTCGGCAATGTTCTGCAGACCGTCACCAATACGACGAGCAACCTGCCTGTGGTGGGCGGTGTCGTCAGCGGTCTTACCTCCGGCCTGACCGGTGGGAGCGCAGGTAGCGGCGGCAGCTCCGGCGGATCGAGCGGCGCAGGCAGCCTGCCCGTGGTCGGCAATGTTCTGCAGACCGTCAGCAACACGACGAGCAATCTGCCCGTTGTCGGCAATGTCGTGAGCGGCCTGACGGGCGGGAGCAGCGGCAGTTCCGGTGGCCTGCTCGGCGGTTTGCTGGGAAAGAAATGAGGTTCGACTAAAACGGGCCCTGCCGAAACCAAGTACGGCCCGTTCACTTTTCATTGCTGTTTCACCGCCGCACGGACCCAAGCCCCACAGCCCACCGTTCGGCAGAGAAGAACCCGGATATTTACCCTCTCCGGGTTCTTCTCATTTTTTAGGCAACAAAAGCCGACAAAATTTCAAGATTGATGACGTATTCGTGCGAAATCCGTGTATCGCAGCATTGCCAGCCAGATCCATTATTCGCCGATGACACCCATTAAAAGCCCCCGAATTATCGTTCTTTCTAGCGCGCTGGCGATTGTCCTGGCCCTGCCCACGGCGCCCGCTTTCGCGCAAGCCGCGCCGCGCATCACCGTGCCGGACGCCAGCCAGATTCTGGTGCCGCCCACCCCGCCAAAGCCCGTCTCGCCGCAATCCACCGGCACCGGCCAGAATCTCAATCTGCCCGACACCACGCCCAATGTGCCTCATCTGCGCTTTACCAATGTGCGCGTTGTCGGCGCCTCGGTGGTGCACCCGGACGCCATCGCTGCTCTCTTCGCGCCGCTGCAGGGCCGCGATGCCACCGCGGCGGAATTGCGCGCCGTCCTCGATAAGGTCAATGCGCTCTATGCCAGCGACGGCTACCCGCTCGGCCGCGCCTACATCCCCGCCCAGATCATGCAAGGCGGCACCCTCATCGTGCGTGTGGTCGAAGGCTATATCAGCAACGTCGTGGTCCGGGCCGACAAGGACAAGACCAAGGCCGTGGTTGAGGCGATCGCTGCCCACCTGGTCGGCGAAAAGCCGCTCACCAACAAGACGCTGCAACGCTATATGCTGCTGATCCAGGACATTCCTGGTATCACCGTGGGTTCGCAGTTTCAGTCCATGGACCCCGAAACCGGCGCGACCACGCTCCTGATTACCGCTCAGATCAAGACCGTCACCGCCACCTTCTATCTCGACAACCGCGCCAATCTTTTCCATCTGCCCTTCGCGCCTTACTTGATCGGGCAGTTCAATAATTTGTTCGGCTGGGGCGACCAGGAGACCGCGACCGCGTTGCTCTCTCCCGAACAGAAGAACTACGCCTTCTACAATCTGGGTTTCACCAGCCCCGTCGGCAGCGATGGGCTTACACTTGGCGGAACCGCCTCCTGGGCGCAAGCCGTCGATACCCAGACGCTTTATCCCTATGACGTGCGCAGCCAGACCTCCCAGCTCGCCACCACGGCCAAATATCCCCTCATCCGCGCCACCGACGAAACCCTAAATGCCGATGGCAAGGTCTATTACACCCATGCCGGCTACAGCCTGCTTGGTGTCACCTTCGCGCATGACAATTATGTCGCCGCCCAGATCGGCGGCGACTATGTGCGCGCCTTCTCACCAACCCTTGGCATTGGCGGTAATTTCCATCTCACCCAGGGCCTGGCCGGTCTCAGCGACGGCCCGCATACCCGCGGCGACACGCAAAACAATTTCACCAAGATCCAGGGCGAAGCGCGGCTGGTCTATCAGCCGATAGATCAACTCAATCTCATCTTCAAGGCCATTGGCCAATATGCTTCCGGCTCACTCTACGCTTCCGAACAGATCAGCTTCGGCGGCGTGCAATATGGCCGGGGCTTCGAGACCGCCGAGATCACCGGCGACAGCGGCATCGGCTTTTCCTTCCAGCCCGAATACACCATCCCCTTCGATTGGAGCGATTCCGGCTTCGGCAAGGGCTGGAGCGTCACGCCTTATGTCTTCACGGACTATGCCAAGGCGTACAACACGCTTTCGAGCGGTCTATCCAATGCGGAGCTGGTCTCGGCGGGCGGCGGCTTCCGGCTTGGCGTCTCCAACCTGGTGACGCTCACCCTGGAAGCGGACAAACCGATCAATCGCGTTCCCCTGTTCCAAAACGGCAAGGATGTCCGCTTCTATGTCGGCTTCGAGATGGGCGTGACCCAGGCGCTCTCGCTTATTGGGGAAAGCCCGTAAAAACATAGCCCCGGCCGCGCACCGTCTTGATGACCAGCGGATGATCCGGGTTGGGCTCCAGCTTGCGCCGCAGCTTGACGATGATGGCGTCAAGGCTGCGATCGTAAGGACTCCAGGCGCGGTTGAAGACGCGCTGGCAGAGCTTGTCGCGCGATTGGGGCAAGCCTTCCTTCGACACCAGCTCGATGAGAAGGTCGCACTCCGCCGTGGTCAGCGAAACCGGCGTGCCGTCCGGCGTCGAAAGGAAACGCCGCATCGGATCGAATTTCCACTTCGTTTCGGTGCCGCTGCCATTGCGATGGCCATTGAGCGGAACGGAGTCGCCATGCCCGCCATTGCTGCCATCATCGGGATCGTGCGGCTTGGTGCGGCGCATCAGGGCCCGGATGCGGGCCAGCAGCTCGCGCATATTGACGGGTTTGGTCAGATAGTCGTCGGCGCCCAATTCCAGGCCCACGATCTTATCCGTCATTTCGTCCTGGGCCGTCACCATGATGCAGGGGATCGAACTGGTCTTGCGCAATTGGCTCAGTATGTCGAAGCCGTTTTCATTGCCCAGCCACAAATCCAGCAACACCAGGTTGAACTCCTGTTCGGAGAGCACTCGTTCTGCTTCCGTGCCGTTGGCGACGCTGGTGCAGCGCAACCCATACATGCTCAGATAGGATGTCAGTTCCTCGCGGATTGCCGGATCGTCATCCACGATCAGCAGCGAGGCGTCCCCACCCGGCGGGGCTTTTTTCGCGGGTTCGGCCAGGGTCGCGGCGGTCATGTCCCCTTATTTCTCCGCAAAAGCGGCGTACAAATCGTGCTTTGTAATAATGTGCCGCCCCCTAAGCGGGGCCAGCGAGAAAGTTCTGGAAAGGCTACCATTCCGGGGGGATGCAGGGAAGCCACAAAACCGCCCCCAGAGCAGCCCCGGCATACGAACTCCAACATATTTCGACAATTCCTCCGACCGAACTGGCGTATATCTTCACCTTATGACAACGGGTTGGTGGCGAGTAAAAAGGTCAACAAATGTCGTATCCTAACAGCCGTTTCGAGCGTCCTCTGGCGGAACTGGAGCCCCTGGATCAGCAGGCCCCGGAAACATCGCTGCCGACCGCCATTCACGCCCTGGAGAATGACGAACTCCAGGCGCTTCTCGTCGCCCTGTTGCGCGAGTGGCGGTCCCGCGTCGCCATCGGGCAGGACAACCATCCGCCCGCCCGGCTTAACGCTTAGTAAAGTCGGGTAGGCCCGGACGCTTGCCCTTGTCACGGCTTCTTGGCCGGCGGTGCCGCCTGGCAGGGATAGGCCGCTTGCAGAATCGACGCGAGATCCACCGCCGCGGGGTAGTCGCGTATCTCCGGCTTCTTGTCGAGCACGCCAATATAAAGGAGCCGCAGCTTCTCCGCCGCGACGCCACCATCGGGCAGGCAGAAGCCCTTTCCCTGGGTCAGATTGCGCGAGACGCTGTAATAGCCCAGATAGCCGCGGATATAGGCGCCGCAGACCAGAAGGCGATCATGCTCCGCCGCCGTCACGGTGGCGCCTGCCGGGTTGGCGCAGGCGCGGTGAAGATCATCGCCGGTCTGGATGTCGTATTGCGGCTGGCCAGCCGGCGTGTCCGCGGCAAACACCGCCGTCGCCGGCAGCACCAGGCCGATGAATCCCAAGACCATGCACATCTGTTTCATTGTTTGTCTTCCTTGCTCTGTGATTGCGTGCTCTTTGCATCCGAAGCGGGGCTTGCCTCGCGCCGGGCACCGACGGCGAGTTGCCGGCGATCCATGTAAATGACGTTGTTGTCGCCCTTGGGCGGCCGGCGCAGATAGAGCGTCACCAGCCCGCCCTGTGCAGCGTTGCCGATCTGCAGGCGCCCGCCATGCTCCCGCAGGATCGCGTGCGAGATCGAAAGTCCCAGGCCCGTGCCCTTGCCCTGCTCCTTGGTGGTGAAGAAGGCATCCATGGCGAATTGAAGAACCTCAGGCGAAAAGCCCGGTCCATTGTCCTCGACATGAAGGCAGGCGACATCGTGATCGCCCGGATCAATGCTCGACCATAACCGAATCCAGCCCTGCGGGTCGGCGCGCGGCCCGTCCGCGATCGCGTCGATCGCGTTCTGGATGAGATTGACCAGAACCTGCTCAATCTCCAGCTCGTCGGCGATCACCACGAGATCGTCGGGGACATGAATGTCCACGCGGATACCGGCCTTCTCCGCGCCCCGCAGCATCAGCGCCGCAGCGCTGTGCACGAGCTGGCCGAGCGGCACACTCTTGTAGTTGCCGGCGCTCTTGCGCCCGAAGCGGCGCATCCGGTCCATCACCTTGCAGGCACGGTCCACCTGCTGCAGCACACGATCCACTTTCTCCTTGAGGATTTGCGGCGTCACCGCGTCGCGCTCTATGAGCATTTCGATATTCTGGGCGGCAATCGAAATCGTGTTCAACGGTTGGCGCAGCTCATGGGCGATGTTGGCCGATATCTGGCCGAGAGCCGAGAGCTTGGCCGTATGAATCATGCGGTCCTGGTCGTCCCTGAGGATCAGCGCCTGACGGAGCAGAAGCGAAAAGCGTTCCGCAAGCCGAACATCGCGGGTGTTGAACGCCCGTCTTGCCCGGCACACCAGATAGAATTGCTCGGCCTGATAGGGTATGGCGATGAGCGCCATGTCACCGGCTTGCGCCTCGAACGTCGCGCAGGTGACGGCGCTCTCATCGCTGTTCGCCGGCAGCACCGTCACGTCGCGCCCGGCGGCCACGGCGAGAACGCGCTGCAGGGCGGTCGCCTTGGTCGGAGCCAGGGTGGCCGAGGACAAAAGCAGCCGTGGCTTCTCCCCCGGCCGCAACTGGATCATGTCAATGACATCGCCTCCAATGGCGTTCGCCAGATGCTGGGCAAGCTGATCGAGCTTTTCCCGGAAGGGGACGGGCGACAGCAGGGCGCGCAAGCCCAGCAGCATCGCTTCGGTTTCATGGCGCAGCTCGTCTTCACGGGTGCGTGCGCCAAGCATGGTCTCCAGAATTTGGGCATCGAGCGCCAGCCTGTCCATGGCAATATCGGGGCCGGTGGAGATCGTGCCCGTCAGCCGCGGCGGTCCGGCCGGGCACGGCAGCGCGCACACCGTTATATAAAGTGGGGCTTCGTCCTTGCTCCCCCGGTCGGGATCAAGGCGCACCGAACGCAAGGTCTTGCTATGGGCGGCCAAGGCCGCAATCGTTTTGCCATCGGCGACAGTCATCTCCCGCAGGGAACGGCCCTCGAAGTGGCGGGCAAGATCGCCACGGTTGTTAAAGATTTGCGTAACATGGAGAAGGCCATCCGCATCGGCCTCCCACAGCAAATCGGCGCTGGCCCGCAGTAATTCGGCATGGCTGGCCCCGCGCGCCTCGGACCGCTCCCGGAGAAGACGGGCTTCCTCGTCCTTGCGCAGGCGGTGAAGTTGCTGGGCGGCGACGCCAGCAATGTCGCGCAAGGCCGCTTCCAACGGTGCGGATTCTTCGGGCTCACATTCGGCGAAGAAGACGATATAGAGCGGGATTTCCTCGATGCCGCCCGCCGCGGCCAGCCCCGTGACCGCATCGTCAAACGCGCAGAACTGGCCCGGCCGCGCTTTTGCGAGCGTGAACCATTCCTGAAACGCCATCGGCACGCCGGCGCTTCGCCCGAACAGATCACCCCGCCGCCAGACCAGCGCCGCCTGATCCTTGGGGCCCAGGGTCACTTCGCCCACCAGGTCAATCGGCCGAAGCGTGATGGTCTGCAAAAGGTTGGCCGCCTCGGCCAGCGCCGCATGGCAACTGGCCACCGTCCGCGCCGCCAAAATCTTGCGCACCGCCGGCATGACCGGCAGTTCGGAATCGGGCGCTGAGGAGAGGATGGACATGCCTGCCTCGTTCAGCCGGACGGGTCGGTGACGAAATAGCTTACAGAGACGGGCGCGAGATTGCCAAGCTGCGGCACGAAGGGCAGTTCCGCGAAACGCGCATCATTATACCCGATGCTGATGGTGATTTCTTCACCGCTCGCTCCGTTTGCCAGACTGACCGGCTTAATGACCATTGGCGGGCGCGTGACTTTGGCGGGGTCCACCAAAGGATAGAAGGCCGCCAGGGCATTGTTGATCGCTGTGTCTGCAAGCAACTGGCGATCACTGTCATTGATTCCGGCCACGGCGGCGCGCCCACCTTCCGACGCCGCATAGGTAAGGGCGATCCGGGTCGCGTATTGGATACCAAAGACAATGATGCCGAACAGGATCGCCAGGAAGATCGGTAGAAGCACCGCGAACTCGATGGAGACGGTGCCGCGTGTATCGTCCGGCAGCCGCTGATGCGCAGAGGGCGTGATGACTGGCAGCGGCGGCATACCGGACGTGTCTCCTTCAGCCGGCCGGCTTGGCGGCGGTATCCAGATCGCCCTTCACCGAGTTAAAGATGGCGCGCAGGTCCACGCCGATCCCCGATAGGATGAGATAGAGGCCGATGGCAATGCCGGCGGCAAGCAAGCCGTATTCTACCGCGGATAGGCCTTTCTCATCCGCCAGGTAGCGTCGCAGAAGGGTCTTTGTGTTGTGTACGAGTGTCATGGAAAATCCTTTCGTTGCTCGGTTCAATGTCGTCTTGATTTCAAATTCGGATTGCGTCGTCGTTCCTCCCTCGTCAAAGCCGCGAGTGCGGCGCCCCCAAGGTTGTTCTCATCTTCCAAGCGCGGAACTGGCCGCCGGTGCGCTCTGTGCGTCACCTGTGGCCGCCGTGTCTGCCATGTCTGCCCTGGGCGGCGCACTCGCCGCGCCGATCTGTTGCTGATAGCTATCCGTGATCTGTTGGGCTTCCGTTCCGGTCAGCGCCCCATGCGCGCCGGTGGCGCGATACTGCGCCGCCAGCACGGAATCGGCCGTTGCGGACGGTTCGCCGCGCGTATAGGTGCAGCCCATCAAAAGCGGCAATAGTCCCAGGCCGAACAGCCAGCGATGCGTGCGTCCGTTGCCAATTATCATTGTATGCCTCCCACAGATGGCGCGACGCCGTTATCCTGTCCGGCGCTCCAGGTCTTGGCGAAATCCATCACACGGCTGCGTTGCTGCATGTCGCCGATCATCGCAAGCATCATCGAAAGCTGGGTGTGATCGTTCGACAGGTTCGCCGCCAGGATCAGGTTGTTGCGGATGGTGTTGGAGTTGGGGTCAAGCTCATAGGCCCGCTTGAGGTCGGTTTCAGCCGTCGCAAGCTGGCCGCCTGTCTCGCCCCGCTGCAGCTTGGCGTAGCCGAGATTGTTGAGATAGCGCGCATTGGCTGGATCGAGACGGGAGGCGTGCGCAAAATCATCGGTGGCGGCGCCCCACCGACCTCGCGCTGCTTCCACTCGGCCGAGCCCGCTCCAGGCCTGCGCGGCCAGGTCTGATTTGACCGCGGCGGTAAAGGCCAGACTGGCATCGTCGTACCGTTTGGCGCCCAGGAGCGCCTCGCCCCGCAGCAATTGATAGCGCGGGCTCTGGGCCTGGCTCTCCTTATATTGATCGAGGAAGGCGATCGCGGCTTCATAACGCCCCTGCTTGATGAGGCCGTTGACGATACCGAGATAAAGATCGGCCTCGGCCGTCTTGCTCAAGGGCGCGTCCGCCTGGGATGGCGCAGGCGCGGTGAGCGAGGCCCATTTGGGCGTGGTGGAACAGCCCGCCAGGGCGACAAGAGAAAAAAGAAGCAGCAAGCCGCGAGGCCTCATGGTTTGATCCTCTGGTTCTGCATGTCGTGAGCGACATTGCCGAGTGTGGTGACGATCTCGGAAACGGCGGGACCGGCGAGCGCGATCATCAAGACGGGCATGAAGAAGACGAGCATGACGAGGGTGAGCAGCACCGACTTACGCCCCATGGCTTCGCGCGCCGTCGCCAGCCGTGTCTCGCCGATGTCGGCAGCAAGACGCTTGAGTGGCGGATTGAGTTCGCCACCCTGATAGAGATTCTGTTTCAAGAGACCGGCGAAGTCCCGGCCTTCGGGGATCGCCAGCCTCGCCGCCAGGCGGTCAAGCGCCAGATCGTAAGGCACGCCTTCGGTGGTCTCCATATTGTAGCGGCCGAGAAGCCCGTCGCAGATCGGTGCGACCCGGCCGATATGGGCGCCCACATGCTGCAGGGCTTGGTCAATGCTTACCCCGCTATCCAGCACCATCAAGACCAGATCCAGCACATAGGGCAGTTCGCGGCGAATCTCCCGCTGCCGGATCTCGATGCGTGCCTTGAGCAGAATGGTGAAAGCGCGATAGACGATGAAGGCTATGAAGACGGCGAGCCCTGCGTCCTCGGCCTTGACGGCGCCCTGGCGCAGATAAGTCGGCAGCAGCGCCGCCGCGATGACCGCCAGCGTGGCCGCCAAGCGCAGGCCTGAGAAGATGAAAGGCGCAGCGGGATTGGAAAGGCCGGCTTGCAACAACAGACCTTGCAGCTCCTTTAGAGGCCCAGCGCCCGTCACCTTGCGTCCCAGCCATTCCAGACCACCCATCACCCAGGCGGTGAACTTCGGAGCACCAAAGCGCGGAGCGACAAACTGCCGGAACCGCTGCGTCAACACACGGTCGGCGGCGTATTCGCGCAAGCCCAGATGCAGCACCAGCACCCCGCCGGCGACGAGAAGGAGCGACCCTATCCATGTGAGAAGTTGCGGCATCGCTCAATACCGGGTTCGGGTGATAAGGCGCATCAACCAGGCGCCGATAAGCTGGGAGACGACCGCATAGGCGATCATCTTGTGGCCTGTCGTCGTCACCAGAAACCAGCGCGCATAATCGGTGTTCATCATCATCACCACGCTGGCCACCAGCATGGGCAACAGCGCCAGCACCCAGGCGCTGGAACGGATCTGAGTGGTGTCGGCCCGCAGTTCGCGCTCGACTGTGGCGCGCTTGCGGATATTCTCGATGATGTTCTTGAGAATCGCGGTCATGGAACCGCCGAAGCGAAGATTTGTCCGCGCCGCCGTCGCCAGCAGATGCAGTTCATAGACATCCAGCTCGGTGGCGCAGCGTTCTAGGCTTTCAGCGACGCCGGTGCCATTGTTGATGCGCCGGATGGTTGGCGAAAGGCATTGCGCGACGATAGCTGGCGAATTGTCCACCGCGCGCGCCAGCGCGGTCGAAAGGCTGTTGCCGACCGAAAGAAGCTGGCGCACACGCTCCAGAAAGCCCAACATGCTGTCCGCCAGAAGCCGCATCCGCCGCTGGGCCCGGAACTCCAGGACCGCCACCGCGATCAGGAAAAGGCTGAAGGCAGCGAGCGCTGCCGCGAACCAGCCCGCGGCCACCCAGGCGGCGGCTACCGATCCTACGAACAGAAGGACCGCGAGCAACACTTGCCTGGGGGTTGGCGCCCAACCGGCGCGGCGCAGCCTATGGGCCAGCGCAGTCGGCAGCGCGGCGGCTTGCTGGGCCTGGCCGGGTGTGGTGGTCCCAAGCTGCGCCTGCGGCTCCAGTGTCAGGAGCGCCGTGAA
>DASZVQ010000119.1:0-12500 GCA_035547275.1 Rhizomicrobium sp.
AAGTCCGGGCTCCACGGAAAGACGGTGCCGGATAACGTCCGGCGGGGGCGACCCCAGGGATAGCGCCACAGAAATGACACCGCCTACCGGCCTAAAGCCGCGGCAAGGTTGAAATGGTGCGGTAAGAGCGCACCGCGTTCCTGGCAACAGGAGCGGCACGGCAAGCCCCACCGGGAGCAAGACCAAATAGGGACGGCACGTGATGTTTTCCGCATCGCCGTCCGGGTCGGTCGCGCGAGGTGGGTGGCGACACCCATCCCAGAGGAATGGTCACCACCGCTCTGTTCGCAAGAAGAGGGCGGTACAGAACCCGGCTTACAGGCCATCTGATACCTTAACACTTGTCATGGCCGGACAGCGAGAGAAGTGAGCGCGACCCGGCCATCCATCTGTCACAGCTCCGATCGCAGCGACAGCTATTCCTGGTCTGACAAGACTTCCAGCGTCGCCTCGTCGGCATCGCCGTCGAAATATTTTTCCAGCAGATTGAAGAACAGCACATCCTCGTGGTCGGCCTCGGCGAACAAGGTCAGACTGGAGCGGAATTTCATCGCGTCGATAGAACCGAATATCTCCTCCGCGCGCCTGCCCCGCAGGTTCATCAGCGCCTGGCAGCACTCATGCAGCCGCGCGCCCAGCACCGGATGGGCGAGATAGGCGCGCGCCTCGTCCAGCGACTGGATGGCATAGGCGCGCGCCATCGCGCTTCGGCCCAATCCCGCGATCTGCGGAAAGACGAACCACATCCAATGGCTTGCTTTGTGGCCCGCTTTTAGCTCGGCCAGCGCCTGGGCATAAACGGGTTCTTGCGCCGCGACGAAGCGGTCCAGCCTCACACGCCGGCTTTCTTGGCCGGCACTTCACCAATCGCCGCCCAGTCGCGATCCTGCCAGCCCCAACCGACCGCCTCGTCATAATGCTTTTTCAGCAGCTCGGCGGTCGGCATGGTCATGCCCAGGCCCTCGGCGGCGGACCGCGCCAGATTGACGTCCTTCAGGCCAAGGGTGAGCGCGAAGCCGGCCGGCTCATAGACGCGGTTCAGGATCATGGTGCCATAGCTTTTGAACACAGCGCCGGTGAACAGCCGTCCGCTCATCACGTCATGGAACAGGCTAGGGTCCACGCCACCCTTGCGCAACAGGGCAAAGGCCTCGCCAATGGATTCCAGCTCGCTGGCGATCATGAAGTTGCCGCAGATCTTGAACAGATTGGCTTTCTCGGGCGCATCCATGGTCACGGTGCGGGCGCCGATCTTGTCGAACACTGGCTGCATGGTCTGAAGGGCGGCAGCATCGCCACCGGCCACCAGCACCAGCGCGGCCTGCTCCGCCATCTCGGGGCGGCCGAACACGGGCGCGGAGATATAGGCCAGCCCTGCCTTGTGATGGGCCGCCGACAATTCCTGGGCAAAGGCGACCGAGATGGTCGCCAGATTCACATGGATCAGGCCCTTGGCGGCCTTTTCCAGCAGCGGTCCGGCCAGGCCCAGCTCGCGCATCACCTGATCGTTGGACAGCATCGAAAAGACGGCGTCGCCCTGAAGCGCTTCTTGCGGCGACTTGGCCGCGACCGCGCCCTTGCCGACCAGCTCCTGCACGGGGGCCTGGCTGCGATTCCACACCGTCACCTGATGACCCGCCTTCAGCAGGTTCGCCGCGACGTGACCACCCATCCGGCCCAGGCCGATAAATCCGATCTTCATGCTGTCCTCCATTTGACGGCCGCGAGAGAAGCGGCGCATGGCCGCGATGTCCAGTCCGCCGAATCACCTTCTGGTTGTGTGGCCGCCAGTCCCCGAACAGGCGATATTATATTTGACAAACCCAGCGATTCGGAGCGCGCAGATTGAAATATTATTTCAACAGATGATTTCGATGCTGACGTCGGTATCTGCGCCATCGCGGGCGTGCTTTTCGGCCCGTGCCTCTCGCACGCACTTTGCCTGGAGGGCGATATAAGCCTGCACCTCCTGAGGGCTGGCCGAGACTTTGGAGATTTTGACAACATAGGGAGGCGGCAGTTCTCCGGCCCCAAGCCCCCAAATCATTAGCTCGTTTATGGCATCCACATTTGAACCGCACCATTCGGGCGCATCTAACGCTATTTGAAGCGCGCGAATGAAATCTACCGGCGTCGTCCAATCGCTCGCATCAAGCTCAATGGTCCGCACCGAACCCTATTTCCCGCTTTTCGCAGGTTTGGCCTTTGCCAGTTTCCCCAGCTTGGCCTCAAACCGCGCCTTGTCATCGTCGCATTCAAGGCGCTTGGCGACTGATTCAAAGCTGTCGTCGCGTTTCGGCTTCTTCTTGTCAGGGCGGTTCAAATCGGCAGTTCTCCCTGCTTTGGCGCTATCGGCTTGCGAATAATTAGGCCACCTATCTTGCCGGATTGGGCCAATAGACCTTCATCAAACGTTTCAAGGAAGCCAATGCCTAGATGTAGAGCCGTCGCAACATGCACTGCATCCTTTGG
Organism: Rhizomicrobium sp.; assembly: GCA_035547275.1. Lineage (GTDB taxonomy): Bacteria > Pseudomonadota > Alphaproteobacteria > Micropepsales > Micropepsaceae > Rhizomicrobium. The sequence goes on from DASZVQ010000119.1 coordinate 2,473, forward strand.
CTTGACGTTGGAGTTCATCACAACGTCTTGCGCCTCCTCTGCTATAGCGCGGCTAACGTTTACTACGCGGATGTAAGAACGCCGGAAAAACTTACGAAGCAGCCCCAACCTATTCTCTGCAAGCTTAGGACCACCTTTGCGCCATAGCACTTCCGCCATTGTGAGGGCGGAGGTCACTACGATGACTTCGCCTCCGGCCCCTCGCTTTATAGTGCCGTTACAGAGGTCAACCTTGCCCGCTTCGTTTTGAAGCCAGCCAAGGAAGGGGTCGCTATCCCAATATATTCGTTCAACACTCAAGCAGTCGTCTCAAAAAGTCCGCGAATATCTTCTGCCGTGGGCAGCTCAGAATCGTCAGGAAGGCCCTCAATATTGGCCACTTCTATGCTAATTGGCTTACCATTCTTGCGATAATGAATGGTGCCGCTGATTTCCACGCGCTTGCGGAAATTCTCGAAAGCCTTTGGGAGCAACTCTTCATCGAAATGGCAACGGATGCTGCCGGTATATAGAGGATCGCGCACAAATATTTGCAGAGAACCGCGATCTTGAATCGTATCAAGACGGCCTTCAACTGTTCCGAAGTCGGAATAGTCACTACGCCAATCTTCCGCGATGGCGCGCCCAATATCTGCGCCCATCACAATAGGCTTCCTTTTTACCCAAATACGCATTTCAACTGGCTTGCGCTTTTCGGCCTCGCTCATCTCGGAGAGGCTACGTAAATGCTTCAATGCCGCCTCCGGTAAATTAGAGCCTTCGATGTCGCCATTGCGGATGTGGTCAATTCCAGCGGACACCTTAGCGTAAACCGCCTCAATAACTGGACCTGGAACCGCTTTAGTCGGGATCATACCGATTAGGGCGCTCCCTTCTTTTACGTGCACTTTCCAGGCAACATCTGTGTCAGCATTGGAAGTTGTGTCGCTTATTTCCTTTACGTATCCAAAGAACGCTCGAATGGCCGCGACAAAGCGATCCGGAGAAAGGTCATCCCCAATCTCCAGCGTCAAATCGCTCGGAATAGTATCAGGCGTGGCAGTCATTCGCGTACCTTTAACGCAAGATTCTACCTTGCGAACGAGTCCCGGTACAGCAGTCTTTTACCCTTTGCGCCTGCAATAGCTTTCGTCATGCGCTCCCTATCATCAGTGCCTTTCGCAATGCGATGGCTGTAACGAAAATCGAACTCAGCCAAATACCTGTGTAGGTGCTTTTCTTGGCAGTGCTGATAGACGCCCTTCATGCCGCGCTTGAAAATGCTGAAATAACCTTCAACGCGATTGGTAGTCACGTCGCCGCGTGCGTATTCTTCAATGGAATGGTTGACCGTTTCGTGGCCACCCAAAAAGTTGCCGACGAGATTGTAGAAAGGGGCCTGATCGGTCATGAGCTTGGCTTCGCGGGACACATTGTCCAGCACCACCATGGCCACGGTGCCTGCATTGATGCTGGTCATGACGGTGCTGCGCGCCTTACCGCTTTCGCGGTCAACCAGGGTCAGCACTTTCATCTTGTGATCGGGACCGCGTTCCGTCTCGCCCTTGCGACGCCAGCGGCCAATATAGACCTCATCGGCCTCAACCGGCGTGCCGCCCTGGCCGAAGGGATTGAGCGCGCCTTCCGCCATGGCTTCGCGCAACCGATGGGCAACAAACCAAGCCGTCTTGAGCGTGCATCCTAGCGTCCGGTGAAGCTGGTTTGCGGAAACGCCTTTCTTGCTGCTGCACATGAGATAGGCGGCCTGGAACCACAGGTGAAGCTCTAGGTGGCTTTCCTCAAAGATCGTGCCCTTGCGAACCGTGAATTGCTTGCGGCAGGCGTAGCACTTCCAAAGGCCAAGGACCGGGTGGCCTTCCGGGTTCTTCTTGCTGGGCTTGGTGCGCTGATCGGCAAGACGGCCCATGCGGTTCAGAACGCCACAATGGGGGCAGTTCTCAGGCTTTCCAGCGGGCCACATGATGGCCTCAAGGGCAGCAAATGCCGCCTTTTCATCGTGAAAATAGGGCTGTTTCAGAACGCTGGCCATTTGGGCCTCCAAAGTGCAGCCATAATACTAACGAATCAGTGGGGTTTGTCAAATATAATATCGCCCCCGAACAGGCCAGTTATGGAACAACCAAGAGTTGCCGCACGGTGCAAATCGTTAACGCCTTGTTTACAGGTCTCACCACACCCTTACCGTGTTCGTTAATTGTTCTGCCCAACTCCACCCCTAGCGGGCCTGGGAACCCGTAATACCAGCCAAGCCCCTCAAATATTTGGGTTTTTGGTTTGACCGCCCAGGTCATCCCATGTTATCCCATACTGTCCCAAGGGGCCTTATGGGCCCGCCTGATCGACGGCCGACCTTCCGGCCGACCCAGGCCAATCGGGGCCAGGGGGTATGAGACGCGATGTCCGGGTTGGTTCAACCGTTCCTTTCGACGGTGCCGGGCTCGCTCGACAGCAAGGGGCGGGTGTGCATCCCCGCGACCTATCGCCATCTCCTGGTGGCCCAGAGCACCAGCGGCGTTTTCATTTGCCCCAGCTTTATCGATCCGGCGCTGGAAGCCTTCGGCCAGTCGCTGCTCGATGTGGTCAATGCGCGCCTGGCGACCCAGGACCCGTTCTTCTCCGCCAGCTTCGATGACGAAGCCACCGCGCTGATCGCGCGCACTCAGTCGCTGCCGATCGACGAGAATGGCCGCGTGCGCCTGCCCGACGCGATGATCGAACATGCGGGCCTGAAGGACAAAATCGTCTTTGTCGGCAAGGCGCAGAAATTCCAGATCTGGGATGCCGACCGTTACGCGCCCATCGAAGCGGAAGCCATCGCACGCCTGAAGGCGCGCATGGAACGCGCCCGCAGCGGGGAGGCGTGATGAGCGGTCATGTCCCCGTGATGCTGAATGAGGTGCTGGAAATGCTCAGCCCTCGCAACGGCGCGCGCTATGTCGATGGCACCTTCGGCGGCGGCGGTTATTCCAGCGCCATTCTGGAAGCAGCCGATTGCCAGGTGCTGGGTATCGACCGCGATCCCGAAGCGATCGCGCGCGGCCAGGCGCTGGTCGAACGCTTCGGCGGCCGGCTGACCCTGGTGCAGGGCGAATTCTCCCGCATGGATGAATTCACGCGAGAAAGCGACGGCGTTGTGCTGGATCTGGGTGTGTCGTCCTTCCAGTTCGACCAGCCGGCGCGCGGCTTCTCGTTCCGCGAAGACGGTCCTCTCGACATGCGCATGAGTCTTTCGGGCGAAAGCGCCGCCGATGTGGTCAACAGCGCCGACGAACGCAGCCTGACCCAGATCATCGCCCGCTATGGCGAAGAGAAGAACGCCCGCCGCATCGCCCGGGCCATCATCGCGGCGCGCCCGATCGCGGGAACGGCGCGACTGGCCGCCATCGTCTCCGAGGCGCAGGGTCCCGCGGCGCTGCGCCTGGCCATCCATCCCGCCACCCGCACCTTTCAGGCCCTGCGCATTCACGTGAATGACGAGTTGGGCGAACTGGAGCGCGGTCTGGATGCGGCGCTGAACATCCTGAAGCCGGAAGGCCGGCTGGTGGTGGTCTCGTTCCACAGCCTGGAAGACCGCATGGTCAAGCATTTTCTCACTCAGCGGTCGACCGCGGCGCCGCGCGCTTCGCGTCATGCGCCGGTCGCGGCGCCGGCGCATCGGCCGGCATTCCAGCTTCTCACCACCCGTCCGATGATTCCGTCCGATGCGGAGCTTGCATCCAACCCACGGGCCCGGTCCGCCAAGCTGCGCGCCGGTCTCAAACTGGCGGCATAGGAGTAAAGACCATGGTCCGGATCTTGAATTTCTTCTGCGTGGCGCTGATGGGGCTTTCGATCCTGGCGCTCTATCATGTGTCGGAAAAAACCCGGGTGGCGCATATGCAGCTCAACCAGGTCAGGACCCAGATCGCCCAGGAACATGGCGCCATCGGCGTGCTGGAGACCGAATGGCAGCATGTCGCCTCGCCCGAGCGTATTCAGCAGCTGGCGCAGTCGCGGCTGAACATGGCCGACAGCGCCTCGGTGCAACTGTCGTCCTTCGACCAGCTGCCGCGCCGCGGTGCAGATCCGGCGCCGCTGAACGACACCCCCGTGCGTAACGCCAGCGCCGTGGTGCCCGCGACGCCGCAAACATCCGATTCCGGCATGTGAGGATATGAGCGAGGCACCCACGGTCTTTCAGCGGCGCATTGTCATCGGAGCGGTCCTGTGTGTCGCCGCTTTCGCGCTGGTGGGAATCCGCCTTGTCCATGTCACCCTGATGAAGTCGCTGGATGGCGGACGTCCGGCGGTGGAAACCGTCACCCGCGCCGATCTGACCGACCGTAATGGCGAGCTTCTGGCCCGCGACCTGCCGGTCAAGGATCTCTATGCCCGCCCGCACGCTTTCTGGGACGAGCGGGAGGCCGCGCACGATCTGGCCCAGGCGACGGGCGCCGACGAGCGCCGCCTGCTTGTGGCCTTCAACAACGCCAAGCATCCTTATGTGCTGGTGGCGCGCCAGATCACGCCCGACACCGAGGCCAGGGTGATGCATCTGGGCTTGCCGGGGCTGGAGTTCGAGCCGGGCGGCAAGCGCTACTATCCCGACGGCCGCATGGCGGCCCAGGTGGTCGGCGTCACCGATCCCGACAACAACGGCGTTTCCGGCCTGGAGCTGGGGCTGGAAAAGCAGATCCGCGCCGCGGCCGGCGGCAAGGTCGCCACCTCCATCGACATGCGGGTGCAGTATATCCTGGCGCATGAAGTCGATCAGGCCCGCCAGACGTTCACGGCGCGCGCCGCCGGCGGCATCGTGATGGATGTGAATACCGGTGAAGTGCTGGCGATGGTGTCGTCGCCCGACTTCGATCCCAATGAGCGCCATGAATCCAAGGGCGACTCCAGTCGCAACATCATGGCCCAGGACGTCTATGAGCTGGGTTCGGTGTTCAAGATCTTCAGCTTCGCGCTGGCGCTGGAAGACCATACGCTGAAGAGTCTGGACGAGGTTTTCCAGATCGGTCAGGTCTATCATCTGGGCAAGGCGTCCATCCATGAAGCCGAACATATGCCCGCGACACTGGCCGCCCGCGATATCCTGGCCCAGTCCTCCAACATCGGCACGTTGCAGATCGCGCTGCGCTCCGGTCCGGTGCGCCAGAAGCAGTTCCTGGGCAATCTGGGCCTGCTCAAGCCAATCAAGACGGAACTGCCGGAGACCGCCCGCCCACTCTGGCCCGTCGCCGACTGGGGCCAGATTCAGACCGCGACCATCGGTTTCGGCCAGGGCATTTCGGTGGCCCCGCTCAGCTTCGTCGCCGCCGCCGCCGAGGTGGTCAATGGCGGCCGCCGCATCACCCCCACTTTCCTGAAACAGTCGTCTACCGATCTGCGCGGCGAGCAGGTGATCAAGCCGCAAACCAGCATCGAAATGCGCGACCTGCTGCGCTATGTCGTGACCAACGGCTCGGGCAAGCGCGCCGACATCCCGGGCTATGACGTGGGCGGCAAGACCGGCTCGGCCCAGGTGCCCGGTCCGCATGGCCGCTATATTCCCCATGCCTTGCGCACCAGCTTCTGCGGCGTCTTTCCGGTGCACAATCCCCGCTATCTGGTGTTCATCCTGCTGGATCAGCCGCATGGCACCAAGGAAACCGCCGGTTTTGCCCTGGCCGGCTGGACCGCCGCGCCCGCGGTCGGCCGTGTGATCCAGCGCATCGCGCCGCTTCTGGGCGTGCCCAACACTGCTCCACCCACCAAACTGGCGTCGGGTGACCCGTAATGAAGCCACATTCCGGGCCGATAATGGACCATACAACAAGAATTGCCGGTATGTTGGGTGTCAAGGAATTCGCTGGCCTGGGCTTGACCGGGCTCGCCAGCGACAGTCGCAAGGTCAAGCCTGGTTATCTGTTCGCCGCGCTTTCGGGCACAAAGACCGATGGCGCGCGCTTTGTGAAGGATGCGGTGGCGCGTGGCGCCACAGCGGTTCTGGGCGCGCCCGCCCTGGCCGATGACGTGGCCGCCTTGGGGGTGCGCTTCATCGCCGATGAAAATCCCCGTGCCGCGCTGGCCCATATCGCCAGCCTGTTCTTCACCGGCCAGCCCGAGATTGTGGCCGCCGTCACCGGCACCAAGGGCAAGTCGTCCATCGTCGCTTTTCTGCGCGAGATCTGGACCGCGCTGGGCCGGCCGGCAGCCAGCCTGGGCACTGTGGGCGTGATTGGGCCCGCGGGCGAGATGCCTTTGTCCCATACCACGCCGGACCCCATCGAGATCCACGAACTGCTGTCGCGGCTCAAGCAGGATGGCGTGGATCATCTGGCGATCGAGGCGTCCAGCCATGGACTGGATCAGCACCGGCTGGATGGGGTGAAGATCGCGGCCTGCGGCTTCACCAACATCACCCGCGACCATATGGATTATCATCCCACCTTCGAGGATTATCTCGCCGCCAAGCTGCGCCTGTTCACCGAAGTGGTCGAGGATGGCGGCATCGCGGTGGTCAATGCCGACGCCGATCATGCCGAGCGTTTCATCGCTGCCGCCAGGGCACGGGCCCTGACGCTGATCACGGTCGGCCGCAAGGGCGATACCATTCACCTCGACCGCCGCGAGGACCGTGGCGGCGCCCAGGCGCTGACCCTGCATTATCAGGGCCGGATCTTCTATGTGGAGCTGCCTCAGGCCGGCGAATTCCAGGCCTCCAACGCGCTGGTCGCCGCGGGTCTGGCGATCGGGCTTGGCGATGACGCCGCCAAGGTGTTCGCGGCGCTGGAGCATCTGAAAGGCGCGCCGGGCCGCATGGAAAAGGTGGCCGTCGCCGCCAATGGCGCGCCGGTCTATGTCGATTATGCCCACACCCCCGATTCATTGGAGAAAGTGCTGGAGGCGCTGCGCCCCCACACCGCCGGCAAGCTGCATGTCGTGTTCGGCTGCGGCGGCGACCGCGACAAGGGCAAGCGCCCGTTGATGGGCGCCATCGCCGTGAGGCTGGCCGATGACGTGATCGTCACCGACGACAATCCTCGCACCGAGGATGCCGCCACTATCCGCCATGAGATATTGGTGGCGGCGCCGGGCGCGCGCGAGATCGGCGACCGCGCCGAAGCCATTCGCACCGCCGTCGCCAGCCTGAAGACCGGCGATGTGCTGATCCTGGCCGGCAAGGGTCATGAGACCGGCCAGTATATCAATGGCGAAATCCATCCCTTTTCCGACCGCGACCAGGCGATTGCCGCCGCGGTCGCGGCGGGAGGGCGCGCGGCATGAGCCTGTGGACGCATAGCGAAGCCGAAGCCGCCACCCTGGGCCAGGCCAGCCAGGCTTTCCGCGTGGATGGGCTTTCGATCGACACCCGCACGCTCAAGGAAGGCGATCTGTTTGTGGCGCTGAAAGGCGATTATCGCGATGGTCATGACTTTGTCCGCGCCGCCTTTGACGCCAAGGCTGCCGCGGCGCTGGTCACCCATGCACCCGATGATGTCAGCGGACCGCTGCTGACGGTGGGGCATACCCAGCGCGGGCTGGAAGATCTGGCGCGCGCGGCCCGCGCCCGCAGCAACGCGAAAATCCTGGCCGTCACCGGCAGCGCCGGAAAGACCACTACCAAGGAAATCTTGGCGGTCGCCTGCAATGCGCTGGGCCGTACTCATGCCAGCGCCGCCAGTTACAACAATCACTGGGGCGTGCCGCTGTCGCTGGCCGCGCTGCCGCGCGATGCCGAATTCGGCATCTTTGAACTGGGCATGAACCATTTTGGCGAGCTGCGCAATCTGGTCTCCTTCGTGCGGCCGCATGTGGCGCTGATCACCACCATCGCGCCTGCGCATCTGGAATTCTTCGGCAATTGCGAATCCATCGCCGACGCCAAGTCGGAAATCTTCGAGGGAATCATGCCCGGCGGCACGGCGCTGGTTCCGGCCGACAGCCCCTATGCCGAGCGCCTCAAGGCCCGGGCGCGTCAGGCCCAGGTCTCCAACATCATCGGTTTCGGCATCACCGGTGAATCCAAGCTTTTGTCCTTTGCGCCGGATGGCGAAGGCATGCGGGTCAAGGCCGACATTCTGGGGCGGGCGGTGGATTGTCATATCGGGGCGCCCGGCGCCCATATCGCCCAGAATGTGGTGGGTGCGCTCACCGCGGTCGCGCTGCTGGATGGCGATGTACTGAACGCCGCCGCGGCGCTGAAGAATTTCACTGCATTGAAGGGGCGCGGCGCGCGGTTCGAGGTCAACGGCATTGCCGTGATCGACGAAAGCTATAATGCCAATCCGGCCTCCATGGCCGCGGCTCTGGCGCTGCTGGGCGCCGCATCGGGGCGCAAGATTGCCGTTCTTGGCGACATGCTGGAAATGGGCGAGGGCGGCATCGCCCACCACGCCGGTCTGGCGGCGCCCATCGCCGCCAACAATGTCGATCTGGTCTTTGCCAGCGGTGCGCAGATGAAGGCGCTGTGGGACGCGCTGCCTGCCGGCATCCGCGGCGCCTATGCCGAAACCTCCGCGGCTTTGCTGCCCCAGGTGCGGGCGGCGCTGAAGTCCGGCGACACCGTGCTGGTCAAGGGATCAAATGGCGCGAAAATGTCCGTCATCATAGAAGCTCTCAAAGAGAAGGGGGCCTGATGCTTTATTATCTGTCGCTTCTCACCCATACCGACCAGCTCGCCTTCTTCCGCCTGTTCAAATATCTGACCTTCCGCTCGGGTGCGGCGGTGGTGACGGCGCTGCTGATCGCCTTCCTGATCAATCCCATGCTGATCCGTTGGCTGAAGGTGAAGCAGGGCAAGGGCCAGCCCATCCGCTCCGATGGTCCTCAGCGCCACATCCTGGAAAAGGCCGGCACCCCCACCATGGGCGGTCTGTTGATCCTGATTCCCTGGATCGGCTCGACCCTGCTCTGGGCCAGCCTGTCCAACCGCTATGTCTGGATCGCGCTGATGGTGACGGCGGCCTATGGGCTGTTGGGCTTTTTGGATGACTATTATAAAGTGACCAAGCGCACGTCCGACGGCTTGTCGGGCCGTTCGCGCCTGTTGATCGAGTTCGGCGTCGCCGCCCTGGCCACCTGGCTGATCATGCGGTCCGAGATCCCGTCCTTGTCCGGGGTGCTGGCGGTGCCTTTCCTCAAGACGGCGCTGATCCCGCTGGGACTGTTCTTTGTCGTGATCGGGGTTTTCGTGATCGCCGGCGCCGCCAATGCGGTGAATTTCACCGACGGTCTGGATGGCCTGGCCATCGTGCCGGTGATGATCGCCGCCGCCACCTTCACCCTGATCGTCTATCTGGTGGGCAACGAGAAATTCTCGGCTTACCTGCAGCTTCCCTATGTCGAATATTCCGGCGAGCTGGCGGTCTTCCTGGCCGCGCTGGTCGGCGCCGGTCTGGGCTTTCTCTGGTACAACGCCCCGCCTGCCGCCATCTTCATGGGCGATACCGGCTCGTTGCCGCTGGGCGGGGCGCTGGGCGTGGTCGCCGTCGCCGTCAAGCATGAGATCGTGCTGGGCGTGGTCGGCGGCCTGTTCGTTCTGGAAACCGTTTCTGTCGTGGTGCAGGTTGTTTCCTTCAAGCTCACCGGCAAGCGCGTCTTCAAGATGGCGCCCATCCATCATCACTATGAACAACTGGGCTGGACCGAGCCCACCATCGTCATCCGCTTCTGGATTGTGGCGGTGGTGCTGGCGCTGCTTGGCCTGGCCACCCTGAAACTGCGTTGAGAGCATGATCGCCGTCAAAGCCTTCGCCAACAAGACTGTCGCCGTTTTCGGCCTGGCCCGCACGGGCCTGGGCGCGGTGCGGTCGCTTGTTGCCGGCGGCACCGCGGTGATCGCCTGGGACGATTCCAGCACCGCGCGCGACCTGGGCGGCCAGGAGGGCGCGCAGATCATGCCCTGGCGCGAATGGCCATGGGAGAAGATCGCCGCGCTGGTGCTGTCGCCGGGCGTGCCGCTCACCCATCCCAAGCCTCAGGGCGTGGTCGAACATGCCAACCGCGCGCGGGTGCCGGTGATCGGCGATGTCGAACTGTTCGCGCGCGAGATCCGGCCTAAT
>DASZVQ010000120.1:0-50734 GCA_035547275.1 Rhizomicrobium sp.
GGATCTTCTCCCAGGTCGCCTGATTGGCTGGAAGATTGTTCGCATCCAGCGGCACCACCGACATGCCCGCCGTCTTCAGCTTGTCGTTGTGGCAGGCCGTGCAGTACTGCATCAGCATGTGCTTGTGATCGTCGGGCGTGATCATCTGCGGCACAGGCTGAGACGCCGCCATGGGCGCCGCGTTCGAGGCAAGCTGTGCCGCCGGCGTCGTGTCAGCCGACGCCGCCCCCAAAAACGCCATCAAGCCCGCAACGGCGGCCGCGCCAAGGCCAAATCCGCCTATCCTGCCAAACAACATCTAAAACCATCTCCCTGCGGCGACAGCGATTTCTGTGATCTGCTGACTCAAGCCCAAGCTTCTTATGTCCGATCCAAATGACAAAGTGAACAACTGTATTCACATATGGTTTTGCTGCGCTTGCGAACACGGCTTTACATTGCAACAGCTTGATACAAAGCCGCGCTGCCCAGAGGCCGGAACAATGGGTTAGCTTCTCCAAAACGGGAGGTGGAACATGGATCGGCGGACAGTCGTGACATCCCTGGGGGCACTGGCATTGGCCAAGCCGGCGCGGGCGCAGGACGCGCCGCATTGGGGTTCCCCGGTGATCGATATGCATTTCCATATGCGCCGCACCCCGGAACTCAACATCGCCCATCAGGAAGGCGCCGGGATCACCGCGGCAAACCTGCTGGCCCGCTATGACTCCGCTCCGGCCACCACCGCCCTTCAGGCACAGAAGCCGGCCATGTTCCCCTGCTGGTTCGGTGCCGCCGACGTCACCAAACCGGAGGCGGAACAGCTTTTAACCCAGGCCGTAAAGAGCGGCGCCAAAGGATTTGGCGAATTAAAATATCCCGTCGCGGCTGACGGGCCGGAAATGCGCCGGGTCTATGATCTGGCGGCGGAGCTGGATGTTCCGGTGCTGATCCACTTCCAGGAAGTCGGCCAGGCCGCGGCCGCCGGCGGCTACAACACCGGGGTCAAGCGCTTCGGCGCCATCCTGAAGGCCTATCCGAAGACCAGGTTCATCGGCCATGCCGACGCCTTCTGGGCCAATATCAGCGCGGATTATAACGAGCAGGAAGCCTATCCCACCGGCCCGATCGTACCGGGCGGCATCACCGACAGACTGTTGTCGGACTATCCCAATCTGTTCGCCGATACCTCCGCCAATTCGGCCAACAATGCATTGTCGCGCGACCCGGCCTTCACCAGGGATTTCCTCAAACGCCACCAGGACAAGCTGCATTTCGGCAGCGACTGCAATTGCGATGATGGCAAGGGCGGCGGGGCGGCGCAGAATTCCGACCGCGTCGCCCCGCGCATGCGCGGCAAATGCGTGGCGCGGGAGACGCTGAAGCTTCTGACGGCATCGACCACGCCGGAGATCTTCCGCAAGATCGCCTGGACCAATGCCCACCGGCTGATCGGCCTTCCGGCATGAAGCGCAATCGGGCGAGGCACCCAGCACCTCGCCCGAAATTGCGCGACAATTAAAACTCAGGGAAGCGCGAACACCACCAGGCTGTCACCGACCGGCGGGCTGTGGACGAACGATCCGCCCGTCGCCACCACGGCGACATACTGCTTGCCGTCCGCGCCCTTGTAGGTGATGGGCGAGGCATGCGCCGAAGCGTCGAGCTTGTATGTCCAAAGTTCCTTGCCGGTCCTGGTCTCGAAGGCGCGGAAGCGGCTGTCGTCGGTGGCGCCGATGAAGATCAATCCGCTCGCCGTCGTCAGCGGCGCGCCCAGATTGGGCCGCCCCGTATTCTGCTTTCCTTCCGGCATGATGTCGCTCACGCCCAGATTGACGCGCCAGGCGACCTTGCCGGTGTTGACGTTCACCGCCCACAGGTCGCCCCAGGGCGGGTCCTGGCAGGGATAATAGCCATGGCCGGGAATCTCCTGCTCGAAGAAGCTGTCGGGGATATTGGCCGACGCCCAATAGCCGCCCTTCTTTTTCTCCAGCTGCTCGATCGAGCCCATCTCCTGGGTGTTGACGATGAAATAGCCGAGCTTGGGATCGAAGGCGCCGCCGCCCCATTCCGGGCCGCCGCCCGAACCGGGGAAGCGCGCGATCTGGGAATCGCTGGTCAATGGCGAGAAGGGCACGCTGTCATGCAGGTGATGGGTGGTGATCAGCTTCTCGCAAAAATCATGCAGCTCCGGCGTGATGTTGGTGACATCGGTCGCGGCGGTGAAGCTCTGCCTGGTCGCGAGCGGCGGCGGGGTCACGGGAACGGGTTGGGTCGGCCAAGTCTCCTCACCCTCGACATTGCTCTTGGGCACCGGCACTTCCTTGACATCGTAGAGCGGCTTGCCGGTCAGGCGATTGAGGATGAACAGATAGCCGGACTTGTTCATCGCCGCGACGGCGGGAATGGTTTTGCCGCCCCGCTTCACGTCAAACAGCATGGGCGGGGTGGGCTGATCCCAGTCCCACACCTCATGGTGCAAGAGCTGGAAATGCCACAACCGCTTGCCGGTCATGGCATCCACGGCCACCAAGGCGTTGCCGAACAGATTGGCGCCATGGCGGTCGCCGCCCCAGCGGTCGGTCGCCGGCCCGGTGAACGGCAGGAAGGCGATGCCGCGCTTGTCGTCCACCGTGATCATGTTCCAGATGTTCACGCCGGAACGGTTCTCCGTGCTGCCCGGTGCCCAGGTGTCGTAGCCGAACTCGCCCTTGCGCGGCACGGCATGGAAGGTCCAGACCAGCTTGCCAGTGCGTACATCCCAGGCGCGCTCGTCGCCCGACACGCTGCGCGGTTCTTCCGGATTGGAGGCGCCGGTGATGATCAGGTTGCGATAGATGCCGGCAGGCGAAGTCAGGGCATAATTCTTGTCATAGCCACGCATGATTTCCGGCGTGCGCAGATTGACGAAGCCGTTCTCGCCGAACTTCGGCGCCGGCTGGCCGGTCTTGACGTCGATCGCCACCAGCTTGCCGTCATTGGTGCCGAAAAGGATCTCCGGCGCAAAGTCCTTGTCGCCGGGCCAGTAGGCGATGCCGCGCGGCGCGGGCCGGGTATTGCCGGGCAGCTTGTAGTTCCAGATCTCCTTGCCGCTGGTGGCGTCCAGCGCCACGATATGGCCGTAAGGCGAGCCCAGATACATCACATTGCCCACGACCAGCGGCGTGGTCTCGGACGTGGCGATGCGCGTCGCATCTGCCGGCTTCATGTGATAGGTCCAGGCCACCTTCAGCGAGGTCACATTGGCGGGCGTGATCTGGGTCAGCGGCGAATAACGCTGGGCGCCGCGGTCGTTGCCGTAATTGGGCCAGTCGGTCCGCTCGCCCGGCGCCGCTGACGCGACACCCGCAAGCAAGGCCAGGAGGCTCGCGCCCATGGCGCTGGCCGTCAAAAACTGCTTCGACATGATGCCATTCCCCTTCGGGCGGGTCTTTGCCCGCGCTTCGCCGCGCCATGTGTATAGGCAAACCATGCTTTTGGCGACGGGATTTTGGTGGCCAAAATTTCAGGCGTCGGCGGCGCGCAGCCGATAGCCCACGCCCTGCTCGGTCAGGATCAGCCCGGGCTGTTCAGGATCGGCTTCCAGCTTCTGACGCAGCGTGCGGATATAGATGCGCAGATATTGAACATCGGTTTCGCCTCCCCACACCTCCTTCAAAATGAATTTGTGAGTCAGCACCTTGCCGGCATGGGTGATGAGCAGCCGCAGCAGATCGTATTCGCGCGGCGTCAGCTTCACTTCGGCGCCCTTGACCGTGACGATACGGCGGACCAGATCGACGGCCAGATCGCCACTTTTGAACAGCGGCTTCTCGCCTTCCTGCTGCAACCGATGGCGAAGGGCGACGCGGATGCGCGCCGACAGTTCCTCGACACCGAACGGCTTGGAGACGTAATCATCCGCGCCCAGGTCGAGCGCCGCGACCTTGCCGGCTTCGTCATCGCGGCTGGACAGGATGATCACCGGCATGGTCGAGCCCTGCCCCCGCAAGCGCCTGAGCACTTCGATCCCATCGATACCGGGCAAGCCCAGATCGAGCACCACCAGATCCACCGGATTGCGCTTGAGGAAATCCAGCGCCGCCTCGCCATCGGCGGCCTCCTCGACGCGATAGTCCTGCGCCGACAGCGCGGTCCTCAAGAAGCGCCGGATCGGCGGTTCGTCGTCCACGATCAGGACACGCAACGGGTTCATGGCACAGGAAGGGTCAGGGTGAAAATCGCGCCGCCCGAATCGCTGCGATTGGCGGCCGTGATGGTGCCGCCCATGGCTTCCATGAAGCCACGGGCGATGGCCAGACCCAGGCCGGTGCCGGCGCGTTTCTTGTCAGCCACCCGCACGCGATAGAATTTGTCGAACACCCGTTCGCGGTCTTCTTCCGGCAGGCCGGGCCCCTCGTCCAGCACCTGTACCTTGACCGTGCCACCCTCGCGGCGGGCCCGCAGGGTGATGGCGGTATCGGGCGGCGCATATTTGGCGGCATTGTCCAGAAGATTGAACAACACCTGCTCGAACAGCACGGGGTCGAGCCTGAGCATGGGCAGATCCGGTTCCAGTTCCAGCACCAGCCTGTGATTTTGCGTGGGCGCGCGGCGCAGCACGCTGCCCACCACATCGTCCAGATCGATCAGGCCCAGATTGGGGGCGAGCGCGCCGGATTCCAACCGCGTCATGTCCAGCAGATTAGCGATGAAATGATTGAGGCGGTCGGCCTCCTCCTGGATGGTGCCGATCAATTCATTCTGTTCGCCGGCGCTGAGACTATCGCGATAGGCTTTCAGCGATGACGCCGAGCCCAGGATGGAGGCCAGTGGCGTGCGCAGATCATGGCTTATGGAAGTCAGCAGCGCATTGCGCAGCCTTTCGGTTTCCGCCGCCACCCGCGATTTGTCGGCCTCCTCCGCCAGATGCAGGCGCTCGATGGCCAGCGCTGTCTGGTCCGACAGCGAGTCCAGAAGACGCCGCTGGTCCGGCGTCAGCAACTGCCCCTCCTGTTCGCAGTCCAGTCCGATGATTGCCACCACGCCGCGGGCGGTGCGCATGGGCAGGAACAGCCGGCGCGCGCCTGGCAGGGTATCGGCGCCGCGCCCGGCAGCCTCGCCCTGCACAAAAGCCCATTTGGCGGCGGCCAGATCGGCTTCATCCAGCGTGTCTTCCGGCGGATAACCGGCGCGCACTTCCAGCTCCTCGCCCTCCGGCATCAGCAGCACCACATGCAGGCGCAGCATATGCGCCACCTGGTAGGCGGTCGCCCAGAGCAGATCGTCCAGGGTGGCGATACCGGCCAGCTTGCGGCTGAAACGGTACAGATCTTCGGTGGTGGCGGCGCGCTGGCGCGCCACAATGGCCTGCATGCGTACCCGCGCCGTCAGATTGCTGGCGGCGCCCGCCACCGTCATGAACACCACCAGGGTGATCACATTTTCCGGATCGGCGATAGTGAAAGTGTAAAGCGGCGGCAGGAAGAAGAAGTTGTAGGCCAGCGCGCAGATCAGACAGGTGAAGAGCGATGGCAGCAGGCCATACGTCACCGCGCTGGCCAGCACCGCCACCAGCAGCACCAACGCGACATTGGAGACCGCCAGGCTGTGGCGCAGCAGCAGCCCGACCGCCAACGCCGCTGCGCTCATGGCCAGACTGCCGGCAAAGGCCCGCGG
The DNA here is from genome assembly GCA_035547275.1 of Rhizomicrobium sp. GTDB lineage: Bacteria > Pseudomonadota > Alphaproteobacteria > Micropepsales > Micropepsaceae > Rhizomicrobium. Next base: position 5,638 of record DASZVQ010000120.1, read on the forward strand.
GTCCAGAACCGGACGTTCAGGCGCGGGCCGCTTGGCGATCTCCTGCTTTTCCGCGCGCTCCGGCATCACATGCACGCTCATTTCGCCGGCCTCGCGCACGATCCTTTGCGCCAGCGACGGCGTGAACAATTCGCGCCAGCGCGAGCCGCGCGCGGCGGTGGTGACGATATGGGTGATGTTGTTGGCGCGGGCGAACTGGATCACCCCTTCCGCCTCGCTGGCGGCGGGAACCGTCGCCGCCATCCCGCCCATGCGTTCGGCCAGGCGCAACGCTTGCGCAACGCGATCACGTTCCGCCTCGGTTTCCGCGCCGCCGGTTTCGACATGAATGGCGGTCCAGGACGCGCGCAGCCGGTCGGCCAGACGCCGTGCATAGCGGATCGCCGCCGCCGCACCCGGCCGCGCATTCACCGTCACCAGCAGCCTTTCGCTCGCCTCCCAGGGGCCGGAGATGGCGTGGGCGCGCATATAATCCACCATCTGCGCGTCCACCCGCTGGGCGGTGCGCCTGAGCGCCAGCTCGCGCAGCGCCGCCAGATTGCCGGGCACGAAATAATTCTGCGCCGCGCGTTCGGCGGCATCGGCGATATAGACCTTGCCATCCTTCAACCGCTGCAGCAGGTCTTCCGGCGTCAGGTCGACCAGCTCGATGTCATCGGCGCGGTCCAGAATGGAATCCGGCACCGTCTCGCGCACCCGCACATGGGTGATCTTGGCCACCACATCATTCAGGCTTTCGATGTGCTGCACATTGAGGGTGGTGTAGACATCGATCCCCGCCGCCAGAATCTCTTCCACATCCATATAGCGTTTGGGATGACGGCTGCCGGGCGCATTGTCATGCGCCAGCTCGTCCACCAGAACCAGGCGCGGGCGGCGCTGCAGGATTGCGTCCAGATCCATCTCGTGCAGCACCCGCCCCTTGTAGGGGATGCGTTTCTTGGAAACGCCCTCGATGCCCTTGGTCAGCAGGTCGGTTTCCACCCGGCCATGGGTTTCCACCACGCCGATCACGGCATCCACACCTTCCAGCTTGCGCCGCCGCGCCTGCACCAGCATCTCATAGGTCTTGCCGACGCCGGGCGCCGCACCCAGGAAGATCTTCAACCGGCCATGACCGCCCGAGCCCGCTTCCTTCAGCAGGGCATCCGGCGATGGTCTGGAATCGGCGTCGCTCATTCCTTCCCGAGTTTAAGCCGAACCGCGCCGCAATGCTTCAGGATTTCCGGGCATCCAGCGCCAGATTGAGCTTCAGCACATTGACATGCGGCTCACCCATCAGGCCGAACAGCCGGCCTTCGGTATTGCTGCCGACAAGGGCAGAGACGTCGGCTTGCGACATATGGCGCGCCTTGGCGATGCGTGGCACCTGGAACAGGGCCGCGGCCGGGCTGATGTCGGGGTCCAGGCCGCTGGCGGAGGCCGTCACCAGATCATCGGGCACCGGCATGTTGGGATTTTCGGCCCGCAGCTTGGCGGTGTCGGCTGCGATGCGATCCTTCAGCTTCTTGGCGGTGGGGGAAAAATTGGAGCCGCCGCTGTTGGTCGCGTCATAGCCATTGCCGGCGGCCGAGGGACGGCCATGGAAGTAGCGAGGGCTGGTGAACTGCTGGCCGATGAGCGCAGAGCCCAGTACGACGCCATTGCGTTCCACCAGGCTGCCGCTGGCCTGATGCGGAAAAATCGCATTGGCCAGGGCGGTGAACCCGAGGGGATACAGCAGACCGGTGATCAGGGTCATCACCAGGATCATCATGATGGCGGGACGGATGTGTTGCATGAGCATGCCTCCTTCAGACCAGGCCGATGGCGGTGACAATGAGATCGATGGCCTTGATGCCGATGAAAGGCACGATGATGCCGCCCAGGCCGTAGATCAGCAGATTGCGGCGAAGCAGGGTGCCCGCCCCCTCCGCGCGATATTTCACGCCCTTCAGCGCCAGGGGGATCAGCGCCACGATGATCAGGGCGTTGAAGATGATGGCCGACAGGATGGCGCTCTGGGGCGAATGCAGACCCATGATGTTGAGCGCCTGGAGCTGGGGATAGAAGGCCAGGAACATGGCCGGGATGATGGCGAAATACTTGGCCACGTCATTGGCGATGGAGAAGGTGGTCAAGGCGCCGCGTGTCATCAGCAACTGTTTTCCGATCTCCACGATCTCGATCAGCTTGGTGGGATCGGAGTCCAGGTCCACCATATTGCCCGCCTCGCGCGCCGCCATGGTGCCGGTGTTCATGGCCACGCCGACATCGGCCTGGGCCAGCGCCGGCGCATCGTTGGTGCCGTCGCCGCACATGGCGACCAGCTTGCCCTTGGCCTGTTCCTCGCGAATGAGCGTGAGCTTGTTCTCCGGCGTCGCCTGGGCGAGGAAATCGTCCACGCCGGCTTCGGCGGCGATGGCCGCGGCCGTCAGCGGATTGTCGCCGGTGATCATCACGGTGCGGATGCCCATCTGGCGCAGCGCCGTGAAGCGCTCGCGGATGCCGCCCTTGACGATATCCTTCAGGTGAATGACGCCCAATAGCCGCTTGTCCCTGGCGACGGCCAAGGGCGTGCCGCCGGTCTTGGCGATGCGATCGGCGATGGTGTTGAGTGCGCTGCTTGCCTGCGGCGAAGTGCCAGCCCATGCCAACACCGCGTCCACCGCGCCTTTGCGGATGGAGCCACCCAGGGAGTCGATACCCGACAGGCGGGTCTGGGCGGTGAAAGGAACAAAGGTCCCTCGCGCTTGCCCATCCTTCAAGCCATATCGGGTCTGGGCCAGGGTCACGATGGAGCGGCCTTCCGGCGTTTCGTCGGCGCCCGAGGCCAGCCAGGCGGCCTCGGCCAGTTCCTGTTCGCTGACGCCGTCCAGCGGCAGGAAAGCGGTGGCTTGGCGATTGCCGAGCGTGATGGTGCCAGTCTTGTCCAGCAGCAACGTATCCACGTCGCCCGCCGCTTCCACCGCGCGGCCCGACATGGCCAGCACATTGAAGCGCACCAACCGGTCCATGCCGGCAATGCCGATGGCCGAAAGCAGCGCGCCGATGGTGGTGGGGATCAAAGTCACGAACAGCGCCACCAGCACCAGCACCGTGATGGCGCCATTGGCATATGCCGCATAGGCCGGAATGGTCGCCACGGCAAAGACGAAGATGATGGTCAGGCCGGCCAGAAGAATATTGAGTGCGATCTCATTGGGGGTCTTCTGGCGCTCGGCGCCTTCGACCAGCGCGATCATGCGGTCCAGGAAGGTTGAGCCGCGCGTGGCTGTGATCTTGACCACGATATAATCCGACAATACCCGCGTGCCGCCGGTGACTGCCGAACGGTCGCCGCCGGATTCCCGGATCACCGGCGCGCTTTCGCCCGTGATGGCGCTTTCATCCACCGAGGCCACACCCTCGATCACGTCGCCATCCGACGGGATGATGTCGCCCGGCTCGACCAGCACCAGATCGCCCTTCTCCAGCAGCTGTGCCGGTTTGTTGGAGAAGATCTTGGCGGCCTGGTCGGCCAGCACCTTGGCGACGGTGTCGGAACGGGTGCGCCGCAGGGTATCGGCCTGGGCCTTGCCGCGGCCTTCCGCTACCGCTTCCGCGAAATTGGCGAACAGCACCGTGAACCAGAGCCAGAGATTGATCTGGAAGGCGAACGCCAGGTGATGCTGGCCGGTGAAGAGATCGCGCAGAAAGATGAAGGTGGTGAGCGTCGCGGTGATCTCCACCACGAACATCACCGGATTGCGCGCCATCTTGCGGGGATCGAGTTTCTTGAAGGCGTTGCCGACAGCGGGCCAGAGAATGGCCGGGTCCGTCATGCTGGTGGCTTGTTTGGTCATGATTTTGTTCTCAGAAGAAGGTGCCGGCCTGCATCGCCAGATGTTCGACGATGGGACCAAGCGCCAGAGCGGGAAAGAAAGTGAGACCGCCGACGATCAGGATGACGCCGACCAGAAGGCCGACGAACAGCCCGCCATGGGTCGGGAAGGTGCCCGCGGAAGCCGGCACGATCTTCTTGGTGACGAGCGAACCGGCCACCGCCATCATCGGCACGATGAAGAGGAAGCGGCCGATCAGCATCGCGAAGCCCAGGGTGGTATTGTAGAACACCGTATTGGCGGAGAGCCCCGCAAAGGCGCTGCCATTGTTGCCGGTGGCGGAGCTGAAGGCATAAAGGATCTCGCTGAAGCCGTGCGGCCCGGCGTTTTCCGGCCCGGCCAGACCCGCCTTGGTCACCGCGGCCAGCGCGGTGAAACCCAGAATATCCAGCGCCAGGATCAGGATGGCCAGCATCGCCATCTTCACTTCCCTGGCCTCGATCTTCTTGCCCAGATATTCGGGCGTGCGCCCCACCATCAGGCCGGCCACGAACATGGCGACCACCGCCCAGACCAGCATGCCATAGAGACCCGAGCCCACGCCGCCGAAGATGATCTCGCCCAGCTCGATATTGATGATCGGGATCATCCCGCCCAGCGGCGTCAGGCTGTCATGCATGGTGTTGACCGCGCCGCAGGATGCATCGGTGGTGATGGTGGAGAACAGGGACGACATGGCGACGCCGAAGCGCACGTCCTTGCCCTCCATGTTGCCAAGAGGCTGGGCGACATGGGCGGCCGCCACCGCGCTGTTGCCGGCGCCTTCCGCCGCATAAAGTACGCCCACGCCGGCCAGCATCAGCACGCCCATCACGGCGAAGATCGCCCAGCCCTGACGGGTATCCCTGACCATGTGGCCAAAGGTGAAGGTCAGCGCCGCCGGAATCACGAGCAGCGCCCACATTTCGATGAAATTGGTCAGCCAGGTGGGGCTTTCAAAGGGATGCGCCGAATTGGCGTTGAAGAAGCCGCCGCCGTTGGTGCCCAGCATTTTGATCGCTTCCTGGGACGCGACCGGACCCTGGGCGATGACCTGCTTGAAACCATCAAGCCCGATCACATGGGTGTAGGCGCCCAGATTCTGCGGCACGCCCTGCCACACCAGCGCCAGCGCGATCACGATGGAAATCGGCAGGAGCACATAGAGCGTGCAGCGCGTCATATCGACCCAGAAATTGCCCAGGCTCTTGGCCGACCGCCGGGCGAAGCCGCGGATCAATGCGATGGCCAGCGCGATGCCGGTCGCGGCGGACAGGAAATTGTGCACCGTTAGGCCCAGCATCTGCACCAGATAGGACATGGTGGTTTCGCCGGAATAGGACTGCCAGTTGGTATTGGTGATGAAACTGACCGAGGTGTTGAAGGCCAGGTCCGGCGTGATCGTGCCCAGTCCCTGCGGATTGAGGGGAAGCACGGTCTGGAAACGCTGGATCAAATAGAGTGAGACAAAGCCCGCGATGCTGAAGCCGAGCATCGCAATGGTATAGGTCGTCCAGTGCTGCTCTTCGCCCTTGACGCCGCACAGGCGGTAGAGGAAGCGCTCCACCGGCGCCAGGAAGGTAATCTCGCCCTCGAAGACCCGGGCCATGTAAAGGCCCAGCGGTTTCACGCAAAGGATGACCGCAAGACAATAGATCGCGATCTGAATCCAGCCATTCAGGGTCATGTCAGAACCGCTCCGGACGGATCAGCGCGTAAACCAGATAACCGAGCACGCCCAGCGTGACGGCGGCGGCGAGGATATAGTCACCGCTCATCACAGCCGCTCGCAGATCAGGGTGTAGCCGACGGCCGCGGCAAAGAAGGCCAGGCCGGCACAGAGAAAAATGGCGTCCAACATGCGCGCCTCCGAAAGTTCCGAAGGCCGAATGTCGTCACGGACGCGTATAAGTTCGATGCGCCCTGTCGGGGGCAGAAAATATAAAAAAGATATAGACGGACCTAGATCGCGCCCGCCTTCACCTGTTTCACCGCATGATCGGCGGCCCGCGCGGTCAGCGCCATGAAGGTCATGGACGGGTTGACGCAGGACGTGGAGGCCATCTGCGCACCATCGGTGACAAACAGGTTGGCCGCGTCATGGGCCTGGCTCCAGCGGTTGACCACCGAGGCGCGCGGGTCCTCGCCCATACAGGCGCCGCCCATCTCATGAATGGCGTCGCCAGGCACATGCTCCTCATTGATCGAACCCACGCCAGTCAGGCCCGCCGCCCGCATCATCGCCTCGCCCTGCAGACAGGCGTCGCGCATCATCTTCATTTCATTGTCGCGGAAGGTGACATTGAACACCGCCAGCGGCACGCCGAAACGATCCAGTTTGTTGGGATTGAGACTCAGCGTGTTGTCCTTGTAGGGCAGGCATTCGCCAAAGGCGGTGAACCGGATGGTCCAGGGACCATAGGCCCGCATCGCTTCCTTCATTGCCGCGCCAAAACCGCCCGCGACCGCCGGCCCGCGGCCGGCCGCGCCCTGCATGCCATAGCCGCGCAGGAAATCGGCGTCGGCATCCTGACCGTTCAGGTTGCGGAAGCGCGGGATGTAGACGCCGTTGGGCCGGCGGCCATAGGCGATGAAAGGTTCGAGCGCCGGATCGGGCACCGTGCCCCAGAAGGTCGCCCGAAAAGCATGGTCCATGATGTAGTGGCCCAGCGTGCCACTGGAATCGGCGAAGCTGCGATCGCCGCCCGGCAGGCGGGAATTGAGCAGGATCTGGGTCGAGGACATCGCCGAAGCGCAGAGGAACACGATGCGCGAGCGGTAGACATGCGCCAGCTTGGTGTTGGCGTCCACCACCCGCACGCCGGTGACGCGCTTGGTCCTGGGATCATATTCCAGATTGGTCACCACCTGATCGGACATCAAGGTCAGGTTGTTTGTCTTCCGCGCGGCCGGCAGGGTCACCGCCTGGGTCGAGAAATAGGCGCCGAAGGAACAGCCCCGGGCGCACATGTTGCGGTCCTGGCAGCGGGAGCGTCCCTGCTCCGGCTTGTCCTCGGTCATGTTGGCGGTGCGGCAGGAAATCAGCTTGCGGCCCGGAATGGCCTTTTCCAACCGCTCCTTCAACCACAGCTCGGCCACATTCATGGGATGCGGCGGCTGGAACTCCCCGTCCGGCAATTGCGGCAGGCCTTCCTTTGATCCGGCGATGCCCGCATATTTCTCGACATAGGAATACCAGGGCGCGATCTCGTCATAACCGATCGGCCAGGGGCTGCCATGGCCATCGCGCTTGTTGGCCTCGAAATCGATAGGACTCCAGCGCAGCGCCACCCGGCCCCAGATCAGCGACTTGCCGCCCACCTGGTTGGGCCGCACCCAGCGGAAGGGCTTGCTGTTCTCGTAATCGATCGGGTTCAGCCGGTCGTTATTGTAGTAATGGGTCTGGGCGGTGAGATTGGCGCCGCCCCATTTGGCCATGATGTAGTCGCGGTCGGTCTCTTCCGGCGGCAGGTTGCCGCGATAGGCAAGCTGCCAGGGCCCCTTGCCTTCCGTGATATAGTCCTTGCGATGCTCGACCATGCGACCGCGGTCGAGCATCAGGACCTTCATGCCCTTCTCGCACAATTCCTTGGCGGCCCAGCCGCCGCTGACGCCGGAGCCGATGACGATGGCGTCGAAATCATAATTGGCCATGCGCCACCTGCTTCAGGACGAGAACACGCGCCGGACATCGGCGTAAGGATATTTGCCGTCATAGCGGCCGGGCACCGGCACATAGACGCGTTCCTGCTTGCAGCCGATTTCCGAGGTGTAATAGCCCAGGATCACCAGCTGGCGGCAATGACCGAAGAAGTCGCCGCCCAGGCCATGCTGCAGGGCCTGCGTCAATATCATGTCCTGCTGCTCCGGTGTCAGCGCCGGGAAGCTCTTTTCGTACTGGACCCAGGCCTGCCCTTCGATCACGCCGAGCCCATTCATGAAATTGTCCCGCTCCTGCGGCGAATACCAGTCGGCCAGCATCATCTCGATAAAGGCCGGCACGCCGGCGGCGATGGCGCCCGGCGTATCGGTGGTGGGAATGATGCGCTCGCTGATGGCGGAAACCTGCGCCCGCTGATCGGCTGTGAACTGGGCTTGGGAAGCCGTAAATCCCGGCACCGTATCGGCCGCAAGCGCCCTGGCCAGCGGCGTCACGATTTCGGCGCCTAATAAAGCTGTCGCGCTGGCCAGCAGCCCGCGCCGGTCGAAGATCGGCATAGTTCCTCCTCGCCGGACGTCTTGATGCGCCCATGAAGCGATGATCCGAGAGGATGGTAAGTGACTTGTCCCGCAATGAAAATAGCGGCGCGCATGCCCCGCCATTTTGCCTCAGCCTGAAATTATTGTCGGTTGCCGCTGGCGCGCGCGGCCATCGCGGCCTTGCAACCATCCGACAGCTTGTCCCTGTTGGCCTGCATGCAGGCGCGGCGGTCGGGACCGTGCTTGTCCGAAAAGCGGGGGTCTTGAGGCATCCGCCCCCCTATGATCTAGAACAGGCCATGAACCGCCTTTTGCAACAGGCGCTCGCCTTCCATCAGACCGGCAATCTGGCGGAGGCCGAGCGGCTTTACCTCCAGCTGATGCGCAGTCACCCCGGGGATGCGAGCGCGCCGCATCTTCTGGGCGTGGTGCGGGCGCAGCAGGGGCGCAATCGCGAGGCGCTGGCGCTGATGGAGCAGGCGCTCAAGCTCAATCCCCATGCGCCGGAGGTCTGGTCCAACTATGGCAATGCGCTGCGCGCCGAAGGCCGGCTCAGTGACGCGCTGACGGCGCAGAACCGGGCGCTTCAGATCAAGCCAGACTATGCCGCGGCGCTGAACCGGCGCGCCCTGGTGCTGCGCGATCTGGGCCAGCTGGACGAGGCGCTGGCCAGCACCGATGGGGCGTTGACGATCCGGCCGCATGATCTGGAAGCCCTGAACAGCCGTGGCATCATCCTGACCGATCTCGGACGCTATGACGAAGCCCTGGAAGCCTACGACCAGGCGCTGACGGTCGCGCCCGGTTTTCCCGACACGCTGAACAACCGCGCTTTGGTGCTGAAGACCCTGAAACGTCCCGATGCGGCGCTGGCCGCGGTGGAGCGCGCCCTGATCGCGCATCGCGGCTTTGCCGAAGCCTGGAACAGCCGTGGCATCATCCTGTTCGACCTGAAACGGATGGGCGAGGCCATCGCCAGCTATGAGCAGGCGCTGGCCTTGCGGCCCGATTATGCCGAAGCCTTCAACAACCGCGCCGTGGCGCTATGGAGTCTGAAGCGTTTTTCCGAATCCCTGACGGACTGCGACCGCGCCATCGCGCTCAAGCCCGATTTCGCGGATGCGCTGTACAATCGCGGCAATGCGCTGGCCGAGCTCAACCGGCCGGCGGATGCGTTGGCAAGTTACGAACAGGCGCTGGACATCGATCCGGATCATCCCCATGCGCTGAGCGGGCTGGCCAACGCCGCCATCACCATCGGTGACTGGACCCGTACCGGGGAGCTGGCGCCGCGCATCCGCGATGCGGTGCTGGAAGGCAAGGCGGTGATCCAACCCTTTGTGGTGATGGGCTATCATGATGACAATGCACTGCAGCTGCGCGCGTCGAAGAATTATGTCCGCCAGGCCGGTCCCGGCCCCCTTCCCCCGCTGTGGAACGGCGAGCGCCATGACCATGGCCGAATCCGCGTCGCCTATCTCTCGGCGGACTTTCACCAGCATGTCACAGCCGCTTTGACGGCGGAGATGTTCGAATGTCACGACCGCGCGCGGTTTGAAATTGCGGCGATCTCGTTCGGGCCGGATGACGGCAGCGCCATGCGCCAGAGATTGGTGAAAGCGTTCGACCGCTTCCATGACGCGCGCCAGCAAAGCGACCGCGAAGTCGCCGAACTGCTGCGCCAATGGGAAATCGACATTGCCATCGATCTGGGCGGCCATACCAACGGCGCCAGGCCCTGGGTGCTGGCGCATCGGCCGGCGCCGGTCCAGGCCAAATATATGGGCTATCCTGGCACCTCGGGCAGCGACTTCATCGACTATCTGATCACCGACCGGCTGGTGGTGCCCAAGGATCAGGAACGCTTTTTCAGCGAGAAGATCGCGGCCCTGCCGGACACGCTGTGGGTCACCGACACGCGGCGCGCCGTGCCCGCCGCGCCGTCCCGCGCCCAGGCGGGCCTGCCGGAAGAGGGCTTTGTCTTCTGCTGTTTCAATCACAACTGGAAGATCACCCCGCCTTTGTTCGACATCTGGATGCGGTTGCTGCAACAGGTGGAGGGCAGCGTGCTGTGGCTTTTGGAGGGCAATGCCAGCATCCGGGACAATCTGCGCAAGGAGGCCGGCACACGCGGGGTGGCGCCGGAGCGCCTGATCTTCGCGCCCCGCACCACGCCCGACCAACATCTGGCGCGCCAGCAGCTGGCCGATCTGTTTCTCGATACCTTGCCTTACAACGCGCACACCACCGCCAGCGACGCGCTGTGGGCGGGCCTGCCGCTGGTCACCACGCCTGGCCAGTCTTTTCCCGCCCGGGTCGCCGCCAGTATTCTGAAAGCGGCCGAGCTTCCCGAACTGATCGCCGAGGATCTGTCGGCTTATGAAGCAATGGCCCTGAAGCTGGCTCGTGATCCGGCACGCCTGCACGCCATACGCGAAAAGCTCAAGACCGGACGGGACCGCGCGCCCCTGTTCGACACCGCGCGCTTCACTCGCAATCTGGAAGACCTTTATCGCGCGATGCTGGAGACGGCATGAGCGATCTTTCCGGCCCCGTCAGCCTGTCGGTCGCAGCACCCGCTTACAATGAAGCGGACGGCATCGCGGCGGTGGTGGCGGACTGGCAGAGCTTTCTGGCCACGCAGAATCTGGCCGATTTTGAAATCGTGATCTGCAATGACGGCAGCAAGGACCAGACTGGCGCCCTTCTGGACCATCTGGCGCTGGCCTATCCCCGCCTCAAGCCGCTGCATTTCGCCACCAACCAGGGCGCGGCCGCGGCGCTGAATGCGGCGATCACAGCGACCAAGGGCGATTGGGTGCTGCTGCTGGACAGCGACGGGCAATTCCCCATCCAGAACCTTCCGGCCATGATGGCGGCGCTGCGCCAGGCGGGCCCACCCCATGGTCTGGCCGCCATCGGCATCCGCCAGAAAAAAGACATAGCCTTTGCCCGTTTCGGCAGCTGGGCCAGCGGCGTTTTGTGCAACCTGGCGCATGGCAGCCGTCTCAAGGATTTCAATTCCGCCTTCAAGCTGGTATCGGGGCCTGTCCTGCGCGGGCTTGGGCTGGAAGCCAAAGGCATGAATTATTCGACCGAAATCACCTCCCGGCTTCTGGAATGCGGCATCGTCCCCGTGGAGGTGACGATCGAGCATCGCCCCCGGCTCACAGGAACAAGCCACATGAAGCTGATGCGCGGTGCCCGCGACCGCTTCCTGTTCGTTCTCTATGTCATCCTGCGCCAGGCGCTGTTGAAGCGCGGCATTCTTACATCACCCTTGGGCCGGCCCAGGCCATGAGAATCGTCCTGTTCTGCGGCGGCCGTGGCAGCGCCACCATCATCCGGGCCCTCCTGCGGCGCACCGATGTGGACTTGAGCCTTGTCGTCAACGCCTTCGATGACGGGTTTTCGACCGGGCTCTTGCGCAATTTCATTCCCGGCATGTTGGGCCCATCGGACTTCCGCAAAAACCTGTCCTATCTCTTTGGCAATTATTCCCGGGCGCAATACGCCCTGAAGAATTTGATGGAATACCGTCTGCCCGGCGGCGGTGAGATTGAAAAACTGTCGCGCTTCGCCAGCGGTGCCGAGACCGCGACGCTCGATGCGCCATTGGCCGGCTGGTTCGCGCAGCTGCAGCCGGCGAGCCTGCAAAAGATGCGCGGGCTTCTGGCGCGCTTCTTCGCCCGCGGCGGCGATTTCGACTATCGCGACTGCTCGCTGGGCAATCTGGTCTTTGCCGGCGCCTACCTGCAGCATAGCGAGGACTTCAACGCCGCCGCCGCCGAGGTCGGCGATCTGGTCGGCACCCGCGCGCATCTGCTGAATGTCGGCACCCAGCAGAACCGCGTTCTGGTGGGGTTGAAACAGGACGGCACCCTGCTCGCCAGCGAAGCCGAACTGGTGGACGCGCAATCGCCCGTTCCCATCGCCCATATCTATCTGCTGGAAAAGCCATTGTCCGCGGAGGAGAAACAGGCGCTGGAAGCCTTGGACAGCGCCGGAAAACACGCCTGGCTGTCGGCGCGCGATGCGGCGCCGAGGCTTTCCAAACCGGCGGCGGAGGCCATCGCCGGCGCCGATATCATTCTCTATGGCCCCGGCACCCAGCATTCCTCCCTGTTCCCCAGTTATCGCATCGCCGCTGCCGCACTGGCGGCCGCGCCCGCAACGGTAAAGGCGCTGGCGATGAATCTGGACAGCGACAATGACATTCAAGGTCTGTCAGCCAGCGATGTGGTGGACCGCGCCCTGGGTTATGGCGCGTCCGTCACCCATATTCTGCTCAATGCCGATGCCGGCCGTCTGCCACCCGGCGCCTTGAGCGCCGACAGCTATCGCGGCGCGGCGGTGGTGCGCGGGGCCTTTGCCACGCCGATGCGGCCGCAGGTTCATAATGGCGCCGCGGTTGCCGATGCGGTGCTGGGGCTCAGGGCCCCGCGCGCCACGCCGTCCGTCGAAATCTTCGCCGACATATTGGGCCGTTCCGTCGCCAGCGATGAGCTGGTGGAGGAATTCCTGGAAACGGATTGGAATGGCGTCACCGCTCATCTTACCTTGAACCACGTACAAGCCGCCGGCACGGGCCGGGTGAATCTTGACGGGTTATTCCCTGAAACCGCCTATTTCCGCGACTGGCTTGCGCGCGGCAGTTCCGATTATCTGGTGCTGATGACTGGCGACGGCGCCTACCGGTTCGCCGACGTGCTGGCCATTATCCGCCTTCTGGAGCAGCAGCAGTCGCTGGGCGGGGTGTTCGGTTCGCGCACCCAGAGCCGGCGGCAGTTCATCACGTCCGTGCGCGCGGCTTATGGCGAGAACAGGCTGCTCTACTGGCTAGGCAAGGCCGCCGCCTTTGTCCTCAGCGCCCTCTTCTATCTACGCACCGGCGTGATCTTCTCCGATCCGCTGACGGGGCTGCGTGTCTTCCGCCGGCAGGCGCTGACCGGGCTGCCGCCGGTCAAGGGCGATGCGCCGCTCGCCATCGTGCGCCAGCTGATCCGGGGAGGCGTGGAAGTGGCGGAATTGCCCGTTCTGTATCGTACCTTCTCCGGCTTCACCGATCCCAACTGGCGGGTGCGGCGGGGGCTGCACAATCTGGCCAGCCTTCTGCCATGAGGATTTGCGCCGTCATTCCCGCGGCGGGACGCGGCACGCGGCTGGGCAGCGGCCGGCCGAAGATTCTCGCGCCGCTCACCGCGCGCGATACCATCTGGTCGGTCCTACATGCCAGGCTCGCCCCATTGGTCGATCATATTCATCTGGTCCTGTCGCCCGATGGCGCGGCGCAATTCCCTGCCCTGCCCGCCAATGTCTCGGTCAGCGTCCAGCCCGAACCTGTTGGCATGGGTGACGCGATCTTTCGTGGCTTCGATGTCTGGTCGCGCCACGACGCCGTGCTGATTGTATGGGGCGATCAGGTCTTCGTATCCGCCGACACACTCACCCGCGCCATCGCCGCAATGGGAACGCCATACAGACAGGCCGTGCTGCCGGTGACACGGATGGCCATTCCTTATGTAGAATACATCTTTGATGGCCAGCGCCTGGCAAAAGTGCTGCAGACCCGCGAAGGCGATACCACCACACCGAACGGCTTTTCCGATGTCGGCACCTTTCTGCTGGCTACGAACGGCCTCAAACCCGCCTGGGAAAATTATCTGAATACCGCGCCGCGCGGCCAAGGCACAGGCGAGATCAACTTCCTACCCTTCCTGCCGTTTCTCTCTGCTCAGGGCTGGACCATCACCCCATTGGAGGTTGCCGACGCCACCGAGGCGCGCGGCATCAACACAAAAGACGATCTCGCCTTTTTCCAAAGCCTGTATAACAAAGCTCCATGAAACGTGTCTTGGTCACCGGCGGCGCCGGCTTCATCGGCAGCCATCTCTGCGAAGGCCTGCTGGCGCGCGGTTACCGGGTGCGGGTGCTGGACAGCCTGATCTATGGCCGGCAGGAATGGGTGCCGGCCGCTTGCGAATTCCTGGAAGGCGACATCCGCGATCTCGCCACCTGTCATCGCGCGGCCAAGGATATGGAAGCGGTGCTGCATTGCGCCGCCATGTCGCGCTCCGGCCCCTCGCAGGACGCCATCGAGGTCTGCACCGGCTCCAATATCACCGGCACCCAGAACATGCTGCTGGCGGCACGCGACGCCGGCGTGAAGCGCTTTGTCTATAGCGGCTCCTCCACCTATTACGGCAACCGCGCCCCGCCGCACCGGGAAAGCGATCCGCCGGATCTGCTGAATATCTATGGTCTGACCAAGCGGGTGGGCGAGCAATACACGTTGATGTTCGACGAGCAGTTCGGCCTGCCCTCCCTGGTGCTGCGCTATTTCAATGTCTATGGTCCGCGCCAGCCCGAGACCGGCGCCTATGCCCTGGTGCTGGGCATTTTCCTGCGGCGCAAGGCGGAAGGAAAACCGCTGGAGATCCATGGCGACGGCAGGCAGCGCCGCGATTTCGTCCATGTCCGCGATGTGGTCGCCGCCAATATCGCCGCGCTGGAAAGCGATGCGCGGGGCGAGATCTTCAATGTCGGCAGCGGCGCCAGCCTGTCGGTCAAGGAGCTGGCCGACATGATCTCGCCCGACCAGGTCCATACGCAAGCGCGCAAAAACGATTCCGGGGCCACGCTGGCGGACATTTCCAAAATCCGGGCGGCGCTGGGCTGGTCACCGAAAATCTCCTTCGCCGAAGGATTGAAAGAACTGATCAGGTGATTTTTTCGGCCTGCCCTGCGGCCGACTGTTCCTTCGCCAGCAGCACGATGGTCAGCAGGATGCAGGCCATGCCCAGCCAGTCCATCGTGCTCCAGCGCACGCCCAGCCACCACACCGCCAGCACCGCCGCCGACAAGGGTTCCGCACAGGTGAGCAGAATGGTCTTCTGCGGCCCGATCATGGCCAGCGCCGTGTTGAACAGATAAAAGGCCAGCAGCGTGCCGAAGACCAGGACAAGGGCGAAAAAGCCATAGGCCTGCCGGTCCCATATACCCTGCGCCTTCCATGGCACATGCAGAATCGACAGCGCCATGCCGCCGACCAACATGCCCCAGCCCGCAACCACGGCGGCGCCATGGCGCTTGAGGATGCCGGCCGGCTGCAAGGAATTGAAGGCGGCCGCCGCGGCGCTGAGCAGACCCCAGAACAGCGCCGGCAGGGAAATGGAAAGCACGCCAAAGCGGCCATGAGTCGCCAGCAGAAATATCCCCAGCATCGCCAGCGCCATGGCGGCGATGTCGCGTGGGCCCGGCCGCTGCCGCCCGGTCGCCGCCAGCCAGGCCGCCACCATAGTTGGCGATGTGAATTGCAGCACCGTGGCGGTGGCCGTGTTGGAAGCGTCGATCGAGGCCATGTAGGTGTATTGAACCGGCATCATGCCGATCAGGCCGAACAGGACGACCGGCAAGGCATCCTGCCGCCAGATCGCCAGAACGCCCTTTCCGCGAATCGCCAGCGAGATAAGAAGCAGCGCCACACCGCCAAACAACAGCCGCATGGTCACCAGCCAGCCGACATCCACACCGCGCTGCTGGAACAGAAACTGTGCAAAAGTGCCGCCCATGCCGAACAGCGTGCCGGACAGAATGGCGACAGCGACTCCGAGCCCGCTCATGGCATGGCGAGCCAGTGTCCGGATTCCGAAATTCGCATGATCTCCATATCAGGCTCCGGGCGAATTTCGGAATCGAAGGACACTGGCAATATCTATTTCAAGTGTCGCTTGGGTTTCGACGTTCGCGGTTGAACTTGATATCAATAATACGCGAACATCGAAACCGCGACACTAGCCCGGCTTGCGGAAGCGCAGGGTCATGCGGTCGCTTTCGCCGATCGCATCATACTTGGAATGATCGAAGGCAGGATTGGGCGGCTGGCCGTTGGGCGCGCTCTGGCGCGTTGGCGGCAAGGTCCATACGCCAAAGGGATGATCCTTGGTGTCCTTGGGGTTGGCATTGATCTCGGAACTGGCGTCCAGGACAAAGCCCGCCTTTCTCGCTAGGTTCGCGATCGTGGCAGTGGCGACATAACCGTCGCGGGCGTCACCGATCTGCGGCCGCGGATCGGCACGGTGGTCTTCCACCGCCAAAATTCCGCCCGGCTTCAGCACCGCGAAGAAATCCGCCATGGCCTTTTCGGCATAGCCCGGCGTCCACATCCAGTCATGGATATTGCGCGCCGTCAGCACCAGATCGGCGGAGCCGGCCGGTCCCAATGGCCCCGACGTGCGGTTGAACACGGTATAGCCGATATCGCCATAGATGGCCTTGTCCGCAAATTTTGCGGGCAGTTTCTGCGCGTCCGAACCTTCCGCGGCGACATAACGACCGTCGGTCGCCTTGGCGTATGGCGCCAGGATCTCGGTCCAATAGCCGCCCGATGGCGCGATCTCGATGATGGTCTGGCCCGGCTTCACGCCCCAGAATTCCAGACTGGCTTCGGGATGGCGGTATTTGTCGCGGGCGGTGTCTTGCGCCGCGCGGGTGGGCGATGCGACCGCCGCGGCGAGCTTGCTGTCGGCGGCCGTCGCCGGCAACGCCAGCGTCATCGCGAACGCCAGCCCCAAAAGCAGAATGCGTGCGGACATGAATTTCCTCCCCACTGCTTTATCCGCGCAGCCTGGCGAAGCGCACGGCTATTTTATGTCGCTGGCCTTGAGGTCTTCCGGCCGGAGCGCCGCCATATGCACCGGTTTCTGACCCGCATCGGCCACGCCGTCAATATCGGGGGTCTCATACTGCTGGTATTGCGGCATCTGGTCGAGGCGCACGAACTTATAGCCCTCCTCGATCAACGCGGGAACCACAGCGCGCACCAGCGCGGCCGATTGCACATGAATGCAATGCATCAGCACCACCCCGCCATCCTTGCGGCGGATCTCGCGGCTGTATCCCTTGGCGCAGGTCTTCGCCGACCAGCCCAGGTGCCAGCAATCCCAATCCGCCGCGCTCATCACATAACCGTCGCGCGACATGGAAATGTTGCCGCCTTCATCCCAATAGATCGGCCCGACATAGCGGCGCAGCTCCGGATCGGCGTTGAGGATATCGGCATGCCCCTTGCGCCAGGCGCCATAGGGCGCGCGGAAATAGAATTTGTCGCCCCTGGCCATCAGCGGCGCGATCTGGTCGTGCACATCACGGACCTGCGCGAGCAGGGCTTCGGGATGGCTGTCGTAACGCGCGCCCAGGAAGGCATGGGTGGCGCTGTGATTGGCCAGGAGATGCCCCTCGCGGGCGATACGCGCCAGAATGTCGGGATGGCGATGGGCCTGGTCGCCGACGATGAAGAAGGTCGCCTTGACATGCAGTTCCTTCAGCGCATCCAACACCTCCGCGGTATGGGCGTTGGGACCATCATCGAAGGTCAGCGCGATGGTGTGTTCGTGGGTCAGGCCGGAATGAAAGATGTTCCGGGACTGGAACAGCGCCAGCCGCACCGGCTGATCCGGATTTTCATGTGGAATGGCATCCCCGGCCATGACCGGAACCGACAGGGCCAGCAACACGCCCACCGCCAACGCAACTTTTCGCATCACACAACCGTCAGGAATGGCCCAAAGCGGGATTCAATTTACCAGCCAGACCGTCCCGGACAAGCGCCACGGCCGTGCCGGACGTACCATCCTTCAGCTTTTCATGCAGAATTCACGATCCGTGGGGCCATGACGACGATGTGTCAGGCATTTATGGTGAAAGGCGGCGCTGAAGGATTATCATGACGGAACAGCTCATTTCCGCCTTTGTCACCCTTTTGGTGGTGATCGACCCCATCGGCATGGGGCCGGTCTTCATCGGCCTGACCAGCGGCCAGGAAGAACAGGTTCGGCGCAAGATCGCGCTGGAGGCCAGCATCATCGCCTTCTGCGTGCTGGCAGGCAGCGCCGTGGTGGGCGACTGGCTGCTGGCGCGGCTGGGCATTTCGCTGGCGGCCTTCCGCATCGCCGGCGGCCTTTTGCTGTTCACCATCGCCTTCGAGATGGTTTTCCAGCGCCGCACCGAACGCAAGACCGATCAGGCGGGACATCCCGGCACCGCCATCGCCGCCTTTCCCCTGGCCATTCCCCTGATGGCGGGGCCTGGCGCCATCACCGCCATGGTTCTGCTGGCCGGACGCATGGGCCATGATCCGCTCGCGCTGGCGGCGCTGATCGCGATCATGGGCGCGATGATGTTGGCGTCCTATCTGGTGTTTCGCGGCGCCGCCCGGCTGGAGCGGCTGCTGGGAACGCAAGGCGAAGCGATACTGGGCCGCCTGCTGGGCGTGCTGCTGGCGGCCCTGGCCGTGCAATATGTCGCCGATGGCGTCAGGGCGCTGACACCCTGACGCCTTGCCGGATCAGATATCGGCGTAGCAGGCCTTTTCCTTTTCCGCGCCCGGCCCCGTCAGCGCGCCAAAACGCGCCGGGCCAACAAGCTGCGAATACTTCCAGATGGCGCCCGAGCCATATTCGGTCTCGCGCGGCTTCCAGCTTTTGGCGCGCTCGGCCAGCTCGGCCTCGCTGACATTGACCGAGATCTCGCCGGTGGTGGCATCAAGCGTGATGATGTCGCCATCCTGGATGTGAGCGATCGGACCGCCGACTGCCGCTTCCGGCCCGACATGGCCGATGCAGAAACCGCGGGTGGCGCCCGAGAAGCGTCCATCGGTGATCAGCGCCACCTTGTCGCCCATGCCCTGGCCATAGAGCGCCGCCGTGGTCGACAGCATTTCGCGCATGCCCGGGCCGCCCTTGGGACCTTCATAGCGGATGACCAGCACCTCGCCTTCCTTGTACTTGCGGTTCTCGACACAGTCGAAACAGGCTTCCTCATTGTCGAACACCCGTGCCGGGCCGACGAAGCGCAGCTCTTTCAGGCCCGCGATCTTCACGATGGCGCCGTCCGGCGCCAGGTTGCCTTTCAGCGAGACCACGCCGCCGGTGGACGAGATCGGATTGGAGGTCGGACGGATCACATCCTGGTTCTGGTTGAACTTCACGTTCCTGAGGTTCTCGGCCATGGTCTTGCCGGTGACGGTCATCACATCGCCATGCAGCAGGCCGCCATCCAGCAGCGCCTTCAGCACCTGCGGGATGCCGCCGGCCTCGAACAGGTCCTTGGCGACATATTTGCCGCCCGGCTTGAGGTCGCCGATATAGGGCGTCTTGCGGAAGATCTCGCCCACATCGAACAGGTCGAAATCGATTCCCGCTTCATGCGCCATGGCCGGCAGATGCAGCGCCGCATTGGTCGAACCGCCCGTGGCGGCCACCGCCATGGCGGCATTCTCGAACGCCTTGCGGGTGACGATGTCGCGCGGGCGGATTTTCTTTTCCAGCAGGTTCATCACCTGCTCGCCGGCCGCGGCGCAGAGCGCATCGCGAATTTCATATGGCGCGGGGGCGCCGCAGCTATAGGGCAGCGCCAGGCCGATCGCCTCCCCCACCATGGCCATGGTGTTGGCGGTATATTGGCCGCCACAGGAACCGGCCGAGGGACAGGCGACGCGCTCCAGCTCGTCCAGGGTCGCGTCATCCATCTTGCCGACCGAGTGCAAGCCGACAGCTTCGAACAGATCCTGCACCACGACATCGCGCCCGCGGAATTTGCCCGGCAGGATGGAGCCGCCATAGATGAAGATCGCCGGCACGTTCAGGCGGATCATCGCCATCATCATGCCCGGCAGGGACTTGTCGCAACCGGCCATGGCGACCAGCGCGTCATAGGAATGGCCGCGCATGGTGAGCTCAACGGAATCGGCGATCACGTCGCGGCTGGCCAGCGACGACTTCATGCCGGCATGGCCCATGGCGATGCCGTCGGTGACGGTGATGGTGCAGAATTCGCGCGGCGTGCCGCGGGCGGCGGCAACGCCTTTCTTCACGGCTTGCGCCTGGCGCATCAGCGAGATGTTGCAGGGCGCGGCCTCGTTCCAGGTGGTGACGACACCTACCAGCGGCTGGTGAATCTGCTCCTCGGTCAATCCCATGGCGTAAAGATAGGAGCGGTGCGGGGCGCGCTCCGGCCCCTCGGTCACGTGACGCGAAGGCAGCTTCGACTTGTCGAACTTATGGTTTGAAGTGGACGACATAAAATTTCCCTGAACCGGCGAAAACCGGGCGGACTATTGCCGTCCCTATCCGGCCCGGCAAGGCGATTTTCGGCATAGCGGCTTCACGCCAGTCCATTGGCCTTCCAGCATGATTAAACGGCGCCCTATTGTTTATAATTATTCTAAATCTGTGGGCCTGGCCATCTGGCGCTGAACCCAGGTGATGACACAGACGATTGCGATCCGCCTGAAATGCAAAGCCCCCGGACCGCTTACGGGTCCGGGGGCTTGCGCAATCACATCAGATAAATCGGCTGTCGGTATCAATAATAGTGACGCACGCCATTATGGTCGACGTAATAAGACGTGTGCTCATGGCGATAGGCGCGCGCGCGCGCCGCGCGGCGGCAGTCCGCCCGGTTGTTGGCATGACCGATCGAGTTGCCGATCAAACCACCCGCCACGCCGCCAACGGCGGCGCCCACGATGCTGTGCGACGCCAGGCCACCGACCAGCGCGCCGGAACCGGCGCCCAGAACGGTTTCCGTTGACGCGTCGCCGTTGCAGGCGGCAGAGGCCGTCACGGTACCGGCGCCCAGCACAATCGCGGCAGCGGCGGCAATCTTGGCCAAACGCTTCATGGTCCTATCTCCTGTTGTTGGGGGCGCCAATGGCCCCCCATTTGCATGGTCAGAAACGTACCATGCGGAAGAAAGGTTCCCCTGCGATCAAGGCATGATTGCGGCGCGCTCGTGTTCCAATTGCAGCGCGGGATAATCGACATAACCTTCCGCGCCACCGGAATAGAATGTCGCGGTATTCCAGGAATTCAGCGGCGCGTGAGTCGCAAATCGTTTCACCAGATCGGGATTGGCGATGAACAGCTTGCCGAACGCCACCGCGTCGGCCCAGCCCTCGTCCAGCGCCTTTTGCGCGCTTGCCCGATCGAAGCCTTCATTGGCGATGAACGGTCCGCCGAAGATTTCCTTCAGCTTGGGCCCGATGCTTTCCTTGTTGGCGACGTCCTTGGGACGGCCCTGGCTGTCGACCAGCTTGGTATTCTCGTCGATCACCGCCTCGCGCGCCGCGATCCAGCCGATCCTGCGCTTGCCCAGTTCGCGCGCGACATAGCTGAAGGTGCCCAACCGGTCGCTGTCGCCCATGTCATGACTGTCCATACGCGGCGCCAGATGCATGCCGACCCGGTCCGCGCCCCACACGGCGATACAGGCATCGGTGACTTCCAGCATCAAGCGCGCGCGGTTTTCGATGCTGCCGCCATAACCATCCGTGCGCTTGTTGGTGGAATCCTGCAGGAACTGGTCCAGCAGATAGCCATTGGCGCCATGAATATGCACGCCATCAAAGCCGGCCTTCTCAGCATTCTCCGCGCCGCGCCGGAAGGCCGCGATGATGGCGGGAATTTCAGAGGTCTCCAGCGCGCGCGGGGTGACGAATTCCTGCTCGGGACGCACCAGCGAGACATGGCCCTTAGGTCTAACCGCGCTGGGCGCTTCCGGCAGCCGGCCATTCAGGAACAGCGGCGCGGAAATACGCCCCACATGCCAGAGCTGCAGCACCATGCGGCCGCCGGCGTCATGCACCGCCCGGGTGACGGTCTTCCAGCCTTCGGTCTGTTCCTCGGACCAGATGCCCGGCGTGGCCGCATAGCCCACACCCATGGCGGTGACCGAAGTCGCTTCGGAAATGATCAGGCCGGCGTCGGCGCGCTGGCGGTAATAGTCCGCCTGCAGCTGGGTCGGCACGCGGCCGTCGGGGGTGGCGCGGCTGCGGGTCAAGGGCGCCATGACGATACGGTTGGGCAGCGTGAGCGCGCCAAGTTTCAGGGGATCGAACAGGGTGGGCATGGGACCTCAGGTTCTTCGATGAGGATCGAAGAGTTAGGGATCACCTGGCCCGTCTGCAACCTCGGCGGCCAAAGGGTTATTCGCTGAGCCGCCCGATTGCGTCGGTCAGCCGCACCGCCAGCGCCTGGGCCTCGGCCCGCTTTTCGCGCTGTTCGCTCAGCACCTCTTCCGGCGCCTTGGAGACGAATTGCGCGTTCGACAGCTTGGCGTCGAAACGGGCGATCTCGTCCTGGGCTTTCTTCAGGTCCTTCTCCAGCCGCGCCCGTTCCTTGGCGAAGTCGATGACATCGCCCAGGGGCAAGGCCACCACCGCTTCGCCCAGCACGAACTGGGCCGAGCCCTTGGGGATCGACGGCCCGGCTTCGGCGCTGGACAGCCGTGCCAGGCTGGCGATGACATCGATGTGACGCGCCAGCCGCGCGGCGCTTTCTTCGGAAGCGCCGGTGAGCACCATGGGAATCCTGGCGCCGGCCGGCACATTCATCTCGGCGCGCACCGAGCGAATGCCCTTCACCAGATCGATCACCCAATGCATTTCGGCGGTCGCGGCGTCAGCGCCCTTCGGTACCGATATATTCGGCCATGCCGTTACCACCAGCAGATTGTCACGCGGCGCGGTCGCCGCCCACAATTCCTCGGTGACAAACGGCATGAAGGGGTGCAGCAGCTTCAGAATCTGGTCGCGCGCCCAGGCGGCGGCGGCACGGGTCTCGGCCTTGGCCTTTTCTTCCTGGCCATTGAACAGCGGCTTGGCGAACTCCAGATACCAGTCGCAGAACACATCCCAGACGAAATGATAGGCCGCGCCGGCGGCGTCATTGAAACGCAGCGCCTCGATGGCGGCGGTGACATCGGCGACCGCCTGCGCGGTTTCCGCCACGATCCATTTGTTGACAGTCTCGCTGACGCCCGCCGGATCGAATCCCGGCACCGTGACGCAGCCGTTCATCTCGCAGAAGCGCGCCGCATTCCACAGCTTGGTGGCGAAGTTGCGATTGGTCTCGACCCGGGTCGGGCCGATGCGCATGTCGCGGCTCTGGCCGGCGGCCAGCGCCAGGGTGAAGCGCAGGGCGTCGGCGCCGAATTCGTCGATCAGGGTGATGGGATCGACCACATTGCCCTTAGTCTTGGACATCTTCGCGCCCTGCTCGTCCAGCACGCGGTTGTGGATCAGCACCGTCCGGAACGGCACCTTGCCCAGGAAATGGATGCCCATCATCATCATGCGGGCGACCCAGAAGAAGATGATGTCGAAGCCCGTCACCAGCACGCTGGTGGGATAATAGCGCTCAAGCTCTGGCGTCTTGTCGGGCCAGCCCAGGGTCGAGAAGGGCCACAGCGCCGAGGAGAACCATGTGTCCAGCACGTCTTCGTCGCGCGTCAGCGTCTTGCCGCCAGCCTGTTTCACCGCTTCGGCCTCGGTCTCGGCGCAATAGATATTGCCATCCGCGTCATACCAGACCGGAATCTGATGGCCCCACCAGAGCTGGCGGGAGATGCACCAGGGCCGGATGTTCCTGAGCCAGCCGAAATAGACATTGGCCCAGTTCTCCGGAACGAATTTGGTTTCGCCCGCCTCCACCGCCGCGATCGCCCTGTCGGCCAGCGGCTGCACGTTCAGGTACCATTGCTCGGTGAGGAACGGCTCCAGCACCACCGTCTTGGTCTTTTCGTCATGCGGCACGGCATGGGTGATGGGCTCGATCTTGTCGAGCAGCCCCAGCGCCTCCAGATCGGCCACGATCTTCTTGCGCGCCGCCTCGCGCGTGAGGCCACGATAGGGCGCCGGCACCTCATTGTTCAGCGTGCCGTCCTTGTTGATGATGTTGATCAGCGGCAGCTTGTGGCGGCGGCCGACCTCGAAGTCGTTGAAGTCATGGCCGGGCGTGATTTTGACCGCGCCGGTGCCTTTTTCCGGATCGCTATAGTCATCGGCGATAATGGGGATCAGCCGGCCCGTCAGCGGCAGCACGGCATGGCGGCCGACCAGCGCCTTGTAGCGCTCATCATCGGGATGCACGGCCACCGCGGTATCGCCCAGCATGGTTTCGGGCCGCGTCGTCGCAACCGTGATGAACTGGTCGCTGTCCTCGATCGGGTATTTGATGTGCCAGAGATGGCCCTTGATCTCGATATTTTCGACTTCCAGGTCGGATACCGCCGTCTGCAGGCGCGGGTCCCAGTTGACCAGCCGCTTGTCCTTGTAGATCAGGCCCTGTTTGTAGAGTTCGACGAACACCTTGGTGACGGCGCGCGAAAGCCCCTCGTCCATGGTGAAGCGCTCTCTGGACCAGTCGGCGGAGGCGCCCAGCCGATGCTGCTGCTCGACAATGGCGCCGCCGGATTCCGTCTTCCAGTTCCAGACTTCTTCCAGGAATTTCTCGCGCCCCAGGCCAATGCGCGTCATCTGCCGTTCGGCCAGCTGGCGCTCGACGATCAATTGGGTGGCGATGCCGGCATGGTCGGTGCCCGGCTGCCACAATACATCCTTGCCGCGCATGCGCTCGAAGCGCGCCAGTATGTCCTGCAAGGTATTGTTGAGGGCGTGGCCGATATGCAGGCGCCCCGTCACATTGGGCGGCGGGATGACGATGGAGAAAGGCTGCGCCCCTGGGCGTCCGCCACACCGGAACGCGCCGGACGCCTCCCATTGGGCGGCAATGCGCTGTTCCACATCCTTGGGATTGAAAGTCTTGTCGAGCATAGAAAAAGCCACAAAATCCGGAAGGGACTTGCGGCTTCTTCAGGGTCCGGTCAAGTCCCGGCCCTCAAATTCGTCGGGTCAGCGTTTCGTACCGCGCGCCTTTACCACCCGCTCCACCTCCGCCCGGACGGCGCCTTCCAGCAGTGGCGGGAAATGCTCGTCCATCCATTCGCGGATCAGGGGCTTCATGCGGTCGATCACCAGGGCGGAATTGTCCGACAGATACTTCTGCAGCACGGGCTCGAAGCTTTCGCGCACGGCGCGTTCAAACACATTTTCCACGCTCGCACCGTCCACCGGCGCGATAGGGGCGGTATTGCGGGCCGGCGCCGCCGCGGGCTCTTCCTCGTCGGGGATGCTGTTGAACGTATCTTCCATCGCCTTGCGGGTCTGGTCTGAGAAGATGTCGGTGTGTTGGGGGGCCGGCACCGGGGCGACGCTCTCAAACACAATGTCTTCGACCGGCGCGGGGGCATAGGCCGGCTGAGGGGCCGGGGGCACCGGCGCCGGAGCGGCTTCCACCTCGTGAGTCAGTTCCAGCACATCATCGTGGACAGGGGCCGGGGCCTGGGCAACCGGAGCCTGCGGCGGGGGTTCGGGGGCCGCGGGGGCTGCTTCCGGGGCGTCTTCCGAGATGATCTTCCGGATGGAGGCGAGAATTTCCTCCATGGTGGGTTCATGCTGAGGGTTCGACATCGGCGGCTCCACGAGCCCGCTACCTTCAAGGGCGGGACGGTTTCAACGTAGGATAGTGACGGCCCGACAGCAAAGATAGAGTTAATGCCGCGAGCCCGGGGAAACGGCCGGACCCCTAGTGGAGTCAATCTCTTAAAAGACGAATCCCATCGCCTTCTTGAAGCCGGCCAGGACCGGCACGTCGGCGTCGAAATCGGGACGCTTGCCGATTTGGCCATTCTCTTTCAGGAACAGCCAGGCACGGCTCTGGCCATCCTTCAGCACCGTCACCAACCGGCCGCCTTCGGCAAGCTGGCCGAGCAGCGTATCCGGCACCTGCTCGATGGCGCCGTTGACAAAGATAACATCGAACGGCGCCTGACCCTTCACACCCTCGATCAGGGCGCCCTGCACCACTTCAACCTTGCCCACAACATTTGCCAATAACTGGCTGGCAGCGCGTACCAAATCAGCATCCTGCTCCAGCGCCACAACCTCTGTGGCCAGCCGCGCCAGGACGGCCGATGAATAGCCGGTGGCGCAGCCGACATCCAGCACCCGGTCGTCGGCCTCGATCCCGGCCAGCTGCACCAGCTTGGCGAAGCTGCGGGGGTCCAGCAGATAGCGGCCCGGAGCCACCTGGACCGGCACATCGGCATAGGCCAGGGCCAGCGCGCCGCGGGGCACGAACTTCTCACGCGCCACGGCATTCATCGCCGCCAGGACACGCTGGTCGGTGACATTGGCCGGGCGGATCTGGGCCTCGACCATGTTGAAACGGGCGGATTCGGACATCGCAAAACCCCTGCAAAGCTTTTGATGGCTTATAGGCTGCGGGCCCCTGCCCGACAACGTGACGTTTTCCCCTTCCGCGCCATGGCGGACGGTTGTCGTTCGGCCCGGCTTTCTGTTATAGCCGCCAGCCGCTTCCCGGATTTTTCCCGGCGCTTTTGTTGAGGCCACGTGGCGGAGTGGTGACGCAGCGGATTGCAAATCCGTGAACCCCGGTTCAATTCCGGGCGTGGCCTCCAATTCTTCCCCTGCTATGCTGGCGCGCATAATCACCTTGGGGAAACTCCGCATGAAACGCCTGCTCTTTGCCGCCTCGATTACGGCCCTGTTCGCCGTCGCCGCCCCGGCCGCCTTTGCCGCCGATATCCTGGTCCATGACGCCAAGTCCGAGCCGGAAAGCCTTTCGGCCGCGCCCGACGGCACACTGATCGTGGGCAGCGCCAGTTCGCCCTATGTGTACAAGATCAAGGCCGGCACCACGACACCGGAGGTCTTCATCGACGCCAGCGCCGAAGGTCCGGGCACCTTCTTCTTCGGCCAGCTGGTGGACGGCAATACGGTATGGAGCTGCATGCTGACGCCGAATGCCGGCAGCAGCCCGGTAACGCGCCATACCGCCCTTCTGGGCACCGACCTCAAGACCGGCAAGCGGCTACTGCGCTGGAATCTGCCGGGCGACAACAGCACCTGCAACGACTTCAGCGTCGGTCCCGACAAGGCGCTTTATATCTCCGATACCGCCAATGCCCGCATCTATCGGCTGGCGCCGGGCGCCCAGTCGGCCGAACTGTGGCTGGAACACCGCAACGTCACAGGCATCGATGGCATCACCTTCCTGAATGGCGTGCTCTATTACAACAGCGTGTTCTTCAACAATCTCTACCGCGTTCCGGTGGACGACAAAGGCAAGCCCGGCACCCCGGTGCAGATCTGGATGGACGCGCCGGTCAAGGGGCCGGACGGCATGCGCGCGGCGAACGGCAAGCTGTTCGTGGCCGAGAATGGCGCCGGCAAGGTCGATTCCCTGACCATCAATGGCGACATCGCCCATGTCACGGTGCTGAAGGACGGGCTGAAGATCCCCACCGCCGTGGAACCGGCTGGCGATACGCTCTGGATTGGCGAGCGCGGCGCCGGCAAGGCTGATTCGATTCCCATGCCGAAATAAGCATTCCGGGCGGGCTATGGCCCGCCCGTACCCTGCTCCTGATTTTACGGGTAATTCCGTGCAGATTCCGGAACTTTTTGCGCCGCAGGGGTCACGGTTAAGGCATTGTTAACCCTCTTGCGTGCATTCTCCCGGTGTCTTCCTTGAAGACACCCCACCATTACCCAACGCCTTGGGGCCGGGATCATTCCCGGCCTCATTTTTCTTTGTGGAAGGCGGAGATAGCCGGTTAAGCCCGGTCATGAATTTCCCGCTTGGTTTGACTCGGAAGACGCGCTAATAGGCCCGTCCGCTCCCGTGTTCCTCGGTAGCTCAGTGGTAGAGCAATCGGCTGTTAACCGGTTGGCCGCAGGTTCGAATCCTGCCCGGGGAGCCATTTATTTCAAAGGCTTAAATGCTTTCGCCCTGGCCCGCGCCGGGGCGTTTTCGTTTCGGGGCAGCATCTGGGGCAGCAATACCAACAACTCATTTCGTGCTTTCCGTTATGGAGAGAGGTGCCTGGGCGTATTCTCGCTGGTCCAGGGACGAGTCGCTGTCAGTGCCCCTGGTCAGTGGGATCGAGATGGGGCACCACAAATCCGAGGTAGCGACCAACGCCGGCGCGGATGACGAGCCGGTGATGGACCGTGCCGCCTTCCTTCAAGAACGAAACGCAAAGATTGCCCTTAGTGAAACGCAATCCCTTTTCATCGACAAATCGCTGCTGACTCTAAGCGCCAGCGCCCTGGGCCTGACACTGACTTTCCTGCATGACCATACATCGAGCGACTTGATCTCGCTGGCGATCGGAGGAATTACGCTGCTAACGCTGAGCTTGGGCACCGTCCTCGGAAGTCTTTATGCGAGCCAGCGATCGATAGACCATCACGTAAAGATTATGGACGAATGGTGTGCTGCTGGGCTGCTCCCTCGCACGCCCCACTCGAAGCGGATTCGCCAAATTCGATCGGTGAAGATCGCACTGTGGCTGAACAGATCGGCCGCGGTGACATTTGGCGCCGGTGTGATCGCTGTAGCGATATTTGTGATCGAGAATCTTGGAAAGGCCTGAACCATGACCCAAAAGTCGGGAAGCACCCGCGGCACTCCATCTCCCGCCCCAATTGAGAGAGGGGCAGTCATCAAACCGCCGCCGCCGCCACCAAGCAAGAAGGGATGACATAATGAGCCAAAAGCCACCGCCCAAACCGCCAGGCAAGATCGGTATGGACGGCGCTATCATCAAAGCGCCACCGCCACCGCCGCCCAGGCCCACGCCAAAACCTACAGGACGTAAAAGATGAGCCTGAAAACAGGTGGCGGCAGACCGTCCATCCCGACCCAGCAAAGTGGCAGCACGGCGAAACCCAATGCCGGCAACGTGATCCAGCCCCCGCCTCCGCCGCCACCTCCACCAAAGTCCAAATAGCTGAGTCCAGATGGACGAGGATGATTTCGTAAAAGCTGGTATGGAGGTGGTACTCCGGCCTGTTACCGAAATCGCAGAGAATGCACTTGGGCTCATCGGCGGCGATTGGCTTAGCGAAAAACGGGCTAGAAATCGCGCGAAATTGAAAGCCGAAACAGAACAGATTCTCCGAAATCGGGGAGCAAAGCTCGATGACGATCCTTCTCCGTCAGTGATAAAACCGCTTTTGAGTGCTGCTCAGGACGAGAGCCGAGATGAACTCACGAAGCTGTGGGCCGGGCTGCTCGCGACAGCGATGAACCCGGCGACCAAAGGGTTCTATCGATACGAGTTCGTGGAGATTACCAAGCACCTCAACCCCATCGATGCGCAGGTCTTGGAGCTTTGCGAACTGCCAAGTGAATTTGATCCGACAAAACGAGATTTTATAGCGCACCGCCTAGGCGTCGAGACTGACCAGATCATCGTGTCATTCGGAAATTTGGCAAAGCTGGAATTAATATTTCCGGCACCGGGCATGATTATCAATTGGAGAAATCAACCTTCTGTCACGCCATTTGGCCGGCAGTTTTTGAGAGCCGTCCGTGCTGCATAGGTCCCTGTCGATCGCAGGAAATTGGAATGCTCCGCGGAGGTCTAACGGTGGGTGATTCGCGACTATCCACAGCTTATCCACAAGCGAAAATCGATTGTGGATTAACAGAGATCTGCCTTGACCTTCAGGGCGAATAGGCCCTGATTCTAGGACGACGGCAAAAGAAAAGCCGGGTCTGAACCACCCGGCTTCTTTTGCCCCGCAATGGTGAAGCACCGCGCGGAGCTCACTCTGGCTTAGAGGTCGGTATTGCAAACCAATACCGATGAGTCGTCAAGGCGGTGCTTCTATTTCTGAAGCAGGAACTTTGACGTATGACAATTTTTGCAATCGGTTACGATCTACATCCCACCCGTGGCGAGACCTATGATGAGCTGATCGCGGCCATCAAGGGGGTGGGCTCGTGGTGGCACTGCCTTGATTCCACTTGGTTGGTGAAGACCAACCTTACAGCTGTGCAGATTCGCGATGCTCTATGGCGTCACATGAAACAGGATGACCAGCTGCTTGTCGTGCAGTACTCCCCGCCGGGATCTGCTTGGGCTGGATTCTCTGGCGACTGCCAACAGTGGCTCAAGGACAACATGTAAAAAATAGGCGCTGAGGCAACTCAGCGCCTATCTTTCCGCGCGCGGCAGGCAGCAGGTCGCCAAGGGAAAAATAGCTGTCGCAGAAGGAAACGCAACGTATGGCAAAGCGCAAAAAAATTGATCCCGCCGTTCCCTCGCATGACAGTCCAGAGTTCACCGCTGAAACGATGGCGCGCGCAAAGCGGGTCGAGGACATCCCTGCCCTCGCCCATCTCTCAAAGCGCAAGCCCGGCCAGCGCGGCCGGAAAACCGCCCTGAAGTCCTAGGGCGCGACCGCCAAAGCGATTTCGGCACGCTCAGCGACTGTGGAAACATCGAAGTGATCCGAGGTCTGCAACGCCGGGGCCGAACTGGCGGTGACCCAGCAGCTGTTGCGGCTGCAGGCACAAGGCGTGGCGCTGGCGCGGCGCATGGCGGAAGGCGGGCGGGCCCTCCAGATCGATGTGGTGCGCCAGCAACAGCAACAGGATCAGCTGCGCGCCACCGTGCCCGCCTTCAAGGCCCGCCAGTCTCGCGCGCTGTATCGGCTGGCGGTATTGGCCGGTCATCCGCCCGAACAGTTCGACGCGACCCTGGCCGGTTGCCAGGCCTCATTGCAGATGACCGCGCCTCTGCCGGTTGGCGATGGCGCCGGCCTGCTTGGGCGGCGGCCGGATGTGCGCGCCGCCGAACGTCGGCTCGCCGCGGCAACGGCGCAGATCGGCGTGGAAACCGCCGCGCTTTATCCGACGGTACAGCTTGGCGCCTCATTGGGCTCGACCGGCGCGCTCAAGGACTTTGCCTCTCCCCTCACCCAGCGCTATAGCGCGGGACCGGTCATCGCCTGGCATCTCAACCAAAGCGTGCCCCGCGCGCGCATTGCCGCCGCCGGTGCCGAAGCCAAGGCCGAGCTGGCGCGTTTTGACGGGGTGGTGCTGAGGGCTCTGGAAGAGACGGAAGCGGCACTGACCGTCTATACGCGCGACCTGGACCGGCAAAGCGAGCTCGAGGCCGGCCTGGCCCATGCCCGCAAGCTCGCCGCGGCGGCGCATCAGATGCAGGCGGATGGGCGATCGAATGCGGTTGCCACGCTTGCCGCCGACCGCGCGGTCACGGTCGCGGAGCAGAGTCTCGCGGCCAGCCGCAGCCAGATCAATCGGGATCAGATCGGCGTGTTCCTGGCGCTGGGCGGCGGCTGGCAGCCCTAATCATGGGATCAGGCGGAGCGTTGCGCCTTTCCGGCATCCTGCAGGAAGAACATGCCCATCTGAAGCCCGCGGGCGATGTTATGGGCCTTGGCCACGAACCGCGCCGCACAGTCGGGTGTGAACAGCGCGTTCGCCGTCTCTTCAAACAGCGCCAGCCAACGGACGAAATGGGCGGGCCGGATCGCCTTCTGCCGCACATGCTTGATCATGGGATTGCCGGAATAACGCCCGGAGGTCAGCATCACCGAAGACCAGAAATCGGTCATGCGTTCCAGGTGATGATCCCAGTCATCGCCGATGGCGGTTTCGAAGATAGGGCCCAGATCCGGGTCCTTGCGCACCCGGACATAAAAAGCGCGCACAAGGCGGCCGATGGCGGGGTCATCGATGACACTTGCCCGGGCCTGGACATTTTCGCTGTCTGTCATGATCGAACCTGGTCTTTGACAATAAGCGGCGGCCATGCTTAAAGCAATATTTTCTATACATCTTTTCTCGGATAAATCGTCGCATGCGCCTGACCTATCATGCCGACTATGCCCTGCGCCTTCTGGTGTATGCCGCCTTGAGAGAGGGCGAACTGGTGCAGATCCAGGAAGTGGCGGATGCCTATGGCATTTCCAAAAACCATTTGATGAAGGTCGCCTTTCAGCTGGGCAAGCTGGGTTTTCTCGATACGGTGCGCGGTCGAAATGGCGGATTGCGCCTGGCGCGGCCGCCGGAAGCGATCGTGATCGGCGATGTGGTGCGCAAGACCGAGGAGGATTTCACCCTGGTGGAGTGTTTCGATTCCAAGTCGAACACCTGTGTGATCACCGGTCCCTGCCGCCTGCGCGGTGTGCTGCGCGAGGCGCTGAATGCCTATCTTGCCGTGCTCGACCAACACAGTCTGGCCGATCTGGTCAAGCCGCGCAGCGCCCTGAGCCGTTTGCTGCTGGCGTCCTGAAGCCGCTTCACAACCGCACCGAATGCGGCCATTTGCCCGCTGCATAAAGATGTATTCAGGTTGCATCTTTAAGGACCGGAAAATAGATGTATCTCCGTTGCATGTTTTGTCCAACGGAGATTGTCATGTCCCGCCAGCTTGAGCCCAAAACCGTCGCCCTGGTGAAAGCCAGCATTCCCGCGCTTGCCGCCCACGGCACCGACATCACCAGGGCGATGTATCGCCGCCTGTTCGAGGATGCGCATATCAAGGCGCTGTTCAATCCCTCGCATCAGGGCGAAAACGGTTCGCAGGTGAACGCGCTGGCCGCCGCCATCCTGGGCTATGCGCAGAATATCGACAATCTTGGCGTGCTTGGCCCCCTGGTCGAGCGCATCGCCCAGAAGCATATCGGCTATCACATCCTGCCGGAGCATTATCCCTTTGTCGCCCGCGCCTTGCTCGGCGCCATCCAGGAGGTGCTGGGCGATCACGCCACGCCGGACATTCTGGAAGCCTGGGGACAGGCCTTCTGGTTTCTGGCCGACATCCTTCAGGCCCGCGAGCAGGCCATCCGCGCGGAGATCGCGGCCGCCGGCGGCTGGGTTGGCTGGCGGCAATTCCGCGTCGCGGACAAGGTCGCGGAGAGCAGCGTCATTACCTCTTTCATCCTGGAGCCCGTCGACAATCGCGGCGTCATCGCGCACAAGCCGGGCCAGTATCTCACCATCCGGCTCGACAATCCCGATTTCCCGGGCCTCAAGCGCAACTATTCGATCTCGTGCGCGCCCAATACCACGCGCTACCGCATTTCCGTGAAACGCGAAGATGCCGGCCAGGGCGGCTCCCGTTATCTGCATGAGCAGGTCGCGGTCGGCACAATCATCGAGGCCACCCCGCCCGCCGGCGAATTCTACCTGCCGGAAAAGCCCGAGCGTCCTGTTCTGCTGCTGTCGGGCGGCGTCGGTCTGACCCCGATGGTGAGCATGGTGGAAACCATCGCGGCCCGGCATCCGGCGCTGGAGACCCATTATGTCCATGGCGCCTTGAACAGCGCCACCCATGCGATGGACCGTCATGTACGCGGCCTGGCGCAGAAGCATGGCCGCATCTGCGTGGCCACCTTCTATAGTGCTCCCGCGGCGAACGACAAAGCCGGAGACACCCATGACCATGACGGCTTCATCACCGCCGAATGGCTTGGCCGCAACACTCCGATGCATGAGGCCGACATCTATGTCTGCGGTCCCAAGCCGTTCCTGCGCCACATCATCGGCGATCTGACCCGGGCCGGCGTGGCCAGAGAGCGTATCCATTTTGAATTCTTCGGACCGGCGGACGAGGACATCGCCGCCTGACAGAAAGGCCCGTGAGACCGCCGGTTTCACGGGCCTTTGTCCGACCGAGCCTTGGCGCGAGGTCAAAAATAGTCGCCGGCCATGAGGACAGGCGGCGTGCGCTCAATCGTTCCCATTGGCTGGCCATGCCGCCGGACAATATGAGCATCGTCGCCCACGACGTCCATCGCGACGCGGAAATCTAGCGCCCTCCAGACCGGAGCCTACAGGCTCAATCCGGCAGCCCGAAGGTCAGAAGCTGCGTCGCCGCGGTGATGGCGATGAACTGCTTGCCGCCGGCCATATAGGTCATGGGAGAGGAGTTGACCGGCCCGTTGACCCGGAAATGCCACAGCGGCTTGCCGGTCTTCTCGTCCAGCGCCAGAAGCTGGCCTTCGGCGCTGGCGGCGAAGACAAAGCCGCCAGCGGTGCCGACCAGTCCCGAGGACAGGCCAACCCGCACCATGGGGAATTTCCAGACGATATTGCCGGTCTTGGCGTCGATGGCCTCGATGCCCTGATCCGGCGGCACGGCCTGCGGACCACTGCCCACACCACGGCCCAGGAACTGCTTGCCCTTCTCATAGGTCACCGGCGCGCTTTGGGCGAAGCCCTGCGAGGAGACATATTCCAGAATGAAAAGACCGTTTTTGGCGTCATAGGTCGGCGCCTGGAAGTTGGTGCCGCCCACCGCCGGGAACACCACCACGCCGGCGCGGGTCGCCACCGTGGCGGGATTGACCATCGGCCGGCCCTTGGCATCGAAACCGTTGTTCCAGTTGGTGCGCACGAACGGCTTGGCGAACAGCAGGTGACCATCTTTGCCATCCAGCACATAGAAGTAGCCGTTGCGGTCGGCATGCAAGATCACCTTGCGCGGCTTGCCATCCACCACCAGGTCGGTCAGGACATAATCCTCGGTCGAATCCCAGTCGTGATCGTCATTGGGCGTGAACTGGTAATGCCACTTGATCTTGCCGGTGTCGGGGTCGATCGCCAGCACGCTGTCGCTGTAGAGATTGTCGCCCTTGCGGCTTTCCGCATTGTAGTCGGGGGCGGGATTGCCGGTGCCCCAGATCAGAAGATGCTGGCCCGCGTCATAGCTGCCGGTCAGCCAGGTCGGCGCGCCACCGGTCTTCCAGCTGTCGCCCGACCAGGTTTCGTTGCCCTTCTCGCCCGGTCCCGGCACCGTATAGGTCCGCCACAGCCGCTTGCCGGTGGCCGGATCGTAGGCGTCGAGATAGCCGCGCACGCCCAGCTCGCCGCCCGACATGCCCATGATGATCTTGCCGTCGACCGCCAGTGGCGCGCCGGTGAGCTGATAGCCCGCCAGCGTGTCGTCGGTGCGTGTTTCCCACAATTCGCGGCCGGTATGGGCATCGATGGCGATCAGAAGATCATCCAAGGTGCCGACAAAGACGCGGCCATCCAGCACAGCGACGCCCTTGTTGTTGGGATTGTTCTGATAGGGATTCTTGATGTCCTGCTTCCTGTGGAAAGCCCAGATTTCAAGGCCGGTGCGCGCGTCATAGGCGAAGACATCGCCCGAGCCGCCCGCCACATACATCACCCCGTCCACCACGATGGGCGTGGATTCGGTCGTATAGGTGCCCGTCAGTGGCGCGATCCATTTCGCCTGCAGCTGGTTCACATTGGCCGCGGTGATCTGGTCCAGGGTGCTGAAATGGGTGCCTTCATAATCGCCCCAATAGGTCGGCCAGTCGCCCACCTTGGGATTGGCGATGCGGGCATAGGGCAGAACCGGCGCCGGATTGGCCTTGTCGGTTTGCGCCAGATTGCGCGCCTTGTGTCCGGC
The DNA here is from genome assembly GCA_035547275.1 of Rhizomicrobium sp. Lineage (GTDB taxonomy): Bacteria > Pseudomonadota > Alphaproteobacteria > Micropepsales > Micropepsaceae > Rhizomicrobium. The sequence continues at coordinate 40,785 of DASZVQ010000120.1, forward strand.
CAGATAGGCCACGACATTGTCGATATCCGCCGGCGACAGGCGGGTTGCGACATCGCTGGGCCAGGCATTGCCACCCGACGCCACTGTCACATCCTTCTTGTCGAAGATCGACCAGTGCCCGCCCATGGTCTCCAGCTGGATGTAGAAGGCATCCTCGTTGCGCACCAGGCCGTGAAGGGTCTTGCCATCTCCCGTGGTCACATCGGCGAAATGCGGCACCGGTCCGAAGCGGCGGCGGATCTGGTGCAGCACGCCGGTTTTGATCGCGCTCGCCGGTTTCACACCTTCCGCCGATAGATCGGTGGCAAGATCGGCGCCGCGGCCATCGACTTCATGGCAGGCGGCGCAGCCTCCCTTGCCGAAAAAGACCTCTTCGCCGGCCTTGGCGTCGCCGGTGACCTTGCCCTGCGCGCCCAGCTGGCCCGACAGGCTTTTGATATAGGTGACCAGCCGCCAGACATCGTCGGACGGCAGGTTGGAGAAGGACGGCATCTGCGTGCCAGGCACGCCGCTTTTAATGGTGGCGAAAATTTCATTGTCGCTGCCGCCATGCTGGAAGATGCCGTTGGCCAGCGCGGGCCCGCGCCCGCCGGTGGCGCCCGGTCCATGGCAGCCCGAACAGGTGCGGTCGAACAGGGCCGCACCCTGGGGAATCGCATCGGGATTGCTGGCGAAGGGATTGTTGGCAATGTCAGCTTGCTGGGGCGTGGGCGTCTGCGCCGCAAGTCCCGTCACCATGGCGCCCGCCACCATGACGCAAGTGAGCGCCGCGCCAGCCGCCAACACGATCCTGATTCGCATGTCCGTCCCCGATATGAGCTTGATCTTCTTGTTCTGGAAGATCAGCGTGCATATCAGCACTGGAGATCGGGCTCAATATTTGTAGGCGGCCTGAAGCCAGAAGATGCTCTTGTCGGCAAACCCGCCCAGGGGGACGTTGGCGCCCCGGTAATCGGCATATTGCGCCAGCAGGTTGAAGCTCTTGTCGACATCAAGCTGGGCCTGCAGGTCCCATTCATGGCCGATGCCGGCGCCCAGATTGTCGGTGCTGAAACTGCGATAATAAACCGTCCCCGTCAGTGCTTTCATGCCGATGAAATCGGCCGGCACGCCATAGCTGAACTTGCCGTAAAGGTCGTTCAACCCGTTGGCAGGCGTGGCAAGGAACATGTCCGCCCAGCCGTCAAAGCCGTGAATGGTGGCCAACGGTGTCGAAAAACCGATGGCGCCGTTTCCACCCAGGGATTCATAGCCCACAAGAGCCGTGGCGCCGGAATAGCTCACACTGCCCTCACCCAGCCAATAATTCAGGCCATAGGAAAGCGGATTGCTCGCATAATTGGTCTGGCGGGCATATTCGCCGGTGAACTTGGCCGAGACATCTTCCATCACCGCGATGTTGTAATCCGCACGGCCGCCATAGGTTGCGGTGGAAAGTTTTGCCACCGCGGTCTGCTGCGCCGCCAGGATCGCGTAGCTGGGCGCCGACAGATCCAGCAGGAAGACATAGCCTTCCAGCCTCAGGCCCGGAACGCCTGTGTAAACAGCATCCATGATGTGGCTGTTGCTCTTGAAATAGTTGGCCTGGGCCGCGGCGGCCGGCGCGGTGTTGGAAGGGGCCGGAAGGTCGGGCCCATAAACCCGGTTGATGCGATAGAGATAGGCATAGGTGAAGGTCAGGCCCTCGATCGAATTGTTGACCGCCGACAGGGAGTCATAGGTCTGCTCATGCTGGCGCCAGCCGGCATTGCCAATGAAGCGCTGGTCGCCGATCAGAATGCGCTGGCGGCCGATGGTGAATTTGGTGTCAAAGTCCGACGCATAGCTCAGCTGCAGGCGATTGAGCGCCGTCATGCTGGGATCGGCGATAACCGGATAGGCGGTCTTGCCATTGCGCGTGCTGTTGAAATTGTCGTCACCCAGATTCCAGAGTTGGTCGAAATCGAAAGCCAGTTGCAGATTGTTCCAGCTGCCGGTCTCATAGCCCAGCCGGGCCCGCAAGGTTTCGGCATTACCGGCGAAGGCTTTGCTTTTGTCGTCCACCGTTTCATAGCGCGCCCTGAGATCGATCACGGGCGTGCCTTGCGCGATAAGCGCGGTAAGCGGATTTTCAGCCCATGCGGCCGCGCTGGAAAACAGGCCGGCAGCCAGAACCGCCAAGGAAATGGTCTTGAAACGCATGAAATCCCCCTCTTCCGGTCGTGATGACCGAAACAAAAAAGCGCCTGGTCGGTGAGGTCATCACCGATCAGACGCCATTGTCCGAACCAGGGCTAAAAGCCCGCAATGTGTTGAGATGCGGGCCGCCTTTGCCCCTTCAATGCCGGAAGCGTCCGGCTTCATCCCGCGATAATCCTTGCCGGGACGATTTTTGCGTTGCAATAGTATATTGAGATTAAACGACTATTTTTTGCTGCAATGCACATTTTGTGGTCCATATGCTGTCGAAACGGGCGCGCTTTGGCTAAGCCTTTGGCAGATCGCGGCGGCGCATGACCCTGTCTCTTCTCCTGATCGACAGCGACGACACCCGCGCCCATGCGCTGGAAGAAAAACTGTCGGGATTCGCGCGCGTGGTGCGGGCGCAAGGAAATGATATCGCAAGCGCGGTCGAAAAAAACCGTCCTGACCTGATTATCGTGGACATGACCTTGCCTGACCGCGATGCATTGGAAGACATCCGCACCGTATCGTCCGCCAGCCCGGTGGTGATGTTTGCCGGCACCGACGATCCCGATTTTGCCCGCGAGGCCATCGCGGCCGGCGTCTGTTCCTACAATCTTTCCGGTGTTGCCTTTGAGGATGTGCGGCCGATCATGGCCTCGGCCATCGCGCTGTTTCAGCGCCATCGTCATGTCGAAACCGAACTGGCGGCCGCCCGCGCGCTGCTTGAGGAACGCCGCCTGATCGAGCGCGCCAAGGCCATCCTGATGAAAGACCGCAAGATGACAGAGCCGGAGGCCTATCGCTGGCTGCAGAAGAAGGCCATGAATGAAAGCCGCAAGCTCGCCCAGGTCGTGGCTGATTTCGTCGCCGCCCACGAGCCGCCGCAGCGGGAGAGAAAGTCATGAGCGTGACCGCCCTCAACAGCCGCCGATCCGACACCAGACTGCGCATCGGTTTTCTGCGCCTGACCGATTCCGCTCCGGTCATTGTCGCCCATGAATTTGGCTGGTTCGCGGAAGAAGGCCTCGACAGCGAACTGATCGCCGAACCCTCCTGGGCCAATATCGCCGACAAGCTGGCCTATGGTTTCCTGGATGCCGCCATCATCCTGCCGCCGCTGGCTTTTGCGGTGGAGCTGGGCCTGCGCGGGGCAAGCCAGCCCCTCGTCATTCCCTACAACATCTCACTGGGCGGCAATACCATTACCCTGTCGCGCGATCTGGCGCGCGGCGTGCGTGCGCTGGCGCGGGAACATGGCCTCACCATTGTGCAATCCCTTGCGCAATTTCTGGCTGAAAATCTCAAGACACGGGGGGAGCCGCTGCCGCTCGGCATTGTTCACGCCTATTCCAGCCACAATCTCTTGCTGCGCTACTGGCTGGCAACCGCGGACCTCAAGGCCGGGCGCGACGTGCGGCTCAGCGTGGTGCCGCCCGCGCGCGCGGTGGAAGCGCTCAAGTCCGGCCAGATTTCCGGCTTCTGTGCCGGCGCGCCCTGGGGCGAAATTGCCGTGCGCACCGGCGCGGGCGAAACCATCGCCACCTCCGATGACATCTGGAAGAGCGCCCCGGAAAAGGCCTTTGCCGTGCGCGCCCGCTGGGCCGAGGAAAATCCGGAAGGCCTCAAGGGCGCCGTCCGCGCCCTGGCGCGCGCAAGCCAGTTCTGCGATGCGCCGGAGAACGCGTCCTATACCGGGGCGCTGCTGTCGCGGCATCGCTATCTGGATGTCGACAGCCATGCCGTATTATCGTCCCTGCCGGGCGGCGCGGTGACCTCGCGCAATCTTTCGCGATTCTGGCGCCATGCCGCCACCTTCCCATGGATCAGCCATGGCCTATGGTTTCTGGACCAGATGGCGCGTTGGGATCTGGTCGGCGGACTGGATGCAAAAGCCCTGGCGGGCCGCGTCTATCGTCCAGATATTTATCGGACGGCGGTGGCGCCTTTGGGCATCGATGTGCCGCTGGTCGATACAAAGATCGAGGGCGCGCACGACCAGGAATGGCGGCTGGAGGCATCTCCCCAGGCGATCGTCATGGCCGCCGATCGTTTTTGCGACGGAAAGGTGTTTGCACCAGAAAAGGCAACTGCCGCCTTTTAAATTGGCGCACTGCACAGGTTTTAAGCGGTTTGCCGCCGCCACCCCTGTGTAACCCACTAATTCCCCTAACTTTTTTGCCATCCCGTGCATTTTTGCACTTGCGAGATGACAGATTTTCGGCTGCCATGAATGCCAAGTCCGGGCGATGTGTCCCCGGCGGGCAGAGGTTCAAAGGCGGGCCTTGCGCTGACGAGCAATTCTCGACCACCCGCGGGCCAATGGCGGTTCGTAAACGGCGTCCCAACGCTTCGAGAGCCATTGCCATGAAAACCGCTTTCCTCAAGTCCGGTCATCTTCCGACACTGATTTCCTGCTTCCTGTATTTCGACATCAGCTTCGCGGTCTGGGTTTTGCTGGGGCCGCTGGCGGTCCTGATAGGGCCCGACTTGCATCTGAACGCGGGCCAGAAGGGCCTGATGGTGGCCGTGCCGGTGCTGGCGGGGGCGGCTCTGCGCTTCGTCAACGGCATTCTGGTGGGCCAGTGGCGCCCGCGTCTGACCGGAATCGTGATGCAGCTGGTGGTGATCGCCGGTCTTCTGACCGCCTGGCTGGTTGGCATCTCGAGCTTTCCCCAGATGCTGATGCTGGGCGTGATCCTGGGCGTGGCGGGCGCCAGCTTTGCCATCGCCTTGCCGATGGTGTCCTACTGGTATCCGCCGGAGCATCAGGGCACGGCGCTGGGCCTGGCCGGCGCCGGCAATTCCGGCACCGTCTTCGCATCCCTGTTCGCGCCGATGCTGGCGATGGCACTGGGCTGGCGCAATGTGCTGGGTCTTGCGGCGCTGCCCCTGCTGGCCGTCTTCCTGCTGTTTGTGCTGGCGGCGAAGAACAGCCCCAACAGCCCGCCCCGGAAGAGCATGGCGGACTATGCCCGCCTGCTGAAGATGAGCGACAGCTGGTGGCTCATGTTCTTCTATGGCGTCAGCTTTGGCGGCTTTGTCGGCCTGTCCTCCTTCCTGCCGATCTATTTCCACGACCAGTACAAGCTGACGCCGGTGGTGGCGGGCTATTTCACCGCGGCCTGCGTTTTCGCCGGTTCCTTCGCCCGCCCCTTCGGCGGCTATCTCGCCGACCGTATCGGTGGCACCCGCGCCTTGTCGGCCGCCTATGCCATCGTGGCGCTGATCCTCTTTGCCGTCAGCCGCGGCGTGCTTCCCGCCGCTGGTGCCCTGGCTGTGCTGATCGTCGGCATGGCGACCCTGGGCGTGGGCAATGGCGCGGTGTTCCAGCTGGTGCCGCAGCGTTTCGGCCGCGATGTCGGGCTGATGACCGGCCTGGTCGGCATGACCGGCGGCGTGGGCGGCTTCTATCTCGCCGCCAGCCTCGGCTACGCCAAGCAGTTCACCGGCAGCTATGGCTTCGGTTTCCTGGTCTTTGCCGGCCTGGCGCTGGCCGCCTGGGGCGGGATCAATTCCGTGCGGCTGCGCTGGCGGCGCGAGGCGGCCGGTCTTGCGCTGGTGCGCATTTAGGAGAACGGCCATGAACATGATCACCGATCCCCGCGAGCATCTGGTCGTCATCGGCAATGGCATGGCCGGGATGCGCACCGTCGAGGAGCTGCTGAAGCTGGACGCCGCCAACCGCTTCCGCATCACCGTGTTCGGCGCCGAACCGCATGTGAATTACAACCGCATCATGCTTTCCAGCGTGCTCGCCGGCGACAAGACGGTGGACGAGATCGTCATCAACACGCGCGAATGGTATGACGAGAATGGCATCACGCTGGTCACCAACGACGCCATCACCCGCATCGATCGCGGCGACAAAAGCGTCACCTCGGCCAACGGTCTGACGGTGCATTATGATCGGTTGCTGATCGCCACCGGCTCGCGCCCCATGGCGCCGCCGATCCCGGGCCTGGCCCTGCCCGGCGTCTGCGCCTTCCGCGACATCGCCGATGTCGACAAGATGCTGGCGGCGGCCAAGACCCACAAGCGCGCCGTGGTGATCGGCGGCGGCCTGCTCGGTCTGGAAGCGGCCTGGGGCCTGAAGCAGCGCGGCATGTCGGTGGCGCTGGTGCATCTGATGCCCACCCTGATGGAGCGCCAACTCGATGCCGCCGCCGGCCAGATGCTACAGCGCGACCTGGATCGCCGCGGCATCGCCTTCTTCACCGACGGCCAGACCGAAGAGATCGTCGGCACCGATCGCGCCGAGGGCGTGCAGCTGGCCGACGGACGCTTTGTGCCCGCGGATCTTGTGGTGCTGGCCATCGGCATCCGTCCCAATATCGATCTGGCCAAGCAGGCGCAGCTGGAAGTCAATCGCGGCATCGTGGTGACCGATGACATGCGCACCTCCGATCCGGAGATCTTCGCGGTCGGGGAATGCGTTGAGCATCGCGGCAATGTCTTTGGCCTTGTCGCGCCGATCTGGGACCAGGCCAAGGTCTGCGCCGCGCGGCTGGCGGGCGATGACGAGGCGCTGTTCGTCTCCAAGGCGCTGGCCACCAGCCTGAAGATCACCGGCGTGGATGTGTTCTCCGCGGGCGCGCTCATGGCGGCCGACGAGGCCGATGACGAGATCACCCTGCGCGACGATTCCCGCGGTCTCTACAAGAAGATCGTGCTGCGTGACGGCAGGCTGGTGGGCGCGGTGCTCTATGGCGATGTCGCGGATGGGCAATGGTATCTGCAGATGATGCGCGACAAGGAAGACGTCAGCGCCCTGCGTGAGCGGCTGGTGTTCGGCCGCGCCTTTGCCGAAGCCGGCAGCGGCAAGCCGGCAGCGCCGGATTTCGCCGCCATGCCGGACGACACCCAGATCTGCGGCTGCAATGGCGTATGCAAGGGCGCCATCGTGTCCGCCATCCAGGGCAAGAAGCTCACATCCCTGTCGGAAGTCCGTGCCCATACCAAGGCCTCGGCCTCCTGCGGCCAATGCACCGGCCAGGTCGAAGCCCTGCTCGCCTTCGCCGCCGGCGGCGCGGTGAAGATCGCCAAGAAGACCGTGTGCGACTGCACCGACTTCAGCCATGACGAGGTTCGCCAGGGCATTCTGGCGCAAAAGCTCAAGACCATGGACGCGGTGCGCGAAGCCTTTGGCTGGAAGAAGAAGGAAGGCTGCCACAAATGCCGTCCGGCGCTGAACTATTATCTGATCTGCGCCTGGCCCGGCGAATATCGCGACGATTCCCAGTCGCGCTTCGTCAACGAGCGCGTCCATGCCAACATCCAGAAGGACGGCACCTACAGCGTGGTGCCGCGCATGTGGGGCGGCCTGACCACTCCGGCCGAACTGCGCGCCATCGCCAATGTGGCGGAGAAGTTCAACATTCCGACCGTCAAGGTCACCGGCGGCCAGCGCATCGACCTGCTGGGCGTGAAGAAGGAAGACCTGCCCGGGGTGTGGAATGATCTGGGCAAGGCCGGCATGGTTTCGGGCCATGCCTATGCCAAGGGTCTGCGCACGGTGAAGACCTGTGTGGGCAGCGAATGGTGCCGCTTCGGCACCCAGGATTCCACCGGCCTGGGCGTCAAGCTGGAGAAGATGTGCTGGGGCTCCTGGACGCCGCACAAGGTCAAGTTCGCCGTGTCTGGCTGCCCGCGCAACTGCGCCGAAGCCACCATCAAGGATCTGGGCGTGGTCTGTGTCGAAGCGGGCTATGACATTCTGGTCGGCGGCAATGGCGGCGTGGATGTGCGCGTCACCGATCCGCTGGTGCGGGTGGCGAGCGAAGAGGACGTGCTGGAATACGCCGGCGCCTTCATGCAGCTCTATCGCGAAGAGGCACATTATCTGGAGCGCACCGCGCCCTGGGTCGCCCGTGTCGGCATCGATTATGTCAAGAAGCGGCTGGTCGAGGATGCCGAAGGCCGGGCTGCCTTGCACGCCCGCTTCCTGCGTTCCCAGATCTTCGCCCAGGTCGATCCCTGGACCGAACGGGCGATGGGCGCCGAGGCCCATGAATTCTCGCGCCTGCCGGAAATCGAAGCGGTATGACCATGTCCAACAACTGGAAGAATATCGGCCCCATATCCAACATCCCGCTGCGCGGCGCGCGGCGGCTGTGCCTGAAGCATGAAGGCCGGCCTGTCGCCGTCTTCCGCACCGGCGAGAACGAGGTCTTCGCCCTGCTGGACGAGTGTCCGCACAAGAAGGGCCCGCTGTCGGAAGGCATCGTCTCCGGCAAGACCGTCACCTGCCCGCTGCACAATTGGGTGATCGGGCTGGATGACGGCAAGGCGGTTGCGCCGGACGATGGCACCGCCCAGCCGCTGTCGGTCCGGCTGGTGGACGGCGATATCTACATTCACCTGCCTGAGGCGGTCGGAGCGGCCGCGTGACACGCACCACCTGTCCCTATTGCGGGGTGGGCTGCGGTGTCTCGGTTGTGGATGGGACCCCACGCGGCGACCCCGATCATCCCGCCAATTTCGGGCGGCTGTGCTCCAAGGGCGCGGCGCTGAAGGATACGCTCGCCCTGCCCGACCGGCTGACCGTGCCGATGATGCATGGCCAGCCGGTAAGCTGGGACATGGCGTTGGATCATATCGCGGGCGAATTTTCCCGCATCCGCGCCGAACATGGGCCCGAGGCGATAGCCTTCTATGTCTCCGGCCAGTTCCTGACCGAGGACTATTATGTCGCCAACAAGCTGATGAAGGGCTTCATCGGCGCCGGCAATATCGACACCAATTCCCGGCTCTGCATGTCCTCTTCCGTCGCCGGTCATGTGCGCGGCTTCGGCGAGGATGTGGTGCCCGGCTGTTATGACGACCTGGAAGAAGCCGATCTGGTGATACAGGTCGGCTCTAACATGGCCTGGTGCCATCCGGTGCTCTACCAGCGCCTGATGGCCGCGCGCGACCGCCGCGGCACCAAGATCGTCACCATCGATCCGCGCCGCACCGCCACGGCGGAGACCGCCGATCTGCATCTGGCGCTGGCGCCGGGCTCCGATGTGATGCTGTGGAGCGGCTTGCTGGCCTGGCTGGTCAACAATGACAGTATCGACCGGGACTGGGTCTCGCGCCACGTCTCCGGCTTTGACGAAAGCGTGGAAGCGGCGCGCCGGGCCGCACCGTCGCTAAGCTTTGTCGCGGCGGCGACCCAACTCAAGATCGACGATCTGCGCAGCTTCTACGAGATGTTCACCCGCACCGAGCGGGTGGTGACGCTCTATTCGCAAGGGGTCAACCAGTCCGTCAGCGGCACCGACAAGGTCAATGCCATCCTTAACTGTCATCTGGCGACGGGCCGCATCGGTCGCGCCGGCATGGGCCCCTTCTCGCTGACCGGCCAGCCCAATGCCATGGGCGGGCGCGAGGTTGGCGGCCTGGCCAATCAACTGGCCGCGCATATGGGTTTTGTGGCCCGCGACATCGAACGGGTGGGCCGTTTCTGGAATGCGGCCCGGATGGCGGCCAAACCGGGCTACAAGGCGGTGGATCTGTTCGAGGCGGTGGGCGATGGCCGGGTCAAGGCGGTATGGATCGCCGCCACCAATCCTGCCGATTCCATGCCCCGTGCCGGCAAGGTGCGCGAGGCGCTGTCCAAATGCCCGCTGGTGATCTGCGCCGATGCCTGGCCGACGGATACGACGAAACTGGCGCATATCGTGCTGCCAGCCGCCAGCTGGGCGGAGAAAGACGGTACCGTCACGAACTCGGAGCGCCGCATCTCGCGCCAGCGCGCCTTTCGCCCGGCTCCCGGCCAGGCGCGGCCGGATTGGTGGATGTTC
>DASZVQ010000121.1:0-11075 GCA_035547275.1 Rhizomicrobium sp.
CGATCTTCGTCTTCGCCAGCCTCGCCTACCTGTTTGCGCTGCTGGTCGTGCATCTTGTGGCGCCGCGCTACGATCTGGTGACGGCCGCCCAGCTTTCCGAAAGTCCTTAGATGTTGCGCCTGGATCCCGACCGTTATTTCCCCGCCGATGATCGGCAGCGCGGCATCGCGCGCGAATTGTTTGCCGGGATCGAAAAATTGCCCATCATCAGCCCGCACGGCCACACTGATGCGGCCTGGTTCGCCCAGGATCAGCCGTTCGAGGATGCGGTATCGCTGCTGCTGTGGCCTGACCATTACCTGCTGCGCATGCTGCACGGCGCCGGCGTGGCCCTGGAAACCATCGGGCTGACGCCGCGCGACGGTGTTGGAGCTGTGGAAACAGACCGGCGCAGGATCTGGAAACTGTTCGCCCAGAATTATTTCATTTTCCGGGGCACCCCTTCCCGCGCCTGGCTGGACCACACCTTCATCGAAGTGTTCGGCATGGATCGTCCCTTTGGTCCCGATACCGCCGATCACTATTACGACACCATCAATGCCAAGCTGGCGCAGCCGGAGTTCCGGCCGCGCGCCCTGTTCGCCCGCTTCAACATCGAAGTGATCGCCACCACCGAGCATTCGCTGGACCCGTTGAAGGATCATGAAGCCATCAGGGCTTCGGGCTGGAATGGTCGCGTGCTCACCACCTTCCGTCCCGATGAACTTACCGATCCCGATCACGAACATTTCGTCGCAAGCCTGAAAAAGCTGGGCGAGATCACCGGCGAGGACACTGCAAGCTGGAAGGGTTATCTGCGCGGCATCGAAAACCGCCGCGCCTTCTTCCGCGCCCATGGTGCCACCGCCACCGACCATGGCCACCCCACGGCGCAGACCAGCGACCTCTCCCCGGTCGAGGCCGAACTGCTGTTCACGCGCGTCGCCCGCGGCAGCGCCAGCGCCGCCGAACGCGAGACCTTCCGCGGCCAGATGCTGACCGAGATGGCGCGCATGTCGGTGGAAGACGGCATGGTGATGCAGATCCATCCCGGCTGCTGGCGCGACCATAATGCCGAGCTTCGTCGCCGCTTCGGCCGCAATATCGGCGGCGACATGCCGGCGGTCGGCGCCTTCATGGGTCAGTTGAAGCCGTTGCTGGACCGCTTCGGCAATCGCAACGATTTCACTCTGCTGCTGTTCACCCTGGATGAGACCACCTATTCGCGCGAGCTGGCGCCGCTGGCCGGCCATTATCCCTGCCTGAAGCTGGGACCGGCCTGGTGGTTCCATGACTCGCCGGAAGGCATGATGCGCTATCGCCGCCAGACCACGGAAAGTGCCGGCTTCTACAACACCGCCGGATTCAACGACGATACCCGCGCCTTCTTCTCCATTCCGGCGCGGCATGATCTGGCGCGCCGCATCGACTGCGCCTATCTGGCCGAGCTGGTGGCACAGGGCCGCCTCCCGATTGGGGAAGCGCATGACGTGGCGCGCGACCTCGCATACAATTTGCCCAAGAAGGTCTATCACCTGTGACCCGGCTGAGCCTGGCGACGCTGGGCGATGTCCCCGCGCGCCGGCCTGGCTTTGATCCCCTTCATTTGAAGCCGGGCATCGTGCATCTGGGCATCGGCGCCTTCCACCGCGCGCACCAGGCGGTGTTCACCGAAGACGCCATCCATGCCAAAGGCGGCCATTGGGGCATTATCGGCGCCTCATTGCAGCGGCCGGACGTGCCCGATGCGCTGGCGACGCAGGATTGCCTTTACACCGTCGAAAGCCTGGGCCGCACTGCGTCCTATCGCGTGATGGGCGTGCTGCGCGCCGCGCTGTTCGCGCCGCGGGATCGGGCGCAGCTTCTGGCGGCGCTGACCGCGCCCGCGACGCAGGTGATGACGCTGACGCTGTCGGAGAAGGGCTATTGCCTGGATGCGGGTGGAACGCTCGACATGGCCCATCCCGACATTGCCGCGGATCTGGCGGCGCCCGATACGCCACGATCGGCGATCGGGTGGCTGGCGCAGGCGCTGGCGCAGCGGCGCAAGATGGGGGCCGGGCCGCTGACGATATTGTCTTGCGATAACCTGCAATCGAATGGTGACAAGCTGGCGAATGCGGTGACTGCCTTTGCTGATCGCACACATTCGGGCCTGGCATCGTGGATCGGCGCCAACACCGCCTTTCCGTTGACGCTGGTGGACTCGATCGTGCCGGCCTCCACGCCCGAACATCGCGCCCGGGTGGTGGCGGCGCTGGGCCTGGATGACCAGGCCAGCGTGCAGCGCGAGGAGTTCGCGCAATGGGTGATTCAGGACCGCTTCGCCGGGCCCATCCCCCGCTGGGATGCGGCAGGCGCCGAAATCGTGCCCGACATCACCGGCCATCAGCGGTTGAAGTTGCATGTCCTCAATGCCGCCCATTCGGCGCTGGCTTATCTGGGCCTACCGCGCGGGCATCAGTATGTGCGCCAGGCCATTGCCGATCCGGAGCTGCGCGGTTTCCTGGATGCCATGATGGCCGCGGAAGTGGCGCCGGCGCTGGCGCCGCTGGACGTCGCCGGTTACTGGAAGACCGTAAAGACGCGGTTTGACAATCCCATGATCGATCATCGCCTGGCCCAGATCGCGGAAGATGGCTCGCTCAAGCTGCTGCAGCGCCTGTTCCCCCTGCTGGTGGAAAATTCGCGCGCGGAGCGCCCCATCGCCCGCATGGCCCAGGTGGTACACGCCTGGCTGGCGCTGATGGCGACCACGCCATCGCGCGATCCCGCCAATGGCTGGCTGGCGGCATGGGCCAAAGCCGGCGCCGACTTTGGCGTAGCGCTGGACAATCCCGCCCTTTTCCCCGCCGAATTCCGCACCGACAGCCGGCTGCGTAGATCCATCCTGAACGTTTAGCGCGCCACGCATTCCGCGCGGTGACCTTTTAAAAAAAGGGCGGCGGTTGTTTAAAACCGCCGCCCCAGTGTTCGCGCGATAAACGCCTAGGGGAAGAAACCGCGCGCCTTAAACTCGCTACCAGGTGCCTCTCAGGCCGAACAGGAAGACGGATCCCTGGTTGTAATAACCGTGTGTCGCATTGCTGAACTGATCGATGGTATGCAGCTTGCTCTTGAACAGGTTCTGCACATCAAAGGTTATTTCGGGATCGGTCGGCAGATCGCCAAACAGCTTGGCCAGCCGGAAGCTGGACGAGAAGTCCGCCTGGCCATAGGCCTGGGTGAACAGATAGGCGCCTTGCGGACAGGTCGGCGCCGAGCTGGTGTTGGGCAGGCACAGGCTCTGGGTGTTGGACTGCGAGGCATAGGACTTGTCGTTGAACACATAGGACAGCCGCGCCGAAAGCCCCACATCGGTGTTGTCGTAATAGGCCGTCACGTTGTAGCTCATCGGCGCCACGCCCGTCGCCACCGCCGGCGCCGAGCCGCTGCTCTTCTGGTCCAGGATGGTCAGGTTGCCGTTGAAGCCGAAGCCGTGCAGGCCGTACTGGTCGAGCAGGAAATCCAGCGGCTGGACATAGTCGAACTCCAGGCCGTTGACCGTGACCATGCCCGGCGCGTTGACCTGCTGGGTCACCAGGATGGTGGCAACACAGTTGGCGTCCGAGGTGCAGCCGCGCGCCGTCAGCGCCGTCACCTGGTTGCTGTTCAGCGTCGCATAGGTGATGCCGAACTGCGACAGGTAGCTGAAGGGCTGCGTGGTGCCCTGACTGACGGTGAAACCCGCCAGGCCCTTGCGGAAGGCAGTGAAGCCGAAATAACCGGCGCCGCCGGTATAGAGCTCGAAACCCGCGTCAATATTGTTGGAGTAGAAAGGCTTCAGCTGCGGATTGCCCAGGCCGATGGTCTGGGCCGTCAGGTCGCCGAAATTGACGCCGGAGATCATGGCATTGGGATTGGCCCGGGTCATGGTGCGCGAGATGGCGCCACGCACCTGGAAGTCGTCCGATACCTCATAGACCAGGTTCAACGACGGCAGATAGGAACCATAGGTCTTCTTCTGGGTCGCGAAAGTGAAGGTGTTGGGATACAGGCCGCCATCTGTCAGGGATGCATTGCGCGGATCCACCACTGTCACCGGCGAGGTGATGTACTGGTGGGTTTCCACGAAACGCAGGCCGAGATTGTAGCGCAGGTTGTGGCCGTTGATCGGCTCGCTGCCCGTCGCCTGAAGATAGAAGCCGTAATTCTTCTCCTCAATTGTGCCGGAATTGCCGCCTACCACCGACGCGGTGGTGAAGGGATAGGTTTCGGTCACGCCGGCATGGGCGTTGGGGATGCTGTTGGCCCAGGCGTCCAGCGCATAGTAGCCGGAGGCCTGCGCCAGCGCGGCATAGTTGGCGGCGATGAAGCCGGTCGGGCCGGGCATCAGATACTGCGACAGCGCCGATTGCGGCACCCGCGAGCCGGCATAGGTCAGCGCCGGGAAGCCCGCGCTGTAGCCCGTGCCATAGCCCGCATAGACCGGAACGCTGGTCGTGCCCGGGGTATTGGCCGTGTTGAAGGCCGTCGCCGCGGCGCCCGTGGTGTTGGTGGTGGTGGGAATATTCAAGCCTTCGCAGGCCGGCTGGGTGTTCGGCGGCGGCAACCAGACATTGGGATTGTTGCCGCAAATCTGGTTCTGGAAGATCTGCGAGCCTTCAATGCCGGTGATGGCGCGGAAGGCGTCGTCATAGGCCGCGCCCGCATGCAAGGCGATGCGATCACCACCCCAGGTGAAATCGGCATGCGCGCCGCTGGTGGCGGTATAGCGCCGGTCGTTCTGCAGATTCACGCGCGCATTGTTCCACTGATAGTTCGCCGGATTGTTGAAATCCAGGTTGCTGGTGATGATCGGATAGTTCAGACCGGGCGCGTTGTTGAAATTGACATAGACGCCACCGGTGGGCGCGGCGCAGCCCGGCACCCCGGTCGGATTGCCGGCGCTGGGGCAGGTCACGAACAGATAGGTGGGAGAGTCGCGGAAGAAGTGGCTGCGGCTGGCGTTGACCTGGAAGTCCAGCTTCATCAGGTCGTTGATCTGCCAGGTCCCGCCCGGGTTGATGCTGAGGAAGTCGGCCTTCTCATGATAGGGCCGCGCTTCCAGGAAGAACTGGGAATTGGCGAAGGTGCCCGACTGCACCACGCCACCCAGATTGTTGGTGTAGGCCGCTGAACCGGGATCGAGCACCACATTCTCCGGAATCAGCGGTGTCGCGCCGCCGCCGCCGCGCACGCCCCAGTCCAGGTCGCTGCGGTCCATGTCGTTGAAGGTGCGCCCGCCGATGAAGTCCAGATAAAAGTGCAGGGAATCGGTGGGCCGCCATTCCAGGCTGGTGACGATGTTGTAGCGGTCGCGATGGCCGCGTTCATACATGGTGCGGCCAAGGCGCGGCAGCAGCAGGTTGGAAATCTGCTGCGGCGTGAGGCCGGGATTGAGCTGTGACAGGCGCGCCCCTGTCAGGGATTCGCCGGGCACCAGGCCGCCGGTGGTGACATTGTTGGGAACCGTCTGCGGGATGGCGAAGAAGTTCGCGCCCAGCGTGTCGCAATTCGCCGCCGGGCACTGGATGACCGAGCCCGAAGTGGTCAGCGGACCGGGCGAGCCCCAGCCGGCATTGCCGTCTTCCCAGCCGGTGGTGAAGATGTTGTTGCGCACGCCCGACAGGCCGATCAGGGCGCCGAATTTGCCGTCCCAGGTGTCGGAGACGATCAGGGAGCCTCGCGCGCCCATGCTGGGCGCCTGGCTGTATTGCGAGCCCTGCAGGTTATAGACGATGCGGAAGCCTTCGGTGTCGAAGGGCCGGGCGCTGCGCATATTGACGTTGCCGGCCGCGCCGCCTTCCAGCAGATCGGCGGTGGGCGACTTGGACACCGAAAGCTGGGTGAACAGTTCGGTGGGGAACATGTTCAGGTCGACTTCGCGATTGGCGCCCGACTGGTCGGCGGCGCCGGTGGAGGCGACGGCGATATTGGCGCCGTTCAGCGTGACCTTGGTGAAGTTGGTGCCCAGGCCGCGGATCTGGACGTTCAGGCCTTCACCGTCGATTTCGCGGCTGATGGTGACGCCGGGAATGCGGTTCAGCGATTCCGCGATGTTGGTGTCGGGAAATTTGCCGATGTCCTCGGCGAACACCGTGTCAGTGAAGTTGGTGGAATTGCGCTTGGCGTCGGTGGCTTTTTCCAGCGACGCGGCATAGCCGGTGACCGTCACCTCTTCCACGCCATTGGCGGCAGTCTGCTGGGCAGTGGCGGCGCCGGCCATCAGCACCATGGCGGCCAGCATCGAACCGCCCATCAGGCATGCCTTGCTGTTGAAAGAACGGATTCCGGCTGTCGGATACATGCGCATTCCCTCCCTTTTGCCGCCTGGCGCGCATGCGCTTTGCGGCGCTTATAGACTCCGGGGCACCCGGCACCGGAGAACCGCTTATGTTAGCGGTCACATTACAACAACAAATATCTCTGTTGTTTTTGGCCGTCAAGACAGGGAATGGGATCGCTAACGTTAGCGTGCAACAAAAATGAACGCGTGACACCCAAAGGCCACGCCTCCCTGCGATTTAGAATGAGATGATATTCTGGGACGATCCGGTCACGTCGCTATCGAAGCGGAAAACGGCACCGGCCAGGGGTTGCTTCGCAACCGCAGCAGCGTCCAGCCCTTTGCGCGCGGTGGTGGCATAGACCGTTTTGCGGTCCGGCCCGCCAAAGGCAAGCTTGGTGACGTTGGCGACGGGAAAGGGCACTTGGGCGATCAGCGTCCCTTGGGGGGAATAGCGCCGTATGCCCCAGCCGCCGAACAGCCCGGTCCACAAGCAACCCTCGGCATCCACCACCGGACCATCGGGCCAGCCCGCGCCGTCCTCCAGCGCGACAAAGACGCGGCGATTGCGCAACGACCCGTCCTCGCCGGTGTCGAAGGCGTAAATGAGCTTCTTCAGCGTATCGGTGTGATACAGAACCCGTCCGTCGGGACTGAAGGCGGGACCGTTGGTGATGACATAATCGGTGTCCATGATGGCAAGACCGCCGCGGTCCAGGCGGTAAAGCCGGCCGGTGGAGCTTTCCTCCGCATCATCCATCGAGCCGAACCACAGCCGGCCGCGCGCATCGACGGCACCGTCATTCAGCCGGTTGCCAGGACGATCCGGCTCGACCGCGCGCAGAAAATCGAAGCCGCCGGCAGCGGGATCGAAATCAAGAAGTCCCGCCTTCGCGCCGGCCAGGAAATGCCCATTGGCGCGGGGAGCCAGGAATCCCACTTCCGACGGTGCATCCCATGTCCGCCGTGCCCCGCCTTCGCCGTCGCAGGCGTGAATCGTCTTGTTCTTGATATCGGTGAACCAGAGCATATCCCGCCACCAGAGTGGTCCCTCGCCCAGCTCGCACGTCAACGGCCAGACCGGTTCAGGGGCGCTCAGCCCCATCCGGCATCGATCCAGTAATTGTGCCCGGTGCACATGCGGCCATCATCGCTGGCCAGGAACAGGACCAGGGAGGCGACATGCCGGGGCAGCACGCGGGCCTTCAGGCATTGCTGCGCGACGATTTCCGCCTCGCCTTCGGCCGTGTACCACTGCATCTGGCGCGGGGTCTTCACATTGCCCGGCACCACCGCGGTGACACGGATGTCATCGCCGCCAAGCTCGCGCGCCAGCGCCTTGGTCATGCCCTCGATGCCGGCCTTGGCGGTTTCGTAAAGCAAAAGGCCGGGCAGGCCCAGATGCCAGGAAATCGAGCCCAGATTGATGATCGCGCCGCCGCCCCGCGCCTTCATGCCCGGCGCCACGGCCTTGGCGGCGAACAGCATGTGGCGCAGGTTGACCGCCATGCGGTTGTCCCAATAGTCGGGCGTGACGTCTTTCAGCGCATGGCGATCGTCATTGCCGGCATTGTTGACCAGCACGTCGATCGGACCCACCGCCTGGAAGAAGCGTTCCAGCGCCGCCAGATCTGTCAGGTCGAGGCGATGGAATTGGACCTGCGGCAGTGACGCCGACAGCCGCACGCTTTCGCTTTCCAGAATGTCGACAAAGATGGTTTCGGCGCCCTGGCCCGCGAAAGCCTCCACCAGCCCGGCGCCGATACCTGAGCCGCCACCTGTCACCACCACCCGCTTGCCTTTCAGGCTGGGATAGATGGCGCTTGGCTGGGCTGTGTCCTTGGCCGCGGCACCCGCGGCAGCATTCTGCATGATCTCTACCAGGAATTATGGTTGCGCTACCAACAGCAGCGGGGCCGGTTCTGTCAAGGCTTGGCCGGGGAGGCTTTCTTGCGGGCTGGCAGCTTTTCGCCGGATGCGGCCGCCCCGCCCGACACGGTTGTCGCGCCCGGAGCGGCCGTCGATTCGCGCAGGATCAGCGCATATTTGACCAGCTTGTGCGCCACCGGAGGCACGGTTCGCGCCCGCCGTCCACGAATCTGTTCGATCAGCAGGCGCACCGCCTCGCGCGCCATGTCGGCGATGGGCTGGCGCACCGTGGTCAGCGCCGGCCATACGGTCGTTGCCAGCGGGGTGTCGTCGAAGCCGGCGATGGCGAGATCGCCCGGCACGTCCAGCCCCTTGCGATGCGCCACCGCCATGGCGGCGGCGGCCATGTCGTCGTTGGAGGCGAAGATCGCGGTGGGATTGTAGTGGGCAAGAATTTTTTCCGCCGCCTCCAGGCCGGAGCGATAGGTGAAGTATCCCTGCGCCACCTGGTCGGTGCCCACCGACAACCCCGCCTCGGTCATGGCTTCAATGAAGCCGCGAAAACGCTGGCCCGAGGCAGTCTGGTTGGGATGGCCGTTGATGAAGCCGATGCGACGATGGCCCAGCGACAGCAGGTGCCGGGTCATGGCGCGGGAAGCCTCGAAATCATTGATCGAAACCGCCGACAGGACCGGGGATGGCCGTCCCGACGCCACCAGCACGGCGGGAATGCCGGCTGCTTCCACCGCTTTCAGCGCGTCCGCCGAATCGCAGAGCGGCGCTGGCAGGATGACGCCATCGATGCCGCCGCGGGTCAGCCGGGCGATCGCCTCCCGTTCATTCTCCACGCCTTCGCATTGTTCGATCACCAACTGGCAGCCCGACAGGCTGGACTGTTCCAGGCTGCCCAGCAGGAATTCACTGAGATAGGCGGCGCTGGGATTGGAATAGAGAATACCCAGATGCATGGCGTCGGCTGAAGCCAGGCTGCGCGCCGCCAGGTTCGGCGAATAGCGCAATGCCTTGACCGCCGCCGTCACCTTGGCACGGGTCTCCTCGCGCACATTGGCTTCGGCATTGACTACGCGCGACACCGTCATGGGCGAGACGCCCGCATGACGCGCAACATCATGGATGGTAACGACACTGCCGCTCTTGCGGCCGCCTTTTTTGGCCATTTTTTCTTCCCTGCCCCTAACCTAGCACAGCAGAGGGCGCCGGCGCATCAGCCTTTGGGTTTGCGCTTCGGGGCGGAGGACTCGCGCTTGACCAGGGTGAAGTTGAGCAGCTTGTGCACCACTGGCGCCGGCTGGCTGCTGCGCTTGCCGCGTACCTGGTCGATTAGAAGCCGTACCGCCTCGCGCGCCATGTCGGAGATCGGGCGGTGCACTGTGGTCAGTTCGGGCCAGATCATGGTGGCCAGCGGGGTGTCGTCGAAGCCGACAATGGCCAGATCGCTCGGCACATCCAGGCCCTTGCGGTGCGCCACCGCCATGGTCGCTGCCGCCATGTCATCGTTGGAGGCGAAGATCGCGGTAGGATTGTAGCCATTGGTGAGCAGCCTTTCGGCCGCTTCCAGGCCGGAGCGATAGGTGAAGAAGCCCTGCGCCACCTGGTCGGGCCCGACGCTGAGGCCCGCCTCGGTCATGCCTTCGACGAAGCCCTTGAAGCGCTGGCCGGAAGCCGTGTGACCGGGGTGGCCGTTGATGAAGGCGATGCGCTTGTGGCCCAGGCCGAGGAGATAGCGGGTCATCTCCCGCGCCGCCTCGAAATCGTTGATCGACACCGCCGAAAAGCCCGGCGCGGGGCGGCCCGAGGTTACCAGCACGGCGGGGATGCGCGCATCACTGACCGCCCGCAGCGCATCCTCGGAATCGCAGAGCGGCGCCGGCAGGATCACGCCATCGACACCACCCGCGATCAGGCGCTGGATCGCCTTGCGCTCGCTTTCCACATCCTCGCATTGCTCCAGCACCAGCTGGCAGCCCGACAGGCTGGACTGTTCCAGGCTGCCCAGCAGCAGCTCGCTGAGATAGGCGGCTGTGGAGCTGGCATAGAGAATGCCAAGATGGATCGTGTCGGCCGAGGCCAGGCTGCGCGCCGCCAGGTTGGGAGAATAGCGCAGCGCCTTGATCGAGGCATTGACGCGCTCGCGCGTCTCGTCGCGCACATTGGTTTCGGAGTTGATGACGCGCGACACCGTCATGGGTGAAACGCCGGCATGGCGCGCCACGTCATGAATGGTCACCATGCTGCCGCTGCGGCGGGTGCTTTTTCGGGCCACGGGCCTCCCCTTTGCCGCAGTCCTAGCAAAAGCGGGCGGCCTTGCACATGCGGTTGACTTGCACAGCGGCCACCGCCTATCGCTTGCTCCATGAAAAGCTCCCTGTACGGCACGACAAGCGACGGCTCGGCCGTCACGGCGTGGCGGCTTGGCCGGGGCAAGGTGGTCGCCACCGTGCTGGACATGGGCGGCACCATCACCGCCCTGGAGGTAGAGGGCCGCAACATGGTGCTGGGGCTCGAGGACCTGACGGCCTATGAGACCAACGGCTGGTGGAATTGCCTGATTGGGCGCTATGCCAATCGCATCCGTGGCGGTTTCACCCTGAAAGGCCAGCATTATCCGCTGAATCCGGATGCTCACGGCGTCACCCTGCATGGCGGGCGCGACCAGGCCTGGGGGCGGCGGATGTGGCAGGTGACCGCCGCCGACGATGTGTCACTGAGCCTGAGCCTGGCCAGCAGGAATGGCGATCAGGGCTTTCCCGGCAAGGTGGCGGTGAATGTCACCTATACGGTGGATGAAAATTCGTTGCGGCTCGACTATCACGCCACCACCGACGCGCCCACGCCCATCAACCTGACCAGTCATCTCTATTTCAACATGGGCTCGCCCACGGTGATGGAGCAGTATTTG
>DASZVQ010000122.1:0-8980 GCA_035547275.1 Rhizomicrobium sp.
GGTGATGCCGAATATCTTCTGTTGCGCGGGGGCCAGATTGCACTTGTCGCCCATCTGCGGCGGGCGGGTGGAGCGGCCATAGCCCTCCATGTCCACCGAAAAGACGTCGTAGCCATGGGCGGCGAGATAGCCCATCCAGGAATAATCCTGATACGGCACGTCGAAGCTGACCTCGGCGGGCGTGCCGGCGCCGTGCACGAACAGCACCACCTTGTCGCCGGCGCCGTTCTTCAGAACGGAAGGCGTGGCGCGCTCGCGGACATAGAGATTGACCTTCTGCCCGGCGATTGCCGGAACGGTCGAGGTCACGGTGACGGTGTGCTCGCGGGTTTCCTGGGCCAGGGCCGGCAGGGCCGCCAGAAACAGGGCTCCCAGTACCAGACGGATCATCCTCGTCTCCCCTTTTTCTGGGAGTATGGCGCTGGCATCCCCCGGTGGCAACGTCGCCAAAACTTCATCGCGCCGGCACGCATCCAATCCAGGCGGCCGCCGTTGCCGGATTCCACGCCCGGCGCATCGCAGGGCGCGCCACTCCAGGAGATATGCAATGGCCGATGTCGAAACCGACGAAACCGAAACCCTGATCGCCTCCAACAAGGTGGAGGGCACGGCGGTATACAATCCCGAAGGCGAGAAGTTGGGCTCGATCCACAATTTCATGGTCGACAAGCAGAGTGGGCAGGTCGAATACGCGGTGCTGGAATTCGGCGGCTTCCTTGGCGTTGGCACGGATTTCTACCCGGTTCCCTGGGGCGCCCTGGAATATGACGAGGACGAGGGCGGCTATGTCATCGACATCGACAAGGACACGCTGCAGAACGCGCCGCGCTTTGCCGCCAATGCGATGCCGCGCTTCACGCCGGCCTATGGCGAGCAGGTCGATACCGCCTATGGCGTCGAATATGAGGAAGTCTGACCGTGGCTGAGGCAGATTTCGAAGAACCACCGCCGCCTCCGCCTCCACCTCCGCCCAAAGGGTTCGAGGATTTCGTGCGTCGCAATCCGGTCGGCGCCGTGGTCGGGGCACTGATCGCTGGCATCCTGCTGGGCCGGCTTGGTATCTTCTAGCAGTTCGGCGGCCCTGCGTCGGCAGGGCCGGCCGTCTGCTATTTGTGGTGCTGCAACCTTGTGTTCACCAGCTGGAAGAACACCGGCACGAAGAAGATCGCCAGCACGGTGGCGGTGATCATGCCGCCGACCACGCCGGTGCCGATGTCGTTCTGGCTGCCGGCGCCCGCGCCATGGGCCAGGGCCAGCGGCGTCACGCCGGCGATGAAGGCGATCGAGGTCATCAGGATGGGGCGCAGCCGCAGCCGCGCCGCCTCCATCGCCGCGTCGAAGGCGGAGGCGCCGCGCTTCTCCGCATCCACCGCGAACTCCACGATCAGGATGGCGTTCTTGGCCGACAGGCCGATGGTGGTCAGCATGCCGACCTGGAAATAGATGTCATTGAACAGCCCGCGCAGGCTGGCGGCTCCGATGGCGCCGATCACGCCCAGCGGGATCACCAGCATGACCGAGATCGGGATCGCCCAGCTTTCATACAGCGCCGCCAGGCAGAGGAAGATCACCAGGATCGACAGGGCATAGAGCGCCGGGGCCTGGGCGCCGCTGGCCTGTTCTTCGAACGACAGGCCAGTCAGCTCGTAACCCACATCCGGGCCAAGCTCCTTGAATAGCTTGTCCATCTCCTTCATGGCGGTGCCCGATGACACGCCGGGCGCGCCGCTGCCGTTCAGTTCGATGGCCGGCAGGCCGTTGTAGCGCGACAGGGTTGCAGGACCTACCGTCCAGCGTGAGGTGGCAAAGGACGAGAAGGGCGCCATGGTGCCGGTGTTGGAACGAACATACCAGCGGTTCAGATCGTCCGGCGTCATGCGATAGGGCGCGTCGGCCTGCATGTAGACGCGCTTGACGCGGCTGCGATCGACGAAGTCGTTGATGAAGGTCGAACCCCAGGCGGCGCTCAACGTGCTGTTGATGTCGGCAAGCGAAATCCCCAAGGCGCTGGCCTTGGCCTGGTCGATATCGACATGCAGCTGCGGGGTGTCATCCAGGCTGTTGGGACGCACGCCCGACAGGAGTGGGTCCTTCATGGCCAGGCCCAGCAACTGATTACGCTTGGCGATCAGGCCTTCATGACCCAGGCCACCGCGGTCCTCCATCTCGATATCGAAGCCGGACGACTGGCCCAAGCCTGGCACGCTGGGAGGCACGAGCGAATAGACCTAGGCGTCGCGCTCGGTCATGAAGAAATGGCCCAGCGCGCGATGGGCGATGGCGCTGGCGGCGTTCTGCTCGCCCTTGCGTTCGCTCCAGTCCTTCAGGTGGATGAAGGCCATGCCGGTGTTCTGGCCCGAGCCGGCGAAGGAGAAGCCGGCCACGGCGAAGACGTAATCGACATTGTTCTTCTCGGTGTTGAGATAGTAGTCCGCCACCTTGTCGGCCACCTTCATGGTGCGTGGCTGGGTGGCTCCGGACGGCAGGCCCACCAGCGTGAAGATGAAACCCTGGTCTTCGTCGGGCAGGAAGCCCGTGGGACGCGTCCAGATCAGGACGCCCACCGCGGCCACGATAAGCACGAAGGCGACCATGATCCAGCGGGTGTGGTGCAGCACGACCGCCAGCTTCTTGCGGTACCATTCGCGGAAGGCTTCGAAGTTGCGGTTGAACCAGCGGAAGAAGGCGCCGGGTTGGTGGTCCTTGGCCGGGGGTTTCAGCAGGGTGGCGCACAGAGACGGCGACAGGACAAGGGCCACCATGATCGACAACGTCATGGCCGAGACGATGGTGACCGAGAACTGGCGGTAGATCACGCCGGTGGAGCCGCCGAAGAAGGCCATGGGCAGGAACACCGCGGTCAGCACCAGGCCGATGCCGATCAGCGCGCCGGTGATTTCCTCCATGCTTTTCAGCGTGGCGTCGCGGGGGTTCAGCCCCTCGTCATGCATGATGCGCTCGACGTTTTCGACCACCACGATGGCGTCGTCGACCAGCAGGCCGATTACCAGCACCAGTGCGAAAAGAGTCAATGTGTTGATAGTATATCCGAACATAGCCAGCACCCCGAAGGTGCCCAGCAGCACCACCGGCACTGCCACGGTGGGGATCAGGGTGGCGCGCCAGTTCTGCAGGAAGATGTACATCACCAGCACCACCAGGGCGATGGCCTCGATCAGCGTCACCACCACATCGTGAATGGAAAGGCGGATGAAGGTGGTGTTGTCGATGGGGAAGCTCATCTTCATGCCGGGGGGCAGCGACGGCACCAGGGCCAGCGCCTTCTGCTTCACGGCATCGACGGTCTTGAGCGCATTGGCGCCGGGCGCCAGCTGCACGGCGACACCCGAAGCGGGAAAGCCGTTCATCTTGACCTGGGCAGCATAGGATTCCGAGCCCAGCTCGACCCGGGCCACGTCTTCCAGCCGCACTACGGCGCCAGTAGGCGCGGTCTTGAGGATGATGTTTTTGAACTGCTGCGGCGTCTGCAGCCGCGACTGGGCGGTGACGGTGGCGTTGATGGCAGCATTGGCCGGCGCCGGCTGGGCCCCGATCTGTCCGGCCGAGACCTGGACGTTCTGCGCCTGGACCGCATTGTAAACGTCCGACGGCTGCAGGTTGAAGTTGTGCAGCTTGTAGGGGTCCAGCCAGATGCGCATGGCGTATTCGGCGCCGAAGGTCTGGATGTTGCCCACGCCGGGCACGCGACTCAGTGGATCGTTGATGTGGCTGACCAGGAAGTCGGAAATGTCGTTGTTGTCGTAGCGGCCGGTATCGTCATACAGCGCCACCACCAGCAGGAAGTTGGTCTGGGCCTTCTGCACGGTGACGCCCAGCTGCTGCACCTGGCTGGGCAAGAGCGGCACGGCGGCCTGCACCTTGTTCTGTACCTGCACCTGGGCGATGTCGGGGTTGGTGCCGGCCGCAAAGGTGGCGCTGATCTGCACCGAGCCGTCGGCATTCGAGGACGAGGAGAAGTAAAGCAGGTTGTCCAGGCCGGTAAGTTGCTGCTCGATCACCTGGGTGACCGAGGACTGCAAGGTGTTGGCATCGGCGCCGGGATAGAAGGCGTTGATGAACACCGAAGGCGGCGCGATGTTGGGATACTGCTCAACCGGCAGGCTCAGCGCGGCGATGCCACCTGCCAGCATGATGACGATGGCGATGACCCAGGCAAAGACCGGGCGGTCGATGAAGAAGCGCGACAGCGAC
Source organism: Rhizomicrobium sp. (assembly GCA_035547275.1). Classification (GTDB taxonomy): domain Bacteria; phylum Pseudomonadota; class Alphaproteobacteria; order Micropepsales; family Micropepsaceae; genus Rhizomicrobium. The sequence continues at coordinate 4,213 of DASZVQ010000122.1, forward strand.
ATGGGCGCCCTCTCAGATCTTGGGCGGGTTCAGGGACATGGGCTGCGGCATCACCGGCATGTCCGGCTGGGCTTTTTGCAGCCCTTCCACAACCACCTTCTCGCCGGGCTTGAGCCCGTCATTCACCTGCCACCAGCCCGCGACCGCATTGCCGGTCTTGATCGGGGCCAGGCGTGCGATGTTCTTGGCATCCACCGTCAGGACATAGGGCTCACCCTTGGCGTTGTGGCCCACCGCCTGCTGCGGCACCAGGATGCCGTGCGGATTGACGCCCTGGGTGATGGTGGCGCGGACGTAAAGCCCCGGCAGAAGCAGGCCTTCGGGATTGGGGAAGATGGCGCGCAGCTGCACCGCACCGGTGGTGGGGTCCACCGTCACGTCGGTGAATTGCAGCTTGCCTTCATGGGCATAGGTCGAGCCGTCATCCAGCTTCAGCGAGACCCTGGCGGTCAGTGGTCCGCCGGTATGGACCGAGCCGGCTTCCACCATGCGCTTCAGCGCCACCAGCTCGGCGCTGGACTGGTCGACATCGACATAGATGGGATCGAGGGTAGAGACGGTGGTCAGCGCAGTGGTCTGCTGCGCCGACACCAGCGCGCCTTGCGTCACCGTGGACGCGCCGATACGCCCGCTGATGGGCGAGCGGATGGTGGTCCAGCCCAGGTTGATGCGCGCGCTGTCGGCACTGGCCTTGGCCTGAAGATAGGCGGCCCTGGCATCGTCGGCATCCTGGGGGGCGATGGCGTTCTGCGCCAGCAGGCGCGCATAACGCTCGGCCTTCACCTTGGTGGAGGCCAGGGTGGCCAGTGCGCTGTCATAGGCCGCCTGATAGGGCGCGGGATCGATCTGGTAGAGCGGTTGACCGGCTTTGACGGTCGAGCCTTCCACGAACAGGCGCGCCTTGATGATGCCGCCGACCTGCGGACGGATTTCCGATACCGCGAAAGGACTGGTGCGGCCGGGCAGTTCGGCTGTCAGGGCCACGGGCGTTTCCTGGATGGTGACCACCCCCACGGCGGCGGGCGGCATTTTCATCTGCGGCGGCTTCCCGCAGGCCGAAAGAAGCAGAAGTCCGGCCAGCACCGGCAAATAAAGACGCGACATATGACCCCCACGTATACAGCCAGCCAGAATGACGGCCGACACAAACCAGAACAGACAAAGGCGATGAAATATTCCCGGCGCCTTACATATGGGCGGATGCGGGAATTGGAAGGGCTGAATTCGACCAAAGTGCGGCCAAGGCCGATTCAACCCCACGGGCGTTGTCGATTTGGCACAACCTGGCGCGAATGACACGGCGGCTGGCGGCATCGACAGGACACAAAGCCTGATCGACATACCAGCCCAGATGCTTTCGGAATATTTTCAGCCCAAGCGCATCGCCATAGAAACGCAGCGTTTCCGTGAAATGTTGAAGCGCGATGCCCAGTCGCTGGGCAAGGTCGGGCTCTGCGACATTGTCATTTGTGATCAGTGCACGATCGATCGCCGCGGCGATCCAGGGCCTGCCGTAACTGCCGCGTCCGATCATCACCCCGTCGGCGCCGGATTCGCTCAGCGCGCGCCGTGCGGTCGCGGCGTCAGTGATGTCGCCATTGACGATGACGGGAATTTTCACCGCCTGCTTCACGGCGGCGACGGCGCGCCAGTCGGCCGTGCCGGAATAAAATTGCTGGCGGGTCCGTCCATGCACCGTTATCGCCTTGACGCCCAGTGCTTCCGCGCAAGAAGCAATCTCCGGCGCATTGCGACTGGCGTCGTCCCAGCCCAGGCGCATCTTCAGGGTCACCGGCCGGCTGGCGGCATTGACCGCGGCCCCGATCAATCGTGCCGCCAGTTCGGGTTCGCGCATCAGGGCGGAGCCGGACAGCGCCCCGGTCACTTCCTTGGCCGGGCAGCCCATGTTGAGGTCGATGATGTCGGCGCCGGCCTGCTGCGCCAGGCGCGTGCCTTGCGCGATCCATTCCGGGCTGCGGCCCACAAGTTGGATCACCATCGGGCCATGGCCCAGCCCGTCGCCGATCGCGGCGCGGCGCACCACATCGGGCCTGCCCCGCGCGAAGCTGTCACAGGCCACCATCTCGGTCGCGACATAAGCCGCGCCGCAGGCCGCGGCGGTGCGCCGGAAGGGCAGGTCGGAGACTCCGGTCATGGGCGCGGTCAGCACCCGACCCGGGATGGTCACATCGCCGATCTGCAGTGAGCTGGTCACGTCAGCCTTTCGGCGCCAGATGCTCGACCTCGCCATGGCCCAGGATCGAGGTGTTGACATGCTTGGGTTCGCTGTAGAGCTTCACCTTGCCGTGACCGGCGATGGAAATGTCGACGCTGTCGACCGGCGAGGTTTCGATCTCGCCATGGCCGGCGATGTTGATCTCCACCTTCTGGGCGATCAGGTCCTTGGCGTGGACTTCGCTCTTGCCGGCCAGGCCGATCTCCAGCTCCGGCTGGTTGATCTCCGCCAGATCGATGCTGCCGGCGCCCTTGAGGTCGATCTCCCGGAAAGTCCTGTTGCCCGGCAGGGTCACGTCCAGGCGCTGGTGGTGCCAGTTGTGGCGGCCGCAATCCAGTTTTATGTCGCCGTCATCGACCGTCACATGCGAGACCAGTTCGGGATCGCCGCTCACCTGCACCTGGGTGCCCTGGCCCGGCTTGTAGTGCAGGTTGACCGGCACCGTCACGTCCACCTCATCGTCGCCCTTCCAGTCGAACGACCGGCTGGTGGCGGTGGCGTGATTGACCTTGCAATCGCCCAGATCATCGAACCACGACCAGTTCATGCTGCCGCCGCCCTGGGCGCCGATGGTGGCGGCGACGCCCATGCTGATGGCCGATATGGCCAGGCCGGTGATTGCGATGATGCCGAGCTTGTTCATGGCGTTACTGCCCGTGGAAGATCTCGCCCGAGCCGGCGATCTTGGTTTCGATGTGCCGCGGCTCGGTCAGCAGGTGCACCTTGCCGGAGCCGGCGATATGGACATCGAGGTCGCCGGACGGCGCGATCTCGGTATTGCCGCTGCCCGCGACCCGCAGCTTCACGTCATTGGCGGCGAGCTGGCCAAGATGCATCCGGCCCGAGCCGGCGATGCCGATCTCCAGCTTGGCGGTCTTGCCGGTGGCGGTGATGTCGCCCGAACCGGCCACGCCCAGCTTCAGTTCCGGCTGGTCGATGCCGTTCAGGTTCATCGAGCCGGAACCGGCCAGGCCGAACTTGGTGAAGGTGCGGCCGGGCAGGTTGATCGCCATGCGGCCGTCATGATGCCAGCTGCGGCAGTCCATCTCGATCTTGCCATCGCGCACGCGCACATGCTGGATCAGGTTGGCGTCGCCGTTCACCGTCACCGCATCGCCGCTGCCGCGCTGATACCTGGCATCGGCCGGCACCGCGACGGAAACGCTGTCACTGCCGTCCCAGGCGATCGTGCGGCTGCCATTGTGGCCGGCCATGTCGAAGTTGCAGGCGGGGCGGTCGCCGAGAAAATCCAGGTCGATGCCCTTTTCGTCCCTGCCGCCGATGGCGGCGGCGGCACCAAGCGCCATGGCGGAGATGCTGATGCCGGCGAATGCGATGATGCCAAGACTGGGCATGGGAAACCTCCTCAGATGGATTGGGTTGCGGTGTCGAACAGGCGGAAGTGCAGGCGGGCGTAGCGGATCAGGGTGCGGGCGACCCAGTTGGTGACCAGGATCAGAAGCGCGCCGCCGCCGACACCGCCGGACACCAGGCCCAGGCCCAGGAAACCCTGCATCACCGGGCTCATCTCGTGATAGTTGCCCACCAGCGTGCTGATCAGCAGAAAGCTGCCGCCGATGATGACGCCGACACAGGCGCAGGCCAGGCCGACAAAGACAAAGAACATCACGAACAGCGCCGGCAGCAGGAACATCAGGTCCAGCGTGGCCAGGCCCAGCAGCGCCAGCACCACGCCCACCAGATTGCCGGCGCTGCGGTCATTCTCCCAGCGGCGGAAGCCGACCTCGGCGCGCATCTCGCGCGCCAGCCGTGCGGGATCGCCCAGCGCGGCGGAGACTTCGTCTTCGCTGCGGCCATGCGCGGCGCCGTCGGCGAAATGGGTCTCGTAGTCGGCGAGAATTTCGTCGACGTCGGCGCTGTGCAGGCCCGAAAGGCCGGCGCGCAATTGTGCCATGAAGTCGGCGCGCTTCATGTGATGTCCCCTAAGATTGTCTTCACCGCGGTTTCGAAGGCCATCCAGTCCTGGACCTGGGCCTTCAGGGCCAGTGCCCCCGTCTTGGTGATCTTATAATATTTGCGCGGCGGGCCGGAGCCGCTCTCCTGCAGATAGGTCGTCACCAGACCGTCATTCTGCATCCGTCGCATCAGCGGGTAGATGGTGCCTTCGCCCATCCCCACCGCTTCGGCCATGCGGCTGGCAATGTCATAGGCGTAGTTGTCGCCGCGGCTGAGCAGCGCCAGCACGCACATTTCGAGCACGCCTTTCTTGAGCTGGATTTGGAGCGATTCCGTCATGCCCTATTGTCTATCACATGGTACCTTGCCTTGCAAGGTACTTCTTTGCGTTACCAAAACCTTAACGGTTTGGCTCTAAAAAGTCCGGAAATGAGCCTGAAAACCCTCAAAACCCAGCTGACCAGCCTGGCGGCCCGTAGCCTGAAAGTGCGGCCCACCCGGCTGGCTGGGCAGCGCCCCGTGGCCAGTATCGGTTTCGACGATTTCCCCAAGAATGCCTGGACGGCTGGCGGCCCGGTGCTGGCCAGGCACGGCATGCGGGGCACTTATTATACG
>DASZVQ010000123.1:0-1914 GCA_035547275.1 Rhizomicrobium sp.
CGCAAGATAAGAAGGCGTTCCATCACTTTATGATTTCATTTCATTACGCCGGGAACCCGGTCGGCATCCGCCTCGCGCTCCAGCTTCTCTTCATGCAGCCTCAGATTGACCAGCACGGTGATGAAGGCAGCGAAGCTGGTCAGGGTTCCCGGCAGCCAGATGATCAGCCCGCCATAATGCTGGTCGTTGAGCGCCGTCATGTCCAGCACCCGGCCACAGATGGTGTAAACCGGATAGATATCATGCTCGGTGAGCGACAGGATCGCGCCCAGCACCATCTGCGGCAGTTCGATCACGATGATCATCAGCAGGCGCATCAGGTAACCCATGCGCGCGGGCGGGCTGGGGCGCGGGTCCAGGATCAGCGACCAGAACATCACGCCGTTGATCGCCATGGTCCAGTTCATCACCTGGTACAGGTTGGCGTCCAGCATCACCCGGGTATGGATCTGCGGGATCAGCCAGAAATAGAGCAGCCCGACAAAGAGAAAGGGCGCCATCACCGGATTCTGCACCGATGCCAGTGCGGCGCGAACCGGACGCGCGGCGACCAGCGGTCTGAGAAAACCGGGCATCCCCGCATACAGCACCGGCCCCGCCGTCCCGAACGCGATGGCGAAGGCGCCGGCATGATGCAGCACGAAATGCGCCCAACGATGCACGAAGAACATGTGCTGGGCATAGAAATCCACCCGGGTCTGCAGCACGATGTAGAAGCTGAGGATGCCCGCCACGAAACAGGCCTGGCGCCATGCCGGCGGGCGCTGCGCCTTGGGCATCAGCCGCAGCCCGCGCGCGAACCAGCCCAGGATCAGCACGGTCGCGAGATATTCCGACCAGTGGAATTCCCAGGGCATCCAGAACGGCAACTGCGCCGGATAATGGCCGCAGACGATAAAGAGCACCGCGCCCAGCAGCAGGGCCGCGCCATACCACAGCCAGTTCCCCATCACGGCTCCATCAGCCGGGCGATGTCGGCGCGGCCTTCGCGCAGGAACGCCTCGCGCACCCCAGCCCGGTCGCGCGCCTCGCGGTTCTGACTGAGCTTGTACTTGCCTTCCAGTGTTTCGATCGTCAGTTCGAAACCGACAATAGCGCGCACCATGGCATCGACATAACCTTCCGGCGCATCCGACACTGCCCAGGAATCCGGACGGGGCGCTTCATGCGCGTCGGTGAGATCGCTCACCAGCTTCCGGATCCAACCGGCATCCTGAATCCACCGGATCGGCCCGCGGGCATGGACGGCGATGTAGTTCCAGGTCGGCACCGCCTTCCCGGTTTCTGCCTTGCTGGGATACAGATTGGGCGAGACATAGGCTTGCGGCCCCAGGAAGATCGCCAGCGCCGTGCCGTCGCCCGCCTTCCATACCGGATTGGCGCGCGCCACATGGCCGCGCAACACGCCGCCATCCAGCAGCAAAGGCAGGTGATTGGCTTCCAGCCCGCTGGTCACCAGCGTGGCGAAGGATATGGCGCGCATGGCATCCCGCAGCCTTTCAGGCCGGTCTTCTCGGAAATGGTCGGGGACATACATGCGGGCGCGATACTATGCGCCTCGCCGCCCACCGCAAAAGCGTGATAAGGACGCGGCCATGCGCATTGCCGCCCTCCTGCTGGCCCTGATCCTGTCCGCCTGTTCACGTCCCGGCTGGCATATGACGGATATTTCGGGGGCCATGCCCCGGCTGGCCTTCAACCTGGGCGGGGTGGATGCCACCCAATTCCGCGGCAAGGTGGTGGCGCTCTATTTCGGCTATACCCATTGCCCCGACATCTGCCCCGCCACCCTGGCCAACCTGACAGATGTGGCAAAACGGGTGGGACCGGATTTCCATATCCTGTTCGTCACCGTCGATCCGGAGCGCGACACGCGCGCGGTGCTAAACGATTATACTCACGCCTTCACGCCGC
>DASZVQ010000124.1:0-79695 GCA_035547275.1 Rhizomicrobium sp.
CGGTGCCGCAGTCGGGATTGTGATAGATGGTGATGTCGGCGGTCATGCGCGGCGCTTCCTGGGCGGGCAACAGCTGCTGACGGTGCTGGCGAGCGGGGCGCAGATTTCCGCGCGCCCGCCACAGCAATCCTTGGTGAGAAAGACAAGCAAATCGCTCATGCGGTCGAAGTCCACCGCATGGATGATCGAGCGGCCCTCGCGCACGCGCCGGGTGAGGCCGGCATTCGACAGGACCAGCAGCTGGGCCGACATGGTGTTGGGGGCGGTATCCAGCGCTCGCGCGATGTCGCCGGCGGCCATGCCGCCGGGGCCCGCCTTCACCAGCAGGCGGAAGATGGCCAGCCGCCCCTCATGGGCGAGGGCGGAAAGGCCGGCCACGGCGCGCGTAATATCCATAATTCATGGAATATTGAAATATTTGGCGGGCGTCAATGAGCCGGCCCGCGTGCTGGGATGGTGATGCAAGTATGCTTGTTGACAATGGACAAGTGTTCTTGCAGAATTCTGGTCATGAACATGCTGCAGGTCATCCAGCGGGGCGCGCATCGCTCCAGGGACCTGCCCTGCCCCTTTTGCGGCGCCGATCCGCCGCTGGCGGCCCGGATCAGCGGCCGCTTTATCGTCGGTTGCGAAAATGAGGATTGCGCCGCCAGCCCGCAGGTCGCCAGCGACACGCTGGAAGAGGCATGGTCGCGCTGGAACAGACGGGCATAGCTCTCAAAATCGACCGGCTGGAAACAGCATCCGGGCCGGTGTACACCCCTCGCATTCCGCGTCAGCCGGCTTAGCTCAGTTGGTAGAGCACCTGATTTGTAATCAGGGGGTCACAGGTTCGAGTCCTGTAGCCGGCACCATTCATCTGGCCCGTAACACGGGCCAGACGAATGCCAAGCCCGCCCGCTCCACCACAGACCGGCGGTATGGCTTGGAACATGCCCATGGGCGGTCCCCGTGGATAATCCCCATGGATAATCCGAGCGTGACGTCAAATTAACTGTGCCGCTAGACTGTCCTCATCTTGCCGGACTAACTTGGACCAGGGGCGCGCCAGGACATCATCCGTGTTTTCGATTCTACTTCTTGCCGCGCATTTGACCGGCGGCATGCCCAGCCATGACCGCCCGATGCAGACGTTTCCCGGCGCGCCATCCTGTGCCAGGGGCGATGAGGGCTGCGGCGCCTCCTCCGAATGGAAGGCTCCCCGCCTGCAAGATCCGCCGCCGCGCGAATGCCCCAAGGGGTCTTCCGCAACCACGGTGACGCCTGGCACCTGGTACTGCATCCCGGATCGGGCCATTCACGAATGACGGCCTTTATTTGGGGCCGGTGGCGACGGGCCGGAACAGACATGACGCGCCAACCGGATGAAAACAAATCGAAAGCGGCCTGACGGACCGCGCGGAACTTTCCGGACCGGATGCGCGGGATGCTGCTGTCAACTTGCCGCAAGGCGCCGCAAACGCCGCTCGGACCGCAAGGCCGCGGCGCAAAACGCGTCCCATGCCACACCTGCTGCATCGCATGACTAAGCCGGCCTTAACGCCGTGTCCGGCTTTACCCCCGCATCACTTAAGAATTTGGCGAGGCACGCGCGATTAGAGTGCGCGCGCCATGAAGCGCCCCATCTCCGCATCGCTGCTGTTATCGCTGGTTGTCGGCGCGCTGGTGTTGGTGCTGGTCGCGGCGTTCGCGCTTTCCGCCCTGGATGCCTGGCGGCGCGAACGCAACACCTCGCGCTTTCTGTCCGGCGCGCGCATCTCCCGCGATATCGTGCTGGTGCGCGAAGCGGTGCGGGTGGAGCTGGGACTGATCGACACGGCCGTCGCCGATCCCAGGCCGATCACGCCGCAGCATCTTGGACAGCTGAAAGATACCCACCGTCAAACCATGGCGGCGCTGCATTTCGTTCTGGACGAGATGGCGCGTTCGGACAACCGCATGATTTCCGCCCGCCTCGTCGGCCGGCTTCGGATGGAGGCCGGCCAGTTCGACAGCCATCTCTTTCCCGCCATCCTGGCGGCGGCCGCGGGTCCCAGGGCCTTGCGCTCCCACAATCTGATTTATGATCCGCTGTCGGCGTCCACCGGCATCCTCAATCTGATCGATGAACAGGCGGGGCTTTTGTCGCGCGACATCGCCTCGGCCGGGCCCTTCCTTGGCGAGATGATGCATGTCAGCGACATCGCCTGGCATATGCGGGTGGATGCCGGCAGGGAACGCCGCGTCATGGCCAACATGATCGCCGCGGGCACCCCGCCCACCCAGGCGCAGCTGCTGGATTTCGCCAGGACGCGCGGACGCATCGAGGCGCCCTGGGAGGCCATCGAACAATTGCTGCGCGCGGGCGCGGTGCCGGACGGGGTGGCCCGGGCGGTCGCCGGCGCCGACCGCGAATATTTCGGCCGCTATCTGTCCATGCACCAGCGCATCATCGACGAGCTGTCGCGGGGGCGCGATCCGCATATCGGCGACCGGCAATGGCTGGCCCTGTCCAATCCGGCACTGAACAGCCTGATGCAGGTGTCGCGCGCGGCGCTGGATGCGGCGGAAATCCGCGCCGGCCAGAATCTGGCGCGGGAAAGACGCGATCTGGCCCTGGCGCTGGCATTGATGGCGCTGTCCATCGGGCTGGCGTCCTTCGCCGTCTTCATCGTGCGCGTGCGCGTCATCCGCCCGCTCAACGCCATCACCCGCGCCATGACCGGCGGGGCGGACGCCGATATCGAGGCGGCGCTGGCGCTGCGCACCCGCACCGACGAGATCGGACTGTTCGCCCGCGCGCTGAAGGCCCAGCGCCATGGCGCGGCCGAGCGTCAGCGGCTGGAAGCGGCGCGCGAGGCGGCGGAAACCGCCAGCCGCATCAAGTCGGAATTCCTGGCCAATATGAGCCACGAACTGCGCACGCCGCTGAATGCGGTGATCGGCTTTTCCGAGCTGATGCTGCACAAGACCTTCGGCCCGCTGCCGGAGCGCTATGGGGAATATGCCGTATTGATCAATGATGCCGGCACCCATCTGCTCAGCCTGGTGTCGGACATTCTGGACCTGGCCAAGATCGAGGCCGGCCGCTTCGCCCCCGACTTCCGCCTCTTCGACCTGAAGCCCGTGGCGCAGCATTGCCTGGCGCTGGTGCGCCGGCGCGCCGAGGAGCGCGGCATCGGCGTCCATGCCGATCTGCCCGATGGCGAGTTGATCGTGGAAGCCGATGCGCGGGCGCTGAAGCAGATCCTGCTCAATCTTCTGTCCAATGCGGTCAAATTCTCCAGGCCGGGCGGGGCGATCTCGCTCGTGCTGCGCCAGAGGGACGACCAGCTGGAGATACGGGTGGCGGATGAGGGGATCGGCATTCCCGCCGATGTGCTGGCGCGCATCGGTCAGCCTTTTGAACAGGCCTCCAACAATCCCATGCTGGCGCGCGAAGGCACCGGGCTGGGCCTGGCGCTGGTCAAGGCGCTGACGGCCGAACATGGCGGCAGCCTCACGGTGGTCAGCCAGGAAAATGTGGGGACCGAAATCACGGTCGTCCTGCCCGGGCGGCAGGCTGCGTCAGGCGCGACGCGCGCGGCCTGATTGCTACTTCTTGCCGATCAGCGCGCGCTGATGATCGCGGTTGGCGTCGCGCCAGGCAATCGCCAGCGCCGAGCCGAGAACGCCAATGGCTACAAACAGGATCGCACCGATCTGATAAACGCTCACCATGTTAAACCCCGTCTGGAACATCTAGTGGCTCCGCTTTTCGGGACGGCGCGCCTGCCATTCGTCGAACAGCAGCTTCGCGACGGTAAAAACGGAACTGCCCACCAGCAGCACCAAAGTCAAAAACGCCATTGCCATCGCTGCCCCCCAAGACCAGCGGGGCCGGTGCATACCCGACTCCCATTGTTCCAATGTATACCAAATTGTACCGATTTGTCGCAAGACGGTTATCGGTACGTAATGATACCTATGTCAGCATACGGCCTTAGCGCTTCATAGCCCGCCAGATATGGAGCAACCCTGGATTTTCAAGAGGTTGGGGGCCGGATGCCGCGCCGCAAGCGTAGGGGCCGCGCCTCTGCGCCGTTCTCGTCGGGATAGGGAAATTCGTACCATATCGGGAAATGGATGGCGATATTCCGGGCCTTGCTGCGCGTCGCAATGCGCACTGCATTGGTGAGCGCGCTCGCGGCGGTCTTCGGCGGCGCCGTCGCCAAGATGTTTCTTGCCCGGCTGGAGGTCGTGCTGAAGACCGCTATCGATTGCGGTATTCTTGCCGGCTTTGCCTACTTGCGCCAAAGCCGCGCCGTCGCGGAAGCCATGGCCTGCATTCGCGGCCGCAAAAATGAGAAGAGCCCCGCCGGATAGTCCGATCGGGGCTCTCGAAGGCGGTTCCGCGCCCTACGCGACCTTGTCACGGGGCTCGCGGCCCGTCGGCCTCGACAGCCACAACGCGGATGACGGACGGCGGGTTCAATTCTTCCGGGCGCGCGGGCGGCGCCAGCGCAGCGCATCCACCAGCAGCGCGAAGGCCGGCGATTGCTGGCGCCGGCTGGGATAATAAAGGTGATAGCCGGGGAAGGGCGGGCACCAGTCGCCCAGCACCCGCACCAGCCGGCCTGCCTCGATTTCATTTTGCACAGCATCCTGGGGCAGGCAGGCCAGGCCCATGCCGGCCACGGCAGACTGGATGATCAGGCGCGCGGTGTTGAACACCAGCTGGCCTTCCACCCGCACATTCAGCTTGCGCGCGCCTTTCTCGAACTCCCAGGCATAAAGCCCGCCGCGGGTGGGCAGGCGCAGGTTGATGCAGATGTGATCGGACAATTGCTGCGGCGTCCTGGGCGCGGGGTGCCGCGCGAAATAGGCGGGCGAACCCACCACCGCCATGCGCTGGTCGGGTCCGATCGGCACCGCGATCATGTCCTTGGCCACCTGTTCGCCCAGCCGGACGCCGGCATCGAAGCGTTCGGCGACAATGTCGATCAGGCCATAATCGATCGACAGTTCCACCTTGATGTCGGGATAGTCCGGCAACAGCCGGGTCAGCACCGGCAGCAGAATGGCTTCGGCGACATATTCGCTGGTGGTGATGCGGATGGTGCCGGCGGGTTTCTCGCGCAGGGCGCTGAGCGCGGCCAGCCGGCCGTCGATCTCGGTCAGGGCCGGGCGCAGGGTCTCGATCAGCCGCTCGCCCGCCTCCGTCGCCGCCACCCGCCTGGTGGTGCGGGTGAGAAGCCTGAGGCCCAGCCGGCTTTCCAGCCGGCGGATGGTATGGCTGAGCGCGGATTGCGAGGTGCCCAGCTTGGCGGCGGCGCGGGTGAAGCTGGCTTCCTCCGCCACCGCCAGGAAGGCGGCCAGATCGCCCAGTTCCTCACGCCGCATTGATGAACCTCCGATATAAGTCCATGCGCATCCTAGCGGCTAATCGCTGGACCGGGCAGGGGCTACCTTCCTTTCGCATTGCGAGGGAGTGATCTTATGAAAACCATCGGTTACGCCGCCCACAGCGCGGGCGACGCGCTGAAGCCTTTCCATTTCGACCGCCGCGACCTTCGCCCCAACGATGTGGCGATGGAGGTGCTGTATTGCGGCATCTGCCACAGCGACCTGCATATGGCCAGGAACGATTGGGGCATGTCGGCCTATCCGCTGGTGCCCGGCCATGAGGTCGTCGGCCGCGTCGCCGCTATCGGCAAGGATGTCACCAAGTTCAAGGTCGGCGATGCGGTCGCGGTGGGCTGCATGGTCGACAGCTGCCAGCATTGCGATCAGTGCCTGAAGGGCGAGGAGATGTTCTGCCGCGAGGGCATGACCCTGACCTACAGTTCGCCGGACCGCATCACCGGCGAATCCACCAAGGGCGGCTATTCCAAGCATCTGGTGGCGCGCCAGGAATTCGTGCTGCGCATGCCTGACGGGCTGGACCTGTCGCGCGCCGCACCCTTGCTGTGCGCCGGCATCACCACCTATTCGCCGCTGCGCACCTGGAATGTCGGACCCGGCAGCCGTGTCGGCGTGATCGGGCTGGGCGGGCTGGGCCATATGGCGGTGAAGCTGGCCGCCGGCATGGGCGCCAAGGTGACGGTGCTGTCGCGCACCAGCGGCAAGGAGGCCGATGCCAAGGCGCTGGGCGCCGACGGCTATCTGATTTCCGGCGACAGGACGGCGATGGAAAAGGCCGCAAACACGTTCGACCTGATCATCGACACCGTGCCGGTCAAACATGACGTGATGCCCTATATGCCGCTCTTGGACATCGACGGCACGCTGGTGATCGTGGGCCAGCTGGGCCCGATGGAACAGCTGGACAGTCTGCCGCTGTTGTTCGGCCGACGCCGCATTTCCGGCTCGCCCATTGGCGGCATTGCCGAAACGCAGGAGATGCTGGATTTCTGTGGCCGGCGGGGCATCCTGCCGGACTGCGAGATGATCCGCATCGAGGACATCAACACGGCGTTCGCGCGGCTGGAAAAGGCCGATGTGCGCTACCGTTTTGTCATCGACATGGCGTCGCTGACCGTTTGACGGAGGAGATCATGCCCGAGCAACCCACCGGCGCGCGAAAACTGTTCGGGCATGTGGCCCCGGCGCTGGCCGCTTATACCGACGACGTGCTGTTTGGCGATGTGTGGAAGCGCCCGGGGCTTTCCCCGCGCGACCGCAGCCTGGTGACGGTGGCGTGCCTGGTTTCGCTCTATCGCGTCAACGAACTGCCTTTTCATCTCAAGCGGGCGCGGGAAAACGGCGTCACCCGCGAGGAGCTGGTCGAGGCTATCACCCATCTGGCTTTTTATTCCGGCTGGCCGACCGCCAGCTCGGCCATCGCGATCGCCGATCGCGTGTTTCAGGAAAACGGAGATCAGACATGAAGACACGTAAGCTGGGCAAGCACGGCCCCGAAGTGTCCGCCATCGGCCTGGGCTGCATGGGGATGAGCTTTTCGCTCGGCCCGCCCAAGGATGTGAAGGACATGACGGTGCTGCTGCGCCAGGCGGTGGAGCGGGGCGTCACCTTTTTCGACACCGCCGAAGTCTATGGCCCCTTCACCAATGAGGAGCTGCTGGGTGAGGCGCTGGCGCCGTTGCGTGACAGGATCGTGCTGGCCACCAAATTCGGTTTCGACCTGTCGCCCGGCCGCGACCCGCGCTTTGCACCGGCCATGAACAGCCGCCCCGAACATATCAAACAGGCGGTGGAAGGTTCGCTGAAGCGGCTGAAGACGGATGTGATCGATCTTTATTACCAGCATCGCGTCGATCCCGATGTGGGCATTGAAGAGGTGGCCGGCGCGGTCAAGGACCTGATCGCGCAAGGCAAGGTCAGATATTTCGGCCTGTCGGAAGCGGGCGCGAACACCATCCGCAAGGCCCATGCGGTACAGCCGGTCACCGCGCTGCAGAGCGAATATTCGCTATGGTGGCGCCGGGTGGAGGATCAGGAACTGCCGGTGCTGGAGGAGCTGGGCATCGCGCTGGTGCCGTTCTCGCCATTGGGCCGGGGTTTTCTCACCGGCAAGATCGACGCCAGCACCAAATTCGCCGAAGGCGATTTCCGCAACAATCTGCCGCGCTTCACCGAAGCGGCGCGCAAGGCCAATCAGGCGGTGGTGGATCTGCTGGCCGAGATCGGCCGGCGCAAGGGCGCCACGCCGGGGCAGGTGGCGCTGGCCTGGCTGTTGGCGCAGCGGCCCTGGATTGTGCCGATCCCCGGCACCACGCGGCTGGACCGGCTGGAGGAGAATATCGGCGCCGCCGACATCACCCTGACCATCGATGATTTGAAGGAAATCGATGCGGCCGCGGCCAGGATCACGGTGGAGGGCGACCGCTATCCCGAAAAGCTGGAACGGCTGACGCGGCTGTGAAGCCTTGCCGCGCCCCGGTTAATGCGTGGGCGAAAGGTCGGATACCAAAGTCGTGGTGGCTATGGCCGCTTTGCGCCCCAAAGCGGACGCTGGGGCGGTCCCGATCCATCGGCTGATGGCAGAGCTATTCAGGAGGCGGGTTGGTTCTCACTGGAGAAGAATTTTGCGTTAGAGCGCCGCAAGCAATAAACCGTTGAAGCGTGATGATATCTAGCGCGGGAATTTTCACTTTCCCGATTAATTCGGGAAATAATGGCATGGTGTACGTACTTGCCTCGAATGATTTCCAACTCTTGCCGCCATCCTCGGAGATAGCAACTTTGACCTTCTCAAATTGAAAACGACATTCAACAGCATTCGCTAACACCGAAATCAAGCGTTCATGGACAACAGCGTATAAGAAGCTCCCGGCGTAATTAATAGTTTCTGGCAGATCGTATGTTTGGGTTTCTACGGTTGCTCCACCGTCACGTAGCGATTGTCCAAATGGTAGCATGGCTCCAAGTCTATCTCCTTGCTGGACCAGCCATCTCTTTCCGCTAACGGGATGTGCTTCTTTCGTTGGATCGCATTCGTCATATGCTTTGTAATCCTTGCGTCTCAGTGCGTTGCGGCATTCCTCCGCTTCGCGTAGCGCTTCCTGTGGCTGTCCTTTCACGCTTAGCCAGCTCTTTCCGCCGACGGCGCGTGTTACTTTCGTCGGCGTGCAATCGGCCCATGCTTCGTAATCGCCGCGCCTCAGTACGTTGTCGCATTCCTGCACTTCGCGTAGTATTTCCTGGCGCATCGCCAAATCATCGCTTACGCCAGCCGCGTTTGCACTTAGCAAAGCTGGCGCACCAACCAGCAGCGATGCCCCAACCAAGCCGATCATTCTCCAATCCATGCTTTCCCCAAATATTCGCAACAGATAATCGTATCGACCGGCCTCGACCCAATCTAGCGGCGGATGGCAGGGGCGGGTGGCTGGCGTAAGGGGCTGACGGGTTATCAGTTTGAGACAGTGTCTTGGCGCGTCAATGTCCGCTTTGGGCCCAAAAGCGGATATCATGCCGCGCGTCAGTCGTTGCGATCGGCAAGGCCCGCCAGGCGCGGCGCATGGGCAGGGAGCCTGCGGGACAGGAATTCCATAAAGAGCCGCACCCGCTTGGTCTTTCGGGTTTCGCCATGCGTGAGCAGCCAGAGCGTTCCGTACAAGTGCAAATCCGGGCCTGGCACCCCCCGCTGGGTGACGGGCCAGACGATCGAGGCGCGCGGCGGCCACAAGCTCTGAGCGCGCCGGAAAACGCAAAGGAGAAGCAATGCGTCACGCAATCATCGGCTTCGGCAAGATCGGCCGCGCTCTTGCCAGGGCGTTCGCCCGCAAGGGCCTGGACGTATCCGTTGCAACCACGCGCAAGCTGCAAGCTTTGCCTTCCGATGCGGCCGCGATCGGCACCATCCATCTCACGGGCTGAACCGTGGATGGCCGGTCATGACATATGCCTTCCGACAGTTCGACTTTGCCTGGCGTGTGCCGCTCCATTAGCATCCCGCCAAAAGGCGAGGGCGCATGGGCGAGCTGCATGAATGGGACAATTTCTATGTGATCCTGGGCTCTGCCGCCGGCGCCCTGATCGGCCTGCAGTTCGTGGTCATGACCCTGATCGCGGAGCGGCCCACGGCGACCTCGGGGGACGCGGCACGGGCCTTCGCCACGCCCACCATCGTGCATCTCAGCTGCTGTCTTCTGATCGCGGCGCTGATCTGCGTGCCCTGGCCCGACATGGCGACCGGCGCCTGTGTCGGCGGCGCGGTCGGGATTTGCGGCCTGTTCTATATGGCCGCGATCCTGCTGCGCATGTTGCGGCAGAGCGCCTACCGGCCGGACTGGGAGGACTGGACCTTCCATATCGTCCTGCCGTTCCTGGCCTACACGCTTCTGGTCCTGTCCAGCCTGGCGTCGATCGGCCATGCGCGCCAGGCGCTGTTCGGCGTGGGGGTGACGACCTTGCTGCTGCTGTTCATCGGCATCCACAACGCCTGGGACGCGGTCGCCTATCAGGTGTTCGTGATCCGCCGGCGCGACGCGGACAAAAGCTGATGTCGCGCAAGGCCGGCCGGCCGCGCAAGGCGACGCCCGAAAGGCTCAGCGCCTTTTCCGATGGGGTATTCGCCGTCCTGATCACCGTGCTGGTGTTGGAATTGCGGCCGCCGGCCGTGCCGACCTTCGCCGCGCTGCTGGGGCTGTGGCCGACCGGGCTAAGCTATGCCGTGAGCTATGTCTTCATCGCCATCGTCTGGATCAACCACCATTACCTGATGCGCTATGCCGAGAATGCCACACCCCGGCTGTTATGGTCCAATTTCGCGCATCTGTTTTCCATCTCGCTCCTGCCGCTTTCCACCGCCTGGATGGCGGTCAGCCGGCTGGCGCCGCAGCCGGTGGCGTTCTATGCGGCCGTCTTCTTCCTGGTGAACCTGACCTATATCAGCCTGATACGCGAACTGATCGAAGACGCGCCGGACGATAAGGCGGGGGCGCGGATACGCCGGGCCATGCGGCTGCGCTCATACGCGACCTTGTGCCTGTTCGCCGGCGCGGCCGTGCTGGCCTTGTGGATTCCGCTGGCGGGCCTTGGCATCTGCATCGCCTGCCTGCTGGTCTATCTCCGGCCCGATCCGCCGGAGCTCGGCGAACGGCAGGTCACGGCGGACAAGGAATAAGGCGCCCCATATTTTCTTCGCCCGAATTCCCGCTTGGCGCGCGCGTCAATGCGAGCGCACGCAACCTGCGCACTTCGCAAAGCTCTCTCGGGGCCCCTGCCGCCCGCTTGCGGCCGTCAGTTCGCGGCGGGCCTGCGGCTCTGGATCGTCTCGCGGATCTTGATCACCGCGGTGTCGATCTCATAGGGCTTCAGCATCATTTCCGCCTGATAAAGCGGCGATTGCGCATTTTCCTCGCCCAGGTCGCCGGTGGTCAGGATGACGGGAACTTTCGGATTGTTCTCCGACATCCAGCGCGCCAGGCCGAAACCGTCGCGCTCGCCGGGCATGCGCACATCCGAAAAGACCAGATCGGTCACCAGTCCCAGCTCGAGAAGGCGGATGGCGACATCCGCGCTCTCCACGCCCAGAGTGTGAAAACCGCATTCCCGCAGATATTCG
Organism: Rhizomicrobium sp.; assembly: GCA_035547275.1. GTDB lineage: Bacteria > Pseudomonadota > Alphaproteobacteria > Micropepsales > Micropepsaceae > Rhizomicrobium. Next base: position 10,991 of record DASZVQ010000124.1, read on the forward strand.
CAGACAAATGCGCGCATAGGGGCCTCGTCGTCGACGACAAGAACAACAGGCCAACCTGCCTGAACAGCTACCATGGATGCTCCATTGCGCCCCCCGGCGCCGGTGAAGAAACGGAGCCTGTGCCGTTCGGTTGCGTACCGAGCGAGGATTTTGCCTGCTTTTCGGAACGCAAAATGTTTCGGCATATTGCTGTCAGAAATTGAGACAAATTCGCGCATCACCATTTGTGGAAGGCGAAAAAAGCGGCGCAGACGATCAGCCCAAACGCCACGATATGATTCCACTTCAGCGCTTCGCCCAGATAGGTGACCGAGAAGATGGCGAACACCGCCAGGGTGATCACTTCCTGCATGGTCTTCAGCTGGGCCGCCGAGTAGACCTGATGGCCGATCCGGTTCGCCGGCACCGCGAAACAATATTCCAGGAAGGCGATACTCCAGCTCACCGGGATCACCAGCCACAGGGGCGTGGCCGGGTATTTGAGCTGGCCGTACCAGGCGAAGGTCATGAAAATATTTGAACAGCACAAAAGCAATACGGGGGCGATGTAAGTCCAGATCACCGCGGTTACTCCTTAAAAGGGGGCCGGTAAGGGGTTGCACGATAAGACTGATTCGCGGCTCTCTGCCCCCGTGATGCCGCATATAAGGCAGGAACAGCCGATGGACCGCTTCGTTTCCTCTGTCAACGGCGGCCGGCCCGTCTGGCCGCCCGGAGCAGAAGGAGTTGGAGCCATGAAGACCATTGCGAAACTTGCTGTCGCGGGGGCCTTGCTGGTGGGCATGGGCAGCGCGGCCTATGCGGACTGCAACCATGATACCGGCACCGAAACCGTGCTGGGCGCGGGCGCCGGCGCCGCCGTGGGCGGCCTTGCCTCGCACTCCATCGCCGGGGCGGTGATCGGCGGTGTGGGCGGTGGTCTGATCGGCAACGCCATCGGTCAGTCCAACAACCGCGCCGACTGCCGCGCCGAAGCGCGGGAATATTATCGCGAGCGCGAGGAGGCCTATAACCAGGGCTATGTCGAACCCTCCCGTCCGCCGGACAGCTATGTCGGCCGCGACGGTTACGTCCATGACTATCCGGACGATTGAGTTTTGACCTGATCCGCAAAGCCCGTCCCCGTGAAAATTGGGGGCGGGTTTTCTTTCGTGGGAAAAAGGAACCCGCCCAGGCAAGGCCCCGGGCGGGTTCGAGTTCATGCCCCACGGAGAAATCAGTTGACGGTGCGCACCTTCCAGAAGCGCAGGGCGCGCTGGGCGGCCTGGACGGGCACGGTTTCATAAAGCTTGCCGAATTCCTCGGCCCGGCCCAGGCCCTTTTCGGATGCATCCAGCCCGATGGCCAAAGTGACGAACAGCGCCCGGTCGAAGCCGGCGCCGCGGCAGAGCAGGGCCAGCGTGTCGATGTCGGGTGTTTCCACCGCCGGCTCGATCACATCGAAGGTCACATCCACCAGCCGGGCGAGGGCCAGCTTGAACACGGTGCGCGAGGCGCGCCCCTCGCGCAGCAGCGAGGGCAACACCTGGGGCAGAAGCTGCAGATTGGCCTCCAGCAGCGCCAGCCGCTTCTTGGCCAGGCCCAGATCGTCGGGCATCTTGCGGAAGGCGGTAGTGACCTTGGCGCGGCTGCGCTCGAAGGCCTTTTCCAGATCTTCCGGCGGCACGGACTCGAATTTCTGCACGATCTCCTTGCGCAGGCCCGCTTCCACCTTCAGGTACAGGTCGTTCAACAGGTCGATCGGCACGCCCTGGCGGCGCACCAGGGGTGTCTGCAACAGGCGGCTGGTCTCGGCCCGCTTGGCCACGACCTCATAGGTGGAATCGGAAATCTGGGCGCGGTCGTTGGCGAGCAGGGAAGACACGACCTCGTCGCTGCCCTTGTTGACCAGCGCCTCGGAGACGCGCGTGCTGACGCTGTCGCGCTTGGTCACGGCCAGAAGATGGGCCTGGCCTTTTTCCGACACCACGCGCAGCAGGGCCTCCTCGGTCAGCGCCTGGGAATGGCGCAGCACCGGCAGCGCCACTTCGATATCGTCCATGGCGAATTGTTCGGAAGCGTGACAGAAGCGGGTGACGCTGGCCGCGACCAGGCGGGCGAATTCGGTGCGCACCTGGACGGAATATTCCGATGCCGCCAGCGACAGCACCTGGTCGAGTTCGGCGAATTCCTCCTGCGAAGGCGCGCGCGCATTGCTGGTCAGCGCGTCGGTCACCGTGCGCAGCAATTCGCGCCGCTGGTCGCTGGAGGTGCTGGCGGAAAGATTCTTCAGAAGCGCGTAGCGGGAACCGGCTTGTGACATGAGAAGATCCGATCAGGCGGCCGCCAGCCTGGTTTCGAGGGAAAAGCCCTTGGAGAAGTCCTGGAAGATGGCGGTCAGCTCCTCGCAATCGACGCTGCGCGGCGCGCCTTCCGGGAAGCGGTATTTCCAGAAGCTGGTGATGTGGGAAAGCGCGCCCATCTTTTCGCCGATTTCCAGGAACAGGGCGGGCGCGCCCAGCAGGAACTCGCGGAACTTGCGCGGGTCGCGCTCGGCGATCAGCGTGTCATAGGCGGTGTCATAGACCTTGATGATGTTCTTGATGTCGTCGCTGCCCTTCTTGGCGCCGGTGAGGATGGCCTGCTTGGCCTGGGTGATATAGGTGCGCTGTTCGGCGTCCATGCTGCGCAGGGGGGTAATGGTCTTGAGCTGCTGCAGCGCCTTGACCAGGTCGGGCCAGAAATCGACCAGGCTCCATTTGTAATAGATGAAGCCGCGCCAGCTGAACACGCCCTCGCGGAATTCGTCCGGCTGAAGCTGCAGGGTGGCGCGCAGCGGTTCGAGCTTTTCATCCACTTCGCTGGACAGAAGCGCCGAGACCATGCGGGTGGTGGCGTCGCTGCTGCGCTTGCCGGAGCCCGGCGTCACCGCCAGATTGGTCAGGCGGCGGATCTCGGCGGCGGCATATTCGAACATGCGCTTCTGGTCGGCGTCGGAGATCTCGAAATAACGCGCGTCGGGATTGACATCGTTGGTGCGCAGATGCTCGCGCAGCAGGAAGGGGTCCAGCGACGGGATCTGGTCGAGCAGGCGCAGCACCTTCAGGTCGTGGTCGATATCATAGCGCTCGCCATAATGACCGGCCTCGCGCAGCATCTCCTCATAGCCCTTCTGACCCACGATCAGCGACTTGCCGCCCGAGCGCAGATCGGTCTTCTCGAAGGGGATGATCACCTTGGTGCCGATGCAGCGGCTGGACAGCATCAAGTCGACCTCGTCGGCGCGCAGCCGGTGCTTGAGGATGATGGCGCTGTTGAGCATGGGCGAGGAGAACATGGCGTTCTGGGTGAACTCCTTGTTCTCGCCATGGCTCCTGCTGATCGCCAGCAGGTTCAGCACCCGGCTGGTGGATGCCGTGGACAGCGAGGCCAGGCTGCGGAAGGTGCGGTCGGCGCCCATCTTTAGTCCTCTTGCGCCCCTTGTTGCGCCTCTTGATGCCCGCCAGCCGTCACGCGAAACTGGATGGCGAAGCCATTGGGCTCATGGCGCACCACGCGGCCCTTGTGATGGCCAAGCGTGATCTCATCGCCCATGCGCGGACGCAGATCGGTCTGGATGAAAGCGCCCTGGAGCGAGAAATCGCCGATGCTGCAGGCGACCTCCTCGCCATTGGCGCGCAGGAATGTGCCCCGGGCGGGTTCGGCCACGCGCTTGTAGCGGCGCAGGCCCGTCACGCCGGTCAGCCCGGCCTCGAGATAGGCCTTGATCTGGGCGGTGAGTTTTTCGCGCTTGTGCTCGCTCATGTCGAAACGCATGCCGATGGCGCCATCGCTGTAACGGGTGGTGACGGCGGGGAAGCGGCCGAAGCCGTCGACATACAGGATCACATAGGTCGCGCAGGGCGGTACATCCTCGCAGATCACGCGCGCGCCGCCGGCCGACAGGTCGACGACCTGGCAGGGCTGTTCGCTTTCCTCCGCCGGCACGAATAGTTGGCCGCCAAGCTTGACCGCGGAGCGTTCATGCTGGCGGCGGTTTTCGCGTAGCGGAAACGCAACAGCTTTTGGTTGCGACATGAACCCTGACCCCGACCCGTTTTGGGATGCCGATGGTACGGATGTGAGGTTAAGCAGGTCTTCACTCTGGGGTCCTGGGCCGCACGCCCATCCCCAAAATGAGTAGAATTGCGTATGGCGATACACGCCTTTCGGGTGGCAGATGGTGAACGGACCAACGGCGTTTGGCGCCCTTCGGCAGGGGCGCGACGCGGAAAAATGGGACCGGGGACAAAATTATAACAGGTATTTCAATAGCTTGATGACGTTTACCCGGAATGGGTAACAGACGAACTGCGCCCGGACCGGGAACTATGTTGCGTTAACGCCGGTGACTTCTTCGATTCCCTCCTCAGAAAACATCCGACATGTCTTATGACAAGGCCGCCGTCAGGGCGGCCGTGGACCTTATGGGTCTGTCTCCGCGCAGTCAGCTCTTCATCAACCAATGGCTGGACAGCTGGAACGGCAACGAGTTGCCGCTGCCCGGAAGCTTTCCTGGCCGCGGGACCGAAAGCCTGCAACCGCTGATCATGATCACCTTGCTGACCCCGGGGGTGGGCGCGCCCGTCACCTATATGGGCAAGGCGCTGATCCATGCCACGGGGCTGGATCTTTCCGGCATGGACTGGATCGGACTGGCGCCGCCGGAACAGCGCGTCGAACGCATGCGGCGCGCGGACGCCATCGGCGCGGGCGCGATCCTGCGCACCACCCGCGAAGTGCTGCTGGATTCGCAGGAACCTTATTTCTTCGAGACCATCAGCGTGCCGTTGCGCCCCGATGCGGACGGGCGCGTGCCGCTGGTGCATTTCGCCGACTGGGCGCCTCCGAAAGAGGCCGCCACGGTGATGCACAACATGCGCTCGGCCGTGCCGGAAAGCGCCGAGATCGTTCCCCTGGTCACAGACGAGGCCCAGGCCGCGCTGCTGGAGCGCGAGCGCCAGCAGGAGGAGCGGATCAAGATCATGTCGCGGGCGGCGATCCGGTTCCTGCTCAATCTCCTGGGCGACGCGGCCCAGATGCCCGAGGAACTCAAGCTCGACCCGATCGATTATATCATTGCCATCGCGGTGGGATCGGCCAATGTTTCCCATATCGACAATGACCCGGCGCTGAGCCGGCAATATGCCGGTCTCGTGGAACCCGACACCATGCGCCGCGGCATCAGCCGGGCGGCGGTATCGCGCGCCACAAATCTGCCATTGGAGACGGTGCGCCGGCGCATCAATCACCTGATCGAGATCGGGGTGTTGAAGGAGCGGGAGGATGGTATCATCCTGTCTTCCACCAACAACCATCGGGTGGGGGTGCGGCGCGACCTGATGCATCGCCATGCCCAGCTGGTGGACCGCATGGTACGCGAAATACGCGCCCGCGGGGTCAATCTGGGATAGGGTTTGATGACCGCGCCGCTGTCTTTCGCCGCCACGATCCTGCTGGTGGCGATGGTGGTGGGATGGGTCTTCTTTGGCCAGCGCACCAGCCGCGACCGCCTGATGCGGGAATTCGCGTCCGGCGGGGAACCGTCCGATTCACCGATCCAGTGCGATGTGCGTTTCCCGCGCGACAAGCTTCCCAGTCCGCACTGTCTGGCGGCGGGGGCGCGGGGCCTCTACATGGCCTCGGCGGTGCCGATGTCGCACTGGCGCTGGGCGTCGCGGCGCCATCATTTGCGCAAGCCGGTGCTTATTCCCTGGTGGCGGCTGAAATTCGGCCCGGCGAAGTTTCCGGCCACCAACTGGTACCGGTTCGATGTGACCGACACCCGCATCTGTTTCTTTGTGCGCAAGGAGGCGGCGGAGACGCTTTTGGCGCGGCGGCCGCATCTGTAGATTATCCCGCCGCGCCCGCCTGTGGCGGTCGCGTCTCACCCAAGGTGTATGTCCTTCTGCCGCGTCTCGGCGGCGCCGTCCTTGCGCTTGAGGCGGCGGAAGATGACGGTCGATAAAATCGTGAAGGCGCCCAGCGCCAGGAACGCCTCGTGCAGGCCGGTCATGATCTGGCCGGGCGCCACATGATGGCGGTCGGGCAAAAAGACGATGGTGGTCAGGCCGGCCGCCGCCACCCCGAAGCTGATCGACAGCTGCTGCATGGTGCTGGCGATGGAGCTGGCGCTGCTGGCCTGGCCGGGCGCGATGTCGGCATAAGCCAGCGTGTTCATGCTGGTATATTGCATGGAGGCGAGCGCGCCATAGGTAAAGGCCTGCAGCAGGATCAGCCAGATCGGCGTCTGCCGCCCGATGGTGGCGAACAGCATCAGCATCACGCCCAACACCACGGTGTTGGACACCAGGATGGCGCGATAGCCGAATTTCTCCAGCAGTTTCGGCATGAAGAATTTGGTGCTCAGCGCCGCCGCCGCCTGGGGCGTGATCAGCAGGCCCGACTGCACCGGCGTCAGGCCCAGGCCCTCCTGATAGAGCAGCGGCAACAGGAACGGCACGCCGCCAATGCCCAGCCGGGTGAAGAAGCTGCCGCTGACCGCGGCGGCGAAGGTGCGGATGCGGAACAGGCCGAGCTGCAGCAGCGGCCAGGTGGTGCGCCGGGCATGCAGGCCATAGCCGAACAGCAAGGTGAGCGCGATCGCCAGAAGCCCCAGCACCTCGCCGGTGTTGAGCGAATGCTCGCCGAAGATCTCCAGCACATAGGACAGAAGCGCGATGCCGCCGCCGAACAGGATCATGCCCAAAAGGTCGAGCGGATGGCTGGTCTTTTCCCGATAGTCGGGCAGATGCAGATAGACCAGCACCAGCCCCAACAGGCCCACCGGCAGGTTGAGGAAGAAGATCGCGCGCCAGTGCAGATAATCCACGATCAACCCGCCGGCGATGGGCCCCAGCATCGGGCCGACCAGGCCGGGAATGGCGACAAAGCTCATCGCCCGCACCAGCTCGAACTTGGGAAAGGTGCGCACCAGGGTCAGCCGGCCCACCGGCACCATCATGGCGCCGCCGCAGCCCTGCAGGATGCGGCAGGCGACCAGCATGTGAACATTGCTGACCAGGCCGCACAGCAGCGAGCCCAGCGTAAAGACGCCGATGGCCGAGGCGAAGACCCGGCGCGTGCCGAAACGGTCTGCCATCCAGCCGCTGACGGGAATGAACACCGCCAGGCTGAGGGTGTAGCTGGACAGGACCGACTTCATGTTCAGCGGCGGGATCGCCAGCGCCTTGGCGATCACCGGCACCGCGGTGTTGAGGATGGTGGTGTCCAGCGACTCCATGAAGAAGGCGACCGCGACCAGCCAGGGCAGCATGCGCTTGAGGGCGGCGGTCGAGGGCAGGGCGGGTGGTTGGTTCAAGATGGGCGGCGGCTGGACGATTGCCCTTCGACCGGTAACCGAGATCAAAGGCAAATCCAAGACGCGGCCCCCGCCGGCCGCGCTTGGTCAGGATAAAGTGCCTTGACGGGATCTACCGGCCGCCAGTGCTGCGCGCGCCGGTGTCATTGGCCCTGCCCGTGCCGCGGCCGTTGTTGCTGCCCATATCGGCGGTCGAACTCATATTGGCGCCGCGCGGACAATCGGCGGCGGATTTGCTGCCGGCCGAACCGACGGAATTGTTGGATTCGCAACGATTGATGGACGAGGTTCCGGTTGCCGCGCCGGCGCCCGCGGTCGGGGTGGCGCGGTCGCGATGGGTCTGTGCCGAGACCGGCAGAATCGCAAGACTCGAAAGGCAGGCGGCGGCAAGAACAGCGCGGACCATGATCTTCTCCTTTGGGATCGATCTGCTGGTAACGATCTCAGGCGCGATTGGCTTCTGACGGAACGCCTGTTTCCGCGCGGGCGCCTCGCCGGCGTCAGGTCGGCCGCCGTGGCGGCGTGGCCGGTTGCAGCAGCGCCTGCAGCCTGTCGTCGTTGTAGGGCTGCATTGCGCTGGTCACGTCGAACACCATCGTCTCCCGCCCAGCCACGGAATAGGGAGTCCAGGCAAGGGCCGGCTGCGACGGATTTCCCGTGCGCGCGAAATTCAGCCAGGCTGTCGAAACCAGCTCCTGCAAGGCAAGCCCGGCGGCGGCGGCGCCGGTGGCGATGCGGATGTGCGGCTCGCTCAGGGCATGAAAGGCGAACGCAATCTCGGCGGTGTGGAACGGCGTCACCCCGCCATTGACCGGGTATTCGTAGTCGAAAAGATAAGAGTAAACAGGCGCCGTCGCCTTTTCCAGTTTCTGCGCCAGCATGATCTTGGTGGAGCGGCGGAAGCGGTTATCGGTGAACAGAATGTCTTGAATTTTCTTGCGTGGCTGCAGCTTGCGGAATTCCGCGACCGCTTCATCCTTTTTGGCGCCGAGGGCGGCGGTCAGGCGTCGGTCGACCTCGGCCGCGCTCCAGTCATTCTTGGCGTCGTTGATCTGGCGCAGATTGCTGTTGAACTCGCTCAGCACATTGCCGGCGATATAGGGGATCGCGTGGGCCCAATCGCACAACTCCCGCATCACATTGCGGTCGTCGGCAACCGGGTCCCAGCCCATGGTGCGGCCGAGTTGGGCACCGACCGTCTTGAGCGCGGCCGTTCCGGCGGCCAGCAGGTCGCGGTAAGGGATGGTCTTGAGCTTGTCGATATCGGCGCCGGTCAGTTTCAGATTCGCCAGGGTCGCGGCGGCCACCGCCTGCTGTTCCGCGATGACTTTCGCCGGGTCGGTGCCGCGATAATCCACCAGCGAACTGCTCTGGCAGATGACCTTATGGAACAGGCCCTGTGCCGCCGGCATGTGCATCAGCCGCGTGACCTTGCCGCCGCCGCCCGACTGGCCGAAAATCGTGACATTGCCGGGATCGCCGCCGAAGGTCTCGATATTGTCATGGACCCATTGCAGCGACGCCACCAGGTCGGCCATGCCGGTGTTGCGGGAATCCGCGTAAGCCGCGCCGTAGGCCGACAGATCCAGCGTGCCGATGATATTCAGCCGGTGATTGACGCTGACCACGACGACATCGCCGAATTCCGACAGCGTTTTGCCCTCATAGGCATAGGATTCCATCGCCGAGCCATTGGTGAAGCCGCCGCCATGCATCCACACCATGACCGGCTTTTTGACCGACGGCGTCAGATTCTGGGTCCAGATGTTCAGCACCTGGCAATTTTCGTTTTCCACCCAATAGCGATGGGGAAAGACGAAGTCGTCGACGCCCACGCTGGTCGCTTGCGGAATTGGGCATACCGGGCCGAAGGTCTGGGCGCCCTTGATGTCGGTCCATGGCGTCACGGGCTGGGGCGGTCCAAAACGCTCGGCCTGGGCATAGGGCACGCCCAGGAAGGTGAGGGTAGGGCCATCCCGAAAGCCGCGCAGCTTGCCGGCCCGCACCTGCACCACGGGCGGGTTGAGGTTGGGCGTTTCGTCCGGCGCGGCCGCGGCCTGGCTGGCCGTGGCCGACAGCGCCACGCCGGCGCAAGCCAGAACGGCGCCGTGCGTCAGCAGATGGCGGCGGCTGACGCCATTCGATTCCTGAGACATGTTTCTTCCCCTCCGGTGCCCAGGACCGACGCCTGTTTGGCGGCCTGTTTGTACCATTGAGACAGACGGCAGTGGCTTTTCCCCTAGTGAGCTTCCGCTTCGGCCGCGCCGTCGCTAGGCTGGCGTCAAAAGATGGGGAGAGGAAAATGGCCAGTCGCGCTTTCTGTTTTATTGCCGTCCTGCTGGCGGCGGCGGCTCCCGCCGTGGCCGCGCCCGCCAAACCCGGCATCAGCAGTCAGGATTGGGGCACCACGCAGACGGGCGAGAAGGTCAGGCTTTATACCTTGACCGGCAAGGGCGGCATGGTGGCCAGGATCACCAATTTCGGCGGGGTGGTGGTGGACCTGATCGTGCCGGACCGGCATGGCAGGCCGGTCAATGTGGTGCTGGGCTATGACGATCTTGCCTCGTACGAAAAAGGCGGCGTCTACAGCGCCGTGATCGGGCGCTATGCCAACCGCCTGTCGCTCAAATTTCCGGTCGACGGCAAGATCTATGAACAGCCCGCGCCGCCGCCGCGTCCGGGGCAGCCGCCACGGAGGTATATTCAGCATGGCGGCAGCAACGGCTTTCAGAAACGGGTGTGGGATGCGGTGGCGCATGACGGGCCCGAGCCCAGCCTGGCGCTGACCATCCATGAGGCGGACGGCACCGGCGGCTTTCCCGGCAATATCACGGTGACCGTCACTTATACGGTGCGGGCCGACAATAGCCTGGTGCTGGATTTCAAGGGCACCACCGACAAGCCCACGGTGATGAACCTCACCAACCATTTCTATTTCAACCTGAATGGTGGCGTCAGAGACATCAGCGACGAAAGACTGACCCTGTTCTCCAGCCGCTATCAGCCTTTCGATGCCAATGCCATGCCCACCGGCGTGATCGCGTCCGTGACGGGCACGCCCTATGACTTCACAAAGCCGGTGCGCATCGGCGACCGGCTGGCGCTGTCTGATGTCACGCAGGGGATCGGGGACGGCAAGCGCATATCCGGCTATGACACGGCCTTCCTGACCGATGGCGTGGCGGGAGAGCTTCGGCCCGCGGCACGTCTCGATGATCCCGACACTGGCATCGTGATGGTGGCATTCACGACCCAGCCCGGGCTGGAGCTTTACACCGACAATATCAACATCCCGGTCAAGGGCAGGAAGGGTGCGCTCTACGGCAATCACTGGGCCATCAGCCTGGAGACGCAAAGGGCGGCCGACACGCCCAATCATCCCAATTTCCCTTCGGCCGAAGTGACGCCCGACAGGCCGCTGCACGAGGTCACCGAATACCGGTTCGCCACCTTGAAGTGAGGGAGCGTTCCAAGTCCGCTTTGCGCCCAGAAGCGGACGTTCCCGTTGGCCGTTCTGGGAGGCCCAGCCAGACTGTCGCGCGCAAACTGCTGCGGGCAGAACGATCACGCAAGCTCTGGACTCGCTTTAAAACCATAACAACGTTGCGCGACTGGACACAGGCGAGCATAGTTCCAACATTACGGGAGAAACCGCTTATGAAGCCCGCCCCTGCCGTCCTTTTCCTTATGATAGCCACTGCCCCAGCCGTTGCGCAGCCGGCCCAGTCTTCGCCTCAGTTGGCCCAGTCTTTGCCCCAGCCGTTTGATCGTGAAGGCGCGACCAAAGTGCTGGAGAACGATCGCGTTATCGTGTGGGACGTCGCCTGGCTGCAACGCGCCTATCCCATACACCGCCACCTTTACGATTATGCCGGCGTTTATTACACCAGCGGCGATCGGATCATTGTGTCTACGGAAGGCGTGCGTAGGCCAACGCACACCAGCGCCTGGGATACTTTCTTCTTCCGCAGGGGCGTCACGCACAGTGAAGAAGGGGCGAGCGCGGAGCCGCTGCGGGCGGTGTTCCTTGAGCTTAAGGAACCCGCGCCGGTGGGCGCTGCGGACACCGCTTCGGAAGGGCTCGGCAGGAAGGTCCGCGAGAGCGACCGCTTGGTCATTTGGGAGAACATTGCCGCGCAGGATACTCAGCCGCCGGCGCACCGGCATGAAATGGATGCTGTGGCCGTCGCCTTCAAACCAGGTCAGAAACCACGGATCACGTTCGTTCCGCATGGCACCGTGGACCACGGGGAGGAAACCGCTGGCGCGGACCGGTCATATTTCTTCGAGTTGAAGTAAGTACGCGGTTAGTAAAGTTGTTATCCTGGCAGCTTGGTACGGTTTTCGCGGGACCGTTCCTTGCCGCGCCAGTGGGCTATTGAATTAGATTAACCTCGCCGGCCAGATGAACCAAGGATGGATCGGCTCACTAGCGCTCGATGTCCGCTTTGGGCCGGAAGCGGACATTATGAAGCGCAGGCCAGCCCGATCTGTCTGCAACATCGCGCTTCGTTCAGTTCACGTTGAGCAACTTATTTCCTCTCCCCTTGTGGGAGAGGATGCAAAATCTTGCACTTGGCGAAGCTTGCGCGAAGCCAAGTGCTTAGATTTTGCTGGTGAGGGGGTAAGCTTGCGATGCCGTAGGCATGAGTATGTCCAGTGGACTTGCGAAAGCGAGCTTGGGCGAGCGGCCGGCCCGCGCGCCGCGGGCGTTCGACGCTCAGATTGGTCCACTGGATCGATTTGTCCGGCTACGCCGGCTGCGTTCTCACCTGAAAATCAATGGGTTCAGCGTCGCTGATGCTCCGCTAAGCCAATAACTTTTCTTCCTTGACGGGGCGCGCTTGGCCGCGCGCCCGTCCTTCGGACCCCACAAGGGTGAGGAAAGAGTTTTTACGCCTCCGTGCTGACGGTCCAGGTCGCGCTTTCGATGCCGTCATGGCGCTCCAGATGCCGGGTCACCGCATCCAGATCGTCGGGATTGGCGGTGGTGGGCACCAGCGTCGCGGCCAGCTCGATCAGCTCCGGCGTTTCCGACAGGGTCTCGATCTCGCGGATGGGATATTGGCGTTGCTCCAGTTCCTCGTGCAGCAGATCGCGCGCTTCCGCCACCATGTCGGGGCGGCAGGTGACATGGATGCGATAGACCGCCTCGGTCGAGGCATCGGTGATGGGCTTGCGGTTCACATAATTGGCCACGGGGCGCAGCAAGGTGTTGCCCGCCAGCACAAAGGCGGCGACGAAGGCCGCTTCCACCGGCAGTCCGCTGCCCGCGAAGGCGCCCACCGCGGCCGAGGCCCATAACGTGGCGGCGGTGTTGATGCCGCGCACCTGGGCGCCTTCCTTCATGATGACGCCGGCGCCCAGAAAGCCGATGCCCGACACGACATAAGAGATCACCCGCACCGCGCCGTCGCCCGCGCCCATGCGCAGGCCCAGATCGACAAAGGCGGCCGCGCCCACCGCCACCAGCACATTGGTTCTGAGCCCCGCGGTGCGCTGACGCCACTGGCGCTCGAAACCGATCAGCCCGCCCAGGGCGAAGGCGGTCAGAAGGGCGATCGCGGTATTGGCGAATTGTTGCGCGTTCATGGCGGCCCCGGGCCCGCATGGTTTGACCGTTGCGTGCATAGCCCCGCCGCGCGGGCCTGTCTATCGACAGCGCCTATTCCGCCACCAGCCGCACAAACCCCATCACCCCATGCGGATCGGCGCCATAGCCGGCATGGCCGGGGGCGAAGTCGAAGGCATAAAGCCCGCCCAGCCCGAACTTCCAGTGATCGTCCAGCCGGATGTCGCGGATGGCGCCCAGGGTGAAATCGCCCACCCGGCTGATCTGGGTCGGAACCAGTTCGGCATTCTCCACCCATTCGGCGCGCGAGAAGATGGTCCATAGATCGGCGGGCACCAGTTCGGCTTCCGCCAGCACGCCATTGAGATTCTGGCCGTTGCTCTCGCTCTTCATGCCCCAGGCCAGGGTTGCGGCCAGCGAGCTTTCGTCTCCGAAATCGGTGACATAGGTGGCGCTGGCCGTGGTGCGCCGTTCGTCGGCCTGCGGCTCCAGCTGTTCGGGGCTGTTGAGATGGCCCCAGGAGACCTGCAGCGACCAGTGCTCGTCGGGATTGTAGCTTAGCCGCACCGCGGTCGAATCCATCCGGATCTGATTGAAAGCAAAGCGGTACTGATCGGGCTCGCGGCCGGTGAATTGCGACACTTCCAGCTTCCAGTCGTCACGCACAATGCCAAGGGTCGCCACGCCGAAGGTGATGTGGGTGGAATCCAGCCAGTGATGGGTGATGGGCGCGGCGGGATCGTCCATGCCCGAGGCGCGGTGCATGAAGGCCGATGGCCCCAGGGCCGGTTCGCCCGGATCGCCCAGATACAGAAAGACCGAGGTCCGATCGCCGATCGGGCGGCTGTAGGTGGCCGCCAGCTCCATCATCAGATTGTGCGGATGCTGGCGGTCGAGCAGGGGCGTCGTGCCATTGGCGGTTTCCCCGCTGCCCAGCAGCAGCGGATAGCCGGCGCGCCCCATGAAGGGATCGGGGCTGAGCATGGCGCGTAGGCCGATGGTGCCGCCGCCAAGCAGGCCGTCGCTGAGGTCGCGCTGGGCCATGCCCATGATCATGCCGGCGGGGAATGTCATCTCGCCACCGCGCGGGCCGCTCTGATAGTCATAGACGCCGAGCAGCGACACCCGGTCCATCAGCATCCAGCCGTCCAGCATGGTCATCTGGCCCATGGCGGGGCCCAGATCGGGCTGCCAGCTGGTGCCCGAGGAATCGCGGTTCATCGCATAAGAGCCGAGGGCACCGTGCATCGCCATGCCGCCCATGGTATCGGCGGCGGCGGGCATGGTGCTGACCAGCAGCAGAACGGCAAGCCTCTTCATGCGGTCACCGCGCCGTCTTGCCGAATAGCTCCACCAGCTCGGCGAATTTGGTGCGCGCGTCCCTGACATTGCCGCTCTTGATGGCGGAGGCGACGCAATGATCGGAATGGGACTTGAGCAGCTCCTCCTCCACCTTGCGCAGGGCCGCCTTGATCGCCTGGATCTGGGTCAGGATGTCGATGCAATAGCGGTCGTCCGCGATCATGCGGGCGATGCCGCCGACCTGGCCCTGGATGCGGGAAAGACGGGTGATTAATTTTGGGTCATGATGCGGCATTTGATACCCCCATTGGGTATGCAATGGATACCCTATTGGGGTATGGTATGCATCTCAATTCTATTTCACGGGCTGCCAGCGGGGAGAGCAAGCATGCCGACCAGGACAATCGCGGGTGTCGCCGCCTTTCTTTTCTGCGCGGGCCTGTCGCCGGCTTTCGCCCATGCCAAGCTGGTGCAATCCAGTCCCGCCGCGGATTCGACCGTCGCCGCGCCCCGCGCGATCAGGCTGACCTTCAGCGAGAAGATCGTGCCGGCCTTTTCCGGCCTTCAGCTTTCCATGGGCGACGGCATGACGGTATCGGCGTCCACATCGCTATCCGATGACGGCAAGACCCTGACGGCGCGGCCGACCAGTCCTTTCATGGCGGGAAAATGGACGCTGTCCTGGCACGCCACCGCCGCCGATGACGGCCACAAGACGGAAGGGTCCTACAGCTTCACGGTCAAATGATCGCGGCGATGGCCTGGGCCGTCATCCTGTTGCGCTTCCTCCAGTATGGCGCGGCCGCCATTCTGTTCGGATCGTCGGCTTTCCTTCTCTACAGTCCCTTGCTCGACCGGCCGCGGCGCTGGCCGAGGCTGGTTCTGGCGATGGCCGCCGCGCTGCTCGCCATCGCCACGCCACTGGGCTTTTTCCTGCAGACCGTGTCGCTGGCCGGATCGGTGCCCGGCGCGCTTGATCCCCAGGCCCTGCATGCGGCCTTGTGGGAGATGAATATCGGCAAATCGTCCATGGTCAGGTTCGCGCTGGCGCTGGCCTGTCTTGCCGCCGGTTTGCTGCCGCCAAGCCGCATGGGCTGGCGGATCTGCGCCGTGCTGGGCGCCGGCGTCTGCGCCAGTCTCGCCTGGATGGGTCATGGCGGCGCGAGCGAGGGCGCGTCCGGATGGCTGCATCTTGCTGGCGATATCGTGCATTGCCTTGCCGCGGCGGGATGGATCGGCGCGCTTGTCATCCTGTGCCTTGCGCTGTCTTGGTGCCGCCTGGAAGCGCGCCGGGTTCATGCCGCGCTTTCCGGTTTTTCCGGCATCGGCACCTTGCTGGTGGCGGCGATCATCCTGACCGGGCTGATCAACAACAGCTTTCTGGTGGGCTGGGACCTGGCCCGGGCCATCGCCACGCCCTATGGCCAGATCCTGGCCGCCAAACTGGCGCTGTTTCTCCTGATGCTGATGCTGGCAGCGATGAACCGCATCCGGCATACCCCGGCGCTGGGCGCCGCGCTGGCGAACGAGGCGCGGCCTTCGCTGGCGCGGCTTCGTCGCAGCATCGGGCTTGAGACCGCCGCCGCTTTCGCGGTGCTGGCGCTGGTGTCCTGGCTGGGCACGCTGCAGCCGGTCCTGCAATAGCGGCGCCCGCGCCGATATCCGTCAATTCGCCGGTACGTGCGTGTCAAAATTGCCGGATTCCGTCTGAACCTGCTGGGGACGCGCGCGGGTTTTTCTTGCTAGCCTTGAGAGCAGCAAATTGCGGCGAGGGCATCATGAAGCGGCAGGTTCTGGCAGGTCTGGCGGTGTTGTTGTTGGGCACGGCCGCGCGGGCGCAATCGCCCGATCTGCTGGCCCGGTTCGACAGCCAGCTTTCGTCCCAGGATCAGACCGACTGGCTGAAGCTGCTGGCGGCCGAGCCCAACCAGGTCGGCTCGCCCCATGACAAGTTCGTCGCCGACTGGATCGTCAAACAGTTCAAGTCCTGGGGCTGGGACACCAGGGTCGAGACCTTCCAGGTGCTCTATCCCACGCCCATCGCGGAAGCGGTGGAGATGGGCGACTTCAAGGCGACGTTGACCGAGAAACCGATTCCGGGCGACTCCACCGAACGCTTCAAGGATTATGAGCTGCCCGCCTATCTCGCCTATCAGGGCGATGGCGATGTCTCCGCGCCGCTGGTCTATGTCAATTACGGCACCGAGGCCGATTATAAAGAGCTGGCGCTGGAAGGCATCAGCGTCCAGGGCAAGATCGTCATCGCCCGTTATGGCCAGGTGTGGCGTGGGGTCAAGCCGCTGCTGGCGGCCAAGCATGGCGCCATCGGCTGCATCATCTATTCCGATCCCGCCGATGACGGCTATGCCCTGGGCGATGTCTATCCCAAGGGCCCGATGCGTCCGCCGCAAGGCATCCAGCGCGGCTCGGCGATGGACATGATGCTCTATCCCGGCGATCCGCTGACGCCGGGCGTTGCCGCCACCGCCAGCGCCAAGCGGCTGACGCGCGAGACGGCGGGCTCGATCGTCAAGATTCCAGCGCTGCCGATTTCCTATGCCGACGCTCAGGTGCTGTTGTCGGCGATGCGCGGGCCGGTGGCGCCCAAAAGCTGGCGCGGGGCGCTGCCCATCACCTATCGCATCGGGCCGGGCACCAAGGCGGTGCATCTGATGGTGAAGTCCAACTGGGATCTGAAACCCGTCTATGACGTGGTCGCCACCATCAAGGGCAGCGAATATCCCGACCAGTGGGTGGTGCGCGGCAATCATCATGACGGCTGGGTGGCCGGCGCCAGCGATCCGGAGTCGGGCCAGGTGGCATTGCTGGATGAGGCCAAGGCCCTGGGCGGCCTGCTCAAGACCGGCTGGCGGCCCAAGCGCACGATTGTCTATACCAGTTGGGACGGCGAGGAGCCGATGCTGCTGGGTTCGACCGAATGGGTCGAGCAGCATATGGACGATCTGAAGAAGAAGGCCGTCATCTATATCAACACCGATGGCAACTCCAAGGGCTTCCTGAACGCCTCGGGCAGCCAGGATCTGGGCGGCTTTGTCACCGCTATCGCCAAGGGCATCACCGATCCCACCGCCAGTGTCTCCATCGCCCAGCGCGCGCGCGACCGGCTTTTGACCAGTGCGGCCGCGCCCGAGGCGGGGGCGGAGATCAAGGCCCTGGCCAAGGCGGCGTCCGCGCCCGGCGCCAGCCTGCCGATGGGCGCGGCGGGATCGGGGTCGGATTTCTCCGGCTTTCTGGATCATGCCGGCGTCACCACCCTGAACATCGGTTTCGGCGGCGAAGGCGAGGGCGGCGGTGTCTATCATTCGGCCTATGACACGTTCGAGCATCACACCAATTTCGACGATCCCGGCATGGTCTATGGCAAGGTGCTGGCCGAGACGGTGGGCCATAGCGTGATCGCCGCCGCCGATGCCGACATGCCGCTGCAGCGGCCTGCGGCCTTCGCCCAATATATGGCGAGCTATGCCACGCGGGTGGAGCATCTGGCCGATGACGCCCGCGCCGCGGCCGAACAGCAGAAGGCGCTGCTGGCGGCCAACGCCTATCATGTGGTGGGCGGCGACATGAAGGGCGCGCCGGTGCCGCGCGCGCCCGTGCCCCAATTCGACTTCAAGCCGCTGGACCAGGCGGTGGCCACGCTGAAAGCCAGCGCCGACAAATATGAGCAGGCGGCGGGCGGCAATCTATCGGTCGATCGGAAGCAGAAGGCGATGGCGATCATGCGCGACATCGACGCCACATTGCTGAACGAGACCGGGTTGCCCGGTCGCGGCTGGTACAAGAATCTGATCTATGCGCCCGGCCGCTATATCGGCTATGGCGTCACCACCATGCCGGGCATCACCGAGGCGATCACCGAGGAACGTTTCGCCGATGTGCCCCGCTATATCGGCATGACGGCGGCGGCTCTGCGGGCCTATGCGGCCAGGCTGGACCAGGCGACCGCGGCGATGGGCAAGGGCTAGTTGGTTTTCCATCGCCCCGCTGGTCTGGTGTGATGGATTTTCAATCTCTTTCGTGCCCAGGCGCCGATTATAGCCGGAAACTGCCGCGCCCTTGTTGCTAGCCTTGCTCCGGGTTTTCGCGGGTGGGCCGATGCGCAGGCGTATCAAACTGGCGTTGGGTGTGTGTCTGGCGGCGATGTTGGGCGCCGACAGCGGCTGGGCGCAACAGGATGGCGCGCCTTACGACATACTGATCAAGAACGCCCGCATCCTGGATGGCACCGGCAATCCCTGGTTCTCCGGCATCATCGCCATCAGGAACGGCCATATCGCAAGCATCGGCGCGCCGGCGGGTCCGCTGTCCACCGCGACCGCCAGGCGGGTGATCGACGCCAGGGGACTGGTGGCCGCGCCGGGCTTCATCGACCTGCACACCCATTCCGACCTGACGCTTTTGGAAGACGGCAATGCCGAAAGCATGGTGCGCGATGGCGTCACCCTGAATGTGATGGGCGAGGAGCAAAGCGTGGCGCCGCGCGACGGCCTGCCGGTGGAAGGCCAGGGCAAGGTGAAAGAGGACTGGACCAGCCTGACCGACTATTTCAACCGGCTGAAGCAGAGCGGCATTTCCATCAATGTGATTTCTCACATCGCCGAGGATCAGCTGCGCCGGGTGGTGATGGGCTATTCCGACGCTGATCCCACGCCGGGCCAATTGCAGAAGATGGAGGACCTTCTGGCGCGCTCGATGCACGAAGGCGCCTGGGGCCTGGTCACGCTTTATGATAGCGGCGGCCCGGCCCATCCCGACGAGGCGATCGCGCTGGCCAAGGTGGCGGCCAGGCTGGGCGGCAATTACACCTC
Source organism: Rhizomicrobium sp. (assembly GCA_035547275.1). Taxonomy (GTDB): domain Bacteria; phylum Pseudomonadota; class Alphaproteobacteria; order Micropepsales; family Micropepsaceae; genus Rhizomicrobium. The sequence continues at coordinate 30,033 of DASZVQ010000124.1, forward strand.
GCACATCGGCGGGGAGGGCTATCAGGAGGAACAGGAACTGAATTTCGCCTTCCGTGTCGGGCGCGAGGCGCATATCCCCGTCCACATCTTCCATCTCTATGCCAGCGGCAAGCCGGTGTGGGGCAAACAGGCGGCCTATCTGGACATGATCGAGAAGGCGCGGAGCCAGGGTCTCGACGTCACCGCCAATCAATATGCCTATACCGCCAAGACCCATCCCTGGTGGCTGTGGTTCCCCACCTGGTCGCGCGCCGGCGGACCCAAGGCCTTTGGCGAGCGGCTGCAGGACCCGGCGGTGCTGGAGAGGATCAAGCACGACAAGGAATTCATCGACTGGTCCACCGAGCATGGCGGCTGGGAAGGCATTGTCGTCGCCAAGGTCAACAAGCCCGGCAACCAGAAATATCTGGGCAAGACGGTGATCGAGGTGGCCAAAATGATGGGCGAGGCGGACCCGGCGGATGCGGCGCTGAAGCTGGAGGCCGACGAGCATGGCCAGGTCAGCGGCATCTATTTCGCGCTGTCGGAAGACAATGTGAAGATGGTGATGCAGAAGCCCTGGGTGGCGATCGCCAGCGACGGCGCGGCGCTGAACCTGAATGCGCCGCCCATTCCCCATCCGCGCAGCTATTCCAACAATGCGCGCGTGCTGGGCCATTATGTGCGCGAGGAACACACGCTGACCCTGGCGGACGCGGTCAGGAAGATGACCGGCCTGCCGGCGCAGATCCTGGGCCTGACCGACCGGGGGCAATTGCATCCGGGCTATTGGGCGGATGTGACCCTGTTCGATCCCGACACGGTGGGCGAGACCAATTCCTATGAACACCCGCAATCCTATGCCAAGGGCATTCCCTACGTGATCGTCAATGGCGTGGTGGTGATCGATCACGGCCAGCATACGGGGGCGCGGCCGGGCATGCCGGTCTATGGCAAGGCCTACAAGCCGGCCTGATTGCGCGTCATAAAATGTGAATGTCCTTTGCGCCGCGCAAAGTGCGCGGTTTGCGCCATATGCGCGCCGTCACGCCCCGAAAACCTGTTCTGACCCGCAACAGAATGCCCGGGTCCCCGTTGCCGTAACGACGCGCCAACAGGGAGGACAAGATGCGGGTAGAAGATGTGATGAGTCGCGATGTCATGGTGGTCAATCCCTGGGAGAGCCTGAAAACGGCGGCCCGGCGGATGGCCGATCTGGATATCGGCGCCTTGCCGGTGGGCGATGAAGGCCGGCTGATCGGCATGGTCACCGACCGCGACATGGTCATTCGCGGGCTGGCCATCGGCAAGGGCCCGACCGCCAAGGTGGGCGACGTGATGACGCCGGATGTCAAATACTGTTTCCAGGATCAGGAGATCGACGAGATCGCCGCCAACATGGCCGATGTGCAGGTGCGCCGCCTGCCGGTGGTGGACCGCGACAAGCAGCTGGTGGGCATTCTGGCGCTGGGCGATATCGCCACCTGCGAGGATGGCGTATGCGCCACCGAAGCCTTGAGCGGCATCTCGCGCCCGGCGGCGCAAGTGCCGGTTGGATGAGAGGGCGGGAACGATGGTGGAAACAAGACCGATACACGCCAAACCCAAGGGTCCGATCCAGGGCACCGCGCGTCAAGGCTTCGACCGGCCCTATGCCGAAAAGCTGGCCGAGGCGCAACGCGAGCTGGAGAGCAGCATGATGGGCCGCGACAAGCCCTATGGCGTGGCGCGCGACGACACGGAGATGAAAAATCCGGATGGCGACCTGTCGGCGCCCTCCGCCAAGCCGCCACCCGCCAAGCCATAAACCCGGCCTGAGAACATCTTCATCGCCTGTTCATCCTGCGTTCAAATTCAAAGGCGCAGGATCGCCGCAACCGTTGCATGGCTGTCTCCATCCGGAACAGCCATGCGGCGGTCGCGTTGACACATTGTGACCTGTTATATGGCGATGCCATGAGATATCTGCGCGTCCTTGCGATCGGTGCGGCCCTGCTGGCGGTGGCGGGCTGTGCCGGGCCTTATTACGACGATGGCTATTATGCCGGGCCCGCTTATTACAGCGGGCCGGTGTATGACTATTACGGTCCGTATGGCTTCTATGACGGCTATCCTTACGGCCCCTTCTATGGCGGCTATTATGGTTTTTATGGCGGCTTCGGCGGCGGCTATTTCCATCACGGCTATTATGGCCATGGCTTCGGCCATGGCTTCCACAGCGGTTTTCATGGTGGTTTTCACGGCGGCGGCGGTGGCTTTCATGGCGGCGGCCATGGCGGGGGCTTCCATGGCGGCGGCGGTTTTCATCACACCTGACTTCACATCCCAAGAAGGACAAAAGACATGACTGCGAAGAGACATATCCTGGCCTGTGCAACGGCGCTGACCGGTCTTCTCTCGCTTGGGGCGCTCGCCCAGGCCCAGCCACAGCAGCAACCGCCGTCCGAGGATCAATATCTGAACCGGCTGCATTATGACCTGCGGCTGAATCCCGGACAGGAAGGCGCCTGGCAGCAATTCCAGCAGGCGTATCGCGAGGACCCGCGCCAGGCGCAGGAAGAACAGGATGCCGAACAGCGGATGCCGCGCATGAACGGGCCGCAGCGCATGGACATGGCCATCCATATGGCCGAACGCGATCTGGACAATCTGCGCCGCCAGGGCGATGCGCTGAAGGCTTTTTATGCCCAGCTGTCGCCGCAGCAGCAGCGCATCTTCGACCGCGACACCTTGCAGCCGCCGGATCAAGGCCCGCAGCAGGGTGGCTATCAGGGTCAGCAAGGCGGCTACCCGAACCAGGGCGGCTATCAGGGCGGTTACCAGAACCAGGGCTATCCGCCGCCGCGCAATTACTGAGATCTGATATCAGCGAAGCGCGGCGGCGATGGCTGTGTCCAGTTCGCCGGGCCTGAAGTCGCCGCGCCAGCTTTTGATCACCTTGCCGTCCCGCCCGATCAGAAAGACTTCGGGCAGGCCCAGCACGCCGCCATAAAGCCTGGCCAGGGCCAGATCGCCCATCACCACCGGATAGCTGACGCGGTATTGCGCCACGGTCTGGCGCGGCGCTTTGGCATCGTCATCCATCGCCACGCCGATGATCTCGAGCCGGCCGGCATATCGCTTCCGCAGGGCGATCAGATGCGGCAGCTCGACGATGCAGGGCGCGCACCAGCTGGCCCAGAAATCCAGCAGCACGGCCTTGCCCTTCGGCAATGAGACCGGCTTGTCATCGAAACCGGGACGGGTGAATGGGGGCGCGGCCGTTCCCGGCGCCAGCGGATTGGCGAGGGCAGGCAGGGCCCTCCAGACCAGCAGCGCCAGCGCGATTGCGAATTGGCGTTTCAACGGCGTGCCTCAGTCATTCGGACAGCTCTGACGATTGAGCCACGCAACCGCGGCGTCGAACGTCGCCTGTCCCTTGGCGGCCGGTTCATCCGGAACGATCTCGGAACGGTATGGACGATGGAGCCTGTCTGTGGACCAGCCTGTGGAAACAGCGAGCAGCGCACCATCGGGTAAACGATGCGCCATGTTGGATGTCAGAAATCCTGCGGTCGATTCCCCGAATATGCGCGTGTGGGGCCTGCCTTCAAAGGCTATTGCCGTAAATTCCCCGGCGCTTGCCGTATCGTGATCGATGAGAACGGCGACCACGCTTTTGGATGCCAAATCTCTGGATGCAGCAGGCACGTGCGGAAGCGGCTTTCCAGCTTGTGCAGAGTAAAATTGATTGCTGGGATCGGTCCAGGCGGTATCTGGTTTATTTTCGGCCTGCCAATAGCCGTAAGGTGGGGAACCCAGCAGGGCTTCCACGCCATCGACCATGGGATACATGCTCCCCCCTGTATTGGCGCGAAGATCGACTATGAAACGGCAAACATGCTTGTCGGAAAATCGCTGAACGGCCTGCTGCGCAGCTTGCGCGTATGAAATGTTATCGGACGGCGATCCATAGTCGGTCGGCAAGGTCAAAAGACCGATATTGCCTTCAAGAAAATGACCCTCGGGAAGAACGGTCAGGTAAGGGTGGGCGCTGCCGACCGCCTGATCCGTCATCATCGCCTTGGTCCTATCGGCGGTATGCAGCGAAGTGTGTTTTTCCCCCAGCTGGACGATCAGATAGTAGATCGCGGGATAAGCATCCGAGGCAGTGGCTTTGCCACTGATCATCTCCTGCGCGTGAAGCTCCAGAGTCGGCCAGTCAACCTTGGCCCTGTTAATATGATAAGTTTTCAAAACGGTTATTGCGTCATCAAGCTCCGCTTTTGCGGTTACGGGCTGCGCGATGGCGGGCTGGGCCGTGAAGAAGAGCAATCCTGCAAATATGAGCTTTAAACAGATTGTTGCCATGCCCGTTCCCCGGTCCGCGCGTAGCGCGGCCGCAGGATAAACTCCAGCGGGCATCCATTGTGCCGCATTCTCGGGATTCCCGCGTTCGCGGGAAAGACAAGCAAACATTCCACTTCAGCCTTTTACGGTGGGATATCCCTTCTCCACCCAATCGGCGCCGAAGTTCTTGGGGATGTAGAGCACCTTCAACTGGGTAAAGCCCATCTCTTTCAGGGTGCGCCAGGCGGCGGCGACATTGGGGCAATGCTCCCAGGGGCAACAGCCGCAATAAAGGACGACCTCCTGGCCCTTGTCGATGGACGCCGCCGCTTCCTTCAGAACGGTAAGGCCATCGTCCTTGCCGGCGGGCCCGCCATAGACGGCGCCGGGAATATGGGCCTCGTCATACATCACCTTGAAGCCGACCTGCAGGATGGCGGGCTTGGGGCCCGACTTCAGCACCGCGGCCAGCTCGGCGGGCTGGATCAATTCGGATTGCGGAATGGTAGGGGCGCTGCCGGCCTGGGCCTGGGCGGAAAGACTCTGGGCGGGCAGGGCGGCGAACGTCAGCAGAAGCGCGGCAAGCCAGGCGCGGATCATGAAGACCTCCCTTATGGTGTTTTGTAAGGCCAGCCTAGGCCCGGCGGGTCTTTTCATCAAATCGGGCATCGAAGCGGGCCAGGAAGGCGCACGCCATGTCGGCGGTGATGTCGGCGAAAGCGTCGATCTCGCTTTTCGGCCGGTTCTGTTCGGAGATGCGCTTGCCTACCGCCGACATGATGGTGGCGACGATGTCGGCGGCGAAGGCCCGCTCGCGGGTGGAAGCCCGCGGCAGGGCCTCGGTCAGGAAGGCGATCATCAGGCGGTTGCTCTTTTTGCGGTGGGCCCGCGTCTCGGGCGCGTCGCGGTAAAGGGGCGCGGCATCTTCCAGCGGCACGCGAAAGCGCGCCTCTTCATGTTCGGAGCGGAAGAAGAAGCGGATCGCCCGGCGCAGGCGCGCCGGAGGTGACGCGGCTTTTTCGCCCAGGATCTTTTCCAACATGCCGCGGGTCTGGTCCCATTCGCCCGATTGCAGCCGGAACAGGATGGATTGCTTGTTGGGAAAATATTGGTAGAGCGAGCCCACGCTGACGCCGGCCTTTTCGGCGACCCGCGCCATGGTGAAACGGGGGGCGCCTTCCTTTTCCAGAACGCGAATGGCGGCCTCCAATATGTCGGCGACCAGGCGGCTGGAACGCTGCTGCCGGGGCAGCTTTCGCGGGGAAATTTCGGGCGTTCTGGCCGGCATGGGCGAGGGTTCCGGAATGCGAATTGTCGAATGCGACGAACTATTCGTATTTTAGCCGTGTGACCAACGCAACAGGGCCCGCCATGAACATGCTTTCAACCCCTGCCTTCGCCAAACGCCTGGACCGTCTGTTTGCCGACGAGGACGCCAGCCGCGCGCGAATGGAACAGCGCATGGCGGCGATGACGCCCGCCGAGCGCGACGCCGTCTTTTCCGGCATGGCGGATTACAAGAGCTTCTACAGCAACGCCAGGGATATCCATCTGGCGGTGTCGCGCGACACCGCGCGGCTGCTCTATATGCTGGCGCGTTCGGGCAATGCCCGCAATGTCGTGGAGTTCGGAACCTCGTTCGGCATTTCCACGCTGCATCTGGCGGCGGCGGTGCGCGACAATGTTGGCAATGGGGGCGGCGGAAAAATCATCACCAGCGAATTCGAGCCCTCCAAGGCCGCACAGGCCCGCGCGACATTCGCCGAGGCCGGCTTCGCCGACCTGATCGAGTTGCGTGAAGGCGACGCGCTGGAGACGCTGGCGCGCGAGCTGCCGGAGCATATCGACCTGGTGCTGCTGGATGGGGCCAAGACCCTCTATCTCCAGATCCTGGCGCTGGTCGAACCGCATCTGCGCGATGGCGCTCTCATCGTTGCCGACAATGCGGACTGGAGCCCGGCCTATTTGGCCCATGTGCGCGAGCCGCGGAACGGCTATCTCTCCATGCCCTTCGGCACGGATGTGGAGCTGAGCGTGAGAACGGGTTGATTGCGGAAAATTCAGGCCGATTTTCCCCAGGGCTGCCCTATTTCCGGGCATGCCCTGGATATACTTTCGCGACCGCTTTCGGGTATAGTTTTTGACAGCAGTGTAACGCGAACCGCGCATGCAGCAGGGGATGACAGTCGCAGCGCCTCAGTCCTGGCGGCCCTTGGGCCGGCTGGTCCTGATCGTTTGCGCCACGCTGGCGCTGTTCCTGCAGTCCTATGCGGTCCAGACCCATTTCCATGCGCGGTCCATGGTTTCCATGCAGGCCGCGTCGCAGACCGGCAAGCATCACGCCCCGGCCGGCGATGACAGCGACAACTGCCCGCTCTGTCACTCTTTCTATAGCGGTCAGTATGTCGCCCCCAGCCTGGCAAGCTGGTTCCTGCCGCTGCTGGCGGTTTCCATCATCGACACCGCCACCGGCGCAAGCCCGCATTACGATGCGGTCTCGCACAGCTGGCGCGGCCGCGGACCTCCCCGCATCTGATTTTCCTGCATCGTTCGGGGGCGTGCCCGGCGGCCTTTGCGCCCGCCGGTCGCAGCCGCCCATGGAAAATCATTTGACCCGGAAAGTGGTGATGCGTGTGTCGCGCCCACCGGGTCCCTCATATGGGGATTTGCGTATATGTCTCGTTCCATCCTGCTCGCGACGGTGGCCACGGCCGCCATGGTGGCTTCCATCGCGTCTGCGGCCGCGCAGACCGCGGAGTCGACCGAAGATATCACGGTCACCGCCCAGGCCCTGTCGGCGGCGCGCGCCGGCATCCAGACCCAGCTGGGCGCCTCGACCTATACGGTCACGGCCGCCGACATCCAGGCCCAGCCCGGCAGCGACAATCAGCTGCTGAATTCGGTGATCCTGCAGATGCCCGACGTGGCGCAGGACTCCTATGGCCAGTTCCATGTCCGCGGCGAGCACAACCAGCTGCAATACCGCATCAATGGCATCATCCTGCCCGAAGGCATATCGGTGTTCGGCCAGACCCTGGACCCCAGGCTGGCGCAATCGGTCAAGCTGATCGACGGCGCCCTGCCGGCAGAATACGGCCTTGATACCGGCGGCGTGGTGGATATCGAGACCAAGTCCGGCGTGTTCGACACCGGCGGCCATATCTCCATGTATGGCGGCAGCCACAATACCCTGGAGCCCAGCTTCGACTATGGCGGGTCGGTGGGACACTTCAATTATTTCGTCAGCGGCGACTACAACACCAATTCGCTGGGCATCGAGGCGCCCTATCCCACCCACACGCCCGACCATGACCGCACCAAGCAGTGGCATGGCTTCGCCTTCCTGCAGGACATTCTGGACAATTCCAGCAGCCTGACCGCCATCCTGGGCACGTCCAACGACATGTTCGAAATTCCCGACACGCCCGGGCTTCAGCCCTCCGGTATCGGCGTGGTGGGGCTGGGGCCGCTGGACCCTGGCGGCAGCGGCAATTACCTGCTGCAGGCCAATGGCCAGACCCAGTTCCCGGGCGAGAATCTGGACGAGCGCCAGCGCGAGATCACCCATTACGCCACCCTGAGCTATCTGCGCAGCTCGGGCGCGGTGGACTGGCAGGTTTCGGTGTTCGGGCGCTATTCCAGCCTGTTCTACACGCCGGGCTCGAACCTGAATGGCAGCAATCCCGGCAGCGCGTTGGGCGATCTTCTCTATAACGGCATTTCCCAGACCGCCTACAAGCGCGACATCGCCTATGGCACCCAGGACGAGGGCGCCTGGCACCTGGGCGACCATACCGTGCGGTTCGGGATTCTGTATTCCGCGGACGATCTGGTCAGCCGCACGTCGTCCCTGGTATTGCCCACGGCCGCCGGCGGGCCGGATACGGCGCTGCTCAATCCCAATCCGCTGTGCACCGACCCGACCCAGACCTGCCAGACCTCGGATGTGCCGGTCAGCATCATCGACAACGGCACTAAGCATGCCTGGAGCTTCAGCGCCTATCTGCAGGACGAATGGAAGATCTTCCAGCAGCTGACGGTGAACTACGGCTTGCGCTACGACCAGTATGGCGCCTTCAGCCGCGGCGACCAGCTCAGCCCGCGCGTCAATGCGGTGTGGACGCCGCTCGACGGCACGGTCATCCATGCCGGCTATTCGCGCTATTTCTCGCCGCCGCCGATCGAGAATGTCGGCACCACCGACATCGCCCTGTTCAACAACACCACCAACGCGCCGGCGATCACCGATGACACCACGCCGGTGGCCGAGCGGGCCGATTATTATGATCTGGGCTTTACCCAGCAGCTGGGGGCCGAATTCAAGCTGGGCGTCGATTCCTTCTACAAGATGTCCAAGGACATGATCGATGAAGGCCAGTTCGGCGCGCCCATCATCCTGACGCCCTTCAATTATGCGCGCGGGCGCCAGTATGGGTTGGAATTCACCGGCGACTATACGCTGGGCGACTTCAATGCCTATTTCAATTACGCCATGATCCATGCGGTGGGCGAGGACTGGGTGACCAGCCAGTTCAATTTCGATCCCATGCAGCTCGCCTATGTGAGCAATCATTATATCAACCTGGATCATGAATCGGTGGGCACGGCGTCGGGCGGCTTCTCCTACCGCTTCTCCAACACCATCCTGTCGGCCAACTTCCTGGTCGAGACCGGATTGCGCGAGGACGGGGCCACGCTGCCCGACGGCACGGTGGTGCCCAATGGCGGCCATGTGCCGGCCTATGGCATCGTCAATCTGGGCCTGAGCCATGACATGGGCGATGTCGGCCTCAAGGGTCTGACGATCCGGGGCGACATCGTCAATGTGGGCGACACCAACTATCAGATCCGCAGCGGCAGCGGGGTGGGCGTCTTCGCGCCACAGCTCGGCGCGCGGCGCGGATTCTTCTTTGGCGTCTCTCAAGCCTTCTGATCGCTGGCGGCTCCGGCCTCACCCGGAGCCGCCGCCGTCGGGGGAGGCGGTGATGATCAAGTCGGTGATGATCCTGAAACGGGGCCGCGGGCGGCAGGGGCCAAGCCTGCGCACCCTGCGCCGCGCGATGCGGCCGGTGCGGGGCCGCATGGGCTGGCGGGTGCTGATCTTCCTGATCCTGCTGACGCTGGTGGTTGGCGCCATCGGGATCACGCTGAACCTGAAGCTTGAGGCCTGGGAACGGGAACATCCGCTGGGCGCGCATGGAAAGTGAATTCGCGGGAGCAAGGCGCATGGACATCACCCATGAACATGTTTTCCTGAGCCGGGATCACGCGCGCAGCGAAAAGCGCACCTGGGTGGTCATCGCGCTGTGCGGCGCCATGATGGCCGCCGAAATCGGGGGCGGGCTTCTGTTCGGCTCCATCGCGCTGGTCGCGGACGGGTTGCATATGAGCACCCATGCCGGCGCCTTGCTGCTGGCGGCCATCGCTTACAGCTATGCCCGCCGTCATGCGCATGATCCGCGCTTCACCTATGGCACGGGCAAGCTGGGCGATCTGGCCGGCTTCACCAGCGCCATCGTGCTGGCCATGATCGCGGCCCTGATCGGTTACGAGGCGCTGATGCGGCTGTTTCATCCTGTGACGATCCGCTTTGCCGAGGCCATTCCCATCGCCGGCCTGGGACTGTTGGTGAATCTGGCCAGCGCCTGGCTTTTGGGACATGACGATCACGATCATGACCATCATCACGCCGCCGATCATGCCGCCCATCGGGACAACAACATGCGCGCGGCCATCGTGCATGTTCTGGCGGACGCGGCGGTGTCGCTGCTGGTGATCACCGGGCTGGTCCTGGCCAGGAGCTTCGGCTGGCTGTGGATGGACCCGGTCGCCGGCCTGTTCGGCGCCCTGGTGATCGCAAGCTGGTCTTACGGCCTGGTGCGCGATACCGGCGCCGTTCTTCTGGACATGGTTCCCGACCGGGCGCTGGCCGCGCAAATACGCGACACGCTGGAACGCGATGGCGACCGGGTGGGCGACCTGCATCTGTGGCGGCTGGGGCCTGGGCATCTGGGCGCGACACTTTCCATCGCCACGCCGCATGGACGTGATCAGGGCTTTTACCGCGACCGGTTGAAGGATTTCCCCATCCTGTCCCATGTCACCATCGAAGTGGTGGGACGGGGAGGGGAACACCCCGCAACGCAGCACAACCGGTAAGCGCGACAGCCCCAGTTGGCAGGCGCGGGGCGCTGTGATTTGCTCGCCCGCGTCATAGGGGCCGGCCGATGTGGAAAACGATTGCCCTTGCCGTGGCGGTGCTGGCGCCGACAGCCATGCCAGGGCTGTTGCATGTGGCCAAGGACACGCCGCAAGGCCAGCCGCCGGGCGCGGTTCCGGCGGCGGGAAAAAGCTTTGCCGCGACCTGCCGTGGCGATCAGGTCCTGGACAGCCGGCCCGATCCGGCCTGGGTCGGCCAGAGCTTTGCCGGAGATCGTTGCCGGGCGCCGGTCCTGCCCGCGGCCATCGATGGCGCGCGTGCCAGCCGCGCCCAGGTGGTGGCGGCGATGGCGCGCGCGAAACAATATCAGATGGCGGCGACGGCATTCGAGCGCTGCGTCGGCGATTATGTCGCCGCGCGCCAGGCGGATCGGCCGCTGAGCCAGGCGGAACTTGTGATCGAGAACCATCGCGTGCTGGTCAGCCAGCGCGCCAAACAGCGCGCCCAGGCGATGGCCAATGCGGCGGTCGAGGCCTTCAACGAATATGGCAGCGACTGTGGCGATCACGGCTGACACCAAACCACAAGAAAAACTAACAACAGGCAGAGGGGAAAAACGATGAAAAAGGGAATGCGGACATTGCTGATGGGCGTGGGGCTCGCCGCCTTGCTGGCAGTTGGCACCAGTGTGCCGCTGCATCAGGGCTTCATCGGCGCGGCCCAGGCGCAAGGCGAAGCCGACCCCATGGTGCCCTGGTTCGAGGTCGATCCCTTCTGGCCCAAGCCGATGCCCAATCACTGGGTGCTGGCCATGACCATCGGCCTTTCCATGGATGCCCATGACAACGTCTGGATCGTGCACCGGCCGCAGACGCTGGAGCAGAAGGAATCCTATGCCACCCGCAACGAGGCGGACTGCTGCACGGCGGCGCCCGATGTCCTGGAATTCGATCCCAAGGGCAATCTGATCCGCCACTGGGGCCGCGACCAGGTGCGCGGCAATGGCCATGACTGGCCCAGCTCCAACCATGGCATCACCATCGATAAAGATGGCAATGTCTGGCTGGGCGGCAATGGCGCCTATCAGCCCGGCCCCGCGCCGGGCAGCGCCGAACAGTTCGCGGCCAAGCCGAATGCGCCGGCGCCCGCGCCGTTCCGCGAAGGCGGCGGCGAGCAGGGCACCTATCACGACAGCTTTGTCCTGAAGTTCTCGCCGGACGGGAAATTCCTGGGCGAGATCGGCCATGCCAATGGCAGCAAGGGCAGCCTGGATACCGACAATGTGCGCGGCGTGGCCCAGATCCGCTTCCTGCCCAAGTCCAACGAGATCGTGCTGGCCGATGGCTATGGCAACAAGCGCATCTCGGTCTGGGATGCGACCACGCTCAAGTTCAAGCGCATGTGGGGCGCCTATGGCAACAAGCCGGACGACACGCCGATCCCGCATTACGATGTGAACTCGCCCCAGTTCGGCAATCCGGTGCATTGCGCCCAGCCGTCGAATGACGGGCTGATTTATGTCTGCGACCGCACCAACGACCGCATCCAGGTGTTCAAGACCGACGGCACCTTTGTGAAACAGTATGTCGTCAAGCCCGACACCAAAGGCGACGGTTCGGTGTGGGAGATCGCCTTCTCGCGCGATCCGCAGCAGAAGTTTCTTTATATCTCCGACGGCGCCAATGAGAATATCCATGTCTTCGACCGCCATACGATGAAGGAGCTGTACTGGTTCGGCGGCGGCCGTCAGCCCGGCCAGTTCTATGCGGTACATTCCATCGTCACCAACTCCCGGGGCGACATCTTCACCACCGAGACCTATCGCGGTCAGCGGGTGCAGAAATTCGTCTATAAGGGGATGATCCGGCTAAGCGCGCTGAAGAAGAAGGGCGTGGTGGGCGGCAGCCTGATCGATCCGTGAGCTTGCGGTGCCGAAGGCAATGCATGACCTTCGGCCACGGCCCGGCAGGCGCTTTCCGGCGGATTTGTCATGCAATGGCGATTGAAGGCTGCGTCTCTATATGTTACTTATTGTAGCATATAAACGAGAGAGGCATCCGATGCGCAAAGCTCTGGCCGTCTTGTTGCTTATGTGCTTGCCGTGTCCCGCATTCGCCCAGGTGCAGACCACCATCGCCCAGCCGTCGCTGCCTGATCTGAGTGGCGATGCCGCGGCCAGAGCGCCGGCCAACGGTCCCGACGCCATCTATTGCCGGCCGCCCCAGCATCGCACCGACTCCCAGCTCATGGGGCCCAAGGTCTGCATGACCAATCGGGAATGGGACGATCTGGCGACCAATGGTTTCGAGATCGCTCCCGATGGAACCAAGGTGTCGATCAAAAAGAATATCGACATCCTCAGCCATTGATGGCATCGGCGCGTCGCGGCGGCGAAGCGTCTGATGGGTTTACGGCCTAGACGGCGCCTTGTAGGTTGCGCCCATGGCGCTCAAACGAATGGACAATGTCGGCATCGTCGTCGATGACCTCGATGGGGCGATCGATTTCTTCCGCGAGCTCGGCCTTGAACTCGAAGGGCGGGCCATGATCGAAGGCGAATGGGCCGGGCGTGTCACGGGATTGGGCGATCAGCGAGTCGAGATTGCCATGCTGCGCACGCCGGACGGCCATGGCCGGATCGAACTGTCCCGCTTCCTCGCGCCGCCTGTTATGGCGGATCACCGCAACGCCCCGGTCAACGCCTTGGGCTATCTTCGCGTCATGTTCACCGTGGACGACATAGACGCGACGCTGGAGAGGCTCCGCCATCGCGGCGCGCGGCTTGTGGGCGAAGTGGTCCGGTATAAAGACGTGTATCGGCTCTGCTATATCCGCGGGCCGGAAGGACTTCTCATCGGCCTCGCCCAGGAACTTGGCTGAAGGCCATGCGGCGAATGCGTTGACGCCTAGCGCTTGCGCTTGGGTTCCGGCTTGGGCTGCGCCGCCAGTTCGGCGTCGCGGGCCAGGCGCAGCTTCTTCAGCCGTTCGATCTTGGCGTCGGTTGCGGCGCGCTCCTTTTCCAGCATCTCCTTGATCAGCCTGTCACGCTGTTCGGAGGCCGACATGGCCAGGGCGGCTCGGCTGGGCGGTGCTGCGGGCTTGTTTGCCATGCGTCAGCATAACAGGCTTTGGGCAAAATGCCCTGCCGGTGTCATCATGCCGGCAAAAGCCACTGGTTTCAGGGGCTTAGCTGGCGCTCTGCCTGCAGGCCGCGGCGAGCCAGGTCTGAAAAGCCTCCATGGCGCGTGTCGGCGGCTTGGAGATCAGCCGCGTCAGCCAATAGCCGCCGACATCGACTTCGACCGCGAAGGGCTGCACCAGCGTGCCCAGATTGAGATCGCGCTGGAACATGGACGCGGGCGCCAGCGCCACGCCTTCGCCCAATATCGCGGCCTGCACCATCAGGGGCGAGGCATCGAACACCGGGCCACGCGCCGAAAGCTGCGGCACGCCGGCGGCGGCGAGCCATGCCGGCCAGTCCTGGCCGCGATAGGAGCGCAGCAGCGTGTGCTTCTCCAGATCGGCGGGATGGCGCAGGTGCTGCGCGATGGCGGGCGAACACAGCGCCGTGATGGGCGCGCGAAGCAGCGGATCGGCCTGCACGCCATGCCAGGCGCCGGCGCCGAAGCGGATGGCGAAGTCCAGGCTTTCGGTCCACAGATCGACCTTGTTGTTGTTGGTCAGAAGGCGCAGATCGACAAAGGGATGCTGCGCGCGAAAATCCGCCAGCCGCTCGATCAGGAAGCCGATGGCAAAGGTGCCGACCACGCCCACGGTCAGAACCTCGCGCGGCGCCCCGCCGGCCAATGCGCCCATCACCCGTTCGATGCGGCCGAAGGCGTCTTCCACCACGGGCCGCAGCACCGCGCCTTCATCGGTCAAGACCAGCCCGCGCGTGGTGCGGCGGAACAGGGCCGCGCCCAGATGCGCTTCCAGCGCCTTGACCTGATGGCTGACCGCGGCCTGGGTGACGCACAGTTCCTCGGCGGCGCGGGTGAAGCTGAGATGACGGGCGGCGGCCTCGAAGGCGCGCAGGGGATTGAGGGAGATTTCGCTGAGCGGCATTTGACCCCTCCGGCCTTCGCATCGCAAGCGCTGCTACGGCCACCTCCCCTTGCATGCGCTACGCGCGAGGGGAGGGATATCGTTAGAAAAAGTATGGACTGGGCCGAATTATCATCCTTTGCGGGGTGCGGCAAATCACGGAAATGTGGCCGCGCGGTTGGAAAATGGAGCGCGGGACATGACGGGCATGAATAATTCTATCGGTCGGCGGACGGTGCTGGCCGGGGGCGCCAGCCTGCTGGCGGCGCCGGGGTTGGCCATGCCGATCTTCGAGGAGGAGATCGCGGCGATGGAGCGCGCGATCGGCGGGCGCATCGGCGTGTCGGCCTTGGACACCCAAACCGGCGCGCGGCTGTCCCATCGCGGGCAGGAACGCTTCGCCATGTGTTCGTCCTTCAAATGGCTGCTGGCGGCGTGCGTGCTGGCGCGCGCCGACAAGGGCGAGCTGAAGCTGGGCCAGGACATCGCCTTCACCGGAAAGGATCTGTTGGGCGTGGCGCCGGTCACGCGCGCCCATGTGAGCGAAGGCCGGCTCACCATCGAACAGCTTTGCGCCGCGGCGGTGGAATATAGCGACAATACGGCGGCGAACCTGCTGTTGGCGCAGGTGGGCGGCCCGTCCGGGCTGACGCGCTTCCTGCGCGGCATCGGCGATTCCGTCACGCGGCTGGACCGCACCGAGCTGGCGCTGAACAGCAATATCCCCGGCGATCCGCGCGACACCACCATGCCCGATGCGATGATACAGACAATGAAGACGCTGCTGCTGGGCGAGGTGCTGGAGCCAGCCTCGCGCGAAAAACTGATTCAATGGCTGAAAGACTGTACCACCGGCACAAAGCGCCTGCGCGCGGGATTGCCGAAAGACTGGGTCGCGGGCGACAAGACCGGCACGGGTTTCAATGGCCCCAGCAATGACAATGCCATTGCCTGGCCGCCGGGGGCTTCCGGAAAACCCAGGGGGCCGATCCTGATCGCGGTCTATGTCGACGCGCGAAACGCCACCGCCGACCAGCGCGAGGCGCCCCATGCCAGGATCGCGGCGCTGATCGCCCGGCGGTTCATGCAGACATGATGGGCGTGGCGCTTCTGCTGGCGATGATCTTCGCCTCAGGCGCGGCCCATGCGGACGGCCCGCTGGTGCTGGGGGTGGATCACACGCCCATTGTCGTGGGCGATCTGGAAAAAGCGCAAGAGGATTTCCGCGCCATGGGCTTTGTCATCAAGCCGGGCCGCTTTCATGCCGACGGCATCCGCAATGCGCATGTGAAATTTCCCGATGGCACCGAGCTGGAACTGATCACGGCGCCCGCGGCCACCGATGCGTTGACAAGGGAATATCACGCCAAACAGAGCCATGGCGACGGGCCGGTTTATTTCGGATTGAAGGCGGCCGATCTTGCGCGTCTCAAGCCGAGGATCGCGGCGCTGGGCGCGCCCGTGCGGGTGGAGGGCGGGGCGCTGACCTTTCCGATCGGCGATCCGCGTCATGCGCTGTTCTTCGGTCTGGGCGGGAGGGCACCCACCGACCGGCCCGCGCATTTCGCCCATGAGAATGGCGGCCTGCGGCTGTCGGGCTTCTGGGTGCGCGGCAATCGGGAACAACGCGAGCTGCTGTCGGGCCTGGGTGTGCCTTTTTATGGGGCCAGGGCCTGTGGCCCCATGGGTGATGCCGATGTCGCGGCGATGCCGCGCGGCGAGGTGATGTTCGTGCGCGGCGGCCCGCAGGATGGCACCGCCATCGGCGCACGGATCGCGGTGAGAAGCCTGGCGGTGGCGCAAGCGGTCATGAAGAAGAATGGTTTACACCCGCAGATCCATGACGGCTGCGGGCTGTGGCTGCCGCCGTCCATGGCCCATGGCATCTGGCTGCAGTTTGTGGAGCGGCGCTGAAGGCCGGTGAAGGCCCTTGCCCGGGGCGCGCGTAAAGGGCCGTTAAGCGACTCCCTGAAAGGCACGCCCAACATTGGGGCAGGAGCATGGCGATTCCCGTTGCCAAGCGCTCTTTTTGTCGCGCTGTGACGCGCCGCTACATGGCTTGGGGTGCTTGCATCATCGCGCGCGCCCGATTAATGGCATGAACGGCGCGAGGATTGCTCCGGCGGCCTTCATAACATTTCGCCAATCGCGCCTGTCGCTTCCGGTTTGTCAGGAGTTTCATGATCAAGGGCACCGTAAAGTTCTTCAACGGAACGAAGGGTTTTGGTTTCATCACACCGGACGATGGCAGCAAGGAGGTCTTTGTTCCTTCCGCGACGGTGACCGCGTCGGGCACCAGCCTGCTCAAGGCCGGTCAGCGCGTGTCGTTCGAGGCCGAACAGGAAAGCCGCGGTCCCAAGGCGGTCAAGCTGACCCTGCTGGACGAACCGTTGCGCGATGTGGCGCCCGCGCCGGCGCGCGAACAGGCGCGCGAGGCGCCGCGTCCCAGCATGACGCTTTACTATGAAGCCGATGACGAGGACGCCGCCGATGTGATGGCGGCCTTGACCGCGGCCGGCCTGGCGGCGCGCCAGATCGATTACACCGTCACCCCGCCCAGCCGCGAGGAATTGAAGAAACTGTCGGTGATGCTGCGCGAGGCCAACCAGTCGCTGGCCCGCCGCTATGAGCCGCTGTTCATGGAATTGCAGCTGGACGACCGCTTCATCAGCGAAGCGGAATTCCTCACCGGCATCTTCGAGCATCCCAGCCTGATCAACGGGCCGATCCTGGCGACGGCGGGCAAGGCGCGCGTCTGCCGCACGGCCGAGGATGTGCAGGCTTTCCTGGGCAATGGCGCGGCGGAGGAAAAACGGCCCAAGGGTATTTCGGCGCGCATGGCGGCGATGATGCTGGGTCATGCCGTTCCGCCGCCGGCGCCCGCGCCGGTGGCCGAGAAGATTGTCGAGAAAAAGATGGAGGCGCCGGCAAGGGCGCCCGTGACGCCGCAAGCAAAGCCGGTGCAGCCCGGTTTCGGGGAGATCCTGGAATCTGGTCCGAAGGAAAAGCCCGTGGCCGTGCCCGCGAAGAAGACCGCGGTGAAAGCGCCCGTGAAAGTCGAAGTGAAGCCGAAAAAGGCCGCCGCCGCGCCGGTGAAGAAGCCCGCCGCCAAAGCCGCCGCCAAGCCTGCCAAGGCGGTGAAAGCCAAGGCCGCGGCCAAGCCGGCGAAGAAGACGAAGAAGTAGGTTCTGGCCGAGCGTAAGCCCGATCTGCCGGCCGCTCGCTTGTGCTCGCGGCGTTCGTCGCTTTCGCGAGCCCACCGGACTCGCTCATGCGTTCCGCGCCGCTCCTCACCCCACAAGAGGAGAGGAAGCGTCGATTATTTCTTCCCCAGCAGCATCAGCGGATTGGGCTGGGGCTCTGCCACTTTTACAAGTGTGTTGACATCGCGGTGATTGAACGGGCCCTGGCCGTGCACCACCAGTGTGGTGTCCTGCGCATAGCTCCAGCTGCCATCCGCGTTGAACGTGACTTCGATCTGATAGCTGTCGGTGCGGAAGGCCTTTTCCAGAAAAGCCGTGGAGCAGATGCCATATTCGGTGTCGCCGCGCGTCGCCTTCAGCACCAGCCTGGTATCGTCGGGCTTGGCATGGCCGGCGGCCAGCGCCACCTGGCCGCGCGGGATCGACAGGCTTTGCAGCACCAGCCCGGTCGCCGGTTCCCACAGCCAATAGCCGGTCTGGTCGTGGAAGGTGGCGTCCTCGTCGGTCGCCAGGATGCGGGTGTGATAGCGCAGGCCGTAGAAGAGCTGCGGGCCATTGGCCTGGGCGTCGATGGGTTCGAACACCACGCGCTCGGTGAATTCGCGGCGCTCAGGCCCATCGGCCTTGGGATTCAGATCGACGCCCTTTTTGCCTTCCCAGGTGCCGGCCAGGCGGCGCAGCGGCCCCAGATTGGCCAGCGTGTCATCGGCCACGTCCTCGGGTTCGGTGAAAATATCGTCGGGTATATCGCGCATGATCCAATCCGGGAAAATCCAATATCGCCCATTTCTGCCATGAAACGGGTGGGCCGGAACAGGCTTTTTGCCGGGCCGCCGGTCATTCCATCGCGGCCCCGAGACAGAGCGCGATCCCGTCTCCACCAGCCTGAACCCGCGCGTCCTTCCCGCGTTATTGGCTTCGATGGACGGTCGGCAAATCGTGGATGCGTATCTGGCCAGGGCGAAGGAAGCGGAAGACCAGGCCGCGCGTTCCACCGACCTGACCATGAAGGAAAGCTGGCTCAACATCGCGTCCAGCTATCGGCAGATGGCGCAGGCCTGGCTTGACCGCATGGCCGCGCCCAAACAACCGTCACGGGAGAGCGCCAAACCGACAAAGACGGATGACGAGGAATGACGGCCCTTGGCACGGCCGCTAGCGTCGCGGATCAGGGCGCGGATTCCACGATGCCGTCGATGCGGGAGATATAGAAGGCCAGGTGACCGCGGATGCCGGCGACCGCCGGGTAAGGGACCTCGTAAGTCCACACCGCATCGACCGCTTTCTCGCCGCCATCAGGGATGCTGAAATAGGACGCTTCGCCCTTATAGGGGCAATAGGTCTGTGTCTGCGAGCGCCGCAACAGATCCATGCGCGCGTCTTCGCGCGGGATGTACTGGACGGGAGGATAGTTCGCCTCCTTCAGGGTCAGCGCGCGGACGGTGTCGGCGATGACGACGCCACCCGCCGTCACCACCACCCGGTTCGGGTTGGGCGTGATGGTGATGGGATGGTCGGGGCCGGGAATTTTGACGGCGCGGTCAGTCATGATGCGGTTCCTTCAGGCAAGTGGGGAGAGCCCGTGCCGGATATGGTCATGCCGTTTCGACGGTCAGGCCGGCGCCAGTGATATAGGAAGCCTGGGGGCCGCGACAAAGGCCAACAGGGCCGGTGCTGACGCTGTTTCTCTCCCGCATCGATGAGTTGATCGCGCGTCACGCGCGAGCGGTGAGGGCGGGGCCGCGGGGTTGGCCCGAAGCGGATATGCGGTCGGGCTTTCGATAATGAACCGGCTGGGCGATAATTAATGGCTACCCAAATTGGGGTGCGCGCGATGGACCACCGCCATCCGATTTGCTTCGGCAATTGCGGCGCGCGCGCGAGCGCAATACTGTTCCCGTCGTACATTTCACGAGTCGGGGGCAGGAGGCCCAGGCTCAACTCAATGTGGCGTGGGCGTGAATATGAAAAAACCTGATTTGATTGTGCTGATTTCGCGTGGGTTCGGGTTCGACAAGCTTCATATCAAGGCACGGGACCTGCAGGTTAAGAACTCCACGATTATTGTGACCGATATTCATGGCGAGGCGCATTATATTCCCAAGGCGATGTGGCGGGCGCTTGAGGTAAAACAGCCCATGGGAGACGTGGAAGTGCCGGAGGGCGCCACCTAGCGCCGCAAGAGCAGACCCACGCGTTGGAAGCGCGGGAAGCAGCTAATGCCGCATGGCCGGGGGCCGCTCAATTCTCTTGCGGATTCTTGTCACCGCATGATCGAACCCGTAGGGCTTGGAAAGAACCTCCGCGCTGCAGAGCATATTGGCAGCATTCTCTTTGGCGGCGTCGCCGCTGGTCAGAATAACCGGAAGTCCCGGGCGGTTTTCCGCAATCCAGCGGGCCAGATCATAACCGTCGCTTTCTCCGGACATGCGGACGTCCGAGAAAACCAGATCGACGGCAACCTTGGCGGCCAAAAGCGCGATGGCCTTCTCGGCGCTTTCGACGCTGAGTGTCAGGTATCCGCAGTCCCGCAAATAGACGCACAAAAAGGCGCGGACGACAGGTTCCTCGTCCACAACCATTACTATGGGACATCCACCAGGTTTTTTGAGCTGCATTGCCCCCACCGAATGAATGTAAACAACGCCAAGATCACTGTACGGTTCCGGACCGATGCGATATTTTTGCCAAATATACCAAAGGTTAATGTCGTTAACTTTTGAGTGAATTTCCCCAGCGCCAGGAGGGCTTTATCCAGAAGACCGGACATCGCGGCCTGGTGATCAGGGCGCGTTGCGAATCTGGTCTGTGCAAAAACTATTGCGGCGCGCCCGTTGCATGGTCTGGCGGAGCGGCGTGACACGGTTGTTGCCGCAACCAGGCGATAGCGGCATCCACCGTCGCCTGGCCGCGCGCCGTGGCGTCATCCGGGGTGATGGTCTCGCGATAGGTCCGGTGCAGGCGGTCGGTGGACCAGCCGACAGACACGGCCAGGAAGGCGCCGTCCGGCAGGTTATAGTGGCCATTGATTGTCAGATATCCCGCCGTCGGCTCGCCAAAAAATCGCGTATGCGGCCTGCCCTCGAACGACATGGCGGCGAACTCGCCCGAGCTTGCCGTGTCGCGATCCATCAGCACGGCCACGGGTGCTGCTCCCTGCCATTCGCGCTGGCGCGGATCGACCGCCGCGTCGCCCACAGGCATGTAAGGCGCATTCGCCAATGTGCGGGGTTCTTCCGCGCCTCCGACATACTGCGAATAGCCATAAGGTTCGGGTCCCAGCAGGGCCTGAAGGCCGTTGATCATGGGATATATGTTGCCGCCCCCGTTGCCGCGCAGGTCCACGAGATAACGGCACACATGGGCGCGGGCGAAACGCGCGAGGACATCGCGGCCCGCCTTGGCATAGGCGATGTCGTCGGCCGGCGAGCCGTGGTGGAATTTCAGCGTGATCAGGCCGATCCCGCCCGCCAGCAAATAACCTTCGGGGGTATGGATATCGGGCGGGCGCGCATTGCCCGCCGCTTTGTCGGTCATCTGCGCTTTCGCATAATCGGCGCTCGCCAGAAAAGTATGTTTTTCGCCCAGTTGCGCGATGACATAACGGATCGCCGGATAGGCATCGGTTGGCTTGGTCTTGTCGTCCAGCATCTGCCGCGCCTCGGCTTCCACCGCCGGCCAGTCGGCTTTGTCGCGGTTCAAGTGATGCGCCTTGAGAATGGCGATGGCGGCGGCCAGTTCGGCCTCGGCGTCCGGGGCATCCTCGGCATGCGCGGCGCCGGCCAGCAACAGCAAGGCCAGCATGATTTTGCCAGGTCGCATGGCGCCCATCCTCGAAGTCGCGGAGTGTCTTTCAGGAACCGCTGTCAAACAAGCCGTGGATATCGCAATGGCGACGGCGGCGATACCTTAGGCCCGAAGCGGACATGCCGGCGCTAAGAGCCTGCCCCCGTTTTGAATTTGGCGCATTCGTCCGGCGATTGCGGAGGAATCGCATGCCGCTTTTGACAAACAGTCAGAGAGATATCGCGCCGTCGCATGGTGGCCGCGGGTTTGCTAGCATGGGCTGGGCTGGCGGGAGGCTGAAATGGCTGTCGCGTTCGATGCATCCGAGAAGATTGCATTTCCACCGGACAGGCTATCGGGAACAACGCGAGGCACGGTGATCGACCGGTGGATCTATGTATTCACCGCCGCGAGTTTTATCGCCATCGCCCTGGCCGGATTCGTGCCCGACTCCTTTTCAAAGATAGCCGGAATCAAGGCGGGAATGCATGCGCCTTTCCCCTTGGCATTGCATTTCCACGCGGTGCTCATGGCGAGCTTCCTTTTTCTGCTGCTGGCGCAGACCGTATTGGTGGCGCTCGGCCGGCGGGACTGGCACATGCAGTTGGGCGTCGTTTCCGCGGTCTTGGTCCCGGCTCTTGTCGTCGCGACGCTTTTTGCCGTGCCGGCGATCTATCATGGTTATTGGAACGTGGTTCAAACCGGGTCCGCGCCGGCGCGGCAGGCGCTGCAGCGGTTCATGCCGGTTCTGGACGATATCCTGCTGCTTCAGCTCAGGATAGCGCTGATATTCCCCTTGCTCATGTGGATTGCCCTGCGGTCCAGGTCCAGAAACCCGGGGCTGCACAAGAGATTGATCCTCTTGGCGACTGCGCCGCTTTTTGCGGCGGCCTTTGATCGTATCGACTGGCTGCCGAGCACCATGCCACGCAGCCCGCTGGCCCCCGATATCTATATTTTACTGACTGTCACGCCGATGTTCATCTGGGATCTCGCCCGCAACCGGACCCTGCATCGCGCCTATCTGATCTTTGCGGCGCTGTTTATTCCCTTGAGCATTGTCGTCTATGGCCTGTGGGACAGCCCCTGGTGGCATGCAGCGGCGCGCCACCTCATGAGGGTCTGATCGGGTCGTTCGATTCCGGCTGACGCATCCCGATCGCCGGAAGGCCATGGTCGCTTCTGGCGCAAAGCCGTAATGGCGATTCCTGTCCTGAAGCGGACATTCCAAAGGCAGCGACGGTTCATAAATCCAGGGCAGGGCCCCAAGCCGCTCGCGCAAAATCGAGCCAAGCATTTGACCCAACGGAGCAATAGCGTTGTTCTGCGATATATAATTATCGTATTGCAATAATATTTTGTCGTAATATGATGCCATTGCTTCCTGGAGGCGCGCAGCATGAGCGAAACGATCACACCGGCTCCGGCCCTCTCTGCGCGTTTCGCCCGCGCCAGAACACTCAGTCGCTTTGTAGCAACGCTATTCGCGCTTGGTTGCCTTGTGATGTTGGGAGGCGTGGTGTCTGGCGTGCTGTTTGTCTTTTTTCCGACGACGGCGAGCGGCGTTGGTCACGGCATCGGATTCATGAATGGTTTCGGCGTCGGTTTTGGATCAAAACGCGGCTGGTCTCTCATCGCCGCCATGGTCGCAACGGAATTGACCTTCGCCCCCACGGTTCTGGTGCTGTATCACCTGTGCAGGCTGTTCCTCTGTTTTGCCAAGGGCGAGGTCTTCAGCGCCCAACCTATCGCACATATCCGCTGGGCTGGCCTGTGGCAGACCATCTCCTTTTTTACCGGCATCTCCGCCATCTATTTGTTGGTTATGTCCGGCGATAGAAGTGGTCTTTATCGATTGGTGGCCGCAACGCCTTTTTTTCATTCTCTTCCCAACGTCGCGGTCAGGTACGAGAACGCGATTTTCATCGGGGTTCCCATTATCATAGCCGCCTATGTAATGGAGGAAGCACAGCGCATAGCCGCCGACCACGCGGGGATCGTTTAGATGATCGTGGTCAATCTCGACGTGATGCTGGCAAGGCGCAAGATGCGCTCCAAGGAGCTGGCGGAACGGATCGGCATCACCGAAGCCAACCTCTCGCTGCTCAAGTCCTCCAAGGTGAAGGGGGTGCGCTTTGAAACCTTGGACAAGATATGCGCCGTACTGGGGTGCCAGCCGGGGGATCTGCTTGAACATCAGCCCGAAACCAGATCGGTGCTCAAGCGAACCGGCTAGGCGGCACGTCCGCTATTGGCGCTGAGTGCGATTGGCCGTTCTTGGCCGCGACCTCTTAGTCGCGGAACAGCAGCGGCGCGAATTCGTGCAAGGCTCGCCGCCAGGACAGGAATTCGTGCGCCGTGTTGGGCGAAACATAGAATACGCTGTTATAGCCGGCCCGTTTCAGGGCTTCCGCATTCGCGCGGGGGTCCGCCTGCGCCACCCCGGGCGGCGCGCCGCGGCGTCCGCCTTCCAGTTCGCGGCTGCCGAAGCTGACAAAGACCAGCTTCACCTTGTCCTTGAAGCCCGGAATGGCGTTGACGTCATCGAGCGAATAGGTCCCGCCGCTGAACAGGCCGATATAGGCGAATTTGTCGGGATTGGCGCTTGCGATCAGCTTTGTCTCAAAGCCGCCCATGGAAAGCCCCGCCATGGCGCGGTGACGCGCATCGGCGCGGGTGCGGAAGTGGCTGTCCACATAAGGGACCAGCTCGTTCAGCAGAACGGTCTGGAATGGCTTGATGTCGAAAGCGGCCAGGCCGCCGGGCGCACCGGGCGTTATATCGTTGGTCATGCCATAGGTCATGACGATGATGAAGGGGCGCGCCACGCCGCTTGCGATCAGATTGTCCATGATGAGATTGGCATGACCCTGGTTCGTCCAGGCCGTCTCGTCCTCGCCCCAGCCATGCTGCAGGTACAGGACCGGATAGCGCGTGCTTGAATTCTCGTCATAGCCCGGCGGGGTATAGACAAAGGCGCGCCGCGTGGTGCCGGTGCTGGGAGAGGCAAACAGGATCTGCTGCACCCGGCCATGGGGAACGTCCTTGACGGCATAGAAATCGGCATCCTGCGCGGGGATTTCGATGCCGCTTTCCCACCGCCGCGATCCGTAGAAGTTCAGCGTGCCCGGATCGTTGAACGTGCCGCCATCGACGGTCAGATGATAATAATGGAAGCCCTGGTCCAGCGGGCCGGCGGTGGTGGCGGTCCATGCGCCGTCGGGGCCCTTGACCAGTTCGGTGCCGCCTTGTCCGCCCAGGCCAAGGCTCATATGCACTTTCCTGGCGTCCGGCGCGACGATGTGAAAGCGGACGTAACCTTGCGAATTCACTTGCGGATATTGCTGGCCCGGCTGGTTGAGGGAGGAGGGCTTGAAATCCTCGATGACGGTGGGCGCGGCGCCTTGGGCCAGCACCGAACCGGCGGCGCAGGTGAGCGTGGCGGCCAGAAATGCGGCAGCGATTTTTGTCATTGAATCATCTCCGAATCATCTCCCCGTCGCGCGCCGTCCGTTGGCGGCGCGAATTTGTCTGAGGAAATACTGCCGCAATTTTCCGGGGCCGGCAACGGGCGCGTCATGGCGATATTTGATCGGCGTGCCGGGCCTGGCAGTCAGCCCGCGCCCCAGGGGAAGATAAGTTGATCGGATTTTGACATGGGCAACACTCCTATGCCGCTGTCCGCCCTTCATGACATAATATCAGCGCCATAATCAGCCATGCAGCACGTGGCGCGAAGCGGACATGAGGGGCTTGCTTTTTGGACGAAATGGGATCACTTCGCCCGTGCCCTTCCGCAAGCCCCGCTTCCGGGATGGTCCCTCAACCCAAAGGCCAACTGCGATGACGCCGCCCCAAACCGCGCACGCCCAAAGCCCTGCGCTCGCCAAATCCGTGCTCGCATCCACGGTGGAAAAAATTATCGTGTGGGTGGGGTCGTTGCAATCGCTGGTGCTGCACACGGTTGCGTTCGTCCTCTTCTTTGGGGTGGCCTTTCTTCACTGGGTAGCATGGGACGCAATGTTCCTCGCCCTTACCACCGTCGTTTCATTGGAAGCGATATATCTGTCGATCTTCATCCAGTTCAGCGTCAACCGGCAGGCGATAAGCTTGAAAGAAGTCGAGCAGGACGTTGAAAGCATCCAAGAAGATGTCGAAGATCTGGAAGAACATGTCGAGGACATAAAAGAGGAAATCGAAGAGATATCGGAAGATGCCGCGCAGGAAGCGGTGGAAGAAAGGCGCAAGCAGCAGCAAGCCGAAACCTTGGAAACTCTGACCAGAGACGTGAAATCCCTGTTGGCTCAAATCGAAGGATTGAAATCCCGCTGACAATCGCGATTGCTATGCGTTGGCGGATGTCTGGATTGGCCCGCCCGATATCTGCTTCGCGCGAGGCGGACATTGGCCGCGCGAGCCATCAGCCGGCAGGCTGAATGCCTTTCACGCCTGCCGGGAAATGGGCGGCGCGGTTTCCAGCTCGCGCAGATCGCGCCCGCGGGTTTCGCGTCCGTAAAGGGCGATCAGTCCGAAACTGGCCAAAGCGGACATCCAAGTTTGCGCTCCCGAGGGCAGGAATCAGCGGTTTTTCCTGGCAGAGCCTCGACCGAAAAATGTGCCGTGCACCACAGAAGTAGGTTCTGTGTTTGGCGTAGACCCCGGTCGCCCTGTCAGGAATGCAGACGGCCTTCAAGGTCCTCTAGGTCTCTCTCTAGCTTTTCCACTCGCTTTCCGAGCGCGAACATGTAGTCGCCGAGCGGGTCATCCATGCCCTCTAGCGCTTTGATGAATTGCGCAATCTGAGTCCATAATTGTCTTAATCTATTCATAGCCGTCTCCGTATCGGGCGCATGCACGCATCAGGTGTCTGCTGAAGCGAAACCGAAATCGGTGCCGAACGACGCCGGCTTGGCTTCATGCGGGGCCGGGGATTTGATCCGAAACCATGCGACGTAGAGCGCGGGGAGGAATAGCAGGATCAAGGCAGTGCCGACAGCGGTGCCACCGATGAGCGTGTAGGCCATCGATCCCCAGAAAACGGAATGCGTGAGCGGAATGAAGGCCAACACAGCGGCAAGCGCGGTCAGAAGCACCGGTCTGGTGCGTTGCACCGTGGCTTCGATAACGGCGTGATAGTCGTCTAGACCGGCTGCAAGATTCTCCTTGATCTGTTCGGTCAGGATAAGGGTATTGCGGATCAAGATGCCTGCCAGCCCTATCAGGCCCAGTATGGCGTTGAATCCGAAAGGCTGATTGAAGATCAGCAAGGCGGGGACCACGCCGACCAGTCCTAGCGGTGCTGTCAGCATCACCATCGACATCTTGGAAAAGGATCGTACCTGCAGCATGATAACAATCAGCATGGCGGCGATCATGGCGGGGAAAACTTTGCCCAGCGCGATGTTGGCCTTGCCTGCTTCTTCTATCGAACCGCCCATTTCAATCCGATAGCCGGGCGGAAGGGATGCAATCAGGGGCTGAAGCGCTGACATGACCTGCTTGGAGACCTCGGGAGGCTGGGTCGCCTCGTTGATGTCCGAACGAATGGTGATGACGCCCGTCCGGTCACGACGCTTCAAAACAGGGTCTTCCAGACGAACTTCCGAGTGGCCGATCTGGTCGAGTGGAATCTGACGGCCATCCCGGCTCATCAAGGAGAAGTCCGCCAGACGCGATGGATCCAGCCGCTCGCCTCCCGCACTGCGCATCACAATAGGAACATTGCGAATGTCCTCGCGGACCTGGGTGGCTGTGATGCCGGTGAGAAGGAAGTCGAGCTGTTGGCCGACCTGCGCCGGCGACAGGCCGATGAGGTTTAGCCGATCCTGATCCGGGATGAAGCGGAGGGTAGGCGCTCGGTTGCCCCAATCGCGGTTCGGTTGGCGCACATCAGGGACACCCCGCATGATAGCGAGGGCTTTTTCGGAGATGGCGGATAGTTGCGCCGGATCAGGCCCCATGACCCGAAATTCAACGGGGAACGGCGTGTAGGGTCCGAATACGAGTTGGGTGACCCGGATGTAGGCCTCGGGCGCAAGCCCCTGTGATACTGCGGTGCGGAGGCGCTGCTTCAATGCTTCGCGTGCCTCGGCATCCGGCGTCAGTACGACAATCTTGGCAAAAGCGGGATCAGGCAATTCCGGCGCCATGGCGAAGAAAAAGCGGGGAGCGCCCTGGCCAATATAACTGGTCACGATCTGGGCCTCGGGTTGGCCGTGAAGCCAGAGTTCAAGCTTTTTGACGGTTGCGGTCGTTGTTTCGATGCTGGTGCCTTGCGGCATGCGGACTTCTATCAGCACTTCGGGACGGTCGGAGGTGGGGAAGAATTGCTGTTTGACGGCTCCCATGCCAATGACAGAGAGCGCGAAAGCGATACCAACGACCGTGCAGGTCAGGAACTTGCGGCGCACTGCGAACGTGATGAGCCGCCGCAGACGTTGATAATTTGGCGTGTTGTAAATCGCGTGATGGCCGCCCTCGACGGGCTTTATGGCTGGGAGCAGCTTGACGCCCAGATAGGGTGTGAACACCACCGCGACGACCCAGGACACGATGAGGGCGAAGCCCACGACCCAGAAGATATTGCCGGCATATTCTCCGGCGGTGGACCGCGCAAAACCTACCGGCAGGAATCCCGCGACCGTCACAAGCGTTCCTGATAGCATCGGCGCCGCGGTGTGGCTCCAGGCATAGGCGGCCGCCTTGAGCCTGCCCATACCCTCTTCCATCTTCACCACCATCACCTCGATGGCGATAATGGCGTCATCCACCAGGAGGCCAAGCGCCAGAATCAGGGCGCCAAGGGTGATGCGATCGAAAAACCGGCCGGTTTCCAGCATGATGAGGAATACGGCGGCAAGCGTCAGAGGCACCGCGGCAGCCACGACGATGCCCACCCGCCAGCCCATGCTGAGGAGACTGACCAGCAGCACGACCCCGAGCGCCATGGCGAACTTCATCATGAACTCGCCGACGGCAGAGTTGATATTGACCGCCTGATCCGTAACCTTCTCGAATGTCATCCCGAGCGGCAGTGTCTGCGCGATGGCAGCAGCTTTGCCCTTCAGCGCCTTGCCGAGAGCGAGACCGTCCCAGCCCTCCTGCATGACCACGGCCAGCATGATGGCAGGCTCCCCCTGGCTTCGGATGAGAAAGCTTGGGGGGTCCTGGTAGCCGCGGCGGATATCGGCGATATCGGAGAGTTTCAGCGTCCGCCCGGCTCCGACAATCGGCGTGTCTGCGACGGCTTGAACACTGTCATAAGCGCCATCCAAACGGACAAAGACCTGCGGGCCTTTGGTGTCGATCGAGCCCGCTGGTGTAACCGCGTTCTGCCGCTGCAAAGCGGCGATGATATCCTGCGCCGACACACCGAGAGTCGCCAATTTGGCATAGGAAAAATCGACGAAAATCTGTTCAGGCTGTTCGCCAAGAATGTTGATCTTCTTGACCCCGGGAACATGTAGGAGGTCCTGGCGAATAGCTTCAGCCTGCCGGACCAACCGGCGCATTGGCATGCCTTTGGCTTTAAGGGCGTAAAGAGCAAAGCTCACGTCGGAATATTCGTCGTTGACGAAGGGACCAAGCACGCCTGGTGGCAGATTGCGCGCTTCGTCCCCCAGCTTCTTGCGCGCCTGGTAGAACTCTTCCTGCACGGAAGATGGCGGCGTGCTGTCCCTTAGCGTGACCGTCATGTAGACATAACCAGGACGGGCGGTTGTCTCCACCCGGTCGTACCAAGTCAATTCCTGCAACCGTTTTTCCAACGGTTCGGCGACCAAGTCCTGCATCTCACGCGCTGTTGCGCCGGGCCAGGCAGCCGTCACGGTAAGGGTCTTGATCGTGAAGGAAGGGTCCTCGGCCCGTCCCAGCAAAAAGAACGCGTAAACACCTGCGGCCGCCAACAAGAGGATGAAGAAGAGGGTGACAGCCCGTTCGCGAACGGCGATCGCGGAAAGATTGAGCCCCATCAGCTGCCTCTGCTTTCAGCAGCCGCCTTCACACGCTGGCCTTCATGCAGAAGCTGCGCTCCCAGCGAAACGATGGGACGGTTTAAGTCGAGCCCGGAAATCACGGCAGTTTCGCCGGTCAGGCGCACAAGCTTGACCGGCTGAAAGTGCACAGCGGAAGTGGCGCTGTTAAAAGTCCAAACCCCGGTCTTGCGGCCATCATCATACACAGCGCCGAGCGGCACTTGGATTTTTGCTCCCTCCGCCCGGCTTATCAGCCGAATGGTGACGGTCGCCCCGAGCGGAGCTATCGCGGCGTCTCCGTCCAATACATAACGCGCTTCGTAGGTGCGGGTCAGGGCATCGGCGGAATCCGACAGCTGCCGCAGATGCGCGGTATAACGATGCCCATCAGTCCCATAAATTTCTGCCTCCGCCACGGAGCCGATCGTCGGGCGAACCGTCTCGGGAAGCGCGACGACAGCTTCGCGAGGCCCCGATTGGGCGAGCCGAATCACGATCTGGCCGGCAGAAACAACCTGCCCTGGTTCGCCCATCGTTTCGACTACTGTGCCGTTGGCGTCTGCCACAAGAAGGGAATAGGCGACGTCGTTCCCTGCGACCCGCGCATCCGCTTCCGCGGCGGCCAGTTGGGCTTCGGCTGTGTCCCATGCCGCCTTCGCCTGGTCATAGCGCTGCCGGGAGATGGCGCCGTTACTAAGCAGATTGGCATAACGCCGTTCATCCGCCTGTGTCTGGACCGCAGCGGCGCGCGCCATGGCGATGGCGTTGCGCTTGGCGGTCAGTGCGAGGCGAAGGTCCGTGTCGTCGATCCGCATCAAGGGCTGGCCGGCTTTGACCTGCTGCCCGGTATCGACAAGTCGTTGGACGATCTTGCCGGCGACGCGAAAACCGAGATTGCTCTGCACTTTCGCCCCTATGACGCCCGTAAAGCCGCGCTCCATTCCGCTTGTCGGCGCTGCGGTCATTAGAGTGACCAGCGGCAGTTCCTGTCTTGGATCGCTGGCAGCTGAGGCTCCTCGCGTATGAATGATGAATATGGCGGCCCCGCCCAGGACGACCAGGCCGGCTCCCAGCACCATAAAAGGTTTTCTTTTCCTGCCCATGGCCTTGCCAAAAATAGATTGCGTCCACAATCTATATCTGGTATAGATTACGAATGCAATCTAAAAAGCGTTGGAGACCAAGATGCGCGTAAGTCGCGTTCAGGCCGAGGAGAACCGTCAAGCTGTCATCAATACGGCGAGCCGACTTTTCCGGCAGCATGGATTTGACGGCATCGGTCTCAAAGACGTGATGGAAGCGGCGGGGTTGACCCAAGGCGGGTTCTACAAGCAGTTCGCATCAAAGGAGGACCTTGCCGTCCAGGCATCGGCCCGGGCGTTGGAGACTGCTACCCAGCGGTGGTCGCGGGCAGCGGCGAAGAATCCAAGGGATTCGCTTGGCGCTGTAATCGCCTTCTATCTGAGCGAAGGCCATCGCGCGGAGAAGTCGGATGGCTGCCCCATCGTGGCGCTGGGTTCTGATGTGGCCCGGCAAGCCCCTGAGGTGAAGGCGCCCTTCGAAGCCGGCATCAAGGCGCATCTCGAGCTTCTCAATCGCATCGTTGCCGAGGCGGGTGCCAAGGACAGCAAAGCCAAAGCCCTGACCATTCTTTCGATGATGGTCGGCACCCTGACCCTTGCGCGTGCGGTCAACGATGCGGGGCTGGCTCAAGCCTTGCTGAAAAACGCCGCCAAAGAGGTCCGCAAAGCGGCCGCTGCCTGAAAGGTCGCAATCGAGCGGGCCGATACGGATAGAAAGTGATTGCTATGAACAATGACAATTTTGGCGCGCCCAACCTTCGGTAATGGTCTGACAACAATCATCGGTTCGCCCTCCTTCATCTTGTGTAGGGCAGACGGAAACCGGCGTCGCTGTCCTCTGATGTCCGCTATTGGGCCCGCAGGGTGGACATTGGCCGCGTGAGCCATCAGCCGGCAGGCTGAATGCCTTTCACGCCTGCCGGGAAATGGGCGGCGCGGTTTCCAGCTCGCGCAGATCGCGCCCGCGGGTTTCGCGTCCGTAAAGGGCGATCAGTCCGAAACTGGCCAAGGTCGGTATCGCGATGGCGATGGCCGTGACACCGACGCCGGGCACGGCGGCCATGGCGCTCAAGGCCTGGCAGAACAGCCCGCCGGCCTTGCTGCAGGCCGCGACCCAGCCGGTGGCGCGGCCCCGGATGCGCAGCGGATAATTCTCGGCGGCGTAAGGCAACAGCACGGAGATCACGCCCGCCGCGCCGATGATCAGCAGACCTACCGGAAGCGTCGGATCAGCGAGGATCGCAACGCCATGGGCGCGCGCCGCCAGCGACACAAGCCCGAGCCCGGTCACGGCGATCATCAGCAGCAGGGTGCGCTTGGTGCTCCACACCGCGAACAGCCAGGACGCCGCCGCCACCACCGGCATGGCGATGAAAGAGGATTTGGCGATGATCGACGCGGCCAGCCCCATGTCGCGGCCCTCGGCCATCAGCTGGCCCGGCAGCCACAACAAAAGCCCGAAATTCACAAAGCCCCACACCAGCCCCACGGCGGTCAGCGCGATGGTGGGGCCGAGATAGCGTTTCTCCACCGGCGGCAGATGGGAATGATCCACCTTGGCCTCATCGTCCCAGTCGTCGGTCTCGGTGACGATGACGGAGCCGAAGCGCTTCAAGGTCGCCTGGGCTTCCGCGGGCCGGCCGATATGCATCAGGAAGCGCGCCGATTCCGGGATCAGCGGGCTGAGGGCGATCAGGATCAGGCCCGAGGGCAGGTTCAACAGCCACATGATGCGCCAGCCGAATTCCGGCTGCAGCAGCGCCGACAGGCCCGATGCCGCCAGATAGCCGCCCACCGCGCCGATGCCGCCCACCGCGACCAGGCTCCAGCCCCGGTGGCGTGTCGGCATGATCTCGGCCAGCAGCGCATAGGGCACCGGCAGCATGCCCCCCGCCGCCGCGCCCATCAGGAAGCACATGAACAGATTCCATTCGAACGACGGCATGGCGCCGCAGATCGAGGTGCCGATGAACATCACCGCCGACACCAGAATGGTGGCGCGGCGGCCATAAAGATCGGCCAGCGCGCCCCAGACGAAAGAGCCGGTCACCGTGCCCAGCAGGGCCCAGAAGGGCAGCAGCGCCACCTTGGCCGGGCCGATCATATATTCCGCCTTCATGCCCGGCGTGACAAAGCCCAGGCTCGCCGGCTTCATGATGTCGATGATCAGCGCCATCGCCAGCGCCGCACAGGCCAGCCAGTGCCAGAGGGTAAGCGGCGCATCCTCGGGCGCCACGATGCGTTCATGCTGGGTGGCCGTGGGCGCGCCGGCCTTGGGCTGCATCCCATAAAAGGCCGCGACATAGCCCAGGCAGATCAGGCCCATGCCGATCAACATGCCGGTGTCCATCGGCATGCCCGCCAGCATGTAATGCATGTCGCGCGCCATCAGGAACATGGGCAGATGCAGCACCACGCCCGCGATCACCAACAGGCTGCCGATCCAGAAGGCCAG
Organism: Rhizomicrobium sp.; assembly: GCA_035547275.1. Taxonomy (GTDB): domain Bacteria; phylum Pseudomonadota; class Alphaproteobacteria; order Micropepsales; family Micropepsaceae; genus Rhizomicrobium. The sequence goes on from DASZVQ010000124.1 coordinate 63,044, forward strand.
CGCGCTCTTGCGATCCGAGAACAGGAAGAATTCATACATCGGGGCCCCGCGCCGTGGCCGCATTGGCACATGCACGCGCGGCAAAAAGCATATAACGCCCCGGGGGGACAGGGTGCAAACCGGCCTGATACCCGACGCCGGATTTCAAGCCGGGCTGTGAAAAGAAACAAGGCTTTCGCCGCCGGCCGGGGCTGATAGGCTCGCCCCGCGATTTCAAGGGGCGCGCCCGGCATGACCGACCTACTGCTGTTTCTGCACATCCTGCTGTTCGTCTTTTCCTTCGCCTTCACCGCCGGCATCAGCATTCTGTTGGGCCGCGTCGCTGGCAAGGCCGATCCCGCCATCATTCATGCGGCGTTCCGCGCGGCGCGGCCGCTGTCCATGGCCGGCGGCATCGGCTGGGTGCTGACCGCGCTGGTGGGCGCGGCGCTGGCGGGCGCCTTTCAGCTGCCCATGAATGCGCCCTGGCTGTTGGGCAGTTATGTCGCGGCGGCGATCCTGATCCTGACCGGCTTTCTGGTGCACAGCCCCTGGCAGGCCAGGGTGATCGCGGCCTCGGCATCGCCGGGCCCCCAACCCACGCCGCAATTGGAGGCGCTGCTGCGGTCGCCCGCGCATCGTATCGCTTCGGGCGTGAGCGCGGCGTGCGTGCTGGCCATCGTCTATCTGATGGTGGCGCGGCCAGGCTGATGGGCGGCTGACATATCGCGTCATCTTACGGGGCCACCGCTGAACCTTTGATGTCCAATCCTGGACATCCCAAATTGTTAAGGCTGGCCCTGCTATCAATCGTGTCTGCGCGGGAAGAAGCCTGGCGCATGTGCGGGGGCACTGATGATTGCTGCGGAAAATTCCGCCCTGGCGGATTCCATGATCCGGATGTACGGGCTGGGCAAGGCGCTTTCGATGGCGAACCGCTATGCATCCGACTGCACCGCCAATGGCGATCATGATGGCCACGGCAAATGGGCGGGGGCGGCGGCGCGCATCGCCGCGCTGATCGAACTGGAAAAGAAATTCGGCGGCGGGCGCTGATGCGCCGCTCTGTGCATCATCGGACGTGATTTTTTTGCCGCGCGAGCCGGGACAAAGAAGATGGTGCCGAATGCGCGAGGCTCGCGCGCAGTTGTCAAGGGCGGGACGATGGGTGTTGCCCAGCGGCGCTGACCTTCACTGCCTGCACCGTGCCATCATGGTGCTACAAACCTTGGCCACCTGTTGATTCCCTTTCCAGGCAATCCTGTTTATGGAGGCTTCTAGTTGTTCGAAGACAAAGCTATCGCAAATAGCGTGAGTGATTTGATGCTGGAAATAGGCCGAAACCTAAACGCTTCGTTAATGCAAGTTCAGAACAGGTGCACTGCAACTGAGTTTGAACGGTATCGTGAGGCGGTCGGGCAGATCATGGGTGATATGCTTATCGAGATCATGAATCCGATTTATTCAAGACATCCAGAGCTAAAACCGGATGAATTGGAATAATATAAGGAAAATGACAGCGACGAGCGGGATGTGTCCCATGGTTCTCATGGACTACGACGGCGTTGCCGACACGGGCGATCGGTACAACGACTGATACCTGTGCCTTGGCACACCGCAGAAGATCACCGACGGTTCCATGAACATCGTCTGGGACGGTGTGTTCGATCCCTTCGGCAATCCAGTAAGCGGAGGGAGCGGAAGCGCGACCTGGGGTTCGGCCAATTGGGGAAGCTTCAATTGGGGCGCGACGGGGCCATCGCCGCCGGCGCCGGAACGGATGGCGAAGCCGGGCAGGGCGGGCGCGCGCCCGCCGATCTGTCGGCAGCAGGCGGCGTTGCCGCAATGCAAGCCGGCGATGCCGCCGCATGCTTGCGGTTCCAATCGTCATAGACACGTTCCTGCTCGCCCGGACTGTGCGGCATGAATTGCCCCGGGTCTGTCTCATCCGGCCATTGTTCGGGGTCGCGAAAGGCGCTGTGGGGCTCGCTGATGGAGCCATCGAGAACTGCGCCCAGCGCAACCAGTGGAAACAGCATTCCGCCAGGCAGCATCGGCAGCGTCTGCTTGTGCGCCATCGCATTGGCCCAGCGGGCATTGTCCTTCACATGGGACGGCGTTCCCATCAGGTCCGGTTCTTCCTTGTTCGCCAGGCCTTCGCCGGGCTTTGGACAATGGGCGCGCTGGTCCGGCGTCAGATCGGAATAATGCTCCGGCGCGCACCCGAACAGCGCCTGGCCGAAGCCGCGAAGATCGGGAGCAGGCGTTGGGGCTAGGGATGGCGATGGTTCGCTCGGGGCGGCGGTTGGGGGCACGGGTCTCGCCGCTTCGGCTGTTGAAGCCGGTGCCTTCTTTCCCGGCTTCGGCCTGGGCTTTTGAGGGCGGGCCGTGTTGATCGTCATTTCAAACAGCCGCGTCCGCGGCATTGTTTGAAACGCGGAATTTGGCGAAGTGACCATAAACCGCAGCAGCGCAACGCCCAGCAGAGCATGAAGGACAAGAACCAGCAGGATGCCGACCGCGCGGTGCGCCTGGTTCCGGGATGAAACGTCCATCACACCATGCACGGCTTGCGGCGCGTTTATGCTGTTCTGCGGCGCCGCGCGATCAGCCAGGCGGCGGGCAGGAGCGTCAGGGCGTGGCTGAGCATCAAGGGCCAGAAGCGCGTCACGATGCTCCACCTTGTTGCGATCACCAGGCCATATTGGACGCCCAGATGGGTGTGAGGCCCGAACCTGTAACTGAACATCGGCGTCGCCAGCAGCAGCAGCGCGATCCCCAGCAGCGGCCACAGCGGCTTCAGCCGTTGGCGACGCGCCAGCAGGGCCAAAAGCAGGGCGGCCACCGGCACCGCCAGCACGGAGATTGCCGTCATCGCCGCCACCGAAAAGCCGATCAGCAGGTTCTGCGGCACGGGTATCACGGCATTGATCCGCGCGGCGCCATTGCCGATGAAATAGACGGCGGCATAGAGCAGGGTGGCCAGCAGCAGCGTCGCCGCCGGCGGCAGCGCCACAAAGACCAGCCAGGGCAGTCGCGCCGGCCAGGATCGCATGCCCGGCTGTTCCAGCATCGCGGCGATCAGCACGCTGTCGCCGCCCAGCCGGGCGCGGGCGCGGCTTGCCGCATCCTCGCCGTCATGGCCGGCGGCGCGCTGTTGCGCCATCAGGTCGTCGAGATGATCGTCAAGCTCGCGGATATAGCGGCGCACATGGCGCGGCGCGATGCCGCCTTTCAGCAGGGATTCGGCGAGCGCCTCAAACGGCATGGGCACCGCTCCCCAGCACAGCTTGCACGGCGCCGTTCACGACGCTCCAGCGATCGGCCAGGACGCTCAGGCGCTTCTTGCCGCGCGCCGTGAGGCTGTAATAGACGCGGCTGCGTCCATTGACGGTCTTGCGCCGCGATTTCAGCGCGCCGCCTTTCTCCAGCCCATGCAGCAAAGGATAGACCACGCCTTCACCGGGCGTGACCACCTGGCCGCTTCTTAGCGCGATCGCCTGCACGATCTCATAGCCGTACATTTCCCGGTCATGAAGCAGGCGCAGCACCATCAGTTCGGGAACGCCCGCCATGAATGTGGAGAGATCCCCGGCCATCGGATACCTCGAAGTGCAAGGTATCATATACCTTGGCTGTCAAGGTATGCAAGGCGCATCGCGGTAGGCCACGGGCTGTCGGGCCGGCATGGATGAAGGAGGCCCGGACAGATCCGGGCCTCCTTTCCAAGAACGCTGTGCGAAATGCTGGATCAGTTGTGGGGCGTCGAGGCCGCGCCGGCGACAGCGCCCGTCCCGCCGCCCACCGCCGCGCCAACCGCGGCGCCAGGCGCGCAGCCGACCGGAATCGTCACGACACAGCCGATCGCCGCGCCGAGGCCGGCCCCGGTCGCGCCGCCCGTCACCGCGCGCGCGCCGGGATCGTCATGCCAGTGTTCATCCCGGTCGTAATAGCCGCGGTCATTGTCGGCGAGCCAGCGAACATGTTCGTCATGCTCATGGGCGGCGTACCAATCGGAGTCGTGATAGGTGATCGGCGCGTCCGCCCCATAGGCATAAAGATGATGCACGCGCCAGCAGTCGCCATACTGATTGCAGGCAACATAGCTGTCCGCATCGGCACTGGCGGTTGTGGCGGGCATCATGGTTGCGCCCGCGATAACGAGAAACGAACTCAGTCCGAGTGCTGTGGGAAACCTTCTCATGTGTCACCTTTCGTTGCGGTTCTCTACGATCAGCCGCATCCGACAGCATGTCCGGCCCGGTAATGAACGGGCCGAGAAAACGATCGTTCCAAGGATTGATGCGCCAGCGGCGATCCGGCGGCTGAAACCAAAGAGGAGTTCCTGGTGGCGGCGCACAAACGGCGCTGGCGTCCGGCACTGGCGCCCGACACTCTGGCGCCGCCTGCCATGTGGTATCGACGAGCGTCTTTCGCCGCCGCGCGAGCCCCAGGAACTCTCCGGTTTCGTTAGCGCAGGATGTTCTTGGTGCGCCGGTCCATCTCGGCGCGGTTGATGTCCACGCCCATGCCCGGCAGGGTCGGGGCGTGGATATAGCCCTCGGCATCGGGGCGGAAGCGCGTGTTCATGAAAGGATGGTCGGACGCCTCGGGCGGCATCGGCAGCTCGAACCAGAAACAGTTGGGCAGCGCCAGCTCCAGATGGAAATGCAGCATGATGTCGATGGCGTTGCCCCAATTGTGCGGCGTGCATTCGACATTGAAGGCATCCGCCAGCAGCCCGATGCGCATGCCGCCGGAAATGCCGCCGACATTGTCGGCGATCAGCCGCGCCACGTTCAGCGCGCCCTTGGAGATATATTCGGCGAAGTCGGCGATGGAATAAAGGAATTCGCCGACATGCAGCGGCAGGCCCAGCGCCTGGTTCAGCGCGATCAGCCCGTCCATGTCGGTGGTGCGGATGGGGTCCTCGAACCAGGCGTAATCCAGCTCGTCCAGCACCTTGCCCACGGCCATCGCCTCATAGCGGTTGTAGGCCTGGACCGGATCGTGGGCGAGCACGAATTCGTCGCCCACCGCCGCGCGCACCTGGCGGATTTCCTCGATATGGCCGACATAGGCCGGAATGGGGCTCTTGCCGCCGCGATGCTGGCCCGGGCCGGGATGGATCTTGTAACCCTTGAAGTTCATCGCCTTGGCGCGCAGCGCTTCGGGGGCGTAATCCTCGATCGCGGGATGATGGGCGGACGAGGCATAGGCCATGACGCGGTCTTTCGTGCCGCCCACGCCGCCGTTCAAAATCTTGTAGATCGGCTTGTTGACCGTCTGCCCTAGCAAATCCCACAGCAGCACATCGGCCGCCGCCGTGTACCAGTTGGGCCAGTTGCCGCCGCCACGCATCTGCAGCGCGCTGCCATTCAGCGCGTCGGTGATGAAGACCGAATTGTCGCCCAGCATTGCATCCCTGGGCAGGGGCTCGAAGCCCGGCGGGCGGCCTTTGGCGTTGAAGCCATAGGTCGCCTTGAGGCCCGAGGTGGAAGAGATGGTGGGCAACAGATCCATCACCGTCTTGCCGACCAGCCGCGCCTTGGCCCATTCCAGCCAGTGCGGCGTGGCGTTGCGGTTGCCCAGGGTATAGAGCGCCTCCAGCCCGCTGGCGGTGGTGAGCGATGCGACTTCGCCCCGCTCGCCATTCAGGGAATGAAAGCCGGTCAGATCGGTCTGATAGAGCTTGGCTTCCGTGATGGTCAGGTCGGGAAAGTCGCGCGCCTTCACCCCCACGGTCTGCGCCGCGGCGCCCGCGGGATCGGCCAGGGCGGCAAGGCCGGCCCCGGCGGCGGCGGAAGAACGGGCGAGGAAATTGCGGCGGTTGGTCTTTGTCATGGTCATGTGGCGGACGGCGCGAAGTCTTTAGGGTTTTCCCGGCGCGGGACGATAATGGGCGGCGCGCGCAACGCAAAACGCCCGCGTCTCACTAAGTGACGGGTTGACCGCCCGCGTCATGCTGGCGGTGCCGCCGCTACTTCACGCGCGTCAGCCGGGGGCGTTGTTTGCCTTCAAACGCCAGAATATCACCGGGCTGGCAATCCAGCGCATCGCAGATGGCGGCCAGGGTGGAGAAGCGGATCGCCTTGGCCTTGCCGGTTTTCAGGATCGACAGATTGGCCAGGGTGATGTCCACCTTTTCGGCCAGTTCGGTCAGGGTCATGCGCCGGGCATAGAGCATGTCGTCCAGCTTGACGATGATCTCCATGTCAGACGGTGCCTTCCAGTTCGGCGCGCATTTCGCTGCCCCGGCGGAAGATCTGGGCCAGCACGAAGATCAGCAGCGCCGCCAGGATGCCGGCGGCGGAGAAGCCGTCATAACCGATCGAGACATTCTCGGTGATCCTGTCCGGAAACAGGTTCATCAGCGCATCGACGGTGAAGCCGACGGCCTGAACCGCCAGCAGCAGGCAGGCGATATGGTTCAGCCGGTCGGCATTGACGGTGACAAAGGGATCGCCATGGCTGGCGGTGTCGATGATGCGCGCCGTCAGGATGAACATCCAGGCGGCCAGCGCAATGCAGATCACCCCGCCGGTGATGACCAGGATCGCCGCGGTCAGTATCTGGGGCAGGGTCAGTCCGTGCATTTCGCTGGCCGGAATGGGCAGATGGAAAAGGTTCAGCGCCGCGCCCTCCAGCGCCCCCATCGCGATCGCCAGGACCGCGATCAGGAAAAAGCAGAAGCCGGTCGCGATCCGAAGCAGGACGCGGGTGACGGTGAAAAGATGATGTGTGCCAGGCATGTCGATATTCCCCAGTCCCGTTTCTCGAAAGACGGTAACATGGTTATCGAAATTCAGCAAGAAGATTATCGACTATCGATATTGTGGTTTTACCGCCATGGGTTGGCGTCGGACTGGCGCGTACCTATCTGACGATGGGATGCAAGGGCGCGAGGGGCGGCATGGATCTGTGGCGGCAGCTGACAATCGACTGGCCGTGCCGGCTGGGTGATTGGCTGTGGGCCAATATCGCGGTGCCGCTGTCCACCTTGCCCCGGCAACTGACATTCCGGCGCATCGTCTACCTGGCGGCGCTGCTGGTGGCGGTTGCCGCCCTGGCGCAGGTCTTCACCATCGATATGGCCTTCTTCATGGCCGGCGATGTCGCTTTCTATTGCGAGATCACTTCGGCCGTCATGCTGATCGTGGCGCGCGGGCACATAAGCCATGCCTTTCATATGGCGAAAGCGGCTTTGCGATCGGCGGCGCGGCGTGCGGCGACATGGTATCGCCACGGACCCGGCGCGCGGCGTCAGCGCGGCAGCGCGCGTCCGGTACGGCGCGATGCCGACGGCGATGACGTCAGCGACGGCGATGGTGCCTTCGGCTGGTTTCCTGCTCTGGCATCAATGCGCTGACGCGATGACCTGACCGGACGGCGTGGTCAGGCGCGCGACTTGGCCGCTGGCGATGATGTCACAGGCGCGCGCGCTCCAGGCCCGCGCCGGCATGGCGGCCCAGGCGTCGTCCTTGCGGAAATGGAAGGTGCGCCCGCCGGCGTCCTCGGCCGCCGCCATGATGCGGCCGATGGCGTCGGGGTCATAGCCCAGGTCATATTCCCTGTGCATGGCGCCCAGGAACTGGCGCGCGGTGATGCAGCCGCTGATGGCCTGGCCGGTCTCGTCATTGACCACGGTGATGGCGATGAACTGGGGCGAGGGCGACATGTCATGCAGCGCCGCATCGAAAGCCGCCTGCGACTGCGCCGGCAATGTCTGCGCGCCTGCGACGCCGGGCGCAAGCAGGAGAGCGGACAGCAGCAGCGGGCGAAGACGAAGCGGCGTCATGGATCTGAGTCGGCGGTTGGATGGCGCGCGCGAGGTGATCCAGCAATTGCGGCGATTTTTGGGACATGTCCGGGTTGCGGTTGCGTCAGGGCGTGAAGATATCTTCGATGCGGCAGCGGAACAGTTTCGCCAGGGCGAAGGCCAGTGGCAGGCTGGGATCATAGCGCCCTGTCTCGATGGCATTGACGGTCTGGCGCGAGACGGCGAGCTTGTCGGCCAGATCGGCCTGGCTCCAGCCCTTCTGGTTGCGCAATTCGCGGACGTTGTTTTTCATAAATCAAGCCGATGCTTAAGCAGTCGGTAGATCAGGAGGGCGATGACCCCGCCGCCCATCCAGATCGTACTCCACAGATACGGCGCCGATCGCACCGGCAGAACCAGATGCAGAACGACATACAGGCCCAGAAGCATTGCCGCCAGGCATAGAACTGGTATTGCGCGCGTGAATGCCTGTTGCAGGCCCCCCTCAGCGCGGCCTTCCAGAAACTTGATAACCGCGCTGGACAGAAGCGTACAGCCGCATATCACCAGAATGGCGATCAGTCCCGTCAGTGGCGGCAGGCCGACCGGTTGCATGATGAGCCAAGTCATGAAAATGACGAGCGTCAGCAGGCTAGCCGCGCCCGCTGTCTTCAACATAGTCTGGCGCTGAAGTTCGTCACACCGCTGGTAAAAGCGCCAGACTGCCGCCCCGAACAGCAGGATGGGCAGCAGCGGCAGAAGCTTCACCGTCAGAAGCAAAGCAGGATTGATGATAAGATGGCCGACGGCGCGTCGAAGCGCGATGGCGGCGATAATCAATGTGCCTGCCGCTATAACCTCGATGAAATAGCGCTTTTCTCCATCCTTGACATAACCCATGCCAGTTCCCGCATGTAAAGCATACTTTACATAGGCGTGCGGCCAGCGGATGTCAAGGACGCTTTACACACAGGCGCGAAAGTTGAAACGCTCAATCACGCGGCGACCAGCTGCGAAATTCCACCTTACCCTCGGCATCCAGCGGCGCCAGGCCGACCATCACATGGCCATGTTCAAAGGCCGCGTCATACACGTCCATGCCGTTGGGGGTAATGCTGACGAATTTCAGCGACTGGAAGGCGCCCAGCTTGCGGATTTCCGCCATCTGCCCCGGCAGCTGGCGGCGGTTCTCCTCGGCGACACGCGGCTCCATTTCGTCGTAATCGGGCGCGCCCTTCTCCAGCGAGTCGATGTAGCGGCGCACCGAGGCTTCGGTGCCGGGACTGGGCGCGCCCGCCTCGACCCGCGCCGCCACCGCGTCTTCCAGCGCCTGTGCCTGGGCATCGCTGATGCGCTTGCCGTACAGCACATGGTCGCCATTGCTGGCAGTCAGCGTGGCGCCGTCATCGGAAAAGACGAACTGCGCGTTCGACTGGGTTTCGATGAAGCGGCCCTGGCCTTGCGCCATCAGCGTCATCTGCGGCCCGAAGCTGGGGCGCAGGATCAAAGTGTCGCCATCGGCGCGGACATGGAAGACCTGGATGACGCTGACGCGATAGGCGCCGGCGAATTTGTCCAGCGGCTGGGATTGGGCGGCGGCGGGCAGGGCGAACACCCAGAGCAGGGATGCGATAAGCGCGGCAAGGATGCGGTCGGGCATGGGGACCTCCTGTTTGTAATACATTGTAGGAGTTATGTCCGACCGCCGGTCAAGCTTGACGGCGAAATATTTATTCTACATTGTAGATAATATCAGCCGGCGCGGGCGGCGCGGCGGGCTTCGATGAACTGCCACAGCAGCAGCACCGGCACCGCCACCAGTATGTCGCGGGCGCGGCGAAGCAGCGACACCGCCAGCCCGATCTCGGGCGGCAGGCCGAACACCGGCGCCACCGCGGCATAACCGGCTTCCTGGATGCCTATGGCGGCGGGAATGAAGACGGTGGCGCTGCGCAGGCCCTCGACCAGGGCCTGGATGGCGATGGCGCGCCACAGGCCGGGGTGCAGGTCCATCACCGCCAGCACCACCCACAGCCACAGTCCGCTGGCGATCCAGCCGGCGAATTGCAGCAGGATCGATGCGGCCACCCGGGCGCGCCGGCGATAGATGGCGTGCACCGCCGCGCTGAAACCGTGGGTGGCGGCGAACAATCTGCCGCCGATCCGTTCGGCCCAGCGGCTGCCATTCAGCTGCAGCACGGCGAAGAGAAGACTGCCGATGGAAAGAAACAGCGCGCCCCCCAGCATGGCGCCCGTCCAGGGCGACAGCAGCGCATTGTGATGCAGCAAGGACAGGCTGGCCATCACGCCGGCCAGCACATAAAGCCCTTGCGCGAAGGTCTCGGTGGTGAGATCGGCGATCACCGCGGCCGAGGCCTCCAAGGCGCCAAGCCCCGACAGCACCAAGGCGCGGGCGGCAAAGGCCACGCCGCCGATCTGGGTGATGGGCAGCACATCGGACGAGGAATCGCGCAACTGCCGCGCGGCGAAGACGGTTGCCAGCGTCACCGGGCGCGGCAGAAGGGGAATGATGCCCACCGCCAGCACCAGCTCGGCCGCAAGGCCGGCGGCGATGACGATGGCCAGGCCGCTGAAGCCGGCGCGGCTCAGCGCCTGACGCACCAGGGCAAGATCGAAATGGGTGAGCACCAGCGCCAGAACGCCCAGGCCCAGCGCCAGCGCAAGAAAGAGCTTCAGCCGTGTCATGAGGCGGGGAAGATAGGAAGCCGGGGCGGGCGGGTGCAACTATGCTAGATGTCATCCCCGGCCGGGCATTGCGTGAGCGATGATCCGGCACTGGGGCTGATCTGACTACCTGGGTTCCCTTCCTTCGCACGCGCCATTCGCGCCTGCTGGCCGGGAATGACGGTTTTGCATGTGACCGCGTGCGTTGTGGGCGCGGGTGAGGGCCGCGCGCGAGGATGGCGTCGCAACGGCGGATGACGGTATGACCGCGCCGCGTCAGTCCGTCTCTTTGTCGGGCGATCGCTTCAGCGCATCCAGGTCGCGGATGGCCTCGCGGAACAGCCGGTTGATGCGCGCGCCGCGGCTTTCGGGTTTCTCCGTTTCGGGGGCGGGCGCGGGATCTGGCTGACGGTCGTCGGGCAAGGCTGTGTCTTTCGCTGCGGCTGAATTTGTCACACTGTCGCAAGAGCGCCGCCGCCCGGTAAACAGGATTCCGATACGTAGAAATACCTGTATCGAAAGCGTTTTTGCGCAAGCGCGATACGGCGCTCGCCCTTCTTGCGGCGCGCGGGCACGAAGGGCATGGGCGGGAATTTCCGGCTAATATATCGAACTTTTCCGGGGTCGCCGCCGCATCGTAACCATGAAAAGAGAAGCTTCATGCCCGCATCCGCGAACGACCTGGCCGACGCGCTGATCCGCATGTTCGGGCAGGCGGCCGTGCGCCAGGCGCGCGCCAATGCCGCCAGCAACGCGCAGGCCGGCGATCATGCCGGCGAGAAGATGTGGCTGGCGGTGGCCAATATCGTCACCGCCAGGCTGGCGGCGCCCGGGCCGCAGTAACCGGCGGCCCGGACGCGGCAACCGGCGCGATAACTTCTGCCGCAATTGGGGGATAGTGATGGCGGCTCTGGCAGGAACGGGCGTGAGGATGCGTGGCGTCTTGTGGTTGACGATGACGATCATGGCGGCGGGGCCTGCCCTGGCGCAGCCGCTGGCGGAAGGCTTGCCCGCGCCCAACGAATTCGCGCCCTATCCCGACTGCGCGGCCACCGACGCGAACGGCAAGCCGACCATGCAGCCCTATGCCGTCGATCCCAGGGTCTATGGCGGCATTTATCTTGCGGTGGAACAGCGCTTCGCGCCGCTGGCCCGCTATTTCTTTCCCGTGCTTGCGGTCGAGGACAATCGGGACTGGGTGCGCATCACCCGCACCACGCGGGGCGGCGCCCGGCCGCCGGACCGGCTGACCATAAACGGGGTCAATCACAATCTGCTGGGCGAAGCGGGGCCCGTGCCGGTGATCATGAAGATCGACAAATGCAGCGGCGCGGTGCTGGAGATGTCGTTCGACAAGGACAAGCTGACGGGGAAGGGGATGGCGGCGAAAGCAGAACCGCCTGGTCATCCTTCCCCGCCGGCTGCGCGCAAACCGCCCGCCCAAGTGGCCGTCACCAAACCGGCCGCCAGCAAACCGGTGGCCGACAAGCCAGTGGCCAGCAAACCCGTCGCCAGAAAATCGAACAGGGAAAAGGCATCCGGTGCGCCGTCTCCCGACGAGATGGCCGATCAGATGATCCGCATGTTCGGCCGCGATGCCGAGGATCAGGCGCGCGCCAATGCCGCCAGCAACGCACAGGCCGGCGACAGCGCCGGCCAGCAATTGTGGCTGGCGGTGGCCGATATCATCAGCGACCGGATGTATGGCAAGGGCCGGGCGGGGGCGCGGTAGAAGCCGCGGATGTCCCCCAGGCGTTCCGTGATTGCGGGTTCATAATTTTAACGATGAACCTGCGTTGCAGCCGATGCCCGTTTAACCCGGCGCGGTGCCGGTCAAAAGACAGACCAGGATCAGCGCCGCCGCCGCGCCAAGCCCGACATAGGTGGTCATCGGCGTGCGGCCGAAAACAAAATATCCGCCGAACATCACCACCAGGCACAGGATGGTCGCGGCCCAGCCTTCCCAGCTTATGGGCGTCCAGCCCCAGCCGATGCCGGTCTTGGGTCCGAACCAGGGATGTTTGGTGATCATCGCGCGTCCCTGATGGCGTCAACCGGCGGGGATGGGCAGCACCGGCATCACCTCCACCGCCTCGCCGGGGAAGACGGCGAAGTGGGGATGGTTCTCGAACATCTTCGCCGCCGCCGCATGGCTTTCGGCCCGCACCACCATGAAGGCGCTGAGCGCGTTGCTGATGTCGGCGATGCCGCTGGCGGTGATCTGCTTGGTCTTGCCCAAGGGGCCGCCGATTTCGGCGATGGCGCCCTGATGCTTTTCGATCCAGGCCATCCAGGCGGCGATGCCTTCCTTTTCCTTCGCGCCGCGTTCGGCCTCGGACATGGCCATCCAGGCTTTCATGCGGGGACTGGCCTTGTCGCCAAGAAACACGGCCAGGAAGGTATCGGGGCTTTCGGACATGGGCGCACCTCTTATGGTTTCGCCAAGTCTGGCCATTGCGGGGCCCGGGTCAAGCGCATCCCTTGCCGGGCCCGGGCGGGTAACATAGTCTCAGTCGCAGGAAAGGCCCCCAATGCCGTCGCGTCTGGAATTGATTGCCCTGGGCCTTCTGGTCGTGATCGCCGCCGCCGTGGTGGTGGCGGTGTCGCCGGGCAGCTATGCCAATGCCTTCCTGACCGGGCGCTGCTTCAAGGAGCCGATGCCGGCTGCCTGTCATCCACGGTCCATGGGCATGCGCGGGCCTGTGGGGCATGGCGTTTCGCCCTGAGAGCGGGAAAGCCGAAGCCACATAGATTCAGATGTCATCCCTGGCGAACGCGCGGTCGCGCGTGGCCGGGAATGACAGCAGGGGCTATGCCTCGCTGGCCCCGACCACGCGATGGATCGAGACGATATCGTCGCTTTTGATGTCGAAGCTCTTGGCCGGGTTGAACTGTTCCAGCGTGATCTTGGACGCGGTGCGCTTGACCAGCCGCTTGATCACCGCCAGCGGCGTGTCGCCGTCATGCTTGGGCTTTCGCTGCACCAGGACGAAGGCGCCCAAGGTCACCGGCTTGCCGGGATGGATCAAGACCAGCTCGCCCGGGAAATAGCGCGGCTCCATCGAGGCGCCCACGACATAGACGCCATAGGCCGAGGCGACGCCCGCCAGCGAGGCCGGCCGATCGACCATGTCGATGACATCGCCGTTCCACAGCGACCAGCCATCGGCGCCGCATTCCGCCATGCCCAGCACCTTGAGCTTTTCGGCCAGCTGCGCGCGCGACGGCGTGACCTTGCCGGAGGGCGCGGGGCCCGTGCCATCCTGCAGCCATTCCGCCGACACGCCCAGCGCGCGGGCGATGGCCACCAGATGCTTGGTGCCGCCGCCGGCTTCCAGCTGCTGGATCGCCTGATAGGTGATGCCGCCGGCCTTCTTCGCCAGCTGGGGCTGGGAAAGTTTCAGCGCCAGGCGCCGTTCGCGAACGCGATCACCGACAGTTTTCATCGCACGCCACCCTACAAGAAGCCTTGAGGCCATACAAGGTTTCTTGTGTAAGCCGAATCCAGGGCCGATTGCAAGAATTCTTGTTGCCATGAGCAAGGAGACTTGTCACAGTGAACAAAGGAAGAACGGGGAATGGGCGGGCGAACATGCCGGATTTGAGCAACAGGAACACAGGAAAAACCTGGCCGCAGCCCGGACTTCGTTCCCGCCCCACTTCATGGGAAGGCCCCCCGTGGGAAGGGTATGCGTATCATGACACAAGCGCGCTTGCTGTTTCGGTTCCGCAAGGTGCTGGCAAGCCCGGTCTTCTGGGCGGCGGCGCTGCAGGCGATGGGCGCCATCGCGGTGGCGCTGATCGGGCGGCTCTAGCCGGTGCCCTGGCGGTGACCGCGCATGGCTGACGGCGAGACAGGCATCGCCGCGCTGGCCAAGGCGGTGAAGCTGATCGGCAGCCAGATGAAGACGGGCAGGGCCATCGGGGTGAGCGGCCAGGCGGTCAGCGAGGTGCTGCGCCGCGGCCGCCGCGTGCCGGCGGAATGGTGCCTGAAGCTGGAAAAGGCGACGGGCGGAAAGGTCACGGCCAATGCGCTACGCGCCGATCTTTATCCATCAAAGACAGACGGGGAGGGCCAGGATGGACACACCGGATGAATGGATCGAAATGGCGTGGGCGGCGCGCGACGCCGCCGCGCCCGCCCGGAATGCCGCGCGGCGAAGGCGGTTCGAGGCCGTCAAGGGCGCGATCGGCGAAAGCGATCTGCCGCCTTCCCTCACCAACAGCAACGCCAACCTGATGCGGTTCAAATCCAGATGACCCTGTTCCACATGAATGTCGAAAAGATCAAGAAGCAACCCGCCGCCCTGCCGCTGGAGGCGCGGACGCTGGTGGCGCTGAAGGCCAGGCTGCCACCCGACGCCTTCGCCATCGAGGCGGCCGAACTGCCGGGCATCGTCATCTGCCATCGCGGCAAGGCGCTGGGGTTGCACATGATGGCGCGGGGCGCGCGGCTGAGCCTGGCCGAAACCGATGCCATGATCGCGGCCCGCGCATCGGGCATGCGCATCGAGGTGGCGCGCGACCTGGGCCAGGCCATGAGCTTCGTGCGCGAGATGGGCGTGGCGCTGAAGGATGACGAACGCAGCCTGATGCGCGATCACTATTGGGGTGAGACGCGCCGCCGCCCATGACAGCCTTCTTCCGTGTCACCAATTATGATCAACAGCAGCACTACAAAGACCGCGGTCCGACCTGGATCAAGCTCTACAACCGGCTCCTGGATGATTATGGCTTCGCGCATTTGCCCGATGCCGCCAAGTGGCACCTGATCGGCATTCAGCTGCTGGCCAGCCGTCATGCCAACCGCGTTCCCGCCGACCCAGCCTGGCTGGCGCGGCAGATGGGCGCGACGGAACCGATCGATCTGAGCGCGCTGGAGCGCGCCGGATTCATCGTGCCCGTTTCCGATGTGGACAGTGTTCAGGAAATTTCTGGAAATCCTGCTAGCACAGAGAAGAGGAGAGAAGAGACAGAGGAGAAGAGAGAAGAGAAGATATCTTTGTCCGCTGGCGCGGACCAGGCGAATGTTTTTCCAAGGGATTTTGAAGAATTCTGGAGCGCCTATCCCACCGATCCCATGATGTCGAAGAAGAAGGCGCATGAGATCTGGCGGCGCATGCGCGAAGCCGACCGCGTAACGGCGATAGAGGCGATGCCCGCCTTCCGCGACTTTGTCGGCCGGCAGAAGGAATATCGGGTGGTGCATCCCTGGAAATTCCTGAGCGAGCGGCGGTTCGACGGCTTTGCCAAGCCGCACATCGCCGCCGAGGCGATTGCCGCGGCCAAGGACCGGGCCGACCGGCTGTTGAAACGGGGCAAATACGCAGTGAGGTATGAATGACGCGCGCGAAGAAGACGGCGAAGGTGAAAGACGATCCGAATGTGGAGCGCCCGGCGGTGATCATGGCCGATCATGTCCGCGACCGGGTGCTGGGCGTGGGCGCGGGCGCCAAAAAGGGGTGGTCGCGGCTGACCGTGTATGAGCGGGAATTCCGGCGCGGGAGCTTTGTGTGCAAGGAACGCTGCACCGGCGCGGCCGAGACCGAGGCGGAGATTCGCCGCGCCATCGACCGGTTCGAGGCGGCGCGGGCCTTCGATGAGGGCTGGCAGGTGTGTGCCGCGAGCTGGCCGGGATCGAGCGGCTTCGACCGGGTGAAAGGCGGGGGCGGCACGCCCGGCGCGTTCGTCGATCACCAGCGCGATGTGAAGGATTACTGGCGGCGGGTGGAAGCGGCGATGGGGGCGAACGACTGGCTGATCATCCGGCGGGTGTGCGGCGAGAATTATTCGGTGGCGCAGGCGGTGGCGGCGATCAGCCCGGCCTACAAATTCTCCACCCTGGCGCGGTTTCGGGAGGCGTTGGATGCGTTGGTAGGGGCGAGGCGGAGGGGACCCAGATAGAAGATACCGTCACGGTGGTGCACGCCTGGGTTCCCTTCCCTCGCCATGCACGCGACCGTGCATGGCTCGCCGGGAATGACAAGTAGGTATGCGTCGCGAGGTGACGCTCGCGGGGAATGACGGGTGGGGGCAGTGGGGTGATGGCGCGCTTCTCGTCAAGAATGACAGCGCGGGCATTCGTTCTTAATGTCATCCCCGGCGAATGCGAGCGGAAGCGAGCATGAGGGAAGGGGACCCAGGTGTTTGATACCGTCACGGTGGTGGCCGCCTGGGTTCCCTTCCCTCGCCATGCACGCGACCGTGCATGGCTCGCCGGGAATGACAA
>DASZVQ010000125.1:0-15778 GCA_035547275.1 Rhizomicrobium sp.
GTCTTTCTTTGCGAACTTCGAAACCGAACGACACTAGGAATTAACGAGATGCTGATGTCCTTCGATTCCGAAATTCGTCCGAGCGCGATATGGGGATCACGCGAATTTCGGAATCGGGACATCAGGCCATGACCATGGGGCTTGTGATCCTTTTTGCCGTCGCGGTGTGGGCGGGCATCCAGAATGCGCTGGCGGGCGGGGGCACCTTCCTCACTCTGCCCGCGTTGATGCTGACCAACATGACGGCGCTGGCCGCCAATATCACCTCCACCATCGCGCTGTTTCCCGGCCAGGTCGCGTCCAGCTGGGCCGGCCGCGCGCATGTCATGGGCGCGGGTGGGCTTTCCTTCCGGGCACTGTTCGCGATCTCGCTCGCCGGCGGCATTATGGGCGCCGTGCTGCTTCTGGTGACGCCATCCTCGATCTTCGGCCATCTGGTGCCCTGGCTGGTGCTGTTCGCCACCAGCGTCTTCGCCTATGGCAGCTTCGTGCCGAAGAAGGCCGACCGTCCGCCGGTGCTGGGCACGGTGGGGGCCGGTCTCGCGCAGTTCTGCATCTCCGTCTATGGCGGCTATTTCGGCGGCGGCATCGGCTTTCTGATGCTGGCGGCCTTGACCGCGGCCGGGCTCGATATCCGCGGCGCCAGCGCCACCAAGAATGTCCTGGCCGGCGTAATGAACGCCAGCGCCGTGGCGATCTTTGTCTTTTCGCCCCAGGTGCACTGGCTGCAGGCGGTGATCGCCTGTATCGGCGCGGTCATCGGCGGCTGGATCGGCGGCCATCTGGTCAGCCGGGTCAACCAGAAGATCCTGCGCGCGGCCGCGGTGCTGATTGGCGTTGCCCTCACCATCGGATTGTTTATCCGCGCGCCATAGGCGGCGCTTTTATTCCTCCTAACTTTGTAGTAGAGTGACCGGATCGATCAGGGAGCGCGCACATGAAACCGGCCCTCGCTGTTTTTGTCCTGGCGCTGTCGGCGCCGGCTTTTGCCCAGACCGCGTCCGCGCCCTCCGATGCCCAGGCGGCGCCGGCCGGCAAGAGCTACGCCAGCGCGCCCACGGGCGAAGGCGATCCCTATGTCATCACCTGCCGCCCGCCCCAGTATCTGCCGGGCTCGCGCCTGAAGGGGCCGGAAGTGTGCAAGACCAATGCGGTCTGGGCGCAGTACCGCAAGGACGGCATGGACGTGGCCGCCGACGGCATCCATGACGTGCCGTCCGAGAAGCTGCGCACCATCAATCCCCCGGCCTGTCATCCCGCCACCATGGGCGGCGGCGGCACCAGCGCGATGATGCAGGCCAATATCAGTCCGCTCTGCGAATAGGCTCAGGTTTCCGTGAACAGGCCCTTGGCCGGCGGCGCGGGCAGGCGCACCTTCAGCACGTCGCGCATATAGCGCACGCTGGCGGCGATATTGTCGTCCACGCTGCCGGTGCCGTCGCCCGGGCGCGGCGCATCGATATCGAACACTGCCCAGCCCTTGAAGTGTTTCCTGCGCATCACCGCGAATACACCGGGGAAGTCGACACCGCCGCCCTGGCCGACCGCGGCATAGACGCTTTTCTGCCGGTGCATTTCCGGAGTGGGGCCCTGGGTGTTGCCGCGCCATTGCGGGAATGTGTCTTTCAAATGGAATTCGGTGATGCGGGGGAAGAATTCCTCGGTGATCTTCACCACATCCATGCCGCCCAGCACGTTATGGCCGGTATCCAGGATCAGGAAGACATAGCTGGGATCGGTCAGTTCCATCACCCGGCGGAAGTCGTGTTCGCGCTCCATCGGGCCCCACATGTGCGGATGCAGCGACAGGCGCACGCCATATTTCCTGGTGCGATGGCCGATCTCGTTGGCGGTGTCGGCCAGAGCCTTGAGCTGGTCGTCGCTGGGCCCCCCCGGCGGACGCGCGCCCATATTGTTCTTCCAATGGTCCACGCCCAGAGGCTGCAGGAAGTCGCGGGCGCAGGCTTCCATGTCGGCGATCAATTGAGCCCGGCCCTTGCCGCCCAGCCAGGGATAATCGATCGCGGCATTGGCGCCGCCGCGCGGCACCGATGTGTCGCGAGGCTTGTCGGACGGCTTGCGGGGCAGATCGCCCACACTGGCCAGCTTCACGCCCGCGGCATCTAGCTCTTTCTTGAACGCCATGGGATTGTCCAGGAACTGCACCACCTGGCCGGAATAGGGCTCAAAGCCTTCCAGGCCGTAATGCTTCACATCCGCCAGCATCATCGGCATGTTGGTGGACATTTTCAGTGCGCTCCCCGGTTCATTCCAGGTGCCGAAGATGGAACCGGTGGTGCCGAAGCTGATGTCCTTGTCGACGGGGTCGAGGCCCCTGGCCAGGGCCGGCGCGGCGACGGCCAGCGCGGAAGTCGTGACGATGAAGTGGCGACGATTGAGCATGGCGTTTCCCCTTCTTGTTTTTATCGGGGCCAAGCCTATCAGGACGGGGCAAGCGCGGCTATTGCGTCTTCCTGGGCAGGAACCGGGTGATTCCGGTGGGTGTGGCCTCATACAGCGTGCCGTCGGGCCCCAGCGCCACGCCTTCGCCCGCCTGATCGTCGGGCACGAAATAGATCAGCTTTCCGGTCTTCGCGCTGCCGATATAGACGCCCTTCTGGCCATCGCTGTTGTAATCGCTGGCATAGAGCATGTCGTTCTTGTCGATGTAGAGGCCGCTGGGATGATTGAAGCTGCGGTACTGCGTCAGCCACTTGCCGTCCTGATCGAAGATCTGGATACGGCCGTTGACGCGGTCGGCGACGAACAGGCGCCCCTGGCTGTCGAAGGCCAGCGCATGCGGATTGCGGAACTGGCTCTTGCCGGAGCCCAGGCTGCCCCAGGCCTTGATGAACTTGCCATCCGGCGTGAACTTGACGATGCGGGTGATGGTGTTCGGCGGCAGGTCCATCGCCACCGTGCCATGGCCGTCGGCGACAAATATGTCGCCATTGGGCGCGGTGACCACATCGCCGGGATTGTGAAAATGCGTGGGCCCGCCAGCCGAAACGCCGGCCGTGCCCAGGCGCATCAGCACCTTGCCCTCGGGCGACAGCTTGATGACCTGCTGGCCCTTGCTTTTGTCCTTGCTGATGGCGGCATCGGTGACCCAGATATTGCCGTCCCTGTCCACATGCAGGCCATGCGGAAAAGCAAACAGGCCGGCGCCGATGCTGCGGATCGGCCGCCCGGTTTTCGGGTCAAGCTGATGTATGGCAGGCAGGTTGGAGCCGTCGCAGCTGTTGGCGCCGCAGCGGTCGATCGCCCAGATCTCGCCATGCGGCCCGATCTCGATGCCGGCGCTCTGGCCCCAGGAGCGGCCTTCCGCCGGACGCGCCCATTGCCGCTGCGGCGGGCCGAAGGGATCGGGCGGCGGCGGCTTGGGCATGGGCATCTGGCCCATGAACAAGACACTCGCGCAAAGCGCGATCGCGGCGCCTGCGGTCCGCATTGGGCTCAGCGTTCCTCGCGTATGGTCGAGGCTTCGGCCCCGCCCGGCAGGGCATAGGCCAGCAGGTCGGCGCCAAAGGACGAGCCCACCGCGGTGACGATATATTGCTTGCCATTGTGCATGTAGGTCATGGCGGCGCCGGTCTGCACCTTGTCCATGAACACCGCGCCGCGCTCCTCGCCGGTGGCCTTGTCATAGGCGCGAAGGCGCGCGCCCTTGCGGCCATGTTCGTCGGTGAAGAGACCGCAATCGCCCAGGATCACCAGGGTCTTGGTGGTCAAGGTGCCCAGGATGCCGGACTGGCCGGTGCGCGGGATGGTGACGCCCTTGAGCAGGGGATGGTTCCTGATCGCGTCCGGTGTTTCGCCATGCACCGCCTGCCAGACCATGGTGCCCTTGGCGAGATCGAGCGCGGTGACAACGCCATAGGGCGGCTTCATCAGAGGAATGCCCTCGATGGAGATCATGCCGGGCACGATGGGATCGTTAAGCCCGTCACGGGCGACGGAGCCACGGCCGCGGCCGACCTGGCCTTTCAGGCTGGCGACGCCGCCAAAGGTGCCGCCATTGGGATCGGCGCTGCCGGCCGCCGGCTGGCCGCCGCGCTGGTAAGGCGGCCTGCCGTCCGTCGGCACCACCACACCGGTGATCTCGATCTGGTTCTTCGCATAGATATAGAGGATGTGCGTATCCGGATCGTAAGAGCCGCCCGGCCAGTTGGCGCCGCCCTGCAGCCCCGGCAGATTCAGCGTGCCGAAGATCTTGTCGGTCACCACCGCGGGCGGTTCGAACAGCGGGCCCATCTTGTAATGGCTGGCGATTTCCAGTGCCCGCGCCTTGATGGTGGGCGTGAAGTCCACCAGATCGTTCACCGTGACGCCCTGCTTGGCAAAGGGCGGCGGCGCGCTGGGCATGGGTTCGGTCGGCGGATAATATTCGCCCGGCACCTGTCCCTTGGGGATGGGCTTTTCCGGAATCGGAAATACCGGCTTGCCGGTGACGCGGTCCAGCACATAGACCCAGCCCTGCTTGGTGGGCTGGGCGATGGCCTTGACGATCTTTCCGTTGTGCGGGATGTCGCACAGGATGCCGGCGCAGGAGATATCGCGGTCCTGCAGGCCGTGATGGATGATCTGATAGTGCCACTTGCGTTGGCCGGTCTCGATGTCGAGCGCCACCAAGGTCTCGCCGAACAGATTGTCTCCCGTGCGGGTAATTCCCAGCATGTCGGTCTGTGGCAGCTCGACCGGTACATAGACCAGGCCCAGATCCGCATCGGCCGACATCGGCGCCCAGGCGCCGGTATTGCCAGCGGCTTCCGCCTGGCCCGGCGTGGTCCAGGTGTCATAACCGAATTCGCCCTTGCGCGGGATGGTGTGGAAGATCCACTTGCGCTGGCCGGTCTTGATGTCGAAGCCGCGCACATAGCCTTTGGAATAAAGCGTGGGCGCCGCGCCCACCACGATCGTGTCCTTCACCACCAGCGGCGGGGCATGCAGGCCGATCACGCCCCGGTTGGGGTCCATGGTCTGATCGTCGTTCTGGCGCAGGTCCACCATGCCGTTGGTGCCGAAGGCGGGATCGGGCACGCCGGTCTTGGCGTCCAGCGAGAACATATTGTAGCCGCGGGTGACGTAGATGATGCGTTCGTTGGTGCCGTCGGTCCAATAGGCGACGCCCAGGCCCGCGCCGCCACGCGAACCGATGCGTTCGCCTTCGTCATAGCGGTGGAACCAGAGCAACTCGCCGGTGCCCGCATCCAGGCAGACGACATCGCGGCGGAAGCCGGCGGTGGTGTAAAGCCGGCCCTTGATCACCAGTGGCGTGGACATGAAGTCGGCGTCAAGCCTGGGGCCCAGCGCATCGGTGGAGAAACGCCAAGCCAGTTCCAGTTTGTCGAAATTGCCGGCGTTGATCTGGTCGAGCGGCGAATAGCGGGTGCTGGCGAGATCGTTGGCGTAATGCAGCCAGTCCGTTTCGGCGGGGGGCGCGCTTTGCGCCCTGGCCGGGCAAGCGCCCAGCAGAGTAAGGGCCGACGCGCTGGCCAGCAGATCTCGACGATTCAACATTTGGAAGTTCCTCTACGCCCCGAAATTTTTTCTGGACCGTAAGGGGAGGGGGGGCTGACGGCAAGTTCAGCTTCTCATCAATGTGTCGCAAAACCCATGAATGTGTCGCAAAGCCCAGTGCTTGCTGTGCCGCAGCAATCCGAAAAATCGCCAATGGCCCGGGGACTAGGATGTATGCCGCGTCATAACGTCGTGGATAAAGCCGACATAGCGGACAATGAATTCGGCACAGGCATGCAGCCTGTCCCGCTCCACCAGATACTGACCGCTGGAATAATTCTGCACCCTGTAGTGATCGCGGGCCCGCTCAATGCCCCAGCCGCCGGCCAGCCGCTGGTCCCTGCCTCTTTCCAGCCACAATTCGGCCAGATTGGGGTCCTCCAACAGCGCCTCTTCGACATCGCCGACCGTGAGCGATTGCGGTTTTTCCAGATATCCGGCTTCCGTAAGCAGCTGAATGGTAGAAAGATTACCATGTTCGTAAGCGTCCGGTACTTCGCTCACTCGCCGTGCAAGGGACATGGGTCGCGCGCCCGTTCGACAGGTATTTCAAGCAGGAAATATGGTTCCCTGCATGGGGTTGCCCGTCCTGAGATGGCCGCTGATATGTCACTGCTATGCGACAATGCAGCGACGGGCATGCGTTGACTTGTTAAGCATAGGGCTGTAGCCAGCCCACGATTTCATTGCGTCTGCGAGGGCGATACGCGCGCAGGCTGCTTTTTTCCGGATATTTCACAGCATTTCCCTTTTTCCCGGCGGACGATATTCGTCCGCCATGTGAGGTTGAATCGCCTGATGACACAGGAACAGTCCAACAAGGCCCTGATGCTGGCCGTTATTGCCGCGCTCAAGGAGGGCGATCTTGAGCCGCTGTTCGCGGCGCTCAGTCCCGATGTGGTGTGGAAGGCGACAGCGCCGCGAGAATTCTTCCGCTTCGGCGGGATTCATCACGGCGTGGCGGGCGTGCGCGAATATAGCGCGCTGTTGTTTTCGCGCTATCATGTCACGCGCCTGGAACCCAAGGCCGTCACCGCCCAGGGCGACCGGGTATGGGGTTTGTACGAAGCCGAAGCCCTGCATCAGCCGTCAGGCCGCTATGTCCAGTTCGACATCTTCTTGGGCTGGACCGTGAAAGGCGGCCAGATCGTCCAGCATCAGTGCCTGTTCGATACCGCCAGCGTGCTGATCCAGCAGGGCGAACTGAAGGAAAAAGCGGCTTAGAGGAGAATCGGCGTCAGCCGGAGCGACCTATAAAGGTTTGTCAGGGCCGTAGCAGAGCGCCACGATCCTGTCGGTCAGGACCAGCAGCACGAAGGCCAGTACCAGATAGAATGCGACCAGCAGTTTGTCCTGGGTCATGGAGACCTGGGAATTGAGCGGCAGGTTGACCTGTTTCATGCCCAGATAAAGCCCGGCGTAGCTGGCATTGTAAAAGAACCACACGCCCATCAGGCGCAGGCCGACGCCGAAAAGATCTCGTGCCCGCATCGCTTCAGCTCGCCAGATAGGCGACGCCGAACAGCACCGCGCCTGTCGCGCCCAGTCCCATCGCCGCGAACCAGAAGGCGCGCCTGGAGGTGATGATCGCCACGGTGGAAAGGGCGATACCGATCTCGATCAGGGTGGCGGAGCCGGTAAGCCAGTGATGCCGTTCCTCATGCATCGCGCTTTCCTTCAGCCGCGCGTCGCGGTCCTTTTCGGCGTCCTCGGCCTTGTCGCGCGCCTTGTTCTGGCTGTCATGGTCCTTGGAGATCTCGCTGGCATAGTCTTGCGCCTTGGCGCTGCCGGCGGCGGAAGCGATCTCATACATGTGCCGCTTCAGGCTGTCGGCCTGATATTCGTTCCAGCTGTCGGTCGCCTTGTCCTGGGCCAGCACCGCCTCGCTGGATTCGGTGATGGCGCGCCCGCCTTCCACCGTCTCCAGCGAGCCGGCCGCGGCCGCCATCACCGCCAGTATGGCGACGGTGATGGAGACGCGGCTGACAAAGGGATTTCTCTCATGCGCGGCATGTTCGGCATGCTCGGCATGTTCATGTGCCTCCAGCGCGGGATCGGACATGGGATGCGCCTATTGGAACAGCTTCAGGTCGATGGCATTGGCCATCGCCTGATAGCCGGCGTCGTTGGGATGCAGCTTGTCGGTGAGATTGAAGCTGGGATCGAAGGTCGTGGGATCGGCTTTGTCCGCCACGGACGGCGCGAAATCCACCACGCCATCGAAGGCGCCGCCGGTCTTGATCCAGGCGTTCAGCGCTTCACGCACCGTCTCGCCTTCCGGCATGAAGTAGTGCGCGCCCCTGTACGGCGTCAGTGTCGCGCCATAGACCTTGATGCCCTTGGCATGGGCGCGGGCGATGATCTGCTTGTCGCCGGCGATCAGGGCTTCGGCGGTCACCGGCTCGGTCGGCGGATAAAAGCCGCGGCCGATATCATTGATGCCTTCCAGCAGGATGATGGCCTTGACGCCGGGCACGCTCAGCACATCGCGGTCCAGCCGCGCCAGCGCGCTGGGGCCGGTGCCATAGCGCAGGATGCGATTGCCGCCGATGCCGGTATTGACCACCGACCATCTGGAATGAGCGGCGGCCAGCCGTTCGGCCAGCCGGTCGGGCCAGCCGCGGAAGGCGTTGGCGGTGGACGCCGCGCCCTCGGTGATGGAATCGCCCAGGGCCACGATCACGCCGTCAGCGCTCACCGGATCGACATCGACTTCGCTCACCAGCGCGGGCAGGCGCGACAGGTGCGGACTGGGCAGGCTGGCGGCCGCGGTCTGATCGCCAGGAATACCGGCCACATACTGATAGACGCTGTGACCGATGCGCGAATAGGCCCCCGGTATGTGCACCGAGATCACCAGCTTTTCCAGCGCATCCACTTTCAGGTCGATTGGGTCGGACAGAAGCGGCGAACTGGCGGGAATGGTGATGCCGCTCTTGCCATCGAAGGTGACAACATGATCGCTGCCGGCGATCACGCTGCCGTCAGGGCCGGCGGCGCCGACATGCACCGCGCCCAGGGTCAGAGCCTCGCTGCCGGCCTCATTGGAAAAACGCAGGCGGATACGCTTGCCCGCCACCGCGACGCGCACCAGCTGGCGGATGGTGACGTTGGCGGGATCGCTGTCGACGATCGCCACCGGCACATTGCCGGGATTGTCGAGCAGGGGCGGTGTCGCTGCGGCCGGGGTGGCCGGCATGGTCTGGCCGCCGGCCATGGGAATCACCGTCGGACTGGCGACGGCCGGAACGGGCGCACCGGGAGGCAATGGGGTGGGGACAAAGCCCCAGGCACCAATCCAGGTCTCTTTTGCGGCCGGCGCGGCCATCGCTTCCCCGGTACGCGCGCCGACCCCCAGAAGAATCAGGGCCCCAACCAGGGCCAAGTTCCGGGAAAAATGACGATTTCTCATGTCCTACCCCACGCATTATTGCTTGGAAGGACTTTCCATGGGGCGGTAGAACTGTGCAAGCCGCCCCGATTGCGGGCAGATCCGGGGCAAAATGGGGCGTTTACGGACCAAACATGCCCTTGAGTCGAAAAAAGTCTGACTTTTCAGATGCTTCCCGTTGACGCCCGGGAACTAAACTGGAAGATTACGTTCAGAAACGCGACTCCATCGCGGGCACTGTCCCTGAAGGGGCCTGGGGATGATCAAGTCTGAATTGGTTGCGCGCCTGACGGCCCGCTATCCGCACCTCTACCACCGCGATGTGGAACGCATCGTGACGACGGTTCTGGATTCGATCAGCAAGGCGCTGGCGGATGGCCATCGCGTGGAATTGCGCGGCTTTGGCGCCTTCAGCGTGAAGGTGCGTCCTTCGCGCATGGGCCGCAATCCGCGCACGGGCGAGCCGGTTTCCGTGGGCCAGAAGCGCGCCCCCTTCTTCCGCACCGGCAAGGAATTGCGCGAGCGGCTGAATGGCGGTACGCCGGAGCCGTGAATCCGGTCTACGTCGCCCTCGATACCACCGATCTCGATTATGCCCGCCAGCTGGCGGAGCGTGTGCGTGGCTCCGTTGGCGGACTGAAGCTGGGCCTGGAATTCTTCAGCGCCCACGGCCCCGATGGGGTACGCGGTTTTGAAGGTTCTGGCCTGCCGATCTTCCTGGATCTGAAGTTCCACGACATTCCCAACACCGTGGCGGGCGCCTGCCGCGCCGCGGCCCAGCTGGGCGTTTCCATCATGAATGTCCATGCCCAGGGCGGCGCGGCGATGATGCGCGCAGCGGTCGATGCGGCGCGGGATGTCTCGCCTTCGATCAAAGTCATCGCCGTTACCATGCTGACGAGCCTGTCGGACGAGGATCTGCCGTCGGTGGGGCTCATGCCGCCGGTGGCCGAACAGGTGCTGCGGCTGGCGTCGCTGGCTCGGCAATGTGGGCTGGATGGCGTGGTCTGTTCGGCGCATGAGATCACCCGGCTCCGTCATGAGCTGGGCCCCGACTTTCTTCTGGTGGTGCCGGGCATCCGGCCGGCGGGCGCGGCGGTGGGCGACCAGCGCCGGGTGATGGGTCCGGCCGAGGCGCGGGCCGGCGGCGCCGACATATTGGTGATCGGCAGGCCGATCACGGCAGCGGCGGACCCGGGACGCGCGGCGCGAGAGATTGCCCAAAGTCTAGGCGTTCCAGTAGCTTAAGCCTGGTTCCGGGCTTTGCTTGATTTCCGGGATTGGGGGGCTCATACAGCCCACCCCATGACGATAGCGGTCAAAATCTGCGGCCTGACCACACCCGATGCCATTGATGCGGCGGCGGGCGCGGGCGCTGTTTATGGCGGACTGGTCTTTCATCCGAAGTCGCCGCGTTTTGTCGCGCTGGAGCAGGCGCGCGCCCTGGCAGAGCGCATGCGCGGACGCCTGAAAAGCGTCGCCCTGATCACCGACATGGACGATGCCGGCATAGCGGCGGTGGTGAAGGCCATGGCGCCGGACTTCCTGCAGCTGCATGGCAGCGAGAGCGTCCAGCGCACCGCCGAGATTCGCGCGCGCTTCGGGGTGGCCATCATCAAAGCGCTGCCGGTGGGCGAGGCGGCGGACCTTGGCGTGGCGCGCGAATATGAAGAAGCCGCCGACATGCTGATGTTCGATGCCAGACCGCCCAAGGGGGCTGAGCGCCCCGGCGGCCATGGTGCGGCCTTTGACTGGAAGCTTCTGTCTGGCCGTTCCTTCAGCAAACCCTGGTTCCTGGCCGGCGGTCTTGACCCCGAAAATATCGCGCGCGCCATCGCCTTGTCGGGCGCCGAACGGGTGGATGTGTCGTCGGGCGTGGAAAGCGCGCCTGGCGTGAAGGACACCACGCGCATCCAGGCTTTCGTCCATGCCACCCGTTCTTCCGTCTCCTTAAGCAAACAAAGCGCATGAATCAGATTCCCAATTCCCTTCGCAGCGGTCCCGACGCCAATGGCCATTTCGGCGCCTATGGCGGCCGTTTTGTCGCCGAAACCCTGATGCCTTTGGTGCTGGCGCTGGAAAAGGCCTATGAGGCGGCCAAGACGGATGCCAATTTCCAAGCCGAACTGTCGGATCTGCTGACCCATTATGCGGGACGCGAAAGCCCGCTCTATTTCGCCGAGCGGCTGACGGCGCATCTGGGCGGCCCCAAGATCTATTTGAAGCGCGAAGACCTCAATCACACCGGCGCGCACAAGATCAACAACTGCCTGGGCCAGATTCTTCTGGCCAAGCGCATGGGCAAGACCCGCATCATCGCGGAGACGGGCGCCGGCTCGCATGGCGTGGCCACCGCCACGGTGGCGGCCCGTTTCGGTCTTCCTTGCACCGTCTATATGGGCGAAGTGGACATGGAGCGGCAGAAGCCCAACGTCTTTCGCATGCGCCTTCTGGGCGCGGAGGTGAAGGGCGTGTCGTCGGGCTCGCGCACCTTGAAAGACGCCACCAACGAGGCGCTGCGCGACTGGGTCGCCAATGTCCACGACACTTTCTACATCATCGGTTCGGTGGTGGGGCCGCATCCCTATCCGGCCATGGTGCGCGATTTCCAGACCGTGATCGGCAACGAGACCCGTGCCCAGATGCTGGAGCGGGAAAAGCGCCTACCGGACCTGGTCACGGCCTGCGTCGGCGGCGGCTCCAATGCCATCGGCATGTTCCATCCCTTCATCGACGATCCGGGGGTTGAGATCCATGGCGTGGAAGCGGCCGGCGAGGGCGTGGCCACGCCGCGTCACGCCGCCACCATCTCCAAGGGCACGCCCGGCGTGCTGCATGGCGCGCGCTCGTATCTGCTGCAGGACCAGGACGGCCAGGTCATCGAAGCCCATTCCATCTCGGCGGGGCTCGACTATCCGGGCGTGGGGCCGGAACATAGCTGGCTGAAGGATATCGGCCGGGTGAAGTATTTCTCCGTCACCGACAAGGAAGCGCTGGATGCCTTTGTGCTGCTTTCCAAACTGGAAGGCATCATCCCGGCCCTGGAATCGGCGCATGCTGTCGCCCATATCATCAAGATCGCGCCGCAGATGACCAAGGATCAGATCGTCGCCATTTGCCTGTCGGGCAGGGGCGACAAGGATGTCTTCTCGGTCGCGCAAGCATTGGGTGAAAAGCTATGAGCAGATTGGCGAACAAATTCGCCGCGCTGAAGAAGGAAGGCCGCGCCGCCTTCGTGCCCTTCATCACCGCCGGCGATCCCGACATGGAAACCAGCTTCGCCATTCTGGAAAAGCTGCCGGCGGCGGGCGCCGATGTCATCGAGCTGGGCATGCCTTTCAGCGATCCCATGGCCGACGGTCCGGCGGTTCAGGCCTCATCGCTGCGCGCGCTCAAGGCCGGCGCCACCATGGCCAAGGTGCTCAAGATGGTGGAGAAATTCCGCAAGGCCGACAAGGACACGCCGCTGGTGCTGATGGGCTATTACAATCCCATCCATGCCTATGGCACCGCCCGCTTCGCCAAGGATGTCGCGGCGGCTGGGGTCGATGGCCTGATCGTGGTCGATCTGCCGGTGGAGGAAGATGAAGTGCTGCGGGTGCCGGCGCTCGCCCAGGGCGTGGATCTGGTCCGCTTCGTCACGCCCACCACCGACGGCGTCCGGCTGAAGCGCATCGTCGCCGAAGCCTCCGGCTATCTCTATTATGTCTCGGTGGCAGGCGTCACCGGCACCAAGGCGGTCCCCGAGGAGGAAGTCCGCGCCGCACTGACGCGGGTGAAAGCCGCCACCGATCTGCCCTGTGCGGTCGGCTTCGGCATCCGCTCGCCGGAACAGGCCGCGAGCGTGGCGCGGGTTGCCGACGGGGTAGTGGTGGGTTCGGCCATTGTCAGCCTGGTGGCCGCCAATCTGGACGCCGGCAAGGACAAAATCGTCGCCGAGGTCCTGGAACTGTCCCGCAAGCTCGCCGGTTCCACCCATGCGGCGCATCATGATAGGGTGCTGGCATGAACTGGATCACCAAAGTCGTCCGTCCCCGGATCAAGGGCCTGATGGCCAACAAGGGCAAGGGCGGCGGCGATACACCAGAGAATCTCTGGAAGAAGTGCCCGTCCTGCGGCGAGATGATTTTCCATCGGGATCTGGTGGCCAATCTGAATGTCTGCCCCAATTGCGATCACCATATGCGCATCGGCCCGGCCGAGCGTTTCGCCTATACCTTCGATCCCGGCAGCTTCACCGAACTGACGCCGCCGCAGGTCGCCCATGATCCGCTTCGCTTCAAGGGCGAGAAGAAATATTCCGACGAGATCAGGGCGGCGCGCGCCAAGACCGGCCGCCCGGAAGCCTTCACCGCCGCCCGCGGCAGCATCGACGGCTTGCCGGTGATGATCGGGGTGCAGCCTTTCGACTTTCTGGGTGGCAGCTTGGGGCTCGGCGTGGGCGAGGCGCTGGTGGAAAGCCTGCAGGCCGCGCTGAAGGAAAAGCGTCCCTATATTCTTTATGTCGCTTCCGGCGGCGCGCGCATGCAGGAAGGCATCCTGTCGCTGATGCAGATGCCGCGCACCACCATCTGTGTCGACATGCTGCGCGAGGCGGGCCTGCCTTATGTCGTGGTGTTGACCGATCCCACCTTCGGCGGGGTCAGCGCCTCTTATGCCATGCTGGGCGACATCCAGATCGCCGAGCCCGGCGCGCAGATCGGCTTCACCGGCGCCCGCGTCATCGCCCAGACCATCCGCGAGAAGCTGCCCGAGGGCTTCCAGCGCGCCGAATATCTGCTGGAGCATGGAATGCTGGACATGGTCACCCATCGCAAGGAAATGCGCGCCACCCTGTCGCGCGTGCTGCACATGCTGATGAAGCAGGAAAAGCCGCGCAGCAAGGTTCTGTCCATGCCCCGCCGGCCTGGCAATGGCAGCGCCGCGGCGACGCCTTGATTATGCCGCGGCCCTGAATGCTGTCGGAAACCACCCGCAGCGATGCCGTGCTGAAGCGCCTTCTGGCGCTGCATCCCAAGAAGATCGACCTGGCGCTGGACCGCGTCCTTCGTCTGTTGGGCGCGCTGGGCAATCCGCATCTGAAGCTGCCGCCGGTGATCCATGTCGCCGGCACCAACGGCAAGGGTTCGGTCTGCGCTTTCGCCCGCGCCATGCTGGAGGCGCAAGGGTTGAAAGTGCATGTCCACACCTCGCCCCATCTGGTGCGGTTTCATGAGCGCATCCGTCTGGCCGGCAAGTTGATCTCGGAAGAGGCGCTGGTATCGCTGCTGGAAGAAGTGGAAGCGGTCAATCAGGGCCGCGAGATCACCTTTTTCGAGATCACCGCCGCCGCCATGTTCCTGGCCTTTTCGCGCTATCCCGCCGATGCGGTGGTGCTGGAGGTCGGGCTGGGCGGCACCTATGACGCCACCAATGTGGTGCCCAATCCGGTCATGACCGTGATCCAGCCGGTGGGCATGGACCACAAGGAGTTCCTGGGCGACGATCTGGCCGGCATCGCGCGTGAGAAGGCTGGCATCATCAAGAAAGGCGCGCCCCTGGTGGTGGGACCGCAGACCGAAATCGCGCTTGAGGTCATCCTGCGCCAGGCCGACCGTCTGGGGGTGCCGGTGTTCGAGTTCGGTCAGGATTTCGCCAGCCGCCAGGAACATGGCCGCATGGTCTATGAGGATGAAACCGGGCTTCTGGATCTGCCGTTGCCCAGGCTGGTCGGCCGCCATCAGATCGAGAATGCCGGTGTCGCCATCGCGGCGCTGCGCCATGCGGCCAATCATCAGGGCAAAAGGCTGGGCTGGGGCCAGGACACCGCGGTCGAGCGCGGTCTTGCCACAGTGGAATGGCCGGCGCGCCTGCAACGGCTGCAGAAGGGGCCGCTGGTGGAATCCGCGCCGCGCGGCGCCGAAGTCTGGCTGGATGGCGGGCACAATCCGCATGGCGCCGAAGCGGTGTCACGCGCCATGGCCGATATGGAAGAGCATGGCGAGCGGCCGCTCTATCTGATCTGCGGCATGCTTTCGAACAAGGATGCGCTGGGATATCTGCGGACCTTCAACGGCCTGGCGCGGCATGTGGTGACGGTGGCCATACCGGGCGAGCCCAACAGCATGGGCGCGGGCGCGCTTTACGACGCGGCGCGCAAGGCCGGGCTGGATTCGGCGCCGGCCGAGGATCTTGACGACGCCATGCTGCAGGTTACCGCCTGGACGCGGCTGGACGATCAGGAAACACCACCGCGCATCCTGATCTGCGGATCGCTGTATCTGGCCGGCAAGGTTTTAACGGAAAATAGCTAAGCGCGAGGTATTTTGCGACGTGGGCAGGAGGCCGCGCGGAGCGTACCTGGCGTAGGTGAGCACGGCCGACGACCCACGGCGCAAAAGAACCGCGCGTCAAATCGAGCTCTCGATCCATTCCTTGATCTTGGACTTGGGCAGCGCGCCGACTTTCGTCGCCGCAACCTGACCCTGATGGAAGATCATCATGGTGGGAATGCCGCGCACGCCATACTTGGTCGGCACGTGCGGATTCTCGTCAATGTTCAGCTTGGCGATCGTCACCTTCTCGCCCAGCTCGGCGGAGAGTTCGTCCAGTGCCGGCGCGATCATGCGGCAAGGTCCGCACCACTCCGCCCAGAAATCCACCAGAACGGGCTTCTTGGCGTCCAGGACATCGGCCTGGAACGAGGCGTCGGACACTTTGATCGGCATGGGATGGTCCTCAGAACAACTGCGTCACAATATCTAGGAACGCGCCCCCTCCGGGTCAAGGCGGCGCAAAATCCCCGCCATTTGGGCGTCCAGAACCACATCGGAAAGCTGTAGAAGGCGCGGGCCGTCGGTGAAGACCAGGCCGCAGACGATTCGACGT
>DASZVQ010000126.1:0-13680 GCA_035547275.1 Rhizomicrobium sp.
CTGGGCAAGCTTTACGATTACGACATCATTGTGCTGGACCTGCAGCTGCCCGACATGTCGGGCTTCGAGGTTTTGAAGGCCCTGCGCGTCGCCAAGGTGCAGACGCCGGTCCTGATCCTGTCGGGCAACGCCATTGTCGAAGCCAAGGTCAAGGCGCTGGGCTTCGGCGCCGACGACTATATGACCAAGCCCTTCCACAAGGACGAGCTGGTCGCGCGCATCCAGGCGGTCGTTCGCCGCTCCAAGGGTCACAGCCAGTCGGTCATCACCACCGGCAAGCTCACCGTCAATCTGGACGCCAAGACCGTGGAAGTCGATGGCGCCCGCGTGCATCTGACCGGCAAGGAATATCAGATGCTGGAGCTGCTCAGCTTGCGCAAGGGCACCACCCTCACCAAGGAAATGTTCCTCAACCACCTTTATGGCGGCATGGACGAGCCGGAGCTGAAGATCATCGACGTCTTCATCTGCAAGCTGCGCAAGAAGCTGGCCGCCGCCACCGAAGGCGCCAATTACATCGAGACCGTCTGGGGCCGCGGCTATGTGCTGCGCGATCCCAACAGCGACGAAGAAATCATCCAGGTCGCGTAATCCCAGTTCAAACGGGGCGTTCAAAAGGGCCATCCCTCCGGATGGCCCTTTATTTATTTAAACCCCATTCGCCGCCCAGTGCCGCTTGCCGGCGGCGCGCTCGGACTCGCGGCGCGGAATTGGGGCCCTCGAATTTATTTTTCGGTACAGGACAGCAAGCGGCCGTCCAGGCTGGAACCGATCAGAAGCTGCTTGCCGGCCATGGCCGCGATGCTGGCGGCGGCAATGTCCTTGCCGTCATTTCCATACACCTGCTCGGCCTGCTGCGGGACGCCGCCCGCCAGGGTCACACGAAAGACCTGTGACGGCGCCGGCTTGCCGGGATCGGCGGCAAAGGCGCGCCAGCCGAACAGACTGGCATGGCCGGCCACCCAAAGCTCGCCCGTGGAATCCAGGGACATTTTTTCCGGAGCCACCGGAAGCGTAAGGGAATCCGCTTCGGTCAGGTTGCCGGAAAAGGGCTCCCGGCTCAGCGACTTGAGGCTGCGGCTGGTCAGGCTGGCCACCAGCAAATGGGTGCCATCCGGCGTCAGCACAAGCCCGCGCGCGTCATAGATGCCATCCGCCGCCACCCGGAAGGACATGCCGTTGAAATAGAGAATGTTGGAACCCGGCAGCACGCCATAACCGGCCAGCGCGCGCAGGACGCTCGATCCACCCGTACCATTGCTGACATAAAAAGCCCCCGGCCCCGCCGCCGTCACATCCTGCGGATCGGTCAAAAGACCGCCTTCAATGGTGCCTTGCGCCACCAAGGCGGGATTGGTCTTGGGATTGGTGATCTCGAAACTGTCGATGCTGAACTGCACCCGGCCGTTCAGGCTCCGGACGTGGTGGTTCACCGCCAGCAGGAAAATGCCGCTGCCATCTGGGGAGCGGAAAATGCCGATGCCGCGGGGATGAAAATCCTTGGGCGCGCCAGCGAGCCTGGTCAGACTGCCACTGTCCGACAGGACATAGATGCCATCGCGCGGATCGGGGCCCCGGGCACTGGCCACCGACACAAAGGTCACGCCATTGGCGGTTTCGATATCTTCCACGCCAGGGACGTTGCCCGCGATCTTGCAGGTCCCGAAAAAGCCGGTCGGCGCAGTGGAAAACAGGCCATTGGCCCACAGGATGCGGCCAATGAAGACAATCACCGCTACAATCGCCATCACGATCAGGCCACGGCGGGAGCGCAAGCGTCGGCTGGTCGTCATGTCGTGGCATCCGCAAATTGCAGGGAGGCGAGCCGGGCATAAAGCCCGCCGCTTGCCATCAGTTCGGCATGATTGCCCTGGGCCACCACCCGCCCCTCATCCATCACCACAATGCGCTTGAGGCGCTGGATGGTGGAGAAGCGGTGCGCGATCACCAGCGTGGTGCGCCCCACCATCAGATTGGCCAGCGCGGTCTGCACCAGCCGTTCGTTTTCCGCATCCAGCGCGCTGGTGGCTTCGTCAAGCAGAAGCAGCGGGGCATCGCGCAGGATCGCCCGTGCGATCGCCAGGCGCTGGCGCTGGCCACCCGATAGGGTCACGCCACGCTCGCCCACCAATGTGTCAAAACCCTGGGGCAGTTTTTCGATGAACTCGCTGGCGGCCGCGGCCCTGGCGGCTTCGCGTATCTGGACATCGCTCGCATCCTCCCGGCCATAGCGGATATTGGCGGCAATGCTGCCGGAGAAAATCACCGGCTCCTGCGCCACCACCGCGATATTGCGGCGCAAGACCATGGGATCGAGCTGGGTGATGTCGACGTCATCGAAGCGGATGGCGCCACCCTGGGCCTCATAGAAGCGCAGCATCAGCTGAAACACCGTGGATTTGCCGGCGCCGCTAGGCCCCACCAGCGCCACCGCCTCCCCGCCCGCCACATCCAGCGAGAAATCGTTCAGCGCCTTGAAGTCGGGCCGGGTGGGATAGCGGAAGGTGACATTATCGAAGCGGACCGCGCCGCCGGGTTTGGCCGAGAGTGTCAGCGGCCGCGCGGGCGCGCGGATCACCGGCACTTCATGCAGCAACTCCATCAGCCTTTCGGTGGCGCCGGCCGCGCGCTGCAGATCGCCCCACACTTCCGACAGCGAACCCACGCCGCCACCGACCAGCACGCCGAAAAAGACGAATTCGACCAGCTGGCCGCCGCTCATGCGGCCACTGATCACGTCATGCAGTCCCACCAGCAGCACCGTGGCAAGGCTGGCAAAGGCGGTGAAGATCGCGACCGCCGTCAGGATGGCGCGCGCCTTGGTGCGCTCCCGCGCGAAACCGAACGCGCGTTCCACCGCACCGCCAAAGGCGCGGCGTTCATAATTTTCCTGGGTGAAGGCCTGCACCGTGGGCACGGCGTTCAGGGTCTCGGTGCCACGCGCGGCGGTTTCGGCAATGGAATCCTGACTGGCCCGCGACAGCCGCCGCACCCAGCGCCCGAACACCAGGATCGGCAGCAGAACCACCACCACCGCGCCCACCACCAGCAGCGCCAGCCGGAAGCTGGTCACGAACATCAGGATCAGCCCGCCGGTCATGTTGACCAGATTGCGCATGGCCAGCGACGCCGACGACCCGATCACGGTCTGGATCAGGGTGGTGTCGGCGGTCATGCGCGACAGCACCTCGCCGGTGCGGGTGGTCTCGAAGAATTGCGGCGACAGGCCCAGCACATTGTCGAATACCGCCTTGCGGATATCGGCCACTACCCGCTCGCCCAGCCAGGTGACGGCGTAGAAGCGGGTGGCCGAAGCCACCCCCAGCACGGCGGCGGCCATGACGAAGGCGGCATAGAAACCGGTCAGGGCATGCGCCTGGGCCGCGGAAAGTCCCCGTGCATCCACCAGGCGGCCCAGGAACAGGGGCAGCACCAGGGTCGCAGAAGACGAAGCCACCAGGGCCAGGCAGGCCACGATGATCCGTCCCCGATAGGGGCGCAGGAACGGCAGCACCGCCTTTAACGGCGCCAGGGATCGGCTCTTGGGCCGGCCCGCCGCGATCCGGGCG
Source organism: Rhizomicrobium sp. (assembly GCA_035547275.1). Taxonomy (GTDB): domain Bacteria; phylum Pseudomonadota; class Alphaproteobacteria; order Micropepsales; family Micropepsaceae; genus Rhizomicrobium. Next base: position 3,570 of record DASZVQ010000126.1, read on the forward strand.
GTTTCGCTGGTAAAACTGGTGTCGCCCCTGGCCAAACCGGTGCCTCGCTAGTGTCGCGGTTTTGAAGTTCGCCGCATGCCCGATATCAAGTCTGGAGCGAACTTCAAAACCAAAGCGACACTAGAATCAATGAGTTACCAGTGCCCTTCGATTCCGAAATTCGCTATAGCCCGATATAGAGATCAAGCGAATTTCGGAATCGGGACACTGGCAGGTCGGGGCTGTATATAGGCAGGAACCGGCGGGATAAATGGGTGGCCTATTGCCTCGCCGGCCTGTTGCCTTGGCGGGGTCCCTCCCGTATAAGCCCCGGCTCCCGGGCGCCCGTCGGAATGGGCGCCGCCGGCCATGGAAGGTTTCGCGTCATGAAAAAGGGCATCCACCCCGACTATCACTTTGTCGAAGTTCAGCTGAACGACGGCACCACCTACAAGACGCGCACCACCTATGGCACGGCGGGTCAGAAGATCACCCTCGACATCGACCCCACCACCCACCCGGCCTGGACCGGCGGCCAGCAGCAGCTGATGGATCGCGGCGGTCGTCTGACCCGCTTCAACAAGAAGTTCGCCGGCTTCGTCAAAGGCTAAGAAGTTTCGCACCGAATGCGAAAACGCCGCCGGTTTCCGGCGGCGTTTTTATTTATGGATTGCAGGCTCGCCTATTCGGCGCTGAACGCCTGGGTGAGCGCGTCAATGCGCGCCCGTGCGCCGGGTGGCGGCACCACGCCCTCGCCGAACAGGATATCGTCCAGCCGGGCGATGCGGCGATAAAGGCTGTCGCTGCGGTCCAGCAGGTTTTTGAGTTCTTCCGGCAGCGGCGAGACGTCTTCGGCGCAAGAGCCCAGACAGATTTCGCGGCTGCCCAGCCGGTAACGTTCGTTCAGCGCATCGGCGCGCGCCATGTCGCCATCGCGCACCGCGCGCTGCACCAGAAGCCAGCTTGCCGCCTGCATCAGGCGCGTGGTGACGCGCATGCTTTCGCCCGCATAGAGCATCGCCGCCTTGCGCGGCAGGACCCGGGCTTCCTCGCGGCCCTTGCCGTCGAGATAGCGCGCGGTCTCTTCCACCAGCGACATGCCTTCATCGAAAGTCTTGTCGAACATGACGGAGTCGGTGAAGGTCTGGGCGCCGTCGATCATGTTCATCTTGTCGTTCAGCATCTCGTCCCCGCTTCTGGCGGCAACGCTAGCAAGCCGGACAGAAACCGCAAGCGGCATGCTTGGTAAACGGCGGCAAAGCACCGTCCATGGTATATTCTGCTGTGCGTATTAACGTTTAATCCCGCTGCGAGACAAAAGGGACTACTTTTTGAAGAAGCTTTCCGCCGCCGACCGCGTGGCATGGCGCGATTGGATGGCTTCGCGGCAGCGCGCGATCTCTTCTTCCAGGCGTGCGATTCGCGCCTCCAGTTCATGGGCCGAAAGCGCGCTGATGTCTTCACCCAGCACGATGTCGGGAAGCTTCTTGCGCGGCTGAAGATCATCCAGATCCATGGCTTTGGCTCAAGTTTTCGCGATCGGCGTTTTCCTCATTAGTGTGTGCTCCGCGGCAAAGGCGTGCAAGCCATGAAAGTCATTGAAATCGAAGGGCCGGGACGGGATTACCGGCTTGTTCTGGGCGAGCGGCCAAGGCCGGTGCCCGGCCCCGGCGAAGTCGTGATCGCGGTGGCGGGTGCGGGCCTTAACAATGCGGATCTGTTGCAGGCGCGGGGCCTTTATCCGCCGCCGCCCGGCGCTTCCGACATTCTGGGCATGGAAGTCTCCGGCCGGATTGCCGGGATCGGCGAAGGCGTCAGCACCTGGAAGATGGGCGACCGGGTCTGCGCATTGTTGCCGGGCGGCGGCTATGCCGAGTTCGCGATCGCCCACGCCAGCTGCCTGCTGCCGGTGCCCGACAATGTGGATCTGGTCGAAGCTGCCGGCCTGCCCGAAGCCGCCTTCACCGCCTGGACCAACATCGTGGATACCGGGCGGCTTTTGCCCGGCGAGAGTTTGCTGATCCATGGCGGCACCAGCGGCATCGGCAGCCTGGCGATCCAGATCTTCGCCGCGCGCGGCCATGCCGTCTTCACCACCGCGGGCAGCGACGCCAAATGCGAGGCCTGCATCGGTTTTGGCGCGACCCGCGCCATCAACTATGCCCGCGAAGATTTCGTCGCCATGGTGCGCAGCGCAACGGACGCAAAGGGTGTCGATGTGATCCTGGACATGGTCGGCGGCGCCTATATCCAGCGCAACATCGAGGTCGCCGCCACCTGGGGCCGCATCGTCAATATCGCCTATCAGGACGGCGCCCGCACCGAGATCAATTTCACCCCTGTGCTGCTGAAGCGGCTGACCCTGGCCGCCACCACCTTGCGCGGCCGGGACAAGGACCAGAAGCAGGCTATCCGGGATGCCCTGTTGAAGGAGGTCTGGCCACAGCTTGGAACCCGGGTAAAGCCGGTGGTGGACCAGGTCTTTCCCCTGGCCGAGGCCCAAAAAGCGCATGATTTCATGGCCAAAAAGGGCCATATTGGCAAAATCCTCCTCAAAATGGGCTGAAAGTCTTTGCGCCGGGGCGGCTGGGCGGCTAAAAGACCGCATTCCTCGAAAGGACTAGCCTGACGAGGGGCGGCGGGCCCGGACACGGCCTCCGCTCAACGGGAGAAAACCACCATGGCCGTCGACCAGAAGCCCCTGATGCCCAAAGCCACCGCCGTCTGGCTGGTGGACAATACCGCGCTGTCCTTTGAACAGATCGCTGACTTCTGCGGCCTGCATCCCTTGGAAGTGAAGGGCATCGCCGACGAAGACGTCGCCAAGGGCATCAAGGGCCAGGACCCTGTGGCCACCGGCCAGCTCACCCGCGAGCAGATTGCCGAGGCGGAGCAGGACCCGCGCAAGCGCCTGAAGATGGCCCCGGCCAAGCACAAGATGCCGAATGTGCGCCTGAAGCGCGCGCCGCGCTATACGCCGGTGTCCAAGCGCCAGGACAAGCCCGATGCGGTCTATTGGCTGATCAAGAACCATCCGGAATTCACCGACAGCGAAATCATCAAGCTGATCGGCACCACCAAGGCCACCATCGCCAAGATCCGCGAGCGCTCGCACTGGAATGCCGCCAACATCAAGGCGGTTGACCCGGTGACCCTGGGACTGACCTCGCAGCTGGAGCTGGACCTGGCCGTCAGCCGCGCTTCAGGCCGGGTGGAACGCGCCGCCAAGCGCGCTGCCAAGAAGGGTGCGTCGCTCCGGTCGATCGCGGAAACCACGGGCGATCCGCTGGCGATGCCGCCGGTCGTGCCCCGGGAAGGCGAGGGCCAGCCCGCGTCCGACGACTGGAAAGACTCCAGCGAGCTTGAGCAGGATTAAGTTTCTGAGGCGCTCAAAGATATTTGAGCGCCACAAAGCCCAGCACCAGCACGACCAGAAAGACGATCAAGGCCAGTTCGAGATATTTGTCGAGCACCGCCTGGGCGCGCTCGCCGAAGAAATGGACCAGCATCCCCTCGATCACGATGTAGCGGATGCTGCGGGTGACGGTGGAATAGAGCATGAAGAGCGGAAAGCTCACCCCCGCCAGACCGCTGGCGATGGTGACCAGCTTGTAGGGGATCGGCGTCGCCCCCTGCACCATGATCAGATAGGCATTGTGGGTGTATTTGAGCCGCAAGCTTTCCACCTGCGCCAGTGGCACATGCAGGGCATGGATCAGCCACAGCCCCGCCGTTTCCCAGAACAGATGGCCGATGGCATAGCCCAACATGCCGCCCGCCACCGACCAGAACGCCACCCAGGCGCCCAGCCGAAAAGCCCGGGTGCGATCCGCCAGCATCATGGGCAGCACCATCACATCGGCGGGAATGGGAAAGAAACTGGCTTCGGCGAAGGCAAAGGCCGCGACCGCCGCCCAGGCATGAGGGCCCCTGGCATTCTCCAGCATCCAGGCATAGACGGCGCGCAGACCGCGCGGCTTTGCATCAGGCTTGTCGATGGTGCTCATGATGGGGCTTCTAACACCTGCGAGCGCATTCATCCAACCTTGCCGCAACTTCAGGGTTTCTCTAGCGTGCCCGACCCATGGCCGCCAAAAAGTCCGAACGCAAAACCGTCACAAAAGCCCGATCCAGGCTTTTGGCCAAACCCTATGAAACGGGCCTTGACCGTACGCCGGCCAATTATCAGCCCCTGACGCCGCTGTCCTTTCTGGAGCGCGCGGCCAGGGTCTTTCCGCGCCATACCGCCATCATCCATGGCAAGCAGCGCACCGATTACGCCACCTTCTACGCGCGGGCGCGCCGGCTGGCCTCGGCGCTGGCAAAAAAAGGCATCCGCAAGGGCGACACGGTGGCGGTGATGCTGGCCAACACCCCGCCGATGCTGGAGGCCCATTACGGCATTCCCATGCTGGGCGCGGTGCTGAATGCGCTGAACACGCGGCTGGACCCGGCGGCGGTCGCCTTCATGCTGGAGCATGGCGGCGCCAAAATCCTGATCACCGACCGGGAATTTTCCGCGACCGCCGCCGCGGCGCTGAAGCTGCTGAAGAAGAAGCCGCTGGTGATCGACTATGACGATCCGGAATTCCCGCAAAGCGGCGCGCGGCTGGGCCGCATCGACTATGAGAAATTCCTGAAATCCGGCGATCCCAATTTCGCCTGGCGGATGCCGGATGACGAGTGGGACGCCATTGCGCTGAACTATACCTCGGGCACCACCGGCAATCCCAAGGGCGTGGTCTATCACCATCGCGGCGCGGCCCTGATGTGCTACGGCAATGCCCTGGCCGGCACCATGGTGGAACATCCGGTGCTGCTGTGGACCTTGCCCATGTTCCACTGCAATGGCTGGTGCATGCCTTGGTCGCTGTCGGCGGTGGCCGGCACCCATGTCTGCCTGCGCTGGGTGCGGGCGCCGGCGATCTTCGACGCGCTGGCCGAGCATGGCGTGACCCATCTGTGCGGCGCCCCCATCGTCATGTCCACGCTGATCAATGCCACGGAGAAAGAGCGCAGAAGCTTTCCGCAGAAAGTGCGCTTCATGGCCGCCGCGGCGCCCCCTCCGGAAGCGGTGCTGGCAGCGATGGCGGAGGCCGGCTTCGAGGTCGTGCATGTCTATGGCCTGACCGAGGTCTATGGTCCCGCCGTGGTTAATGAATGGCACAAGGAATGGGACGCGCTGGAGGCGAATGCCCGCGCCGCCAAAAAAGCGCGCCAGGGCGTGCGCTATGCGCCATTGGAAGAACTGGCGGTGCTGGACCCCAAGACACTGAAGCCCGTGCCAGCCGATGGCAAGACCATCGGCGAGGTGATGTTCCGCGGCAATATCGTGATGCGTGGCTATCTGAAGAATCCCAGGGCGACCAAGGAAGCGCTGAAAGGCGGCTGGTTTCATTCCGGCGACCTGGGGGTGATGTATCCGGACGGCTATATCCAGCTGAAGGACCGCAGCAAGGACATCATCATTTCCGGCGGCGAGAACATCTCTTCCATCGAGGTGGAAGACGCCATCGCCCGCCATCCGTCCGTGCTGTTTGTCGCGGTGGTGGCCCGGCCCGACCCCAAATGGGGCGAGCATCCTTGCGCCTTTGTGGAGTTGCGCGCGGGCGCGAATGTCAGCGAAACCGAGATCATTGACTTCGCGCGCGGGCGGCTGGCCAAGTTCAAACTGCCGCGCACCATCGTCTTTTCCGAGCTACCCAAGACATCGACGGGCAAGATCCAGAAATTCGTGCTGCGGGAGCGGGCCAAGGCGTTGTGACCAGCCGTTACGCCCTCGCCTTCATCTTCATGACCATGCTGATCGACACGATCGGCCTGGGCGTGATCATTCCGGTCTCCCCACGCCTGATCGCCGGGCTGACGCATGAAGCCATCAGCGGCGCGGCGCGCTGGGGCGGCTGGCTGTTCTTCTCCTATGCGCTGATGCAGTTTCTGTGCGCGCCGCTGATCGGCAATCTGTCCGACCGGTTTGGCCGGCGCCCCGTGCTGATCCTGTCGCTGACAATGCTGGGTCTGGACTATCTGATCACGGGGCTGGCGCCCACCATCACCTGGCTGTTCATCGGCCGCACCCTGTCGGGCATGGCGGGCGCCGCCTACCCCACCGCCAACGCCTATATCGCCGACATCTCACCGCCGGAAAAGCGCGCCGCCAATTTCGGCCTGGTGGGCGCGGCCTTCGGCCTGGGCTTTGTGCTGGGCCCGGCGTTGGGGGGATTTGTGGGAGAGCATTTCGGCCTGCGCGCGCCCTTCTATGTCGCCGCCGGCCTGTCCTTCGCCAATGCCCTGTTCGGCCTGTTCGTACTGAAAGAGTCGCTGCCGCCGGAACGGCGCCGCCGCTTCGAGATCTGGCGCGCCAACCCGCTGGGTTCGCTCAAGGCCCTGTCGCGCTTTCCGCAACTGGCGCTGCTTCTGGCGGTGCTGGTGCTGGCGCAGTTCGCGCATGATTCCCTGCCCTCGACCTGGAGCTATTACACCATGCTGAAATTCGGCTGGGGACCGGGCGATGTCGGCTGGTCGCTGGTCGCGGTGGGCGTGCTGATGGCTTTTTCCTTTGCCGTGCTGCCCAGGCTGGTGGTGCCGCGCCTGGGCGAACGCGGAGCGGTCTATCTGGGCTTTGCGTTCGGAGCGGTGTCGTATCTGGGCTATGCCTTCGCGGCCAACGCCTGGATGTTTTACGCCTGGATGATCCCGTTCACGCTGGGGGGCGTGGGCGGCCCCGCGCTCAACGCCATCATGTCTCATAGCGTGCCGGCGACCGAACAGGGCGAGTTGCAGGGCGCAACCACCAGCGTCACCGGCCTGACATCGGTCATCGCCATGTGGGCGATGCCCACGCTGTTCGCATGGTTCACCGGACCTGATGCGCCGATCACGTTCGCCGGGGCGGCATTCGTCGCGGCCGCGCTGTGCGAACTGGGCGGATTAATGCTGTTCGCCCTGTCGCAAGCGCGCCGGTGGAGTTAATTGACGACGGCTCTCAGTCGTTCGAGCTCGTCTTTGATCCGAAGTTTTTGTTTTTTGAGAGCGGCGACCCGCATCTCATCCCAATCGGGATTGGCCATCTCGGTTTCGATGATGTCCTGGATTTTTTTGTGCTGGTTGGACAGGTGAACGATATGTCCCTGTAGCGCCATGCATGCACCTCATCGTTAGATTTCGGTTCGGCTGACGCGCGCCCCTTTTGGCCTCGCGCCTGGCAAAAAAATCAAACCACCAAACCCCGGTCCTGTCATCCCCCAAAAGGGCAGGGAACCGAAACTCTTTGCCCTTGACTCAAGAAGTGGTAACGGGAGGCATGAAAGGCGGCGGGAACCCGAAAAGCAAATCAGAACGGCTGGTTATCGGCCTGTCGGGTGCCTCCGGCATCGCCTATGGCATTCGCGCGCTGGAAGCCCTTGCCGAGTTGGGGGTAGAATCGCACCTGGTCATGACCAAGCCAGCGGAAATGACCATCGGCTATGAAACCAAACTCTCGCCCCGCCAGGTCGCCGCAAAGGCCGACTATAGCTATGCGATCAACGATATCGCGGCGCCCATCGCCAGCGGCAGTTTCAAGACCGGCGGCATGCTGGTTGCACCCTGTTCGGTGCGCACCATGAGCGAGATCGCCACCGGCGTGACCACCAGCCTTCTGACCCGCGCCGCCGATGTGATGCTGAAGGAGCGGCGACCGCTGGTGCTGATGGTGCGCGAGACCCCGCTGCATCTGGGCCACTTGCGCAACATGACGGCGCTGGCGGAAATGGGCGCGATCATCCTGCCGCCGGTGCCCGCCTTTTATGCCGAACCCAAAAGCCTGTCGGATCTGGTGGATCAGATGGTGGGCCGCGCGCTGGATCTGTTCGGTTATGACTGGCCCGAGGTAAAACGCTGGGGCGAAGAATTGGCCAAGGGCCGACGGAAGAAGAAGCCATGACCGGCGTCGTTGGTCCTGATGAAGTCGCTGCTCGCGCCAAGCTGGCCCAGCTGACGCAGGAGCATCGTGACCTGGATGCGGCGATCGAGGCGCTGGCGCAGGCCGGCAGTCCCGACCTGCTGCAGCTGTCGCGGCTGAAGAAGCGCAAGCTTCAGTTGAAAGACGAGATTACCGAGATCAACAACGGGCTCTTGCCGGATATTATCGCTTAGCCGCTGTCAGACCGGCGGAAATGGGCGAATAGCCCCTAGGCCGGCGCCAGCTCGCCCAGCTTTTTGCGGATTGCATCCAGCGCCACCGCCGGATTGCCGTTATCGGGGCCGCCCGCCTGCGCCATGTCGGGCCGCCCGCCCCCCCCCTTGCCGCCCAGCGCTTCCGCCGCCGCCTTGACCAGATCGACGGCGCTGATGCGCGCCGTCAGATCCTCGGTGACGCCGGCCACGATCGAGGCCTTGCCGTCGGCGGCCGCCACAAAGGCGACCACGCCGGAGCCGACCTGCGACTTGGCGCCATCGGCCAGGCTCTTGAGGTCCTTGGGGCTGACGCCTTCGACCAGCCGCAGCACCGCCTTGAGGCCGGCGATGGTTTCGCTGTCCTCGCCGCTTTTGGCCGGGCCGGCCAGCGCCAGCTGCTTCTTGGCTTCGGCCAGCTCGCGTTCCAGTTTGCGGCGTTCTTCGGAAAGCTGCGCCACGCGGCCTGCCAGCTCGCCGATCGGGGTCTTGATGGCGAAAGCGGCCTCGCGCGCGATCTCCGCCTGGCCGGTCAGATAGCGGCGGGCATGTTCGGATGTCAGCGCCTCGATGCGGCGCACGCCGGCCGCCACCGCGCTTTCCGACAGAATGGTGAAAAGCCCGATATCGCCCAGGCGATGGACATGGGTGCCACCGCAGAGTTCGACCGAATAGGCCTTTTGCGCATCCGGATCGGCGCCCATCGAGAGCACACGCACCTCGTCGCCATATTTCTCGCCGAACAGCGCCTCGGCGCCGGCGGCGATGGCCTGATCGGTCGCCATCAGCCGGGTGGTGGTGTCGGAATTCTGCCGGATCACGGCATTCACCTGGGCCTCGATCCGTTCCAGCTCTTGCGGTGTCACCGGCTTGGGATGGGAGAAGTCGAAGCGCAGGCGCTCCGCCGTCACCAGCGAACCCTTCTGGCTGACATGACTGCCCAGCACGCGCTTGAGCGCGGCGTGCAGCAGATGCGTGGCGCTGTGGTTGGCGCGGGTGGCGCGGCGGCGCTCGCTATCCACTTTCAGGTCCACGGCATCGCCAGGCAGGAAGCTGCCTTCGGTGACGCGCACGCTATGGACATGCAGCGCGCCCAGCCATTTCTGGGTATCGGTGACCTGGCCCTTGGCCTTGGCCGAATGGATATGACCGGTATCGCCGGCCTGGCCGCCGGATTCGCCATAGAAGGGGGTCTGGTTGGTGACGATCTCGACCGCGTCGCCAGCCTCGGCCGCCATCACCCGGCCGCCATCCTTGAAGATGGCAAGAATCTGGCCCTCGGCTTCCTCGGTGTCATAGCCCAGGAATTCGGTGCGGCCGACTTCATCCAGCACCGCGAACCATTGCGCTTCACTGGCGGCCTCGCCCGAGCCCGACCAGGAGGCGCGCGCTTCGGCCTTCTGCTTCTGCATCGCCGCGGCAAAACCATCGGTATCGACACTGACGCCACGGGCGCGCAATGATTCTTCGGTCAGATCGAGCGGGAAGCCGTACGTGTCATACAGCTTGAACGCGACCTCGCCCTCAAGGCGGTCGCCTTTCTTCAGACCGGCGCTGGCTTCGTCCAAGAGCTTGAGGCCGCGCGCCAGGGTTTCGCGAAAGCGGATTTCCTCCAGCTTCAGGGTTTCGGCGATCAACGCTTCGCTGCGCTTCAGTTCGGGATAGGCCGAACCCATTTCCGCCACCAGCGCCGGCACCAGCCGGTGCATCAGCGGATCCTTGGTGCCGAGCAGATGGGCATGGCGCATGGCGCGGCGCATGATCCGGCGCAGCACATAGCCGCGGCCCTCGTTGGAGGGCAGCACGCCATCGGCGATGAGGAACGAGGTGGCGCGCAGATGGTCGGCCATGATGCGATGGCTGAACACCGCCTCACCTTGCGCCGGCACACCGCTGGCCGATTCCGAAGCCGCGATCAGGTGGCGGAACAGGTCCACGTCGTAATTGTTGGTGACGCCCTGCAGGATGGCGGCGATCC
>DASZVQ010000127.1:0-26724 GCA_035547275.1 Rhizomicrobium sp.
TTCAAGACCGGCGCGCGCATTCCGGCGCAGCCCGATGCCGATGGCATCGCCTTCGATCCCATAAGCGGCCACATCTTCGTGGTCGACGGCGATTCCAAGGTGCTGACCGTGATCGATCCCAAGACCGACACCGCCATCGCCACGGTCGATGCCGGCGGCAAGCTGGAATATGCCGTGTCGGGCGAGAATGGCTATCTCTATGTCAATGGCGCGGGCAATAAGGAGATCGTGCGTGTCAACACAGCCACCAATCAGGTGGACGCGCACTGGCCCATTCCCGATTGCACCAGCCCGCATGGCCTGGCCATCGACAAGGCTTCGCATCGTCTCTTCGTCAGCTGCGTCAATGCGGTGATGACCGTGGTCAATGCCGACAATGGCGCTGTGGTGGCCACCTTGCCGATCGGCAATGGCACGGATGGCGCGGCCTTTGATCCGAAACGCAAGCTTGTCTTCAGCTCCAATTACGACGGCACGCTGACGGTGGTGCGCGAAACAAGCCCGCAGGCTTTCGAAGGCCCTGCCAGCATCCAGACGGCGGTGACGGGCAAGAACATGACCATCGACCCCGATACCGGCCGGCTGTTCGTGGCGGTGGCGGATATCGATCCCAATGCGCCGGTGCCGGCGGGGCCCGATGGCCGCCCAGGCCGCGCCAAGCCGCTGCCGGGGACGCTCAAGGTCCTGTTCCTGGACCCGGCGCGCTAGAAGCGCGGGCCTTAAGCCGGCGTCTCATTTGGCGGCGGCCATCAGGATCTCGGTACCCGCCAAGAGGACGGGCCCGGGCCCGTGCGGATCGTTATCGGGCCGGGGCCGGTTGATGTAGAAATCCAGGGTCGTGCCGATATTGGTGCCGGCACAGGTATTCTCTACGCGTCCATCCGGGGTGACATTCTTCGCCACCCCGGCAAAGGCATGCCGCGCCATGGTCATGTCGGAGGCTGGCAGCCAGCCGCGATTGACGGCGCGCGCAATGCCGTAAGCGAACATGGCGGTGGACGATGTCTCTTCCCACAATTCGGGCTTGTCCAGGACCTGGCGCCACATGCCCGATGGCGCCTGCAACGCACGCAGCCCATCGATCTGTCTCTTCAGGATGGCGATCAACTGGGGCCTGAGAGGATCGCCGTCGGGCAGGGCGGACAGGGTTTCAACCAGGGCGATGGTGACCCAGCCATTGCCGCGTCCCCATTTGAAGGGGGCGTGGCTCCTGGTGGCGGAAAGCCAGCCATGAAACCACAGCCCGTCGCTGTCTTGTTCCAGCGCCGCCTGGTGGATGATGTTGCGGGCCGCATCGTCGATATAGCGGACATCATGGGTGTAAAGACCATAACGCACCAGGAAGACGCCGCCCATATAGAGATCGTCCGGCCATACGGTGTTGTTCTGCTCGGGCCGCCACAGCGTGCCGTCGGGCATGCGGCCCTGTTTGCTGACAACCCAGTCGGCGACGCGGGCCAGGACTTCGCGTTCTTCCGCTGTCACGGTTTCGGGATGGCGCATCATGGCGTCCAGCATCGCATTGCCCATGGCGCCGCAGCTGTCCAGCGAGCCCAGCTTCATCAGCAGCTTGAGCGCGGTGCCGTTGACGAAATCCGTGGCGCTGTCGCCGAATTGCTTCCGGATGCCAGCCAGCCAGTGATAATAGCGCGCCGCGATCTGGTAGTGGCGGACGACGAACTGGCTGACCTGCTGGTCATGGGTGATGTCGGTGGACCGCGACATGCCATAGAGCCCCACGGCGTGGGGATAGATCCAGACGATGCCGGTGGGCGCGCGCGCCGCCTTCGCCTGTTCCAGGCTCGAGACCGGCGCATAGTCGCCATCGCTGAGTTCCACCAGCTGATGGCGGGCCACGCGATTCACCACATCGCGGATCTGGTCGTTGGTGATGTCTTGCGCCTGCGCACTGGTGGCAATGGCCAGCGCCGCCAGAGTTGCCGCCACGCCCGCCTGAAAAAACCGCCGCATAAGCCCCCCCAAATGTCTTGTTGGAGACCAACATGCCCTGCCGGAGCCCGGCTGGCGAGGGCGGCGCGGCCCGTCGCATATCCGGGGAAAATGTCCTGGATCAGGGGCCCCACACCGGGAAACCACCGATCTCCAGCCCGTCCAATCGAAAATAACCGCCATTTCGCGTTGTTGAGAAAGCGCCGAACTGCTACAAGGACCGTGTAGATCGTCGCTCAGACGACAGGGGTGAGGCATGGACCTTGTACCTCGATTGTTGGGGAGTGCCCTCTTCGGCTTCGCGCTGGCGGGGAGTGGCGGACCGGCCTTTGCGGATGGCACTGTCGCCGCCAATGCGGCTGTCGTCGCTTCGGCTTCTTCTCAAGATATCTTGCCGCCGGTTGACGATAAATCGCGTTTTGCCGCTCAGCCGCAATCCGACCGTCAAGACGGCCATCTGGATTTCTTCTCGGTCAGGCCGCAGAGCAGAAGCGGGGATTTTACCTCGCTGTTGGGCGGCAGCTCTGGCGGTGGCGGGCTGAAATTCCATTTGAACTGGTAGCCGTGGCGGCCCGTCATCGGCTTCTGGCTGTTCGCCTTACTGAAATTTATCGCGGTCCGCTGGGATGAGTTGCATCTTATCATCCCACCAGCCGGCCTGTTCCGCGAGGCCTCGCAATCCCGCCACGACATCATACACGACCTTCTTGGGTATGAAGAACTGGGACACGGTTCGGCCGGTGCCAAAAGACACAAGCGCCCCCTCGGGCGTGCTGTCTGTCCGAGGCGACAGGACTTTGATCGCCGACCAGACCTCCGCGTCTGTGGGCGCGGTGCGCTCTTGTTTGCTCCCTTGTGGTTGTTCCGTCCACCAATTCTGTTCCCGCGCGGCGCCATATAGATCGAGAACCAGCCTGAGGGCGGTTGCACAGTTCAGGAAAAAGCCGTGAGAGGGGCCATGTTCAAATACAAAATGGATAAGCGCGCCCTTGTCCGTCCCGGTCACGGCACCGTGCGTCGCTATCGGCGCGCCATCCAACTGCTTCGCCGTTTGCTCAGGGGGCATGTTTTGGTCAATCAGGATTTCGAGCTGGCGTATCTGCTCGCGCGTGTATCCCGTGCTCATGCAAGACTCCTTCGTGGCCAGAACAGTCTGCCGGATTGGCTACATAGGGCTGGAATATATAGATGGCGGATGGGGTGAGATTCGAACTCACGGGACCCTTGCAGGCCCGGCGGTTTTCAAGACCGCTGCCTTAAACCACTCGGCCACCCATCCGCAGACCGGTGGCATAGCCAACCGGGGACGGCAGTGCAACGTCGCCCAGATTGCCGAAAAGGGACTTCAGAAGCGGCTCGGCCATCCGGCCCTCGCGTACGCTCGGGCGTTGGCTTAGCTTTTCTTGGCGAGCGTAGGCGAGCCTAGAAAAGCTTGCCCCTCTTCGAGCCGGGCGAGGGAGGCGTCGCTTCAAACGGTCCACTGGACCGTTGATCTGCTGCGCAGACTGCTCCTCACCCATCCGGCTTGGGTTCCTTAGCTTTTGCCGAGGGTTACAGCAACCTGTGTTGAGCCTGGCCGCTTCGCCCGCTACCGTTTGCGGGTAACCCCGGGCCCGATTCGATGCGGCGTACCGTCAGATCCGCTTTTGTCGCCAGCCTGGCCCTGACGGCGGCCGCTTGTACCACCACCACAAGGCCACCGCCGCCGCCAACCATCCCGCCGGCGGTCACGGTTCCCCCCAATGCCGGGGTCTACAAGATCGGTCCACCCTATCAGGTGGATAACATCTGGTACTATCCGCGCGAGCAGCCGGACTATGACGAGACCGGCATCGCCTCCTGGTACGGACCCACTTTTTATGGTCATCACACCGCCAATGGCGAAATGTACGATGGCAATGCGCTGACCGCCGCGCACAAGACCCTGCCCATGCCGGTCAATGTGCGGGTGACCAACCTGGACAATGGCAAATCGCTGGTGGTGCGGGTCAATGACCGCGGGCCGTTCGCCCGGGGCCGCATCATCGATTTGTCCAAGCGCGCCGCCGAGCTGCTGGACGTGGTGGAGACCGGCACCGCCCGGGTGCGGGTGACCTATCTGAGCCGGGCCGACATCAACGGCAAGCCGCCGGACGAGACCCCGCCGGCCATCGCCAGCGCCCTGCCGGCGGCGCCATCGGGCAAGGTGGATACGGAAGCCCTGGGGATTATACCGGGTGCGGCGGTGGCGGCGCCGGCCAAGACCAGCAGGATGCCGACCGCGCCCATCCCGTCACAGATGTTCGCGGACAACAACCAGCCCACGGGTCAGGTGACCCGGGTTCCCGTGCCGCCGGAGACGCGGCTCTATGTCCAGCTGGGTGCTTTCTCCAACTTGAGCAACGCCAAGGCGCTTTTGGCCAAGGTTGGTGGGGACTTGCGGATTTCCACCCTTCAACGGGGCGGCCAGACCCTCTATAGAGTGCGCAGCGCGCCGCTCGCCTCAGTCGCGGACGCCGATGCGGCGCTTGCCCGCATCACCGGCGCCGGCGCCAACGACGCCCATATCGTCGTGGATCAATAATTCGGAGACCTCATGTTTCGCCGCCTTTTCCTGCTTCTGTCCCTGGTTTCCGCCTTTGCCTTTCCGGCGGAGGCCGCCATTGAAACCAGCGCCGAACATGGCCTGATCATGGACGCCCAGACAGGCCAGGTGCTGTGGCAGAAGGACGGGTTGGTGCCGATGCCGCCGGCCTCCATGTCCAAGCTGATGACGATCGAATTGCTGTTCCAGCGGCTGAAAGACGGGCGCGTCAAGTTGACCGATACTTTCCCGGTGTCGCAGCGCGCCTGGAGTACCCAGGGCTCCAAGATGTTCGTGGAGTTGGGCGCGCGCATCCCGGTGGAGTCGCTGATCCGCGGCATCATCATCCAGTCCGGCAATGACGCCTGTGTGGTGGTGGCCGAAGCTTTGGGCGGCACGGTGGAAGGCTTTGTCGATCTGATGAACAAGCGGGCCAAGCAGCTCGGCCTCAACCAGTCCACCTTCGTCAATCCCGACGGGCTGCCCGATCCGCCCGGCCAGCTGATGAGCGCTCTGGACCTGGCCAAGCTGTCGCGCCACCTGATCAATGACTATCCGGAATACTACCATTATTTCAGCGAGCGGGAGTTCGTCTGGCACAACATCCACCAGCCCAATCGCGATCTGGTGCTGGGATCGCTGCCGGGCGCCGACGGTCTTAAGACCGGTCACACCGATGCGTCCGGTTATGGCATCACCATTTCGGCCAAACGGGGCAATCAGCGTCTCATCCTGGTTCTGAACGGATTGCGCTATCCCCAATATCACAATGACTATTTCCCCAACATCAAGCGCGCCGAGGAAGCCGGCCGGGTGATGGACATGGCCTTCCGGGAGTTCCGCTCCTATCCGCTGCTGACCGCCAATCAGGTGGTGGGCAATGTGATGGTGGCAGGTGGCAACATGCCGGATGTGCCAGTCACGGCCGGCAAGGCGCTGAACGTCACCATGCAGGTGGATTCCCATGCCGGCATGAAGACGGCGCTGAAGGCCGATCCCGGCCTGACCGCCCCGATCCGGGTCGGCCAGAAGGTGGGCGTGCTGGTGATTTCGGCGCCCGATTTCCCCGGCCTCACCGTGCCGGTCTATGCCACGCAAGGTGTGGACAAGCAGGGCCTGTTCGCCAGCATGTTCCAGTCCATCCAGCATCTCTGGAAGAAGTGACGCGGACAAAGGTGGCTCCGGCAAAGGCAGCGAAAGAGACGGGCCGCTTCATCACCCTGGAAGGCGGGGAAGGCACGGGCAAGTCCACCCAGGTCAAGCGTCTCGCCCAGGCGCTGGAAGCCAGGCGCATCAGGGTGGTGACCACGCGCGAGCCGGGCGGTTCGCCGGGCGCGGAGGAAATCCGCAAGCTGATGGTGGAGGGCGAACCGGGCCGCTGGAACCCCATCACCGAAACCCTGTTGGCTTATGCCGCGCGGGCCGACCATGTGGCGCGTACCATCGGACCGGCGCTGACGGCGGGACGCTGGGTGATTTCGGATCGTTTCAGCGATTCCACCTACGCCTATCAGGGCGTGGGCCGGGGCGTGGAGCGCGAAACCATCCGCCGCATCGACAGCGCCGTGCTGGACGATTTCGCCCCCGATCTGACCCTGATCCTGGATCTGGATGTGACGATCGGGCTGAAGCGGGCGGTGGCGCGTCCGGGCGTGGAAAACCGTTTCGAGAAGTTCGGCACGGCTTTCCATGAAAAGCTGCGCCAGGCTTTTCTGGATATCGCCAAGCGCAATGCCGAGCGCTGTCGCGTGATTGACGCATCGGGCAGCGAAGACGAGGTGGCGGAGCAGATTTTTGCCGCTGTCGCCAAGCGTTTCAAACTATAAAAGCCCATGGCCAAGCGTTCCGCGCCCGAACCCAGTGACAGCGACCGCGTCGAGGGCTTTGCCCATCCCCGCGAGACTTTCGCATTGTTGGGACAGGAGGCGGCACTGGCCCGCGCGTCGCGCGCTTTGCGGGCGGGGCGCCCGCCCAGCGCCTGGCTGATCACGGGCGCGCCGGGCATCGGCAAGGCGACTTTGGCCTATCGTATCGCGCGTTATCTGCTCGCCTATGGCGCGACGGATGAAGGTCCGGAAGACTTGAGCGTGCCGGGTGACAATCAGGCGGCGCGGCAGGTGGCGGCCCAGTCCCATCCGGGGCTTCTGGTGCTCAAGCGCGCCATCAATCCCAAGACCGGCAAGCTGATGACCGTGCTGTCGGTGGATGAGATACGCCGGTTGGCGGATTTCTTCGGCATGACGTCCGGCGCCGGCGGCTGGCGGGTCGCCATTGTCGATACCGCCGATGACATGAACGACAATGCCGCCAATGCGCTGCTCAAGATGCTGGAAGAGCCGCCGGCCAACGCCATGTTGCTGCTTCTATCCAACACGCCCGGCCGGCTTTTGCCCACCATCCGCTCGCGCTGCCAGCGGCTGGATCTGCGGCCGCTGGATGAGGACATCCTGCAGAAGGCGCTGAGTGACTATCTGCCAGAGATGACAACGGGCGAGCGGGCCTCGCTGGCCCGGCTGTCGGGCGGCAGCATCGGCGCGGCGCTGACTTTGGCCACTGGCGATGGCGGCGGCCTGGCGGAGGAAGCCGACCGGCTGATCGATCAGGCGCGCGAGCCCGACCTGCTGGCGTTGCTGGCCCTGGGCGACAGGCTGTTGCGTGTTCAGGACGGGCTGGAGCAGTTCGGGGATTTTCTGGTGGAAAGTCTTTCGGCCCGCATCCGCGCCAAGGCCCATTCCGGCGCTGCCGGACTGGAGCGCTGGGTGCTGCTGCGTGAGCGGATCGAACAGGGCTTTGGCCGCGCCACCGGTCTTCATCTGGAACCGCGCCAGACCATTCTCACCGCGGCGCGCGATCTGTCGCGCACGGCGCGCAGCGGAGCACTCTGATGCTGGTCGACAGTCATTGCCATCTGGATTTTCCCGACTATGCCGGGCAGGTGGAGGCCGTGGTCGAGCGCGCCAAGGCCGCCGGCGTCGGCGTCTGTGTTTCCATCGGCACCGAGCTGAAGCGCTTTCCTGGCGTGAAGGCAGTGGCCGAGAAATTTCCCGATATCTGGTGCAGCGTGGGTGTGCATCCCCATGAGTCCGAAAAGGAACTGCTGGACGGCGAGGCGGCGCTGGTGAAGGAGGCGGCCCATCCCAAGGTGGTGGGGATCGGCGAGACGGGGCTGGACTATTATTATGAACATTCGCCGCGCCAGCCGCAGCAGGCCAATTTCCGCTTTCATATTGCCGCGGCGCGCAAGACCGGCCTGCCGCTGATCGTCCATACCCGCGACGCCGATGATGACACCATCGACATCCTGCGCGACGAGATGGGGAAGGGGGCCTTCACCGGCCTGATCCATTGTTTCACCGGCACGCAGAGGCTGGCTGATGCCGCGCTGGCGCTTGGGCTTTACATCTCGGTATCCGGCATCGCCACCTTCAAGAATTCGGGCCCGTTGCGCGACGTGATCAGGACAGTGCCGCTGGAACGCCTGCTGGTGGAAACTGATGCGCCGTTCCTGGCGCCGGTGCCGCATCGGGGCAAGACCAACGAGCCGGCTTTTGTCGTGCATACCGCGAGAATGCTGGCGGAGCTGAAAGGTGTGCCGCCGGAAGAACTGGCGGCCGCGACGACGGACAATTTCTTCCGCCTCTTTTCCAAGGTGCGGCGGCCCGCATGACGCTGGAGGTGCGCATTCTGGGCTGCGGCTCATCTGGTGGCGTGCCGCGGCTGGGTGAGGGCGCGCCCTTCTGGGGCGTGTGCGATCCGGAAAACCCCAAAAACCGGCGGTTGCGCTGTTCAATCCTTGTGACACAGCGCGGACCGGAAGGCGAAACCCGGGTGCTGGTGGATACCGCGCCGGACATGCGCGAACAGCTGTTGGCCGCGAAAGTGGGCCGGCTGGATGCGGTGCTGATCACCCACGACCATGCCGACCAGCTGCATGGCATGGACGATCTTCGCGTCATTACCTTGAACATGAAGCGTCGGCTCGATCTGTGGAGCGACGAGCGCGGTCTGGAAGGGGTGATGCTCAAATTCGGCTATTGTTTTCTGACACCGCCGGGAAGCGATTATCCACCCATTCTCAATGCCCGTGAAATTCCTGAGCCCTTCGCGCCCTTTGAACTGATGGGGCCGGGAGGCGCGGTGCCGGTTCTGGCCTTCGGTCAGCGCCACGGCCGCATCCGCAGCCTGGGCTACCGCTTCGGACCGCTCGCCTATTCACCCGACGCCGATGCGCTGGATGACGATGCTTTCGCGGCGTTGGAAGGCGTGGAATGCTGGATCGTGGATGCCTTGCGTTACACGCCCCATCCGTCTCATGCCCATCTGGAACGCACCCTGGAATGGATCGCGCGGGTCAGACCCAGGCGCGCCATCCTGACCAATATGCATGTCGATATGGATTATGAGACGC
Source organism: Rhizomicrobium sp. (assembly GCA_035547275.1). Taxonomy (GTDB): domain Bacteria; phylum Pseudomonadota; class Alphaproteobacteria; order Micropepsales; family Micropepsaceae; genus Rhizomicrobium. The sequence goes on from DASZVQ010000127.1 coordinate 8,922, forward strand.
TGAAGCGCGAACTGCCGGCTGGCGTCGAGCCGGCTTATGACGGAATGGTCGTCAGTTTCTGATCACTGGGTTCCGTTCGCGTCTTCGGCATAGTTGTGCAGCATGGTCGGACTGCGGTTGAAAGCCAGCCGCGTGTCGACCTGTCCGGGGGCGAAGCTGGCGCGATGCCAGCGGTTCGGCGGCACCAGCACCACATCGCCGGCCTGGGCCACGATCAGGCCGATGCCTTCGATCTGATAGGCGATCTTGCCTTCCAGGACGAACCAGAACTCATCATTTCCGATATGGAAATGGCCCTTGTTGCTGTCGGGCGGGATCGGCTGGCCCTGGCCGCGGATGATGGCGGCCTGGTTGTCGGCGTCAGCGACAAAGAAGTGCAGGCGGCCTTTGCCCTTGGCGGTGGGATCGGCCTCAACATAATCCTTCATGAAATCCAGATAGGGCTGGTTCTTGTCGTCATAGCTGCCCATGCCGCCGCCAACCGGCTCTGTCGGATAGCTCACCTTCACATAATGCTGGCCATCCCTGGGTGGAGGCGGGGCGCCAAAATCGGCGCGGCTGTCCACCGGATAGGACGGCAATATGTGACCGCCCCGGGTGACCTCGAAACGCAGGGATGGTTCATCACCCACCGTCTCCATGCTGTAAGGCACGCGCAGCGGCACCTCGACCAGAAAACCCTTGCTGGCCACGAAGGGCTGCTGGCCCTTGATGGTGAAGCGGATCTTGCCGCCCCACACCACCCAGATGGTGCGGTCGTCGCCATAGAATTGGGTGCGGGTCTTCTCGCCCGGCGCCATCTGAATCCATTTGGCGCTATAGCGCGGGGTCTCGATCACATCTTCGGTCCAGTTTTTCTGACCCGCGTGTTTGGCCAGCACCTGGTCCAGCCGCGTCACCGGCTTGTTGGGCGCGATATAAGGCACCGGCGCTTCTTTCGGCGCCCAGGACATATAGACCTTGCGATCTTGGGCAAATCCAAGCGGGGCCAGCGCGGGAACCGCCAAAAGAGCCAGCAGGCAGGCAGCGCGTTTGGACGTGTTTTTCATTTTCGCTTTCCTCACTGCCTGCCGTCCGCGTCTTCGGCGAAATTGTGGAACAGCAGGGGACTCACATTGAACGACAGCCGTGTGTCGGTCTGGCCCTTGGCCCAGCTGGCGCGATGGAAGCGGCCCGCCGGCACAAAGACGACATCGCCGGTGTCGGCAGTGAAAAGGCCGGCCTGTTCGATCAGGTAATCGCACTTGCCTTCCAGGATGAACCAGAATTCTTCATGGCCGATATGGAAGTGGCCCTTGTTGCTGTCCGGTGGCGTGGCCACGCCCGGTCCGCGGATGATGTTGGCCATATTGGCTTCATCGGCCATCACCAGGTGGTCGGGCGGATTCTTCACCGGATCGGCCGCCACCACCTCCTTGAAAAAGTCGCGGTAGGGCCGGTTCACGGAATCGTATTTGTCGGGCTGGGTGGGCGTGCTGATCTTGATATAGTCGCTGCCGGCCTGCGGCGGCTTGGGCCTGCCGTCATCGGCGGGATAGCTGGGCTTGATGCCGGCATGGGTGACCTCAAAGCGCAAAGACGGCTCGCTGCCGATCGTCTCCATGGAATAGCGCACGCGCTGTGGCACCTGCACCAGAAAGCCCTTGGTCGCCACAAAGGGTTGCTGCCCCTGGATGGTGAAACGGATCTGGCCGCCCCATACGACCCAGAAGACCCGATCGTCGCCGTAATATTGCACCGGCGTCTTGTCGCCCGGCGCCGCCTGAATCCATTTGGCGTCATAGCGCTTGTCCAGGATCACCTGTTCGCTCCAGCGCGCCTGGCCCTTGTGCCTGGCCAGCACCGCTTTCAGATGCGTCACCGGCCTGTTCTGACCGTAGGAGGGCAGCCTGTCGGGCTTGGGCGACCAGGCATACCAGGCATCCCCCAGCGCCAGCGTGGGCGGTAAAAGGCCCATGGCCACAAGGCAGCCAAGCGTCCTCTTCGCTGAAATCCGCATGGTCTTTCCCTTCTTCAGCCCGTGTCGCGCCCTGGATTGTTGTTTTCGCCGCGCGTCGCAGCGCGCGCCGGCTGATAAAGTCTCACCTTTGTCCAAGGCTGTAAATGCGACGGAACTGGCGTGGCATCGCTTGTTGCGTCGCAATAGAAATGCTGCCGCATTGGCCGCAGCGCCGCCTCTTGACTTACTGTCAGTCGCGCCCAAACGTCAGTCCTGTTGTTTCGAAGGGTAGCGTTTCATGAGCATGGGATTTCAGCGGCGCCATTTCATTCTTGGCGCGGCTGCCGTCGCGGTCACCGCGAGCGCACTGCACACCACCGAACTGTTCGGCAAGACCATCAAGCACCAGCCACTCGATCCGGAAAATCCCGACATCCTGTTCGGCACCACCGGTTCCATCTGGGGCGAGGCCGGTGTGGGCGCCACCAAGGTCTACAGCACCGCGCAGGCGATCAAGCATATCGCGCAGGTGGGCCTGCAGGGCATCGAGCCCTATGCGAACGGTATCGACGAATACCGCGCCAATCCCGCCGCGCTGAAGGCGATCTGCGACCAGTACAACATTACCTTCATCGACTGCTCGAACGGCGAGAAGGGTCAGTCCACCAACTTCATCGATCCCGACAAAATCCCCAAAACCATCGCCGATCATGTCGCCTTTTGCCGCGATTTTCTGGTGCCGATGGGCAGTGATCACTGGAAGATCAATATGGGCCAGCGGCCGGCCGGGGGTCCCAGCGACGACCAGCTGAAGCGGCTGTCCGACACGTTGAACGAACTTGGCCGCCAGACCCTGGCCATGGGCGTGCGCCTGGCGCCGCATCCGCATATCTGGGGGCCTTTGGAGCGCGAGCATGAGATGCGCCGGATGATGGAGCTGACCGATCCCAGATATGTCTGGCTGACCGCCGACACTGGTCATCTGACCTTGGGCGGCGGTGATCCGGTCAAGATCATTTCTGACTATTTCCCGCGCGTGGCGGAAGTCCATCTCAAGGACACCTACGCGAAATATCGCGGCAACACCCAGACGCCGACACCAGAAATGCATGCCCAGGCCAGCGTCTATCACAATCTGGGCGGGGGCGGCGTCGACTTCCCGGCGCTCTTCAAGCTGCTGCGCGAACGGCACTTTAAGGGTTGGGCGGTGTTCGATGTGGACGGCCCGCGCAAGGGCGATGACGGTTTCGACGCCATCGGCGGCAACATGAAGCTGGCAGTGGACGATTACATCGCCCACAACATCAATTACCTGCGCGATGTGATCGGAATCCGGCTGCCGCCGGTGGATTAAGACGAAGGGGCAGGGGGCGATGTCACGCCAGTCGGGAATGTTTTTCTGCGCCGCCATGGCGCTGTTGTTGGCTGAGCCGGCTATTGCGGCTGGCTATGATGCCGAACTGGACCCGGTGCCGTTCGACGCTTCCAACCGCGCCGTCGTCATCGACAGCATCGGCAATGCCAGCGCCACCCTGGATGGCAGCACGTTGAACGTGAGCGGCAGCTTTTCCAATTTCACCTCGCCGGCTACCGGCGGCTCGGTGCGCATCGGCTTGGCCAAGGGCGTGCCGGGCGATGCCATCGGCAGCCTGACCGCCGATCACGCCACCAGCGGGCATTTCTCCGGCTCGGTCAAACTCAGCAGCGATCAGCTCGCCGCCCTGAGAAAGCAGGCGATCTATGTCCGGATCGACAGCGAAAAGGCGCCGGATGGCAATGTGCAGGGCTGGCTGGAGGGAACAAAGTAGATGAAGCGTTCCGCGAAATTCCTGACCGGCACCGCCGCGCTGCTGGCGCTTGGCACCGCAACGCTGTTTGCGCCGCGCGCCGTGGCGCAGTCGCAGGGCGTGTTCACCCAGGAACAGGCCAATGCCGGCCATTCCGCCTATGCGCTAAGCTGCGGTGGTTGCCATCGCGCCAATCTCGCCGGCGGCGGCGATGCCCCGGCCCTGGGCGGCAACGGCTTCATGACCAGTTTTGGCGGCAAATCCACCAAGGACCTTTACAACTTCATCGCTGCTTCCATGCCGGCGGGGGCGCCCGGCAGCCTGAGCGAGGATCAGTACACCAACATCACGGCCTATCTGCTCTGGGCCAATGGCGCCAAGGCGGGCGCCGCCACTTTCAGCAAGAACACCGATGTGAAGGTATCTTCGATCGCCGATGGCAAGGTCATCGCCGATGCGATCAAGCCGCCGGCCATGGGCAAGATGGATGCGATGCAGGCGCTTGCTGACCAATTTGCCCCGCCGGTCGGCCATGGCCTGGATGTGACCGGCACGGTGAAGAATTATGTCGATGTCACCGACGAGATGCTCAAGCATCCTTCGGATGGCGAGTGGCTGATGTACCGGCGCAACTATGCCGGCTGGAGCTTCTCGCCGCTCAAGCAGATCACACCCAGGAATGTCAAAAGCCTGACCCTGAAATGGGCCTGGAACATGAACGAGGGCGGCGCCAGCCAGGTGACGCCCATCATCCATTCCGGGGTGATGTTCCTGTCCAACACCTCCAACACGGTGCAGGCGCTGGATGCCAGGACTGGCGAGCTGATCTGGGAAAACCGCATTGGGCCGGTTTCCAGAATCGCCTATGGCGGCACGCGCAGCCTGGCCGTCTATCACGACAAGGTGTTTGTCGCGACCACCGATGCCAAGATCCATGCCCTGGACGCGCGCACCGGCAAGATCGTGTGGGAACAGACGCTGGGCAATCCCGACAACTCCGCCACCGGCGGCGTGATGGTGATGCGCGGCAAGGTGCTGACGGGGATGACGGGCTGCGATAATTATTCTGAAAACAATTGCTACATCTCGGCCTTCGACGCCGACACCGGCAAGCCGGCGTGGAGATTCCACACCACGGCGCTGGAAGGCGAGCCCGGCGGCGATACCTGGAACGGTCTGCCCAATCTCTTGCGCGGCGGCGGTGACACCTGGATCGCGGGCACCTACGATCCCGATCTGAACACGACCTATTGGGGCGTGGCCCAGACCAAGCCCTGGTTCCGCGCCAGCCGCAAGACCTATGGCGCGGCGACGCTTTATTCGTCGTCGACCCTGGCGCTCGATCCCGATACCGGCAAGCTGAAATGGTATTTCCAGCACGCCCCGGGTGAATCGCTGGACCTGGATGAAGTGTTCGAACGGGTGCTGATCAATCATGGCGACCAGAAGACGCTGATGACCATCGGAAAGCCCGGCATTCTGTGGAAGCTGGATCGCGTCACCGGCAAGTTCCTGGCCGCCAAGGAGACGATCTTCCAGAACGTCTTCTCCAACATCGACCACAAGACCGGTCGGGTCACCTATCGCCAGGACATTATCGATCAGAAGACCAATCAGTGGCTGTCGTCCTGTCCGGGTCCCGAAGGCGGGCATGACTGGCAGGCCACCAGCTATGATCAGCCCGACGATCTCCTGATCATTCCGGAGAGCCAGAGCTGCGTGATGATCCAGGGCCATGACGTGGACATGAAGCTGGGCGGCGGCGGCACCGCGGCCTCCCAGAAGTTCTTCTTCATGCCGGGCACGCACCAGAACATGGGCCGGCTGTCGGCCTATCGCACCTCCGACATGAAGGAAGTCTGGACCTGGCAGCAGCGCGTGCCGTTCCTGAGCGCGGTGGTGTCCACCGCCGGCGGCGTCGCCTTCGTGGGCGACTTCAACCGCTATTTCAAGGCGGTGGATGTCAAGACCGGCAAGGTTTTGTGGCAGATAAGGCTGGGCAATACGGTGCAGGGTTATCCTGTTACCTTCAGTCTGGATGGCAAGCAGTATATCGCTGTCTGCTCCGGTCTTGGCGGCGGCAGCCCGCAGCAGAAGCCATCAACCTTGCTGGATGAAGTGCACCGCGCTCCCACCGGCAATGTGCTCTATGTCTTCGGCCTGCCGGACTGACTCTCAAAGGCAGCGCGTCGTAGGACGGGAGGCTTGCTTTTTGCTGTTCCATGGGCGTGTCGCATTCTCATCAGGTGAGAGTGGCGCCGGTCGCATGTTTTGCATTTGCGCCGCGCCGGACCAGAGTGCGTTCGAGACGCGCCATGGCGACAACCACACCCAAACTCAAGATTGCCATCATCGGATCGGGCAATATCGGCACCGATCTGATGATCAAGATCATGCGCATGTCCGGGCGGCTGGAGATGGGCGCGCTTGCCGGCATCGATCCAGACAGCGACGGCCTTAAGCGCGCCGCCAGGCTCGGCGTGCCGGTCACCCATGAGGGGATCGATGGCCTGAGCCGTATGCCGGAGTGGAACGACATCGTCATCGTTTTCGACGCCACCAGCGCGTCAGCGCACCAGAAGAACAGCGCCGCATGCGCGGCCGCGGGAAAGGTCATGATCGACCTGACACCGGCGGCGATCGGGCCCTATATCGTCCCGGCGGTGAATGGCGACGATCATCTGGAATGTGCCAATGTGAACATGGTGACCTGCGGCGGCCAGGCCACCATCCCCATCGTCGCAGCGGTGTCCCAGGTCGCGCGCGTAAATTATGCCGAGATCGTGGCCTCTATCGCGTCGAAATCGGCGGGACCCGGCACCCGCGCCAATATCGATGAATTCACCCAGACCACGGCGCGCGGCATCGAGAAGGTCGGCGGCGCGGACAAGGGCAAGGCCATCATCATTCTCAATCCGGCCGAACCACCCATGATCATGCGCGACACGGTCTTCACCTTGTCTTCCGGCGCTGACGAGGCCCGGATAGAGGCCGCCGTGAACGCCATGGTGGCAAGGGTGCAGGCCTATGTGCCGGGCTATCGGCTGAAACAGGCGGTTCAGTTCGAGCGTTTCGGCTCCAACAATCCGGTCTTCATTCCCGGTCTGGGTACATTCGAGGGCCTCAAAACCAGCGTCTTTCTGGAGGTGGAGGGCGCGGCGCATTATCTGCCGACCTATGCCGGCAATCTCGACATCATGACGTCGGCGGCATTGGCCACGGGCGAGAAGATCGCCCTGCGCCGGCTTGACGAGCGGGCGGGTTGACCATGTTCAACCCCCAGACCGACCGGCTTTACATCCAGGATGTCACCTTGCGCGACGGCATGCATTCCATCCGGCACAGATACAGCGTCGATCAGGTCTGCGCGATTGCCAGGGCGCTCGATGATGCCGGTGTCGACGCCATCGAGGTCTCGCATGGCGACGGCCTGAATGGTTCCTCCTTCAATTACGGTTTTGGCGCGCACACCGACTGGGAGTGGATCAGGGCCGCGGGGAAGGTTGTCCGCAAAGCCCGTCTCACCACGCTGTTGCTGCCGGGCATCGGCACGGTGGAAGATCTGCACCGCGCCCATGATCTGGGCGTGACGTCGGTGCGCATCGCCACCCATTGCACCGAGGCCGACATCGCCCGGCAGCATATCGGCTTTGCCCGCCAGATCGGCATGGACGTGGCCGGCTTCCTGATGATGAGCCATATGAGCGAGCCCGAGCCGCTCGCCCGTCAGGCCAGGTTGATGGAGGAATATGGCGCCCATTGCGTCTATGTCACCGACAGCGGCGGCGCGCTGGACATGGACGGCTATCGGACGCGGCTGCAAGCGTACGACAAGGTGTTGAACCCAAAGACCGAACGCGGCGTGCATGCCCATCACAACCTGTCGCTGGGCGTGGCCAATTCCATCGTCGCCGCCCAGACCGGCGCCAGGCGCATTGACGCCTCGCTGGCGGGCATGGGGGCCGGGGCGGGCAATGCGCCGCTGGAAGTGTTCATCGCTGCCGCCAATCGCAAGGGCTGGCGCCATGGTTGCGATCTCTTCGCATTGATGGATGCGGCGGAAGAGCTGGTGCGGCCGCTGCAGGATCGTCCCGTCCGGGTGGACCGGGAGACCCTGTCGCTGGGTTATGCCGGCGTCTATTCGTCCTTCCTGCGCCACGCCGAAAAGGCGGCACAGGATCATCACCTGGATGTGCGCGCCATCCTGGTCGAGCTGGGGCGCCGCGGCATGGTGGGCGGCCAGGAAGACATGATCACCGATGTCGCCCTCGACATCGTCAATCGGAAAACGATCTGATGCTCATGTGTTTTTCGGTGGCGGGCTCAGCGCCATCGAGGACCAGCACAGCAGGGAGCAGCAGGGGGTGCGGAGAGAATTCTGGTCGTTTCTTCCTTCCTCCAAACAAAAGGGCCGGCATGGCCGCCGGCCCTTTCATCCCGTAACGGCGTCGGATGTTACTGTCTGGCTCCCGACTCCGGATCGAAATTGTGCATGCCATAGGGGCGGGGATTGATGGCGATGCGGGTGGACATGCCGGTGCCCGCCCAGCTCGCCCGGTGCCAGTGGCCCTGCGGCGCATAGACCACATCGCCGACATTGGCGGTGAAGACCGGCATGCCTTCCATCTTGTAGTCGACGGTGCCCTCGGCGATCACCCAGAACTCGTTATAGTCGATATGAAAGTGACCCTTGTTGCTGTCGGGCGGTGTCGGCGTGCCATGGCCGCGGATCACATTCATGAAGTTGGTCGTGTCCGAGACAAAGGCGCTGTCGCCCCGCACCGGCGGCCGCTTCACATAATCGCCCCAGAAGTCCAGATAAGGCCGGTTCTTGTCGTCATATTTGTCCGGCGGCGTGCGATAGCTGGCCAGCACATATTCCTTGCCCGGGGGCGCCGCAGGCGCGGGGCCGGCATCATGCTGGGTGGCGGGATAAAGCGGGGTGCGGTTGTTGCGGATCACTTCCAGCCGCACGCTGGGCTCCTCGCCCACCGTCTCCATCCAGTAGATGTTGCGATAGGGCACCTGTACCAGGAAGCCCTTGGAGGCCACGAACGGCTCCTGGCCTTCGATATGGAAACGGATCTGGCCGCTGGCGATGTACCAGAAGATGCGGTCGTCGGCCCAGAACTGCGGCCTGGTCTTTTGGCCGGCCCCCATCGAAATATAGTCGGCCGCATAGTCCTGGTCGCGGACGATGGGCTGGTCCCAATCGGCCTTGCCCTTGTGGTCGGCCAGGATTTCATTGAGCCGCCAGATCGGCTTGTTGGGCGCCTTCCAGGGCGAGGTGTTGGTCGATTTGGGCGACCAGCTCCACCAGATCTTCGGGGCGGCGTCCTGCGCCAGGGCGGGCATCAGGCCCAGGACGAGGGCGCCCGCCCCTAGAAGAATATTGCGAGATTTCATTCGTTTCACTCCCCAAACCCATGTTTTCGTTATTCAAAATAATGTCTGCTTTATAGCGCTAACACAACTGCCCCGATGCCCCGTCCCATGCGGCAAAAAATGGTGTAATATCCACCGGCAACTTTTCTTTCCGGAGGTCGGAAATGAGAGTTCAGCATCTCTTCTTTTTCGTGGCGTCTTTCGGCGTTCTGCTGGTCTCAAATCCGGCCGGCGGCCAGACCATCGTGAGCATGGGCCGGGGCTATGCCCATGACTGCTTCACCTATGCCAAGGCTGGGGTCGATCCCTTTGACGGAGTGAGCGTTTGCGACATGGCGCTCAAGGAAGATCCGCTGACGCCCAAGGACCGGGCCGCCACCTACGACAATCGCGGCGTGATGCTGGATCAGCTCGGCCATGGCGAGAAAGCGGCCGACGATTTTCACATGGCCATCTCGCTGAACGAGAATCTGGGAGACGCGCATGTCAATCTGGGCTCGATCCTGATCAAGCAGCGGCGTTATCCCGACGCCTTGGAGGAAATCAACAAGGGCCTGGATCTGGGAATGAGTTTCCCGCTTATCGGCTATTATGACCGCGCCATCGCCGAAGAGATGTCGGGCCAGTACAAGGAGGCCTATTACGACTTCAAGAAGGTGCTGGAGATCGAGCCGAATTATGCTCCGGCGATCGAGCGGCTGAAGGATTTCACGGTCATCACCAAGCCTGCCGCTGCCGAGCGCCAGGGATGAAGTTCCCCGCGGATCGGGGTCGCAAATCCGCTTCAGGGTGCTATAGTTGAGCCATGAGCAAGGCCGTGCGCGACTGCGAAGAGGTTGCCGAACTCAAGGCGCTTTATGACCGCTTGGCGCTGGCGATCGAGCGTGCCGCCGCCACCATGCATATGCGCGGCCATGACTCCACCGCTTTCATGATGGAAGACACCAAATGCGTGGCGTTGTGGGATCGCATCCGGACAAAAATTCCCAGGTGATATTCGCATCCGTCCTAGGGCAGGGCGGTTCGTAAACATTGGAAATTATCAACCCGTCCGCTCGCGGGTTCGCGCGCGTGGGAATTGCGCTGCGCGGACAGGCGGATGGTCCCAGCCATCACGATTTGGATTCAGAACTGTCGCGCGACCTTCACTTGAAGAGCTGATCCGCCAATGGTGCAACGGCCGTGGGCGTGATGAGGCCGTGAAGATGAACCGCACCGTTTCCGTTCTGGCGTTGCTTGCCGCGACGATGTTCCTGTCGATGCCCGCGGGCGCCGCCGACCTGGCTGCCGCGCCGAAGTCCGAACATCATCGGACCTTGCAGATCCTGACGCCGGAGCAGGTCGATCCCGCGCGGCTTCTGCCGCCGCCTTACAAGGACGGTTCGGACCTGCAAAAGGCCGATCTGGCGGAGGTCGAACGGGTCTATCACAACCGCAGCGCCGCGCGCCGCGCCAGCGCCGAATGGGACGACAAGCATGAGAGCGTGGAGCTGTTCGACAGCGTGCTGGGGCCGCAGTTCAATCTTGGCAAGCTGCCGCTGACGGCCAAGCTCATCGCCGAGGTCGAGAACGACCAGTCCGTCACCGCCAATATCGCCAAGCGCTATTTCCTGCGCAACCGGCCCTGGGCGATCGATCCCAAACTGGTGGCTTGCGACTACAAGCCCAATGCCGCGCCGTTAACGTCTTATCCCAGCGGGCATGCAACCCTGAGCTATTCCACCGGCTTCATTCTGGCGGCGCTGATGCCCGAGAAGGCCCAGGCGATCCTGGCGCGGGCCCAGGACTATGCCTATAGCCGCGTGGTCTGTGGCGCCCATTATCCGTCCGACATCGAAGCCAGCCATGTGCTGGGCACCGAGCTGGCGATGCTGATGCTGGAGAATCCCGCGTTCCACGCCCAGTTCGAGGCCGCGCGCGCCGAACTGCGCACCGCCGGACTGACCACTGGCCAGGCCATGGCGGCGAACCCAGGATATAATTTCCCATAATATTACTTATACGAAAAGCTGAGGTGATAGTATATTTGACGTACTGCCCGATTTAGAGGGATTCTAACCCCCTACTTTCCAGGCTGTGCGCCAAGGCACCGGGTACCGACCCGTATGCTGTCGCCTCACTTTTCGTATGGGTCGGCGCCCGTTTGGAGGGCACCGTGGAAACGGTGATCAGACCAGAAGGAATCACGGAAGCCGCGAATGTGCTTTGGGAGGAAATCGGAGATGGGCTTAGCCAAAATCTCGCCCCCGATGCACTACGCACAATCGTTATCAAAATACTGGTTGCGGCGGGATGTAAGGTCGAAGCACCAATCCTTCCAGAAGATTCTTAATCCGTGCTGCTAGGTCGGCAGTATCCTGGGCGGCATTTTGAATGTCTTTTATGGAAAAGACGTGTGCAGCGCGCACTTTCGCGTTCGGCGGCTTTCCAAACATCTGTTGATAAACATATGGATCAGTGGGCACATATAACCGTTGCCAGCTAGCCGTTTCGGCAATGGGCGGCTGACCATCCTGTTTGGGTTTCATTTTTAGTGCCAATTGCCATTGGCCGTGGACTAGCCTGTTCCTCTTTGTGACGGCTTTTTTCACGGCACCAAGCATAAGGCTTTCAACTTTTCGGAAATCAGAATCGCCAAGCCTCAGCCGAGCAAGAGCCACAATTATCTCTCGCATCGTTTGAGCGTTAATGCCCGAATGAAAAACTATATGGGCGGCTTGATCCGGAGCATCCAACAGTTTTGTAAACAAGCCCATCAATTGGATTTCAAGCTGGTTAAAAGCCCTCATGTAGTTGCCGAGGTAGAAGTCACAATGCTCTTGTGATACGTCGGTTGGTGGTATTTGAATTGGTTCTCTAACCATGTCCAAGGCTCCCGACAATTCTCGCGATGCAGTCCTCGCCAGGATGCTGAAAACCCCGCCAAAGCCCTTCACGCCCAAGACAAAGCCTAAGGCGAGTCGCGGTAGCGCCAAGGCCACTTCTTCCAAGGCAGGCGGCGGAAAGGCGTAACTATATATCCTCTGGCCTTGCGCCAACGGATAAAGGCCATTGCCTGCTGACGGATTGTCTTAGGCTGCGTTAGTCCGCCGATATGTCAAACGCTTGCCCTTGATGCCTTCCAACGCCTTCACGGCGCGCATGTCATCGGTATAGCCCAGCTTGGCGCGATGGTTCATGCGGAAGTCAAATTCTGCGAGATAACGCGAGAGGTGCTGTTCGCTCATATGCTGGTAAGTGCCAACAAGGCCACGCTTGAAGATGCTGAAATAGCCCTCCGCATTATTGGTGTGGACACGACCAGCCAACTTGCCGTCGCGCACGAACTGCTTGTTATGGTCAACCGCTTCGTGGGTGAGATTGAACTTGGTATACTTGTAGTGCTTGGCACCGTCGGTGTGCAGGACGCTGGCAGGATCAACGTTGGCATAAAGCGCCTCAGTAATATCCATGCCGATGGGACGATCCGCGCCAGTGATCTTGCGGGAGCGGACCTTGCCACCACGCTCGACCAAGGACACGAACTTGAGGTTGCTCTTGCGGCCCTTGGAGCGGGACTTATTGGACTTCCCAAGCTCGGTTTCATCGGCCTGGACAACCTGCCCCTCGCCGCCTAGCGGGCCTTCGTTCTCATCGGGCAGGAAGGCCTCGCGGATACGGTGAGACATGAACCATGCGGTCTTGTACGTCACGCCCAACATGCGGTGCAGTTGATGGCTGGAAATGCCTTTCTTGGAGCTTGTGAGCAGTTCGGTGGCCAGCAGCCACTTGGTCAGGGGGATTTTGCTGCGCTCAAAAACGGTGCCCACGGTGACGCTGAAAGGCTTCTGGCAGGGACGGCACTTCCAGACGCCTGGACGGGTGGATTTGCCCTGCAAAAGGGTGGCTTCGTTTATTGCGCCACAATGAGGGCAGATCGGGCCTTCCGGCCATTGGATGTGCTCCAAATGCTCGCGGGCGGCGTTCTCGTCGGTATATATTTTTGCTTTTAAATTCAGTGTCATAGCAGCAAATCCCAGAATATGCAGGAATGTTAGCCGCAGTTAATCAGTACGTCAAGTATATAATCGCCAAAGCTGATGTGGGCCCGGTTTGGGCTTGCCCCGGTCCTGGGTCCGCCCCGCACAAACTAGATACCGAATCGCGCCTTGGAAGGCCTTGCCGAAATAGCTGTGAGAGCGGTCACTCCGGCCTTGCCCGCGCCATGTGCGCCCGCCTAACTGACGGCATGACCGATGATCTGAAGCCCTCCCGCGATATCAATGTGTTGCTGGAGGTCATGAAACGGCTGCGTGAATTTTGTCCCTGGGACAAGGTCCAGACCTTTGACACCATCGCGCCCTATACCATCGAGGAGGCCTATGAGGTCGCCTCGGCCATCGCCGACCGCGACTTCCAGGCTCTGCCCGGCGAATTGGGCGACCTATTGTTCCAGGTCGTGTTCCATGCCCGCATGGCCGAAGAGGAAGGCCGCTTCGATTTCGGCGCCGTGGTCGAGGCCGTCACCGCCAAGATGATCCGCCGCCATCCCCACGTCTTTGGCGACGAGCAGGCCAAGGCGGATGCCGCCAGCCAGAAGGACTTCTGGGAGAAGCTCAAGGCCCGCGAACGCGCCGCCAGCGGTCAGACCAGCATCCTGGATGATGTTGCCAGTGCCCTGCCCGCGCTGACCCGGGCCGAGAAGCTGCAGCGCCGGGCCTCGACCGTGGGCTTTGACTGGGACGATCCCGCCCATGTGCTGGACAAGATCGCCGAGGAAGCCCGCGAGGTGCTGGATGCCCAGACCCAGGACGCGCGCGAGGACGAGATTGGCGATTTGCTGTTTGTTGTCGCGAACTTGGCGCGGCATCTGAAAGTAGACCCTGAAGCAGCGCTACGCCGGTCCAACGACAAATTCACCCGGCGCTTCCATTTCATCGAAGAGGCGCTGGGCGACCGTATGGGCCAGGCCGGCCTGGAGGAAATGGAAGACCTTTGGCAAAGGGCCAAGGTGGCCGAAAAGGCTCAAACCTGACCTAAAGATCAGGCGATAGCACCCTGCTCTACCACGATTTTTCGAGGAAATCGGTTCTCGAACCGGCCCAGATCATCGGGATGGATGCGCAGGGACAGGCGGATTTTGCTGCCCCGGTCGCGGCGCTCCAGCACCTGGGCGTGGCGATAGGCAAAGGCCAGCGCGCCGCCGTCGCTGGCATCCAGCTTCAGGGTCAGGGTGATGTTGTCACGCGTTACGCCGCGCTCAAAAGCCGCCAGCAGCGCGGGAATCCCTTCGCCCGTGACGGCCGAAACGGCGACGGGGCTCTCTCCGTTGGCTTTTACGTCATTGCGGGCCAGCAGCCCGGCCCGCTGCCCGGGCTCCAGCAGGTCGATCTTGTTCAGCACCTCCAGCATGGGGCGGTCGGGCGGCACGCCCAACTCCTCCAGCACCTTCAGCACATCGGCCTTCTGGGCGGCGCTTTCGTCATGGGCGCAGTCGCGGACATGGGCGATGACATCGGCCTCCAGCACTTCCTCCAGGGTGGCACGGAAAGCGGCGACCAGCTCGGTCGGCAGGTCGGCGATGAAGCCCACCGTGTCGGACAGGATGATCTTTGTCCCATGGGGCAGCTTCACGCCCCGCATGGTCGGGTCCAGGGTGGCGAACAGCAGGTCCTTGGCCAGGACCTCCGATTCGGTCAGCCGGTTGAACAGGGTCGATTTGCCGGCATTGGTGTAGCCCACCAGCGCCACCACCGGGAATGGCACCTTCTTGCGGGCCTGGCGGCCCAGGCTGCGGGTGCGCTTGACCTTCTCCAGCTCTTTGCGTATGGCGGTGATGCGCTCGCCGATCAGCCTTCGGTCGGTCTCGATCTGGGTTTCGCCCGGGCCGCCCAGGAAGCCGAAGCCGCCGCGTTGCCGCTCCAGATGGGTCCAGCTGCGCACCAGCCGCGAGCGCTGATAGATCAGATGCGCCAGCTCGACCTGCAGCGTGCCTTCCTTGGTGGCGGCGCGCTCGCCGAAAATCTCCAGGATGACCGCGGTGCGGTCCAGAACCTTGCTGTTCCAGGCCCGCTCCAGGTTGCGCTGCTGCACCGGGGTGAGATGCGCGTTGACGATGATGACGTCCGGTTCTTCGGCCTTGGCCAGGGCGGCGATCTCATCCACCTTGCCGCTGCCCAGAAGGGTTGCGGGCGTGGGCCGGGCCAGGGGCGCGATCTGCGCCTCCACCACCTCCAGATGGATGGCGGCCGTCAGCCCGACCGCCTCGGCCAGACGCGCCTCCGCGTCCCGCAGCGCCACGTCGGGGCGGCTGCGGTTCTTCGGTTCGACGTGAATGACGAACGCGCGACTCAACTCAGCCTTCGGCCGGTTCATCCTGAAGCTGGATCGGGCCCATCGGCATCACGGTCGAAATCGCGTGCTTGTAGACAAGCTGGCTCTGGCCATCGCGGCGCAGCAGCACGCAGAAATTGTCGAACCAGGTGATATTGCCCTGCAGCTTGACGCCGTTCACCAGGAAGATGGTGACGGCGGATTTGCTCTTGCGGACCGCATTTAAGAACGTGTCCTGAAGGTTCTGTTGTTTGTCGCTCATGGGTTCGCCCATTGTTTCAGACGCGCGGGGGTTCACGCGTCACCTTGGCTGTCAGTCTAGCGCAATGCTGCAATTGCGAAAGAGATAAAATTGGCGGAATCAGGCGTTTTTTTGTCCGGCCCGGTCGAAATACAGCTCCCGGATGCGCCGCGTTAACGCTCCGGGCGCGCCATCGCCGATCCTCTCACCGTCGATCGCCACCACCGGCACCGCCGCCCCGGTCGCCGAGGACAGGAAGGCTTCCCTGGCCGCCTTGGCTTCGGCCACCGTGAATTTGCGTTCAATCACTTTCATCTGCGCCTGGGCCATGGCCTCCAGAATGATGCGACGGGTGACGCCGGGCAGGATGGCATTGGACAGGTCGCGGGTGATCACCGTGCCGTCCTGGTCCACGATCCAGGCATTGGTGGACGAGCCCTCGGTGACATAACCGTCATCGTCCACCAGCCAGGCCTCGAAGGCGCCGGCTTTGCGCGCAGCCTGCTTGGCCAGAAGGTTGGGCAGAAGCTGCACCGTCTTTATGTCACAGCGGCCCCAGCGGATGTCGGGCTGGGTGGAGACCGCGATGCCCTTCTCCATGCGTTTGGACAGGCCGGCCATATCCTGCGCCCGCATGGTCATGATCAGGGTGGGCCGCGGGCCATCGGCGGGCGGGATATGGTCACGCTTCACCGCGCCGCGCGTCACCTGCATGTAAAGAAAGCCGTCGGCGAGGCGGTTCCTGGCAATCATTTCGCGCATCACCAGTTTCAGCGCTCCTCGGCTCATCGGCATGGCCATGTCCAGTTCGCGCAGGGACCGTTCCATCCGGTCCAGATGCGGTTCTTCGTCCAGCATCCGCCCGCCGATGACATTGCAGACTTCATAAATGCCGTCACCCAGCTGCAGGGCGCGGTCCTCGATATGCACGCACGCCTGGCCGTGCGGCAGGTAGCGGCCGTTGACATAGGCGATGCGGCCGGCAGGCGCGCGGGCGGCGGACCATTTTTTCATCGTTCTGTCAGTTCGGTATGCCCTGCGCCGAGCCCACGCCCAGCGACTTCAGCTTGCGATGCAGCGCCGAACGCTCCATGCCGATGAAGGCGGCGGTGCGCGAGATATTGCCGCCGAACCGGTTGATCTGGGCCATCAGATAATCGCGTTCGAAAATCTCGCGCGCCTCGCGCAGCGGCAGCGAAATCACCAGATCGCCGCTCTTGCTGCCGCCCACGCCCGAGCCCAGGTCGGACGGCAGAAGATCGGCGGTGATCGCCTCATGGACATCATCGCTGGCCAGGATCAAGAGCCGCTCCACGATATTGCGCAGTTGGCGCACATTGCCGGGCCA
Source organism: Rhizomicrobium sp. (assembly GCA_035547275.1). Classification (GTDB taxonomy): domain Bacteria; phylum Pseudomonadota; class Alphaproteobacteria; order Micropepsales; family Micropepsaceae; genus Rhizomicrobium. The sequence goes on from DASZVQ010000127.1 coordinate 25,934, forward strand.
GCCATGGGTCTGCAGCACCGCCATGGCGTCGTCGCCGATCTGGCGCGCCGGCAGCCCGCCCGCCGCCGACAGCCGCTTCATGAAATGGGAAACCAGCACGGGAATATCGTCACGCCGTTCGGCCAGCGACGGCACCCGCACCGGCACCACGTTTAGCCGGTGATAAAGATCCTCGCGGAAACGGCCGGCTTCGGTCTCGGCGCGCAGGTCGCGGGTGGTGGAGCAGATGACGCGGGCATCGACCTGCACGCGGTTCTGGCCGCCGACACGGGTGAAGGTCTGGTCGATCAGCACGCGCAGGATCTTGCCTTGCGTTTCCAGCGGCATGTCGGCCACTTCGTCCAGATAGAGCGTGCCGTTATGCGCCAGCTCGAACAGGCCGGTCTTGCGCGGACCGTCGGCATTTTCCACGCCGAACAACTCGGCTTCCAGCCGGTCCGGCTCCATGGTGGCGCAGTTGATGGCGACAAAGGCATTGCCGGCGCGGCGCGAGCGGGCATGAATCAGCCGCGCCGCCACTTCCTTGCCCGAGCCGGCGGGGCCGGCGATCAGCACGCGGCTGTTGGTGGGCGCGATCTTGTCGATCAGCACGCGCAGCTGGGTGATGGTGGGGGAATTGCCGATCAGCTCGCCCTCGTCGCCGGCCTTTAGCTTCAGTTCCTGCACCTCGCGGCGCAGGCGCGCGGCTTCCAGCGCCCGCTCCACCACCATCAGAAGACGATCGGCCTTGAACGGCTTCTCGATGAAGTCATAGGCGCCCTTCTTGATGGATGCGACGGCGGTTTCGATGG
>DASZVQ010000128.1:0-1633 GCA_035547275.1 Rhizomicrobium sp.
CGGCAACGCTCTTGGCAGCCTGACCGAAGCTGAGAAACCCTGGCTTGCCCGGCTCTCAAGTTCCAACGTGCCGCCATGCAGCTCGGCAAAAGCCTTGACCAGGGTCAGCCCCAGGCCCGCGCCCTTGGCGTGATCGGCGCCATCGCTGCGCCCCGCATGCTCGAAAGGTTCCTGAATTCGGGCCAGGTCCTCGGGCGCGACGCCGGCGCCATCGTCTTCCACGGTCATGATGACGCTGTCTGCTCTGGTCCGCACAGAAAGCTCGATACGACTGCCGGTGCTGAAAGTGACGGCATTGTCGACCAGGCTCTGGATCATGCCGGTCAATACCACTTCATCGGCATTGACGAGCAGGCCGACCGGACAACGGTCGGCATCGATGTGAAGTTTGCGGGCGGTGGCGCGGGTCAGGAATGTTTCGCGCATCTGCCACATCAGGCCGCCGGCGTCCACGGCGCTGCGATGAAGCTGATAGCGGCCGGCCGAGATCTTGGTGAGATCCATGATCTGGTTGATGATCTTGAGCAGGTTTTGTCCGCCTTGATGTACCAGCCCCGCATATTCGCGGATCTGGGCCGGGCTCATGCGCTCGGCCATGCTGCTCATCAGGTCGCTGAAGCCGAGAATGGCATTCAGCGGTGTCTTGAGCTCATGACCCATGGTGCGCAGCAGGGTGGTCTTGGCGCTGTCCACCTTGGCGCTGGCCTGGTCGAGGCGCGCGGCGAGATCGGCGAGATAGGATTTCTGCTGTTCCGCCTTGGCGTGGGCATCGGCCAAGGTGCTCTGCTGCTCTTTCAGCGCGATCTCTGCCCGTACCCGGTCGGTGACGTCGGTGAAGACCATCACCCGGCCGCCGTCCTGGCTGGCGCGGTCGCGCACCAGATAGGCTTCGCCGCTGCTGGTGCGGATGGTCACCGCGCCCACGGGATCGCGATGGCCCTTCAGACGGCGCTCCAGCCATTGCTCAGGCGGTTCGTTCAGGACCAGCCGGCCGCCATGGGCCACCATGCCGGCGATTTCCGGGAAAGTCTTGCCCATCAACTCATTCAGGCTTTTGACCCCGCAAAGCTGGGCGTAGAGATCGTTGGCCAGGATTAGTCGGTCGTGCGCATCGTAGAAGGCAAAAGCTTCCGCCGAGAGCGCTACCGCTTCCTGAAGCCGCGCCAGCTGGGCGCGGGCGGCGGTAACGTCAGCCCAGAGCAGCACCGTGCAGCCGTCGGCGCCGCTGCGCGCCTTGATCTCCACGACGCGCCGGTCGGCCAGGGAAATATCGCGTGGCGCGAAGCTCTTTTCCCGCAGCTGGCTGAGCCGCTGGGCGATGAAGCACGCCGTTCCCCCGGCCAGCGCCGCCGGCGCGATTTCGCCGCCCGCGATCTCCAGCCGGATCAATTCCTCATAGGTCTTGCCGATCAGGGTCTGATAGGGCGGAAAAGACCGGAAGAGATAGTTCAGGTGCGCATTGGCATAGAGCAGCCGGCCATCGCGGCTGAAGATGGTGATGACCGAGCGCAGGCCATCAAGCGACAGCAGCAGGGAACTGGCATCGGCCCACGCTTGCGCGCGCGCGGTCTGTGCTGCCTGAGAGGCCAAGATTGTTCTCGTTCTGAGCGCCTGATGAGCGCCGATACTGTGC
>DASZVQ010000129.1:0-21487 GCA_035547275.1 Rhizomicrobium sp.
GCCGATGAAGTGGGTTTCACACAAGACATGGTTAGCCGCATCCAGGCCTTTCTGGATGCGTCCATACCGCAATTCGGCAAAACCGCCCCAGCCCGTTAGGCGCCCCTGGCAGGTCAGCGCGAGGAATTTTGCGGCGTGAGCAGGGTGAGGCCCGATTCGCGCCGGGCAAGCGGCAGCGTAGCGTCGAGCGGAGCTGCTGCTACCGCACCGCCCTCGCCCGCTACGCGGGCTCGAAGCGGGGCCAGCTTCTCTAAGCTCGCTATGCTCGCAAAGAAAAGCTAGGCCAAAGAACCGCGCTGTCAGGCGTCCGCGGCCTGTTTGGCGCGCTTGCGCAGATGCGGAAGAAGCTCGCGCTTGCGCAGGCGGATGTTCAGCGGCGTCACCTCGACCAGCTCATCATCCTGGATATAGGCCATGGCCTGCTCCAGGGTCATCGGCACGATCGGGGTCAGGCGCACCGCCTCGTCCTTGGAGGTGGTGCGAATGTTGCTGAGTTGCTTGGCCTTGGTCGGATTGACGTCCAGGTCATTGTCCTTGGCGTTCTGGCCAATGATCATGCCTTCATAGACCTTGGTGCCCGGGGTCACGAACAGCTTGCCGCGCTCTTCCAGATACCAGAGGCCATAAGCCACGGCCTCGCCATTCTCGGTGGAGATCAGCACGCCATTGACACGCCCGCCCACCGGACCCTTGTGGGGCGCATAATTCAGGAACATGCGGTTCATCACCCCGGTGCCGCGGGTGTCGGTGAGGAATTCGCCGTGATAGCCGATCAGGCCGCGCGCCGGGGCATGGAAGACCACGCGGGTCTTGCCGGCGCCGGTGGGCCGCATGTCGACCATTTCGCCCTTGCGCAGGGAAATCTTCTCGATGACGGTGCCGGTATAGGCGTCGTCCACATCGACCGTGACTTCCTCAATCGGCTCCAGCCGCTGGCCATTCTCGGTCTTCATGACGACGCGCGGACGGCTGATCGAAAGCTCGAAGCCCTCGCGGCGCATGGATTCGATCAAAACACCGAGCTGCAGTTCGCCGCGCCCCGATACCTCGAACGCGCCTTCGCCGGTTTCCGTCACCTTGAGCGCGACATTGCCTTCGGCCTCGCGCAGCAGGCGCTCGCGGATCACGCGGCTCTGCACCTTGTCGCCTTCGCGGCCGGCAAGCGGAGAATCGTTGACGGCCAGCGTCATGGCGAGCGTCGGCGGATCGATGGGCTGGGCATGGATCGGCTCCTCCACCGTCAGATCGCACAGCGTGTCAGCGACCGTCGCGGTTTCAAGGCCGGCGATGGCGACGATGTCGCCCGCTTCGGCGCGCTCGACCGGCACGCGGGCGAGGCCGCGGAAGGCCAAAAGCTTGGTGACACGGGCCTTCTCGATCACCTCGCCGGTGCGGCTCAGCACCTTGATGTTGCGGCCGGTGGTGATGACGCCGGATTCGATGCGGCCAGTGAGAATGCGGCCCAGGAAGTTGTCGGCTTCCAGCGTGGTGACCAGCATCTTGAAAGGATGATCTTCGCTGGCCAACGCCTGTGGCTTGGGCGGCGGCACATCCTCCACGATACGGCGGAACAGCGGCGTCAGGTCCTTGCGCTCGTCTTCCAGTTCATCCACCGCCCAGCCATTGCGGCCGCTGGCGTAGAGATGATGGAAATCGAGCTGATAGTCATTGGCTTCCAGCGACAGGAACAGGTCGAAGATGGATTCCAGCGTTTCCTTGGGCTGGGCGTCGGAACGGTCGATCTTGTTGATCACTACGATGGGCTTCAGACCCAGCTTCAGCGCCTTGGAAAGCACGAACTTGGTCTGGGGCATCACGCTTTCGGCGGCGTCCACCAAAAGGACCACGCCATCCACCATGGAGAGGATGCGCTCGACCTCGCCGCCAAAATCGGCATGGCCGGGGGTATCGACGGTGTTGATGCGCACGCCGTTCCATTCCACCGAGGTGCACTTGGCCAGGATGGTGATGCCGCGCTCGCGCTCCTGGTCGTTGGAGTCCATGGCCCGTTCGGCCATCTGCTGGTTCTCGCGGACCGAACCGGACTGTTTCAACAGCTGGTCGACCAGGGTGGTCTTGCCATGGTCGACGTGCGCGATGATGGCGATATTGCGGATTTCCATGGCACCAGAATCAATGAGAGAAGAGCGGGACGCGCGCGGCTTATAAACTTGTGTCCTGCTGCGGAGCAACAAGCGCCTGACAGTCTTGTCATGCCTTTGTCGACGTTAACGGCTTTTGCCAGTCTTTACAGGGCCTTGCAGCATTGTCCGCAAGACTTTTCGCCACACTATTGAGAGGGTTTTGCTCTATAACCGGTGGCAACAAAGCCAAAAATGGCCAGGGCCCGGTCATCTGCCGGACAGGTTGGAAGCACCAAGGCATCGAGGAAGCGAACCCCAATCCGCCGCCGTGCGGCAGATTGCCGGGTGTATACTGTGAACCGCCAGCCGTGCGCGGCCGGGTAATTGTGTCGGGATTGTATTGTATGAACGTTCAGACCCCCTTGCAGACCCCGATGACCCGGGACGATGGCCTGGATGGGGACCATGGCGGACATGCCCGCACCTATGTGATCGGCGGTGTGGCGCTGGCCCTGGTGCTGGGCGGCTTCTGGTATTTCACCCATGACAGCGGCGCGCCTAAGGCCAAACGCATCCTGGCCGCGCCCGTAAAGGTGGCGCCCGTCGAGGTCCGCGACATGGCGGTGATCGAACACACGATCGGCACGGTGATGGCCAACTCGACCGTGCAGATCAACGCCCGCGTCAATGGCCAGCTGGTCAAGGCCTTCTTCAAGGAAGGCCAGATGGTGAAGACCGGCGACCCGCTGTTCGAGATCGATCCGCGTCCCTATCAGGCGGCCTATGACAATGCGGTCGCCTCCATGGTCACGGCCAAGGCCAAGGCGGAACGTTATGGCCGGCTGAAGGCGCAGAATGCGGTGGCGGGCCAGGATTTCGACGACGCCCAGGCCGCCTATCTGGAAGCCAAGGCCAATGTCGAATCCGCGCGGCTGAACCTGGAATACACCACCATCCGCTCGCCGGTGAACGGCAAGACCGGCCCGATCCTGATCCAGCCCGGCAACATGGTGAGCTCGACCTCCTCCAGCTCCTCCAACAGCACCACCAACGGCATCTCCACCGCCAATCCGCTGGTGACCATCAACGAAATCCAGCCGGTCAAGATCTCGCTGGCCCTGCCCCAGTCCGACCTGCCGCGCATTCAGGCGCAGCTGGCCAAGCCGGGCGGGCTGACCATCGCGCTCAACATGCGCGATCTGGGCGGCGACGACATCAAGGTGCCCGTCAATTTCGTCAGCAACGCCGTCGCCGGTTCAACCGGCACCATTGAACTTCGCGCCAACTATGCCAACGCCGATATGGCGCTCGTGCCGGGCCAGCTGATCGACACCACCGTGGTCCTGGCCCAGATCCCGCACGCGATCCAGGTGCCGCGCGAGGCGGTGAATACCGGCCCCGATGGCCTCTATGTCTATGTCGTGAAGGACGGTGTGGCCGAGCAGCGCCCCGTGAAACTGGAATTCGACGATGGCGTCAACGACGCGGTGGTCGGTGATCTGAAAGCGGGCGAAGAGGTGGTCACGGATGGCCAGCTGCGCCTCCTGCCTGGCGCCAAGGTCAGCGTCACCGGGACGAAAAAGCATGCCAGTGCCGGCAGCAAGGGCGTGATGACCAGCGGCCGCCGCCGCGTTCAGCACGCTTCGGACAATGATGGCTGACCGCTGTCCAAGGCTTTGAGATGAATCTGTCGCTGCCTTTTATCGAACGCCCCGTCATGACCACGCTGGTGGTCGCGGCGATGGTGATCTTCGGCGCCTATGGCTATTCCAACCTGCCGGTCTCCGACCTGCCCAATGTGGACTTTCCAACCATCTCGGTGATGGCCAGCCTGCCGGGCGCCGATCCCGATACCATGGCGTCCTCGGTCGCTTCGCCCCTGGAGAACCAGTTCTCCACCATCCAGGGCATCGACCAGATGACCTCGACCAGCGTCCAGGGTCAGACAACCATCAACCTGCAATTCAGCCTGGACAGGAGCCTGGATGGCGCCGCCCAGGACGTGCAGTCTGCGATCAGCGCGGCCGGGCACTATCTGCCCAAGACCCTGCCGCAGCAGCCCACCTTCCGCAAAGTGAACCCGGCCGACCTGCCGATCCTGTTCCTGACCATGCGTTCGGACATGCTGAAGCCGTCGGCGGTGGACGAATATGCCGAGACGCTGCTGGCGCGGCAGATCTCCACGCTCGAAGGCGTGGCCCAGGTCAGCGTGTTCGGCAGCGCCAAATATGCCGTGCGCATCCAGGCCGATCCCGACGCCCTGGCCGCCCGCAAGATCGGCATCGACACGCTGGTCAATGCGGTAGCCTCCGCCAATGTGAATCTGGCGACCGGCGCGCTTAACGGGCCCACCCGCTCCACCGTCATCCATACCGGCGGCCAGCTCAACAATGCGGCCGAATTCAACAATCAGGTCGTGGCCTTCCAGAACGGCGCCCCGGTGCGCCTGAAGGATGTCGGCCGCGCCGTGGACGGGCTTGAGAATCCTTACGGCCAGAGCTGGTACAAGAACCAGCCCGCCATCGTGATGGCCGTCTTCCGCCAGCCCGGCTCCAACGTGGTGGGCGTGATCGACAACATCAAGAAGATCCTGCCCCAGTTCCAGGCCAACCTGCCGCCGTCCGTCAAGCTGGACGTGGTGTTCGACAGAAGCCAGGTGATCCGCGCCTCCATCGCCGATGTGCAGGATACGCTGCTGATCGCCGGTGTCCTGGTTGTGGGGGTGATCTTCGTCTTCCTGCGCCGGGTCAGCGCCACCATCATCCCGTCGCTGGCCCTGCCCATCGCGGTGATCGCCACCTTCGCCGGCATGGCGCTGCTGGGCTACAATCTGGACAATCTCTCGCTGATGGCGCTGACGCTGTCGGTCGGCTTCGTGGTCGACGACGCCATCGTGATGCTGGAGAATATCGTTCGCCACATCGAGATGGGCGAGAAGCCTTACGAGGCCGCGGTCAAGGGCTCCAGCGAGATCGGCTTCACCATCCTCAGCATGACCATCAGCCTGGCGGCGGTGTTCATCCCGATCGTCTTCATGGGCGGCATCGTGGGCCGGCTGCTGCACGAATTCGCCGTCACCATCATCATGGCGATCATCTTCTCCGGCATCATCTCGATCACGCTGACACCGATGCTCTGCGCCCGCCTGCTGCGCGACGAGCACAATACCAGCCACAACATGTTCTATCGCTGGAGCGAAAACACCTTCAACCGCGTGCAGGCGGCCTATGACCGCTCGCTGCGCTGGAGCCAGCAGCATTCCCTGATCATCATGGGCGCCTTTGCGCTCAGCCTGGTGGCCAGCGTCGTACTGATGAGCGTGATGCAGGAAGACTTCCTGCCCAGCGACGATACCGGGCGGCTTCAAGCCAATCTGATGGCCGCCAACGGCACCAGCTACGAGCAGATGGCCGCCTATACCAAGGAAGTGGCCAAAATCGTGGGCCAGGACCCCAATGTGCGGGGGGTAATGGCGGAGATGGACGGCGCCAATGGCTCGGCCGGCACCAACCAGGCGCGGCTGATGATGATCTCGCTCAAGCCGCTGGGCGAACGCAAGCTCGGCCCCGACGCCATCATCCGCGAGCTGCGGCCCAAGGTCTCGCACATTCCCGGCGTCAATGTCTTCCTGGTCAATCCGCCCACCATCCGGCTCGGCGCGCGTCAGGCCCGCTCCACCTACCAGTACACCATGCAGGGCCTGGATCTGGACCAGCTCAAGGAATATTCCGACAAGCTGATGGACGAGATGCGGGCCCGGCACATCTTCGTCGACGTCAATTCCGATCTCGATGCCGCCATGCCGTCGGTCCAGGTGAAGATCGACCGCGACCGCGCTGCCGCGCTGGGCGTGTCGCCGCAGCAGATCGAGGTCGCCCTGGGCGCGGCCTTTGGCGGCCAGCAGATCTCCCAGATCAACACTTCGTCCAACCAGTATGAAGTGGTGATGGAGCTTCTGCCGCGCTTCCAGCGCGATGCCTCCTCGCTCAACCGGCTCTATGTCACCGCCCAGAACGGCACCCTGGTGCCGCTCACCGCGGTGGTCAAAATGACGGCGTCCACCGTGCCGCTGTCGGTGAACCATGCCGGCCAGATTCCCGCCGTGACCGTTTCCTTCGATCTGGCGTCAGGCGCGGCCCTGTCGGATGCGGTTACCGGCATCCGCGAGGCCAGCGACGATATCGGCGTGCCCGCCTCCATCCAGGGCAGCTTCCAGGGCACCGCCGCCGCGTTCGAGGATTCCACCAAGAACATGGGCGCGCTGCTGGTGATCGCCATGGTGGTGGTCTACATCATCCTGGGCATTCTCTATGAAAGCTTCATCCATCCCCTGACCATCCTGTCGGGCCTCCCTTCGGCCGCCGTGGGGGCGTTGGTCACGCTTTATCTCGCCCATTTGCTGTTCCTGGCCGGCATCACCTCTTCGGACATGTCGCTGTCGCTCTATGCCTTTGTCGGCATGATCATGCTGATCGGCATCGTGAAGAAGAACGCGATCATGATGATCGACTTCGCGCTGCACCGGCAGCGCAACGATCACATTCCCGCCGAGCAGGCGATCTTCGAGGCCGCCCAGGTCCGCTTCCGCCCCATCATGATGACCACCATGGCGGCGCTGATGGGTACCCTGCCGATCGCCTTCGGCTCGGGCTCTGGCGCGGATTCCCGCCGGCCGCTGGGCCTGTGCGTGGCGGGCGGGCTGGTGCTGTCGCAGCTTTTGACGCTCTACATCACGCCGGTGATCTATTCCTATCTCGACCGGCTGGGCGGCAAGCTCAAGAGCCGCAGGTCCCGCCCGCGTCCTTCGGCCAGCATCGCGCCAGCCGAATAGCGGCGCCTTCAGAAACAGGCACTTGCGGATGTGGTCAGCGTATTGGGCGCCCCCGTCACCGTGATGCGCTCGCGCGGACAATCCACCACAACATAGCCGGCACGCTGCTCGCCGCCATTGGGCAGGATGATGCCTTCGCCATCGGGCGTGATGTCTTCATGGCGCGCCCTCAGGCTCGCCCATTGCCGGTTGGTCTGGCAGACCTTGGGGCCCGGCAGGCGCGAGCCCGGCAAGGCTTCCGGTACCCGGCAGGTCACGCTGTCGGGATCGCCGCGGCCCTGCGGATAAAGCGCCATCACCACATCGCGGACCCCGGCAGGCGATGACGAGACTGTATTTGCGGCCACGGCCGCGAGGCGTGGCATGGGCGGCGTGGGCGCGGCGGCAGACGCGCTGGCCTGTGGTTGCGGCTGCGCCGCCGCTTCGGCCAGCCGCTGGGCCTGGGACGAAAATTCTGGAGGCGAAAGCTCCGGTGGCGAGGTCTTCGTCACTTTCGGTCTGGGCACATGCCGGATTTTCATCGGGGCGGGCGCGGCCATGACCGGCGCGGCTATCCGCTGCGCTTCCACCGCCACCCGGGCAATGCCGGCGGCCATGCGAAGCTGCGCCGCCACCTGTTGCTGCACATCCGCCATCAGGCGCGGCGCCCCCACGAAGCCTTCTATCACGGGCAACCCCAGCGCCAGCATCAGCGCCACCGCCAGCAACGCCTTTTGCGCGGCGCCAGGCCCCGACACGGTCTCATCCGACATGATCTGGCGCACGCGATGGGCGAGATCCGCGCCTGAGGCGCCGGAGGCGCAAGGAAGCGGCGACTGGACACAGAAACGGCAGACCCTGAGGATGGCTTGGGCATAGACCTCGGCATCATGGCCGTCGGCCAACACGCTTTCATCGCAGGCGCGTTCGCGTTCGGCGATCAGCCGGGCACCGATCAGCCAGACCGGCGGATAGAACCAGAACAGCGCCTCGACCAGCATATGAATGGCGGCGGTCATGTTGTCGCCGCTGGAGAAATGGCTGAGCTCATGCGCCAGGATGGCGTCACGCTCCGCCCGTGACAGGCGCGACATCAGACCTTCCGGCAGAAGCACCACGGGATTGAAAATGCCGACCAGCCCGGGCTCCAGCAGCGTGCGGCTTGCCTTCACATCCACCGGCGCGGCGATTTTCAGATCATGCGCCTGTCCCACCACCGCGCGCAGCCGCGCCCAGCGCATCAGCCGCACTGCCAGCACCAGGGCAAACCCCGCCAGCCACAGCCCCACCAGCCAGGGCAAGGCATGGACACTTGCGGCGTCCTGCCGGGCGACCAGCGCCTGGGCCGGCTCCGACAGGCGCCGCGCCGCGGGCTGAACCGCCAGCACCAGATGCGGGACGGCAGTGGGAAACAGCCGAGACAGGCTTTCCCCCGCCGCCGACAGCGCCGCAAAGGGCAGAAGGAATTTCAGGGACGCGGCAAACCACAGCCGGAAACGCAGGCGGGCCGGATTGCGCCGCAGCCAACAGGTCAGAAGCCAGGCGCCGCCGGCAAACAGGGTGGACTGCCAGAGATGGTCCAGCAGCCCCAGGATCATGTGTCTTTCTTCCGCTTGGCGGAAAGATCCTTCAGCAGCTTCTCGGCATCGGCCACGTCCCTGGCCGTCAGGTTACCGGCCTCGATCAGCTGGGCCATGACCGGCTGCATGCGCCCGCCGAACAGCGAAAGGAATTCATCCACCAGCCGGGCCTTGGCGGCGTCGCGGGTGATCAGCGCCTCGAAGATATGGGCGTTGCCGATCTTCCTGGCGCGGCGCAGCGCCTTCTTGGCCTCCAGCCGGTAAACCATGGTCTGGATGGTGGTGTAGGCAGGGCGGTTCTTGGGTCCGAAACTTTCCTGGATCTCGCGGATCGCGGACGGGCCGCTGCTCCACAAGACTTCCATGATCTGAAGTTCCAGCTTGCTCAACTTGGGCAGGCGCATCCGCTATCCCTACTACAGGCGTTTGACACCCTAGGCCGGGAGCAGCGCCGCGGCAAGACGGGTCAATGATCCAGCGGTTCGCCCACATTGCGCGGCCGCAAACTGTCGAACGGCCCGCAGAGGAAAAGGCCGGCGACATACCCCCCCAGATGGGCCTGCCAGGCGATCTGGGCATTTTCCCCACCCAACGGCAGGCCGGTGATCCCGGTCAGGACATTGATGGCGACCAGAACCGCGGTAAAGACGATCATCTGGCGGGAGAAGATCGGCGCCAAGGGTGTGGCGCCCGGCACCGCCCAGGGGCTCTGACCAGGCAACATGCGCAGCGCCGCGGCCATCAGGCCCGAGATGGCGCCTGACGCGCCCACCACAGGCGCGGCACTTCCCCAATTGAAAACAAGATAGGTCAGCGCACCCGCGATACCGCAGATGATGAAGAAGACCAGAAACAGAGGCGGACCGAAGCGGCGGGCAACGATGGGCGCGAAAGCCAGAAGGAAAAGGCAGTTGATGGCCAGATGGGTCCAGTCATTGTGCAACCCCATATAGGAGATGAACGGAATGGTCCGGTCCCACACTGTGCCAGGATCGGCCATGCGGCTTTCCAGGAAGGCACGGCTGTAGCGGGCCGGGACGAGGCCATATTCGAAGACCAGAGCCTGGGCACGCGGGGGCGGTAACCATATCCGGGCGGCATGGAGCACTGCCAGGACCCCGATCAGCCAGAGCACGATGGGGGGCGCACGGAAGACAGGCTGGCGCGGCGGGTGGGACTGAAGGAAGGCCATGGCGCCTATCTAGGGCGCTTCGGGCCCTGCGCCAAGGCAAGGTGGAACCGCTGGCGGGTCCGGCTCTGTTCCGGGATGGCACGGAATTTTCGCGTCAGACAAGGCAAAGGCCGCTGTCCGGAACGCACCGTTTCGGGACATACACATCCACGCATCCCCGGTCATGGCCGGCCATCGTTCGCCAGCCGTCGGAAAAATTGGCCTTTTCCCTGATTTTCGCAGAGCCCGCGTGCCGCAAAGGCACAGCCAAAGCCTAACGCCGGTTAAGCGCTGGCATGGGCGTTGCTCTGTCCGGGTCAGCAGAATTGGAAAGACGACGCCATGCCCAAGTTCGAGATCCGTTCGACCTTCGCCGCCCTGATCTTCTCGGCTCTGAGCGCCACCGCCGCCCAGGCCGGGGATTGGACCAACTCGTCCATGTACAACGGCTATGGCACCACCGGCATGAATACGGCCTCCAGCTATTCGATGCGCGACGCCAACGGCAACCTCACCATGGTGAACGGCCAGATCACGCCGTCGACCTATTCCAACGCGTCGGGGTCTCAGTATGCGACAGCCGGCGTTGGCACGTCGGGTGCAAGTGGCGAGGCATATGGACAGGCCACCGCGATCGGCAACTCGCTCAACGTGACGGTCATCGGTACGCATAACACCACGATCATCAACAACGAACAGACCAACAACGGCAATCAGACCGCCACCGCCTCCGTGAACACGCATTAAAGCCTGAAGGAAGAAGGGAAGCCCCTCCCATGAACGCCCGCGCCCGCAAGCATCTCCTCAAGCCGCTGGTCCTTATCCTGGCCGCGGTTGCCCTGGAGGGATGCATCAGCCCCTCCGCCGATTCCGTCGGCCGCTACACCGCTCCGATCGGCGGCGCGCCGGTGATCTCCAACGAGACCCCCTATTCCGCGGCCCTGCGCTGCATGGGCGGCTTTGTCGCCCAGCGTCCGGTGCGCATCGCGGTGGGCCAGATCGCCGACTATACCGGCAAGACCGAATCCGACGGCTCGGGCAGGAAGGTCACCGCCGGCGCCGCCCTGATGGCGATGAGCGCCCTGAACAAGGCCGGCGTGCACATGGTCGAGCGCTTCGACACCTCCGTCGCCGAGATGGAGCTGAAGTATGCCAACAACAAGCTGATCGGCGATGATCAGCATCCCAATCCCCAGTCCGGCGATTTCCGCAAGATCATGGCCGGCTCGATCCCGGGCTCCGACTATTACATCGTCGGCGGCATCACCGAGCTGAACTTCAACATCCGCTCGGAAAACGCCAATGGCGATGGCGGCGGCACCGCCACCAATGCCACCACCGGCACGGCCTCGGGCAGCATGTATGTGATGAATGTCGGCCTGGACATGCGCCTGGTCAACACCAACACGCTGGAAGTGGCCGATGTGATCTCCTACCAGAAGCAGATCATCGGCCGCCAGGTTTCGGCCGGCGTGTTCTCGTTCCTGGGCACCAACTTCTTCGACGTCAGCGTGGGGGAAAGCGCGCTGGAGCCGATCCAGCTGGCGGTGCGCTCGGTGATCGAGCGCGCGGTGCTGGAAATGATCACCCGCATCTATCGCGCGCCGAGCGGTTCCTGCTCGATCCCGCTGGGCACATCCGCCGACCCGCTGCGTGAGGCTGGTGAAGCGCCTTATGCCCCGCCGCCGCCGGTTGCCTATGCCGCGCCTGCCGCGCCCTATCGGCAGCCTTATCCGGCCCAGCCTTATACGCAGCCTTATGCGCCGTATCCGCCGCAGCCTTATGCCCCGCGTCCGGGCGCCTATGCACCGTCCGCCTATATCGACGGGCGCAACAGCCCCTATCGCAATTATGGCACACCCGATCCGGTTGGCGATGTCCGCCTGCGCGGCGACCTCTGATCCGCATCCACCCAACAGACTTCCAAGGAGCCCCACTCATGAAGACCCTGAAAGCCCTTCTCACCGCCTCTGTCCTTGTCCTGTCCACCGCCGTAGCCCTCGCGCAGACCGATGCCAGTTCCTCATCCTATTCGGGCGGCGTCGGCGGCTCATCGGGCTCCAACATCATCAACGGTCAGGTCAATCTGCAGAACAACTGGTCGAACCTGAACGGCAGCATCGACACGACCGGCGGCGACGCCACCGTGACGGGCGCGGCGGCCGGCAACCTGGTCGACATCACCACCATGAACAATACCCGCGTCAGCAACAGCCAGATCGTCGGCTCGGGCGCCTCGATCGGCTCCAACATCAATGTCGATGTGAACAATGTGTGGGGCAATGCCACCGTCAGCAATCAGGCGGTCTGCAACGGCGCCAGTGTCTCCACCGACCCGACCTATTCGGCGACCAGGAACTATCAGGAGTGTAACGCGGCCGATCCCTATTCGGGCATCAACACCAACATCTCCAATGTCGCCGGCAATGCCGTGGTTCAGGGCATTTCCATCGGCAACAGTTTTGAGGCCGACTCCAACGCCCCGAACATGCCGATCCAGACCAAGCAGATCAACACATCGGGCGTGACCTCCAACGTCACCGCCAATCTTTACAATGTCGGCGGCAATGCCACGCTATCCTCCAGCGCCATCGGCAACACCGCGCAGATCATCCATTATTCGGCCAACTGATCACCGCAATGCTCCGGAATTCTTAGGGGCAAAATAAGGGTTCCGGAGCCAGGGACGGGAGCGCGTGGATACGCTCCCGTCCCAACTTTTTTGTCCCCCTCCGGCCTACTCATCGCAAGCGATGCTACGGCCACCTCCCCCACGATGCGCCTGGCGCGCCGTGGGGGAGGCGGGCCTCGGCTAGCTCATGGTTCCTTTGCGTTTTTTGCGGCCAAATAGTATTTCCGGCTCATGACCGCCCTGCCTATCGATCTGGCCGCTTTCGACGCCGCGCCTGCCGCGCGCGAGCCTTTTCCTTTCGCCATGGTGCCGCATTTCGTGAAGCCGGAAGCGATGGCGGAGATCAATGCGGATTACCCGCTTGTCACCCATCCGGGTTCATTCCCGTTGCCCACCCTGAAATACGGTCCGGCCTTTGCCGCCCTGATCCAGGCGATCCAGGGACCGGAATTCGCCCGCGCGGTGGAGAAGAAACTGGGCGTGAACCTTCAAGGCCGGCCGACCATGGTGACGGCGCGCGGCGTCTCGGCGGCGCGCGACGGCCAGATCCACACGGATTCGCGCACCAAGCTGGTGACGGTGCTGATCTATATGAACAATGCCTGGGAAGCGAAGACCGGCCGCCTGCGGCTGCTGCGCCGGCCCGACAGTCTGGAAGATGTGATCGCGGAAGTGCCCCCGGATGAAGGCACTTTGCTGGTCTTCCGCAACGATCCCAACGCCTGGCATGGTTTCCATGCCTTTGAAGGTCCGCGCCGGGTGATCCAGCTCAACTGGGTGACGGACATGGGTGTGGTGCGGCGCGAACAATTCCGCCATCGCGTCAGCGCATTCTTCAAAAGACTGCGCGGGAAAGACATTCAGCCAGCCATGTAGTCGTGCCAGATTCCGCGGCAATCACGGATGCGATGACCCTGCGCGGTTTTTTCGATAGGGGCGGATTCCAGCGGCACCTTGCCGAAACCACCCGGCAGGTCGAGCATATAAGTCGGCATAGCCAGCCCCGACAGCCGCGCGCGCAATTCCCCCATCAGCGCCAGCCCGTCTTCTATGGCGAGGCGGAAATGCGACGTGCCCGGCGCCAGATCCGGATGATGCAGATAATAGGGCTTGACGCGGTTTTCGACAAAGCCGCGCATCAGCGCCGCCAGGATCTCCGCATCGTCATTCACGCCCTTCAGCAGCACCGACTGGCTGACCAGCGGGATGGCGCCTTCCACCAGACGCGCGATGGCGCGCCGGGCTTCGGACGAAAATTCGCGCGGGTGATTGACGTGCACGGCCACAAAGGTGGTGGCGCCCGGCGCCTGCAGCGCCGCCACCAGATCGTCGGTGACCCGGCCCGGATCGGTCACCGGCACGCGGGTGTGCCAGCGCACCACTTTCACATGGGCGATTTCCGACAGCCGGCTGGTGATCTCCGCGATGCGGCGCGGGCTGAGGATGAATGGATCGCCGCCCGTAAGGATCACTTCCCAGATTTCCGGATGGCCGGCGATATAGGCCAGCGCCGCCGCGAAATCATCTTTCGACAGGGTGTTGTCCCGACCGGGTCCAATCATCTCGCGCCGGAAACAGAAGCGGCAATAGACCGGACAGGCGGAAACCACCTTGAACAGCACCCGGTCGGGATGGCGGTGCACAATGCCGGCGACCGGCGAATGAGCATGGTCGCCGATCGGATCGGCCCGCTCCTGCGGCAGCGTGTTCAGCTCCTCCAGCGACGGCAGAAACTGGCGGGCGATCGGGTCCTTGGGATCGGCGGGATCGACCAGCGCCAGCAGCGTGGGCGACACCGCCACCGCGTAGCGCCGCGCGACTTCTTCAATACTCATTTCTTTGTCTTGAAGCTGGGCAGGAACACGGCAAACAATCCGATCGCGGGCAGGAAGGCGCAGACCTTATAGACGTAAGTGATCGAGGTCGCATCCGCCAGCGCGCCCAGCACCGCTGCGCCGATGCCGCCCATGCCGAAAGAAAAGCCGAAGAACAGGCCCGAGATCATGCCCACCCGGCCGGGCAGCAATTCCTGGGCATAGACCACGATGGCGGGAAAGGCGCTGGCCATCACCAGGCCGATGATCACAGACAGTATGCCGGTCCAGAACAGGTTGGCATAGGGCAGCATCAGGGTGAAGGGCAGCATGCCCAGGATGGAGAACCAGATCACATATTTGCGGCCTATTCTGTCGCCCAGGGGACCACCCAAAAGCGTACCCACCGCCACCGCGCCCAGAAAGAAGAACAGGTGCACCTGGGCATTCTGCACCGACACGCCGAAGGTGTGGATCAGATAGAAAGTGTAATAGCTGCCGATGCTGGCCAGATAGAAGAATTTGGAAAAGATCAGCATCAGCAGGATGATCATCGAAAGGATGATCTTGTTCCTGGGCAGGCCGCTGTCGCGGCTGGTCTGATGGCTCTTGATGCGCTGCAGGCCGTGATGCTTGTACCAGGTGCCGACATTGAACAGGGTGACGATGCCCAAAAGCGCCAGCCCCGCATACCAGACAATGGAGCGCTGGCCATAGGTCGCCACCAGGAGGGCCGCGGTCAACGGGCTGATCGCCTGGCCGGTATTGCCCCCGACCTGAAACACCGATTGCGCCAGGCCATAACGCCCGCCCGACGCCATGCGCGCCACGCGGCTGGATTCGGGATGAAACACGGCCGAACCCAGGCCGATCATCATGCCCGCGATCAGCAGTACCGGATAATTCGGCGCCACCGCCAGCACCAGAAGCCCCGCCAGCGTCGAGACCATGCCCAGCGCCAGCGAATAGGGCATGGGCTTGAGATCGGCGAAATAGCCCACCACCGGCTGGAACAGCGAGGCGGTGCATTGAAATGCCAGCGTGACCAGACCGATCTGGGCGAAGCTCAGATGGAATTGCGTCTTCAGGGTCGGATAGATGGCCGGCAGCAACGCCTGCATCATGTCATTGAGCAGGTGGCAGAAACCGATCGCGAACAGAACCGTGAAGCTGGTGTCGTGGGCGATCTTGCGGACGGCGGCGTCAGTCATGGCGGCGGGAGCCTACGCTCCGGCGGGCGTTTCGCCACCCATTTGCGCGCAAACCGGCTATGCCGGTTTGCCGCCCCCTCCGGCCTACGCATCGCAAGCGATGCTACGGCCACCTCCCCCGCCTGCGCGCTGGCGCGCGCGCAGGGGAGGCAGGTCTGTGTTCGCGTCAGGGCAGTGGCGTCCATAATACCGCTTCGATATTGGGCGCGCCGGTTGCGAGCATGACCAGCCGGTCGAAGCCCAACGCCACCCCGCTGGAGGGCGGCATGTGTGACAGCGCCGCCAGAAAATCCTCATCCAGGGGATAACGGACGCCATAGACCTTCTCCTTCTTGTCCATGTCGCGCACAAAGCGTTCGCGCTGCTGGCCGGGGTCGGTCAGTTCGCCGAACCCGTTGGCCAGTTCCACGCCACAGGCATAAAGCTCGAAACGCTCGGCGACACGCGCGTCGCGCGGACTGACCCGCGCCAGCGCGGCCTCACACACCGGATATTCATAGAGGACGCAAGGCCGCTCCATGCCCAGCCGCGGCTCGACCCGCAAAGTCAAAATTTTGCTGAACATGTCGGACCAGTCGTCGTCATCGGCCACCTCAATGCCGCCGCGGCGCGCCCGGGCCCGCAACGCGGCTGCATCGCCCACGCCTTGCGGGGACAGGGTGGCCATCAGATCGATTCCGGCCAGATGGGTGAAGGCATCCGCCACCGTCAGCCAGTCGGCCTCCGTGCGTGGATCGCAGGCCGCCTCCCGATAGCGCAGCGCTTTCGCCCCCGCGACATCGGCGCTCATAGCCAACAGCGCCAGGCAATCGGCGATCACCGCCCGATAATCTTCCCGCGCCCGGTACCATTCCAGCATGGTGAATTCGGGGGCATGCAGCCGGCCACGCTCGCGGTTGCGGAACACCCGGGCGAAATCGAAGATCTTCTGTTCCCCGGCGGCCAGCAGCTTCTTGGCCG
The DNA here is from genome assembly GCA_035547275.1 of Rhizomicrobium sp. Taxonomy (GTDB): domain Bacteria; phylum Pseudomonadota; class Alphaproteobacteria; order Micropepsales; family Micropepsaceae; genus Rhizomicrobium. Next base: position 16,263 of record DASZVQ010000129.1, read on the forward strand.
CGAATTCGGGCGAGGTGTGCAGATAAAGCGGGCGGACGGCCCCGTCGGGACCGATCAGGCTGGTCTCGAAAGCGTGCAAATGGGTTTCGTTGCCGGGCGACGCAACCAGGACCCCGCATTCGACCTCAGTGAAGCCCAAAGCCTGAAAATGCCCGCGAATCGCGGCCTTTATGGCGCCCCGCTGGACCAGCAGGGGGCGGCGGTCGGCATGGGTCTGAGGGCTCCACCAGGGCATTTGCGGTCCTTCGGTCTGCCTGCTAAAGACCCCCCAAAATCCCGCGATTTGAGAGGTTTTCCCGTGGTTTCGGTTATCGCCAGCTCTGTGCGCAAAGGCAATGTCCTGGAGAAGGACGGCAAGCTCTATCTCGTCATCACTGCCGAGAATATCCATCCCGGCAAGGGCACGCCTGTCACCCATCTGGAAATGCGCCGCATCAGCGATGGCGTGAAGACGGTCGAGCGTTTGCGCACCACCGACAGTGTCGAAAAGGCCTTCGTCGAGCATCAGGACTTTCAGTATCTGTATCAGGACGGCGATCAGTATGTGTTCATGCAGCCCCAGACCTTCGACCAGCTGCATGTCGGCGCCGATGTGGTGGGCGATGCCGCCCCTTACCTGACCGAAAACATGGATGTGCAGCTGCAGCTGTTTGAAGGCAACGCCATTTCCATCGAAATTCCCCAGCGCGCCACCTTTGAAATCGTGGAGACCGAGCCGGTGGTGAAGGGCCAGACCGCGTCGGGCTCTTTCAAGCCGGCGCTCCTGTCCAATGGCGTTAAGACCATGGTGCCGACCCATATCACCACCGGCACGCGCGTGGTGGTGATGACGGCAGACGGTTCCTATGTCGAACGCGCGAAGGAGTGAACCAGGCTCGGCGAATGGCAAAGCCATTAGCCGATGATTGATCTAGCGGATCAAATCAACTGACGAACGCCCGAAACCTGCGGCCGAGGGCTGGGCTCAGTTCCGGAAATTGATCTCGACCAGCACGCCTTCGGGATCGGGCACGAACAGCTGTGACAGCCGCCCGCCGGGCACCACGCGTTCCTTGAAGGTGACGCCGGCGTCCTGCAGCCGCGCGCGCATGGCCTGAAAATCATCGCCCCGGAAGGCGACATGATCGAAAGATCCAGTGCCGTCCTCGGCCTTGGGGAGGGCCTTTTCACGGCCCCAGGCGCCCGCGGTATCGGACGCCTCCACCAGATGGATGACAGGCACCCCGCCCAGATAGAGCCAATGCCCACGGAAAGGGAAATCTGGGCGTTCGCCCTCGGCCAGGCCCATCAGATCGACATAGAAGTCGCGGGTGCGCGCAAGGTTCGCACAACGGATGGTGACATGCTCCAGGACCTGAACGCCCATTTTCTCTGTTCCTGTAACGGCCCGCGGAAAGCGGGCGAACTGACCGGCGCACCTTACCGTGCCGGGGGGAGCATGATAGCGTTCCGGCGCCCAATTTTGAGGACACCTCTCATGAAAAAACACCTTGTTCTGGGTCTTCTGGCGGCCTTTTCAGCCACGCCCGCCCTTGCCGCCCTCAAGCCCGGCGATATGGCGCCCGATTTCACCGCCCAGGGCAGCCTTGGTGGCCAGCCCTTCACTTTCCACTTGAAGGATGCCCTGAAGAAAGGCCCGGTGGTGGTTTATTTCTATCCGTCCGCTTACACCGGCGGCTGCGATCTGGAAGCCCATACCTTCGCGGAAGAAGCCGACAAATTTGCCAGTGCCGGCGCCACCATCATCGGCGTTTCAGCCGACGATCTGGGGCGGCTGAAACAGTTCTCCGCCGATCCCAAATTCTGCGCCGGCAAGTTCCCGATCGCCTCGGACGCCGACACCAAAATCGCCCAATCCTATGCGCTGAACGTCACCCCGCCCCGGGCCGGCGCCAAGGACGTCAATCAGACCGAGATCAACCATGCCTTTATCGAGCGGGTGACCTATGTGGTCGGCAAGGACGGCAAGATCCTGGCGACCCTGTCCTCCAAGACCGACGGCCTGTCGCCCGATCAGCATGTCGACAAGTCGCTGGCGATTGTGACAGCGTCCAAGTAACCCGTCCGTCAGATTGCTGAAGAAGGGCTCGGCTTTTGGCCGGGCCCTTTGCTTTTGGCTGGTCAAAATCCGCGCAGCCTTTGGTTGCAATCGGTAACAGGGGTGTGATGCTGCAACGCAATAGACGTTGAAAATCCAGCAATTCCAAGGATTTGCTGTTGCTGAAATAGCACAAAGGCGTGACCGAGATACGTCTTTGTGACAGTGACGAGTCTTGCTCTATTTCGGGCGGGCGAGCGCTGTGCGGGAGGGTATCCCAACAAAGCTTAAGTCCGACAATGCCGCCGGCGGGAAGCGCCGGTACGTACGTGAAACGCAAAGCCGGGTATAGCTCTTGTCCAAGCCGCACTGCCTGTTCCGATATCTGGCCATCGCCGCGGTAACCTTGATGCCGCTCGGGCTGATGTCATCCCCCGCCCTGGCGGGAAGCGACCAGCCGGTTTCCAATATCAGCCATGACGTCGCAAATTTCCTGGGACTGGCGCCCGAGCAGAACACCACCACCCGCCAGGTCATCAATTTCTTTGGTTTCGGCGGCAACCAGGCCAACAACCCCACCGATCCGCAGCCTGTTGCCGAGCCGGTCAGGCCCGCGGAACTGACGCCGCGCGAGATTGCGCCCGTGCAGGTCACCGACGTGGGCGCGCCGCCGCCGCGCCTTCCGGCCGTGACCGCCGCGTCGCCATCGGTGGAGACCCCGCTGCACCGGCTGTTCTGTGTCGAATATGCCCGGATGCGGTCTGGCCTGTCGGTGTTTGGCGACGCCAAGCATTGGTGGGATCATGCCAAGAACATCTACGCCCGCATGTCGCGCCCCGTTGAGGAAGCGGTGATGGTGTTTTCGGGCTCCAAGCGGCTGCGCCGCGGTCATGTCGCGGTGGTGGCCGGGATCGTTTCGCCGCGTCAGATCATCGTCGACCAGGCCAATTGGGAAAATCACGGCGAGATCGATCACGCCACCCCGGTGCTGGACGTCAGCCGGGACAATGACTGGAGCCGGGTGCGGGTTTGGGATATGCGCTCGGGGACTTTCGGCAGCCATGTCTATGCAATTTCCGGCTTCATCGCCAAGGGCCTGGCCACTGCCTCGAACGACTAGGCCCTGCTAAGCTTTGGGAGACATGTCTCCCGCCGTTTCGATCATCACCCCCACTTTCAATCGCCCCGCGCTGCTCAAGGCGCAGGAAAAAATCGTGCGCGCCCAGGCGGTGCAGGATTTTGAATGGCTGATCCTGGACGATAGCCCGGAGCCGTGCGCCCATTTCACCGCACTTTCGGACCCCCGCTTCCGCTATCACCATCTGGCGGATGCGCCGATGCTGGTCAGCGCCAAGCGCAACTGGCTGTGCGAGCGCGCCAAAGCCCCGATCATCGCCCAATTCGACGATGACGACTATTACGCGCCGGATTATCTGGCGACGATGCTGGCGCGGCTCAAACAGACGGGCGCCGACATCACCAAGCTTTCGGCCTGGTTCGTCTATTCCGCGCAGCTGAAACGCCTGGGCTATTGGGATACGGCCCATATGCTGGGCCTGCATTTCACCTTCGGGCCGGAACCGATCTTGAATGCCTTCTTCAACAAGGAAGCGCCGGACAATATGAAGAACAATTACGCCGGCTATGGCTTCAGCTATGTGTTCAAGAAGTCCATGTGGGAGAAGGCGCCTTTCCCGCATGTGAAATACGCATCGGATTACGGCTTTGTCGCGGATGCCCTGGCCAAGGGGTGCCGGCTGGACCATTTCGCCGACACCAAGGGGCTTTGCCTGCATGTGCTGCGCAAAGACAATATGTCCAAGAGCTTTCCGCAGTATCTGTTGCCCGACTTCATGGTGCAAAAGCTGTTTCCGGCGGATTTGTCGGCCTTGCTGGAGATCTGAATGCCAAGCATGCGCTACCGAGGCTGGTTTGGTGCCATCCGCAACAAACGGCGTGTTTGTTATATCTACCAGGGCAAGCCGCGCGAAGGTTGCCCGCACGTCCTGGGGGTGGACAAGGATGGAGCGGAGAAAGTTCTGGTCTGCCGGATCGTCCCTGGTGGATCGCGGCCGCAATGGCGATGCCTGTTCGTCGCCGAAACGGCCATTGCCGGCCCTGCGCGCGGGCCCTGGCTGCAAGGGGGCAGCCACAAGCAGCGCAACAGCTGCATTGTCGACGTCCATATCGATATCAATCGGGCGGCGGAGCAGCGGTTCGACTGGACCGCATCGAAGAAGCCGCGTCCGAAAAAGACGGCGGACGCCAAAAAGAAAAAGCCCCGTACGCGCTAGCGTGCAGGGGTGAGGCCGGACCAGCAAAAGGTCCAGTGGACCTTTTGCCCGGACGAACGCCGCAGCGGCGTGCCCAGCGCGACGCGAGGCGGGACGACACAGGCGCAAAAACAAAAAGCCGGCCCGCGATTTCTCGCAGGCCGGCTTTTATGAATTGTGTTGGCGGGTTCTCTTATTTCTGTCCTTGGCAGACCTGGCAGCGTTCTACTCTCCCGCGGCTTGAGCCGCAGTACCATGGACGCAGAAGGCTTTGACGGCCGAGTTCGGAATGGGATCGGGTAGAATTCCTTCGCTATGACCACCAGGTCGGCAAAGGACAGAAATCAAGTTCGTGATTACCCACGAACTGCACGAGAAACGAATACGACACTGACCGATTTAAGTTTTTAGGGAATGCCTGGCTTTGTTTCCAGACATGGAACGGTGCTGCTTGCGATCAAGCCAATCGAGCAATTAGTACCAGTAAGCTCAACGCATTGCTGCGCTTACACACCTGGCCTATCGACGGGGTAGTCTTCCCCGGCTCTCAAGCGAAACCTGGTTTTGAGGTGAGTTTCCCGCTTAGATGCTTTCAGCGGTTATCTCGTCCGTACTTAGCTACTCGGCTGTGCCACTGGCGTGACAACCGATCCACCAGAGGTACGTTCTTTCCGGTCCTCTCGTACTAGGAAAAAGTCCTCTCAAGTTTCGAACACCCACGGCAGATAGGGACCGAACTGTCTCACGACGTTCTAAACCCAGCTCACGTACCGCTTTAAATGGCGAACAGCCATACCCTTGGGACCGGCTACAGCCCCAGGATGTGATGAGCCGACATCGAGGTGCCAAACCGCACCGTCGCTATGGACGCTTGGGTGCGATCAGCCTGTTATCCCCGGCGTACCTTTTATCCG
>DASZVQ010000130.1:0-1848 GCA_035547275.1 Rhizomicrobium sp.
AAGATCGGGGTATAGCTGCCGGTGATCTGCAGCACATTGGCGGCATATTTGCTCATCAGCATGCCACCCAGCGCGCCCGACAGCCCGCCCAGCCCCAGGATCGATCCCGAAGCCCAGCGTGGAAACAGGTCGGACGGCAGCGAAAACAGGTTGGCGGAAAAGCCCTGATGCGCGGCACAGGCCAGGCCGATGATCAACACCGCCAGCCACAGATTGGAGGCGTACATGGCGCCGGCCACCGGCAGGGCGAACAGGGCGCAGGTCAGCATCGCCATCTTGCGGGCGCGGCCCAGCGGGACGCCGTTCTTGAGCAGCCGTGACGAGCGCCAGCCGCCCAGCACTGAGCCGATATCGGCCATCACATAGATGGTGACCAGCGGCGGGCCGTAATTCTTCAGGTCGACGCCATAGCGCCGGGAGAAGAAGTCCGGCAGCCAGAACAGGAAAGTCCACCATACCGGATCGATCAGGAAGCGGCCCAGTATATAGGCCCAGGTCTGGCGGGTCCTGAGCAGCGTGGTCCAGGCGACCGGTCGTTGCGGCTCCTGCGGATCGGATTCGATCAGTGCCAGCTCGCGGGCGCTGATGCCTTTATAGTCGCGCGGCTTGCGATACCAGATCAGCCATACCGCCAGCCAGATCACGGTCAACAGCCCGGTCAGGATGAAGGCCATCTGCCAGCCCAGCGCGAGGGTGATGATGGGCACGATGAAAGGCGCCAGGATGGCGCCGACATTGGAACCGGCATTGAAGATGCCGATCGCCAGCGCCCGCTCGCGCTTGGGAAACCATTCGGTGGTGGCGGCGATGGTGGACGGGAACAGGCCGGATTCGCCCAGCCCCATGGGAATACGGACCCAGGTGAATTGCGCGGTGGTGCGGACAAAAGCGTGCGCCACATGCGCCACGGTCCACAGCGTCACCGCGATCACGCCGCCGGTCTTGGCGCCCCAGCGGTCGACGATGCGGCCGAACACGACATAGCCCAGGCCATAGGCTGCCTGGAACCAGAATACCACATCGCCATAGCCAACTTCGCTCCAGCCATACATTTTCTGCAGCGTGGGCTTCAGCACGCTCAGCACCTGGCGATCGACATAGTTCAGCGCCACCACGGCGAAGAGCAGGGCGCAGATGAACCAGCGCACATATCCCATGCGGGAAATCGCGGGCTCGGCTGTCGACATCTTCTCCTGCCTTTCGGCGCCCTTTTATTTCTGGGCGTTACCAGTTGTACATGGAGCCGTCTTCCAGCCGGTTCACCGGCAGGAAGGCGCGCTTGTAGGGGAATTTCGCGGCCAACGTCTCGTCCAGCTCCACGCCCAGGCCGGGCTTGTCGCTGGGATTGAGCAGGCCGTCCTTGAAGCTATAGCTGCGCTGGAAGACCTCGTCGGTTTCCTTGGTGTGGTGCATCCATTCCTGGATGCCGAAATTGGGGATCGAGATGTCGAAATGCAGCGCCGCCGACATGCAGACCGGCGACAGATCGGTGGCGCCGTGGCAACCGGTGCGCACATTGTAGAGATCGGCCAGCGCCGCGATCCGCCGCAGATGGGTGATGCCGCCGGCATGCACCACGGTGGCGCGGATGTAATCGATCAACTGCTCCTCGATCAGTTGCTTGCAGTCCCAGATCGAGTTGAATATCTCGCCCACCGCCAGCGGCGTGGTGGTGTGCTGGCGGATCAGGCGGAAATTGGCCTGGTTCTCGGCCGGGACGGTATCTTCCAGCCAGAACAGGCGCCAGGGCTCAAGGTCCTTGCCCAGCCGCCCCGCCTCGATCGGCGTCAGGCGATGGTGGACGTCGTGCAGCAGATGCACATCCCAGCCCAGCGCCTCGCGGCCTTT
>DASZVQ010000131.1:0-2722 GCA_035547275.1 Rhizomicrobium sp.
GCTTCTGGTGGAAGCGCAGGGCGGCCGCATCGACTTCGAGAGCGTGCCGGGCCGCCAGACCCGCTTCTGGATCGACCTGCCGCTGGCGGCCTAGCTACTTCGACGCCGCGTCCACCACCTGGGCCAGCACCGTCAGCGGTACCGCGCCGGCCTTCACCACCGTGTCGTTGTAGTTCTGCAGCGTGAAGCGCGGGCCCATCGCCGCCTTCATCGTCTCGCGCAGCCGCAGCAACTCGGTATGACCCACCTTGTAGCCGCAGGCCTGGCCCGGCGTGCCGCAATAGCGATCGACCTCGCTGGTCATGGCATCGACGGGATCGCCGGTGCATTGCTGGAACCATCTGATCGCCTGCTCGCGGGTCCAGCGCTTGGCGTGCAGCCCGGTATCGACCACCAGGCGGCCTGCGCGCATCTTCTGCGCCGCCAGATAGCCCAGCTGGCCGAAGGGATCGTCGGCATACATGCCGATCTCGTCGGTCATCTGCTCGGCATACAGCGCCCAGCCTTCGACATAGGCATTGAAGCCCGACAGGATCACGCGGATCAGCGGCAGCTGGCCGGTCTCGGTGAGATAGGCGCCCTGCCAGGCATGGCCGGGAATGGTCTCGTGATGGGTCAGCGTCGGCAGCGAGTATTTCGGCCAGTTCGCATTGGTCTTGAGGTTGATGTAGTAGATCGAGGGCCGCGAGCCATCCAGCGAGCCGGGATTCATGTAGCCCAGCCCGGCGCCGTCCTGGATATCCGGCGGCACGCGCTTGACCAGGACTGGCGCCTTCAGCTTCAGGTTCGACAGCCTGGGCATCTCTTTGCGCGTCTGGGCAATGAGGCTGTTGAGATAATCGATGATCTGGACGCGGCCGGCATCGGTCTCGGGGAACAGGAAGCGCCTGTCCTTCGACAGTGCCGTCATCCGGTCGCCCACGCTGCCCTTGCTGAGACCCTGTTTTTTGAGCAGGCCATCCATGCGCGCCTCCAGCGCCGCATTCTGTTCCAGCCCCATCCTGTGGACCTCGTCGGCGGTCATCTCGGTGGTGGTGCCGACCTTGAGCAGCCAGGCGTAATAGGCCTCGCCGTCTTTCAGCTTCCACACCCCGGCGTCATGTGTCGCCCTGGGCTTGAGCGCCTGCAACGCCGCCACCTGGCGGCCCAGCGCCGGCAGGATCTTGTCGGCGGTGATCTTGGTGGCGCGGGCGGCATAATCGCCCAGATTCTTCTTCGCCGCCCGCGACGTCAGCGAGGTGACGATGCGCTGTTTCTCCGCCGGCAGCTTCTGGGCCACCTGCATCTGGCCCAGCGCGGTGTTGAGCAGGAAGTCCGGCAGGATCACGCCCTGTCCGGCATCGCGCCGGATGCGATCGGTTTCCTGGTCCAGCACCCGGGCGTAAGCCTCCATGCGGCTGAGATAGGCGTCGCAATCGGCCCTGGTGTCGATCTGATGCTCGCTGTCGAGGAATTCGGTGGCGGTTACAAAGCTGCCGCTTTCCTGGCTCACCACATAGGGCGTGGAAGCCTCATTCATCGCCGAACCCAGCGTATTCTGGCCATAGGTGAAGCGGCCGGCGTCGCGCCCCAGCTCCAGGGCATAGGCGACCACCGCCTTGTTCAGCGCCGCGGCCGGCGACAGGCCGGTGGTGGGAATGGCATTCAACCTGGCCAGCCAGGCGGCGCAGGTGACATGGTCCTGGCTGACATGCGCCCAGGAGGCGTCCGACAATCGGCTCTTGAGCGCGGCGCGCGGCCCCTTGTCCAGCGCCAGGAAGGTCGCGGTTTCGGGACTGTCGGTCAGCAGCATGTCCGACAGACCGGTGAACAGGTTGTTGATCTGGGTATCCCCGGCCGGGGCGGCGAATGCCGGCGCAGCAACGGCGGTGGCGGCGGCGGAAAGAAGCAGATCGCGGCGGGACAGAAGCATGAACAATCTCCATGAAAGCGCGGGATTACTGCGCCGGCGTAATGTAAATCTTCCGTTCCTGGGTAGCGATGTAAAGATGCAGATGCCGCATCATATCCATGCCAAGGATGATATCCCATGGAATGGCATTGCCGCGGATAACGCGTGCCCCGGTCGCATAACGCTCGCGCTCGAGCATGGGGCTTTCCGCTATGCCGATCGTCGCATTGTGGATCTCAATGCCTTCGAAAGACATCACGGCGAACTTGTGCTTGTAGCTCGTGACCAGACCATTGAGCTTGCCCGCCGGTTGCATATCAGGGGAAGCCGCGTCCAGGCCAAAGAGGCGATGTGCCAGCTCGGCACCCATCACTGTTTCAAAAGCTCCCGTGTCCACCATTGCCACCAATGGATGACCTTCCAGCGTGACATTGATGAGGTAGTGGCCATTCACGATACGCATGGGCACCTCGGCCACCGATTGTGCCGGCCAGTAAACCACCTTGCCGGCACAATGGTCGGAGGAAATCAGATGCATCTTGTCGTGGCCGAAATCCAGATCGACATCATAACCGAGCAGCAGGTCGATGCCGATAAGGCCGTCCAGCACTTTTTCGGTTCCCGGAACGGGATCGAGTCCCAACGGCATATTCCTGGAGACCAGATCCCCAAGCTGGAACGTGTCGGCGACAGTGCCATTCCCTTTGACAAGCCCGCCGATAAAACGCCGCTTTACCAACGATCCCGTGATGGGCAGGCCGAGATCCTGTGCCGCGGTCGTCGTGATCGTCGTATCATAGCCGCCCGTATCGACCAGGAAGTGCTTGTCGC
>DASZVQ010000132.1:0-3441 GCA_035547275.1 Rhizomicrobium sp.
ATTGGTCATCTGTGGAATCAGGCAGCAATCGGCCATGGTCGGCGTATCACCATGGCAGAAACGGCCGGCGCGGCCCCCCAGTTCCTGTTCCAGGGCAATGAATCCCTCGGCGATCCAGTGACGCTGCCAGTCGGCGCGGGCTTCTTCACTTATATTCATGCTCTGCAGATGCCGCAGCACCCGCAGATTGTTGAGGGGATGAATGTCGCAGGCGACCGCCAGGGCAAGGGCACGCACCCGGGCGCGGCCGCACCTGTCGCGCGGCAGCAGCGGCGGTTCCGGCTGCACCTCATCCAGATATTCCATGATGGCAAGGGATTGGGCGATTGCCTCGGCCCCGTGTACCAGCGTGGGAATCAGATGCTGAGGATTCAGCCTGTCATATTCTGGCGCGAACTGTTCGTTTCGGCGCAGATGGACAAAACGCTGGTCCGCCGCGATGCCCTTCAGGTTCAGGGCGATGCGCAGGCGAAACGCCGCCGAGGACCGGAAATAGCCATAGATCGTGAAATCAGACACGGACATGCTGGTCGATCGCTCCAAAGATGCTGCGGCCCCTCGCGTCTTTCATCTCGATGCGCACCCGGTCGCCGGATTTCAGGAATGGCGTTTTGGGCGCGCCGCTTTCGATCTGCTCCAGCATCCGCTTTTCGGCGATGCAGGCCGAGCCCACCGACCGGTCCGCGTTCGACACCGTTCCGGAGCCGATGATGGTGCCGGCTGCCAGCGCCCGCGTTTTGGCGGCATGGGCGATCAGCCGCGGGAAGTTGAACACCATGTCGGTTCCGGCGTGGGGATGACCAAAAGGCTGGCCATTCAACTCCACCAGCAACGGCAGATGCACCCGGCCATCATGCCAGGCGTCGCCCAGCTCGTCCGGCGTCACCGCCACGGGGGAAAAGGCGGAGGCTGGCTTGGACTGGAAGAAGCCAAAGCCCTTGGCCAACTCGCCCGGGATTAGGTTGCGCAAGGAGACATCGTTGCACAGCATGACCAGCCGAATGTGTTGCGCCGCGTCCTCGGCGGAACAGCCATAAGGCACATCGCCAGTGATCACCGCCACCTCGCCTTCCAGGTCGATACCCCAGGCTTCGTCGCCGGCGGCAATATCATCCATGGGCCCCAGAAAGCCGTCGCTGCCGCCCTGATACATCAGGGGATCGGTCCAGAAACTGGCCGGCATATCGGCGCCGCGCGCCTTGCGCACCAGCTCGACATGCGTGACATAGGCCGAGCCATCGGCCCATTGATAGGCGCGCGGCAACGGGCTGGCGCATTGCGCCGGATCGAAGGCAAAGCTGTTCGCGGCAATGTCGGTCTCGAGCTTGTGCGCCAGATCCTCCAGCGCCGCGGCATGGCCGGCCCAGTCATCCAGCGCCGCCTGCAGGGTCGGCACCCCGGCCATCACGGCGCGGGAAAGATCGCGCGCGACGACCGCAAGCCGGCCATCACGGCCGCCCTTGAGCGAGGCGAGCTTCATTTCGCTTTCCAGCTGTCGGCATAGGACACAACCTCCTGCGCCGTCGCGGCTTCCCCCATGTCCAGCGCGTCGCGGGCATCGATCATCACCGCCACCTCGTCGGTCATGGTCTTGGCCGCTTTCTGGCCGGCGGCGAAAGCCTTGGGATGGGGACCATGGGTGAAGCCGGCGGGATGGAAGGTCATCATGCCCGGCTTGATATTGTCACGGCTGAAGAAATCGCCGGCGTGATAGAATATCACCTCGTCGAAATCATCGTTGGAATGGAAGAACGGCACCTTCAGCGCGCCGGGATCGCTTTCGATCGGCCGCGGCACGAAGGTGCAGACCACGAAACGGTCGGCGACAAAAGTGGAATGCACGGATGGCGGCAGGTGATAGCGGTGGCTGACCACGGGCCGGATATCGCGCCAGTTCAGCTTGACCGGCGCCAGGTTGCCCTTCCAGCCCACGGCATCCAGCGGGTTGAATGGATAGGTGATGGTGGTGATCTGGGCGCGGCGCTTGACCTGGACCCGCCATTCGCCATCGCGCTGTGATTTGAAGGCCTCGTCCAGCCGCGGCGTTTCCAGCGCGGCGGGGTCGAAGATGGCATGAGGGCCCAGCAAGCCGCGATCCGGCAGCCTGAAATGAGAATTGGTCGCCTCTATCAGCAACGACGCGGTGGGCAAGGACGGTTCGAAACGCCACATGGTGCCGCGCGGGATCAATATATAGTCGCCCTCCCGATAGGCCATATGGCCGAAGTCGCAGAACAGGGCGCCTTCACCTTGATGGATGAACAGCAGCACATCGCCATCGGCATTGCGCTGGAGCATCGGCATCGCCTGCTCCAACTTCCATAGCGCGATGCGACAGTGGGCGTTCGACAACAGCAGCGCGCCCTTGTAGGGCTCGGCGGTGGGGCCTTGCGGCGCGGCCACCGCATTGAAGGCGCGTGGCTTCAACGGCCCCTCGAACGAGATCCAGCCGGTCGGCGGATGGCGGTGATAGATATGGGCCGCTGGACCAAAAAAGCCGTCGCGGCCGATTTCGCGCTCATAGCTGCCTTCCGGCAGATCGGCATGGGCCTGGCGGCTGGTGACACCTTCGGTCAGGGGGAATTCGATCCAGTTGCGCATCGTTAGGCTTTCTGCAGCACGCCGCGGCGGATCTGGTCGGCCTCGATGGATTCGAACAGCGCCTGGAAATTGCCTTCGCCGAAACCCTGATTGCCCTTGCGCTGGATCAGCTCGAAGAAGATCGGGCCGATGGCGTTCTGGGTGAAGATCTGCAGCAGCAGATCGTCCTTGGCGCCGTCCATCAGGATGCTGTTCTTCTTCAGCCGCGGCACATCCTCGCCATGGCCCTGGATGCGGTTGTCCAGCCGCTCGTAATAGGTCTCCGGCGTGTCCTGGAAGGCCACGCCGCGCGCCCGCAGCGTCTCGACCGACTTGTAGATATCGTTGGTGGCCAGGGCGATATGCTGGATGCCCTCGCCGTGATAGGCGTGGAGATATTCCTCGATCTGGGACTTGTCGTCCGAGGATTCATTGATGGGAATGCGGATCGCGCCGTCCGGGCTGGTCATGGCGCGCGACTTCAGCCCGGTCAGCTTGCCCTCGATGTCGAAATAGCGGACCTCGCGGAAGTTGAACAGCTTCGCATAGAAGCCGGCCCATTTGTCCATGTTGCCGCGAAAGACGTTATGGGTGACATGATCTATCGCCGCCAGCCCTGCGCCGTCATGCGCAAAGCCCCTTGCCGGATCGGTCGGCACGAAATCCACGTCATAGATGGTCTGCGGACCGTAACGGTCGACCAGATAGATCACGCTGCCGCCGATGCCTTCGATGGCGGGGATGTTCAGCTCCATCGGCCCCACGGCATTGGCGAAGGGCGTGGCGCCCCGCGCCAGCAGCTCCCGGTATGCCGCGCCGGCATCCTTGACCCGGAAGGCCATGGCGCAGGCGCTGGGGCCG
>DASZVQ010000133.1:0-17376 GCA_035547275.1 Rhizomicrobium sp.
CGCCTGCGCGCGGGCCTTGGCCACATGATCAAAATCGAAATCGAAGTCGACAGTCTGGCCCAGCTTGAGGAAGCGCTGGCGCATGGCGCCGACACCATCCTGCTGGACAATATGAATCTGGAAGATCTGCGCCGCGCCGTGACGCTGGCGAAGGGAAAGGCGGTACTGGAAGCCAGCGGCAATGTCACGCTTTCCTCCGTGCGCGCCATTGCCGAAACCGGCGTCGACTACATCAGCTCGGGCGCCATCACACATAGCGCGCCGAATCTGGACATCGGGCTGGATTTCTGATGATGCCCTGGAAGGAAGGAACAGGGATGCCCGATTTGCCGCCAAGCTTGGCAAAGCCGATCACCGCCGCCCGAATTAGCAGTCAGTATCGAACAGCATGCACGCCTGCATCGCTGCACCGCCTGTAAGTCCTATTGGGTGCAAGAGGAACGTTACGCCGCCCAAATCAGCGATGAGGAGGCGCGAAAGAGATTTCCTGTTGCCTTCGCCTTAGACGGGTTGCAATTAGATTGAACCGCAAAAAACACCTTGACCTCCTCTCCCCTTGAGGGAGAGGAAGAAAAATCACCGGGTTAGCGGAGCGATAGCGACGCTCAACCCGCTGATTTTTCAGGTGAGGGGTAAGTGAATGGCTACGCTCCCCTCACCAGCAAAATCTAAGCACTTGGCTTCGCTAGTGCTTCGCCAAGTGCAAGATTTTGCGTCCTCTCCCTCAAGGGGAGAGGAAAGATTTAGCGGACTTGTTTGCTATCGGCGCTATGACGCGCGGGTATGCGGACCGCGATAGAAGATGTGGTTGCCGATCTGGGTGGTCTTGGCCATCGTGTCGGCCCAATCCGGCGTCACCGACACCGCATGGAAGTTCAGCGCCCCGCCGGTGGCGTTGCGCAGCGGCACCTGGCCGGTGAGGATCTGGGCGGCCAGTTTCTCGGACTCGCGCCAGGCCGCCATCTGCTTGGGCCGGTCCATCTCGCCATTGCAGGTGAAGGAGAACTGGCAGCCGGGACGACCCTTGCCTTCATAAACCACGGCGCAGATCGAATGGCCGTAAACGCCGTGATTCATGCGGTGGAAGACAACCTCGGCGATCGCCTTCTGGCCGCCGGCGCCCTCGCCGCGGGCCTCGTAATAGAGCACTTCCGAAAGGCACTTGTGCTCGGCCAGAAGCTGGGTCATGGCCGCGTCGGTGGCGGGGCCCTGGGCTTGGATGACCTGCACCGCCGGCTTGGCCGTGGCGGCTTTCTCCGTAGACGGATGATTGGTCAGGGAAGCGCCGATGGCGGCGCTTGCCGTGGCCAGGATGATCCCCATCGCGGCGACAAGCACGCGGTCGGAACGCGAAATCGCGTCATTGGTTTTGCTGGACATGAACTGTAACTCTTTCGGCTTGCAGGTATCGCTTGGTCAATCAGGCTTGGTCTATTTCGCCCTTGCGTTTCTCTCCGCCCCTTCGGCGTCCTTCATTCGCAGTTGCTATTTCAATCAGGCTATTTCGATCGCGCGTCTTCCTTCAAAAGTTCCGAATGGTTCCCAGCCGTGGAGCGGTTCTTCTGCCCGCCCCAAATCGAATCGTCAAATAAATTTTTTCATTAACGTGACAGAACGTCATGTCACGGTAAAAAATCCAGAGATTCCCTGTATCGTCCGTATACGGATCAGACGTCGGCGCGCGCTTTTTTCAGTGCCGCTTGCGCCGCCGCAAGACGCGCCACTGGCACGCGGAAGGGCGAGCAGGAGACGTAATCCAGTCCCGAGTCGTGGCAGAAACGGATCGAATCCGGATCGCCGCCATGCTCTCCGCAGATGCCGAGCTTGAGTTTTTCGCGGGTCTTGCGCCCTCTTTCCGCCGCAATCTGGACAAGCTCGCCGACGCCCGTTGCATCCAGCGAGACGAACGGGTCGCGCGCGATCACGCCCTTGGCGAGATAATCGCCGATGAACATGCCGGCATCGTCGCGGCTGATGCCCAGCGTGGTCTGCGTGAGATCGTTGGTGCCGAAAGAGAAGAATTGCGCGGTCTGGGCGATTTCGCCGGCGCGAAGCGCGGCGCGCGGCAGTTCGATCATGGTGCCGATCATGTAATCCGGCACTTTTCCGCGTTCCTTTTTGACCGCCTCGGCGACATTGGCGATGCGGCCGGCCAGAATGTCCAGCTCGGCCTTGAACGCCACCAGCGGGATCATGATTTCCAATTGCACGGGCGCACCACCCTGCTCTTCCACCGCCAGCGCCGCCTCCAGGATGGCGCGGGCCTGCATCTCATAGATTTCCGGATAGGTGATGCCCAGGCGGCAGCCGCGATGGCCCAGCATGGGATTGGCCTCATGCAGGGCGATGGCGCGGGCGCGCAGCTTTGCCGGCGAGGAATTGGCGGCACGCGCCACTTCCTCGAACTCCTCTTCCTTGTGCGGCAGGAATTCATGCAGCGGCGGATCAAGCAGACGGATGGTGACCGGCAGCCCCGCCATCTCCTTGAAGATCGCCTCGAAATCGCCGCGCTGCATCGGCAGAAGCTTGGCCAGCGCCGCTTTGCGCTCGGCCTCGGCATCGGCCAGGATCATCTGGCGCACCGCCACGATCCGGTCGGCCTCGAAGAACATATGCTCGGTGCGGCAAAGGCCGATACCTTCGGCGCCGAACTTGCGCGCGGTGGCGGCGTCGCCCGGCGTATCGGCATTGGTTCGCACCTTCAACGCGCGCACTTCATCGGCCCATTGCATCAAAGTGCCGAAATCGCCCGTCAGCTCCGGCTGGCGCAAGCCCACCTTGCCCTTGAACACCAGGCCCGCGGCGCCATCGATGGTGATGATGTCGCCACGGCGGATGGTGACATTGCCGGCAACCATCTCGCCCCGCGCCGCGTCGATCTTCAACATGCCGGCGCCGGAGACACAGGGCCGGCCCATGCCGCGCGCCACCACGGCAGCATGGCTGGTCATGCCGCCGCGCGCGGTCAGGATGCCCTTGGCCGCATGCATGCCATGGATGTCTTCCGGGCTGGTTTCGGTGCGCACCAGGATCACCGCGCGATTGTCGGCGGCAAGCTTCTCGGCCTCTTCCGCCGTAAAGGCGACTTCGCCCGTAGCGGCGCCTGGCGAAGCGCCCAGCCCCGCCGCGATCTGTTCCTTGGGCGCGTCGGGATCAAGAGTGGGATGCAAGAGCTGGTTCAGCGCTTCCGGCTCAACCCGCGTCACCGCGATCTTGCGATCGATCAGACCCTCGCGCTCCATATCCACCGCCGCCTTCAGGGCGGCTTCGGCGGTGCGCTTGCCGGCGCGGGTCTGGAGCATGAAGAGCTTGCCTTCCTGCACCGTGAACTCCACATCCTGCATGTCGCGGTAATGCTGTTCCAGCTTTTCGCCGATCGCCTTCAACTCGGCAAAGGCCTTGGGCATGGCTTCTTCCATGCTGGGGCGCTTGGAGCCCTGGCGCTCACGCACCAGTTTGGAGATCGGCTGGGGCGTGCGGATGCCCGCCACCACGTCCTCGCCCTGGGCGTTGATCAGGAATTCGCCATAGAGCAGCTTCTCGCCGGTGGCGGGGTCGCGGGTGAAGGCGACGCCGGTGGCGGATGTCTCGCCGCGATTGCCGAACACCATGGCCTGCACGCTGACCGCGGTGCCCCAATCCTCGGGGATATTGTTCAGCTTGCGATAGGTATTGGCACGCGGAGATTGCCAGCTGCCGAACACTGCGCCGATGGCGCCCCACAACTGTTCCTGCACGTCTTCCGGAAACGGCTTGCCCAGCTGCTTCTGAACGCTCTCTTTATAAAGGCGGGCGACGCGCTTGAGGTCTTCGGCATCCAGATCGGTGTCGAGCTCGACGCCCTTGGCATCCTTCTCGTCGTCCAAAATCTGTTCAAAAGCGGCGTGATCCAGCTCCAGCACCACATCGGAATACATCTGGATGAAGCGGCGATAGCTGTCATAGGCGAAACGGGCATCACCGGTCAGCCTGGCCAGCCCCTCGGCGGTCGCCTCATTGAGGCCCAGATTGAGCACCGTATCCATCATGCCGGGCATGGAGACGCGCGCGCCGGAACGCACAGAGAGCAGCAGCGGCCGGGCTGGATCGCCCAAGGTGCCGCCGGCGATGCGGCCGATTTCGGCCACCGCCTTGTCCACCTGCTCCTTCAGATCCGGCGGATAGCTGCGATTGTTGGCGTAGTAATAGGTACAGACCTCGGTGGTGACGGTGAGCCCCGGCGGCACCGGCAGGCCCAGATTGCTCATCTCCGCCAGATTGGCGCCCTTGCCGCCCAGCAGATTGCGCATGTCGGCCTTGCCTTCGGCTTTGCCGTCGCCGAACGCGTATACCCATTTCATGATAACCTCGTCATGGCCGGGCAGCGAACGAAGCGAAGCGCGACCCGGCCACCCAAATCGCCGCCGCGCAAGTTTTCAAGTGGATGGCCGGCTCGAAGGCCGGCCATGACATAAAAAGTTCTCAGCCTTCTATCCTCGAAAAGTCCGCGACCTGATGCAGCGTGGCTCTGAGCGCGGCCAGAAGATTCAACCGGTTCTCACGAATCTGCCTATCGTCGGAATTCACCTTAACGCCATCAAAGAATGCATCCACCGGAACGCGCAACGCCGCCATTTGCTGCATGGCCGCGGCAAAATCTTCTTTCTCCAGCAATGGCGCGATGGCCGTTTTTGCCTTGACCAGTGCTGCGAACAGCGCCTGCTCGGCCGGTTCGGACAGAAGGGCTTCGCTGACCTCGCTGATGAAGGTCTTGCCGTCTTTCTTTTCTTCCGCTTTCAGGATATTGGCGGCGCGCTTGTAGCCGGCCAGCAGGTTGGCCCCATCATCCGTTTTGAGGAATGTCTGCAGCGCCTCGACCCGGGCCACCAGCCGCACCAGATCGTCTTCATGGCCCAGGCTGAACACCGCGTCGATCAGGTCGTGGCGAACGCCTGCCTCTCGAAGAGCAACCTTAAGCCTTTCCGCAAAGAACGACAGAACCTCGTCTGTACAGCCAGGCAATTTCGACAGCGCAATTCGATACTTGCGATCCAGCAAAATCCTGATAACGCTAAGCGCGGCTCGCCGAATTGCATAAGGATCACCTGATCCGGTCGGCTTCTCTCCAATCTCAAAGAACCGCGAGATTGTGTCCCATTTGTCGGCGAACGAGACGACATTCGTGACTGCTCGCTCGGAGGTTGGCTGCTTACCAATTGGCCCATAGTGATCGCCAATCGCTTCTGCAACCTCTAAATCTTCTTTGTCGTGTAGGGCATAATAGCGTCCCATCACGCCCTGAAGCTCGGGGAATTCGCCCACCACGCCGCTGGTCAAATCCGCCTTGGATAACCGTGCCGCACGCTTTGCTTTTGCGACATCGGCGCCGATCTTGGCCGCGATCTCGCCCGCCAGCTTTTCGATACGCTCCACGCGTTCGAATTGGGTGCCCAGCCTGGCGTGAAAGACGATGCCCTTGAGCTTTTCGACCCGGCTTTCCAGCGTTTGCTTGCGGTCCTCGTCCCAGAAGAATTTGGCGTCCGACAGCCGCGCCCGCAGCACCCGTTCGTTGCCGGCCACAATCTCCTTGCCGCCGTCCTTGGCGATCATGTTGGCGACCAGGGCGAAACGGTTGGCCATCTTGCCGGTCTTGGGATCGCGCAGACTGAAATACTTCTGATGCGTGCGCATCGAGGTCTGCAGGATTTCCGCCGGCACATCCATGAATTCGACAGGAATCGTGCCGACATAAACCACCGGCCATTCCGCCAGGCCGCAAACCTCGGCCAGCAGCCCCTCGTCCGGGATCATGTCCAGGCCATGCACGAACGCCGCCTGCTTGACGCCTTCAAAGATGATGGCCGAACGTTCCTCGGCTTCCAGCACCACATGGGCGGCTTTCAGCTTCTGGGCATAATCCTCAAAGCGCTTGGCCTCGATCCGGCCGTCCGACAGGAAGCGATGGCCGCGTGTGTGCAGTCCGCTGGAAATGCCGGCAAAACTGAACGGCACCAGTTCGCCGTCAAAGGCGCAAAGAATGGAATGCAGCGGGCGCACCCAGCGCACCGACAGGCCGGGCTTCCAGCGCATGCTTTTGGGCCAGGGCAGCTTGGCCATTACCTCGGGAATGATCTCGGCCAGCACATGCACCGTCTCGCGCCCGGCCCTCTCGATCACCGCCATATAGACATCGCCCTTGGGCGTTTTTTCGATCCGAAGCTGATCCTTGGTCACGCCCGTCTTCTTCAGAAAGCCGTCCAGCGCGGCCTGGGGCGCATCCGTCTTGGGGCCTTTCAGCTCTTCGCGCACATCCTTCTGCCTGGCGGGCAGCCCCGCAATGGCAAGCGTCAGCCGCCGGGGGCCGGCAAACGCCTTGGCGCCCTCAAACAGATAGCCGCGATCAGTCAGCGCGCCGACCATCAGCCGTTCCAGATCGCGCGCCGCGCCCGCCTGCATGCGGGCGGGAATTTCTTCCGAGAACAGTTCGAGCAACAGGTCGGGCATCAGCCAAATCTCGGTTTGTATTCGCCCATCGGCGTTTCCAGCCATGCCTCGCAACAGGCCTGGGCCAATGCCCGCACCCGCCCGATATAGGCGGCGCGTTCGGTGACGCTGATCACGCCACGCGCGTCCAGCAGATTGAAGGCATGGCTGGCCTTGATGCACTGATCATAGGCCGGCAGCGCCAGCTTCTTTCCCGTCAGCAATTCGCGGCACTGTTTCTCGGCATCCTTGAAATGCTGGAACAGGATCTCGGTGTCGGCGCGCTCGAAATTGTAGGCGGAAAATTCCTGCTCGGCCTGGTGAAACACCTCGCCATAGCGGAACTGGTCGTTGAATTTCAGGTCGTAGACGAACTCCACGTCCTGCACATACATGGCCAGACGTTCCAGGCCGTAAGTGATCTCTGCGCAGACCGGATCGCATTCGATCCCGCCCACCTGCTGGAAATAGGTGAACTGGGTGATCTCCATCCCGTCGCACCACACTTCCCAGCCCAGGCCGGCGGCGCCGAGCGTCGGGCTTTCCCAGTCGTCCTCGACAAAGCGGATGTCATGCAGGTCCGGGTCCAGACCGATGGCGCGGATCGAGCCCAGGTAAAGCTCCTGCACATTCTCCGGCGCCGGCTTCAGGATCACCTGATACTGATAATAATGCTGCAGCCGGTTGGGGTTTTCGCCATAGCGGCCGTCGGAGGGCCGGCGCGAGGGCTGGACGAAGGCGGCCTTCCAGGGCCGCGGGCCCAGCGCCCGTAAGGTCGTGGCTGGATGAAAGGTGCCAGCCCCCATCTGGTCGTCATAGGGTTGCAGGATCAGGCAGCCTTGGGCCGCCCAATAATTCTGCAGGGTCAGAATAAGGTCCTGAAAGGTACGGGCTTTGGCCACCGATTCCGCCTGTTTGGGGGTGGCCGGAACCTATAGGCGGGTCCCCTGCAGGGCAAGCGCCGCGCCGCGCCGCAACACGGCCTCGGCACCTTCCGTCCAGGTCCCATCGACCTGGTGCAGAACCAGTCCCGGCAGAAGGGCAAACGGTGCCCGGGAGCCCTTGCGGACCTGCAGGATCACCCGCTTGGCCGCCTCGCCCACCCGCGGCCACAGGGGCAGGATGTTGACACCCTCGGTTGGTAACGCTGCCAGCGCTTCCGCCAGCCGGTCGGCCCGGATGATGGCGGTGAAAAATCCTCCAGACACGGTGCGTTGCAGGCCGATCTTCAACCAATCATGCAACCTGCCGCCATCGCTGAGCGCGGCGGCGCGCGCGGCATCCGGCGATGCCAGCCCCTCGCCATGGAAAGGCGGATTGCAGAAGACCTGATCGAAGTCCCGCTTGAGATCCGGCGGCAACCGAAAGACATCGGCCGCCACAAACCGGCAGGCCAAGCCATTGGCGGCGGCATTGGCCGTGGCCAGTTCCACCAACCCCGGATCGATCTCGACGCCGGTGATAACGGCCCCTGGCGTCCGGGTTGCCAGACACAGGCTGACGGCGCCCGCGCCCGCCCCCAGTTCCAGCGCATCATCGCCAGCCCTGGCAGGCACGGCCGCCGCCAGCATGACCGCGTCCAGACCGGACCGAAACCCCTGCTGCGGCTGCTCGACCTTCACCCGGCCGTCCAGAAATGTCTCGCTCACAACTGATCCGGCACGGCTTCGCGCAGCAGCTGACGCGCGCGATCGAAATCCTCATCCAGCACCATAAGCCGACGCGGCAGGATTCCCATGCTGCCATCCATGACACTGGCGTGGGTATCGAAAATCACGGTTTCGATACCCTCCTGCGACAGGACATTGGCGGCATAATCCAGCACCACCGGATCGGTGGTCTTCAGCACGGCGCGCATGGCTTCTTATAGTCAAACCGCGCCCTTCTGTCCCGCTTGGCGGGCGTTCTGGGGTCCGGTATTCTCCACAACCTGATGGGTGGGCCCGAAACGCAGATTCTGAAAAACGACGCCGGGATTTCCCCGGTGGAGCGGTTGCATGCCCTGATCGCGGCGGGCATGACCGCCACCGACAGGCTGATTCATGCCCGCATGACCTCGGGCGTGGCGCTGATCCCCGACCTGGCCCGGCATCTGATCGATTCCGGCGGCAAGCGGCTTCGGCCCATGCTGACCCTGGCCGCCGCCGAGGCCGGCGGCTATGCCGGCGATCATCACATCAAGCTGGCCGCCGCGGTGGAGTTCATTCATACCGCGACCCTTCTGCATGACGATGTGGTGGACGAAAGCGCCCTTCGCCGCGGCAAGGTTTCCGCCAATCTGATGTGGGGCAACAAGCCCAGCGTGCTGGTGGGCGATTTCCTTTTCTCCCGCGCCTTCCAGCTGATGGTGGAGACCGACAATCTGGCGGTGCTGGACATCCTGGCCGGCGCCTCGGCGATCATCGCCGAAGGCGAAGTGATGCAGCTCAAGTCCACCAACAATCTGTCGGTGACCGAGGAACATTATCTCAACGTCGTCTCGGCCAAGACCGCGGCCCTGTTCGCGGCGGCGGCCGAAGCCGGCGCCCTGCTTTCGGGCCAGGGCGATGATTACGTCTCGGGTCTGCGCGCCTATGGCGAGAATCTCGGCATCGCCTTCCAGCTGGTCGATGATGCGCTGGATTATTCCGGCCGCCAGGCCTTGATGGGCAAAACCGTGGGCGACGATTTCCGCGAGGCCAAGATGACCCTGCCAATCATCCTGGCCCATGCCCGCGCGCGCGATGGCGATCGTCCATTCTGGAAACGGGTGATCGAGACCGGCAACCAGACCGAAAGCGACCTGGACCGCGCCATCACCCTGATCGAACAGACCGGGGCCATGCAGGAAACCATGTCCAGGGCTCGCGCCTATGCCGATGACGCCAAGGGCGCGCTGAGGGTGATGCCCGACAGCGACATCAAGCGCGCGCTGGCGGATATCGCCGATTTTTGCGTCGAACGGGCATACTGACGCCAGCCCAAGGGGCTCGTTTCAAAGACCTTCGTCCGACGGACCGATGTCCCGGCCCGAGGCTTCATGCACGATGCCGCTTTCCGGCACCCAGGTCGGCGCCACCCACCAGCCAGGCTGGGCCTGCTGCAGCGCTTGCGCCGCGCGCGCGCAGCAAGCGTCATCGGCAAAAATGCCGAAACAGGTGGCGCCGCTGCCCGACATGCGCGCCAGCAACGCGCCTGGCAGCGCCGCGATGGCCTTCAGCACGTCTCCGATTACCGGCTGCAGCGCGATCGCCGGCGCCTCCAGATCGTTGCGGGTGGATTCCATGAAGCGCAGCAGATCGGCGGTGTCCTCAAAGCGGCCACGCGGCAGCTGCATCTCCACGCCGCTGCGGGTTTCAAGCGTCGCAAACACGTCTTTTGTGGGGACCGGCACACCCGGATTGACCAGCAGCATGGGCACCCGCGGCATGGCCAGAACCGGACGCAATATCTCGCCACGGCCTTCCATGAAGGCGGCGAGCGAATCCACGCAGACGGGGATATCGGAACCGAGCGTGGCAGCGATCTCATGCAGGCGTCCATCGCCGGTCTGCCATAGCCGGCTCAGGCCTCGCAGCGCCGCGGCGGCATCGGCCGAGCCGCCGCCGATGCCAGACGCCACCGGCAAATTCTTGGTCAGGGTCAACCGCGCCCCCCGGCCATCCAGGGCGCGCGCGGCGCGCAGCACCAGATTGTCGCCCTCACCTGCCAGACCTTTTGCGAAAGGTCCCTCAATGGCTAGCGACAGGGTATCGGCCTCCTCCATCGCCAGCACATCGCCCAGGCCGGTGAACACCGCCAGGCTCTGCAGCGGATGAAAGCCGTCATCACGCCGGGTGCCGACATGCAGGAAAAGATTGATCTTGGCAGGCGCCGCTTCGCTGATCACGCGTTCCGCCAATGCTTCAGACCGGTTTTTCGCTCAAGCCCGACTTCAGCTTTTTCTCCAGCGCCGCCTTGTCGGTATCGTCATCGGCGAAGGTCAGCGCATGGCTCCACTGGAAGCGGGCGTCGATGTGATGGCCGGCGCGCCACAGCGCGTCCCCCAGATGCTCGTTGATGGTGGGATCGCCCGGCACCAGCAGGACCGCGGCTTCCAGCGTCTTGGCGGCGTCTTCATAGCGGCCAAGCTGGTAATAGGCCCAGCCCACGCTGTCCACGATATAGCCGTCGTAGGGACGCAAGGACCGCGCCTTCTCCAGCATGGCCAATGCCTCGGGAATGTTGCGGCCCCGATCCACCCAGCTATAGCCCAGATAGTTCAGGAGTTCCGGCTGCTCGGGCGACAGTTTCAGCGCCATCTGGATATCGGCTTCGGAGGCATCCAACTGCTTGAGCTTTTCCTTGGCCATGGCGCGGGCATAGAGCATCGGCCAGTCGCGCTTGGAGAGATGCGCGATGGCCTTTTCGGCATGGTTATAGGCGTCGACCGCCTCGGCGAACTTGTCGGAGGCGCGGTAGGTGTCACCCAGCGCCACCCAGGCCTCGCTGTCGCCCGGATCGGCCGCGACCAGCTTTTTCAGATCGGTGACGGCGTCGTCATTCTTGCCCAGGCGCTGTTCGTCCAGCCCGGCCTGGATCTGCGCCATGCGGAAGTAAGGCGAGCCCGGCTCGATGCTGTGATAGATGGCGATGGCGCCATCGAATTTGCGCAGGGATTCAAAGCGGTCCGCCAGCAGGATCTGCGCCAGCCCCAGATCGGGGCGCAGATAAAGCGCCATGCGCAGATAAAGGATCGAAACATCGGCGCTCTGCGCATCGGTCAGTGAAGCGGCGATGCCGAACAGCGCTTCCGCCGCGCCATCGGCGGGATTGCGGATCAGGCCCTCGGGCTTCTGGCCGGCGGCGATACGCGCCAGGCCGGGACGGGTGACGCTGGAAAGCCCGCCCTCATCGCCATGGGCCTGATAAAGCTTGGCGGCTTCCGCGCCGCGGCCCTGGCGTTCCAGGAAACGGCCATAGGCTTCCAGCACGCGCGGCGTGGGCGCGCCGGAAGACAGCGCCTTTTTATAGGCGGCATCGGCGGCGGCGGCATCGCCCAGATAGTCCTGCATCAGCGCGGCATGGAAGGACGCCATGCCTTCGGCGCCTTTCTGGCCCTGAAGGGCCTGGATATCCTTCTGCATTCCGGCGGTGTCATGCAGCGCCGCCGCCGCCCAGGCGTCGAACAGCGACAAGGTCAAGGTCGTGAACGGTCCCTTGGCCGACTGCGACAGCTGCTTGCGCACATCGGCATAATCCTTGTGCTTGAAATCGATCACTGCCAGCGCCAGACGCGCGGCCCGGTCGTCGGGCGACGCCGCCACCACGGCCTGGGCATATTTGCCCGCCGCCTCGAAATCGCCGGAGGTGGTGGAATAGAAGAAGGACATGGCCAGCAACGACGGGCTGCCGGGATCGTCCGACAGCGCCTGGCCGTAATAGCGCGCCGCCTGGCTCAGATCGTGATCGTCGGCGGCAAAGCGGGCCGACAGATAAGTGGAGAAGGCTTGCGCTGCCTTGTCGTCGCCAGGCGCGGCCTGGCTTTGCGGCTGGGTGGCGCAGCCGGCAAGAGCCACGACAAAAGGGGCGATCAGGGGCAGGAAACGGCGCATGCTACTCCTACATATTCGCGTAATTGGGACCACCGCCCCCTTCGGGCGGGACCCAGGTGATGTTCTGCGACGGATCTTTAATGTCGCATGTTTTGCAATGCACGCAATTCTGGGCATTGATCTGAAAGCGCGGCCCGGAAGGTTCCTCGACCACCTCATAGACACCCGCCGGACAATAACGCTGCGCCGGCTCGCCATATTCGGGCAAATTCACCGAAAGGGGAATGGCCGGATCGCCCAGCACCAGATGCACCGGCTGATCTTCTTCGTGATTTGTGCTGGAGAGGAACACGCTGGACGGCCGGTCGAAAGTTAAATGGCCGTCAGGCTTGGGATATTGGATTTTCGCGGACGCCGCGGCGGGTTTGAGGGTAGCGAAATCCGGTTCCCCATGGCGCAGGGTTCCGAACAGGGAGGCGCCGAACAGCTGGTTGGTCCAAAGATCCAGGCCGATGAGCGGCAGCGCCAGGAATGTGCCCAGCCGCGACCACAGCGGCTTGGCGTTGCGCACCAGCCAAAGGTCCTTGGCCACCCAGCTTCGGGCATAGGCTGCCTCATACTCTGACAGCGTATCGCCTTGCCGTTCCGCCTTGAGTGCCCCGGCCACCGCCTCCGCCGCCAGCATCCCGGTCTTCATGGCGTTATGGCTGCCCTTGATGCGCGGCAGGTTGACGAATCCCGCGGCACAGCCGATCAGCGCGCCGCCGGGGAAAGACAGTTTCGGCACCGACTGAAAACCGCCTTCGGTGATGGCGCGGGCGCCATAGCCGATGCGCTTGCCGCCGGACAGAATCCTGGCAATGACCGGATGGGTCTTGGCGCGCTGAAATTCGCCAAACGGATCGAGCCAGGGATTTTTGTAATTCAGATGAACGACAAAGCCCACGGAACAGAAATTCTCGCCCCAGTGATAAAGAAACAGGCCGCCACCGGTGCCGTTGTCCAGCGGCCAGCCCATGCCATGCAGCACCAGGCCCTTTTTGTGCTGGGCGGCGGGCAGCTCCCACAATTCCTTCAGCCCAATGCCGAATTTCTGAGGCTCGCGGCCATCATGCAGTTTGAAGATCGCCCCCAGCTGTTTGGACAGTGACCCGCGCGCGCCTTCGGCGAACAAAGTGTATTTGCCCCGCAACATCATGCCTGGCGTATAGCCGTCCTTGTGATGACCGTCTTTGGCCACGCCCTGGTCGCCGGTAATCACGCCTTTGACCACGCCATCTTCCAGGATCAGATCATGGGCGGGAAAGCCCGGATAGATCTCCACGCCCAGCGCTTCGGCCTGCTGGCCCAGCCATTTGCACAGATTGGAGAGGCTGACGATGTAGTTGCCGCGATTGCTCATCAGCAGCGGGAACAGAAAATGGGGAATGGCGATGGCGCCCGTCGCAGTGAAGAAACAGAAGCGATCATCGCGCACTTCGGTTTCCAGCGGCGCGCCCTTGTTCTTCCAGTCGGGGATCAATTCGTTCAGCGCCTTGGGATCGATCACCGCGCCGGACAGGATATGGGCGCCGATCTCGGAGCCTTTTTCCAGGACGCAGACCGAAATGCCCGTGTCCAGCTGTTTCAGCCGGATCGCCGCCGAAAGTCCGGCCGGACCGCCGCCCACAATGACGACGTCATAGTCCATGCTCTCCCGGGTGACGTCGGCCATGAATCGCCTTGTTATCTAGTGTCCCGAATCCGAAGTTCGCTTGGTCTTTCGGCGCTATCGGTAGCGAACTTCGGATTCAAAGGGACACTAGAATTACATGATTCTAGTGTGGCTCGGTTCAGAGGTCCCCCACCGGGCTAGCCGCGATACGTGGGGGGACTTCTGAACCACCACACTAGCCTTTTCTAACTGGCCCGAAGCCGTCCCGAAAGCCTATGATGGCGGAAATGACGGACGATACATTAGCGACCCTGAGCTGGCTGGTTGAAGCAGGCGCCGACGAAGCCATTGCCGAGGCACCGGTGAACCGGCTGGCGGCAAAGGCGACAGCACAGATGCCCGCGGCCATGCCCCGCCCTGCCGCGCCAACACCGCGCGCGCCCATGCCGGCGCGCGCGCCCGCGACCTTGGCGATCGACGATGACGCCATCGGCGGCGCCATGGCGGCAGCGGCGAGCGCGGGCAGCCTCCCGGAACTTCGGGCGGCGCTCGAAGCCTTTGACGGCTGCGCGCTGAAACGCACCGCCACCAACACCGTCTTTGCCGATGGCGTGGCGCAGGCGCCGGTGATGCTGATCGGCGAGGCGCCGGGCCGCGACGAAGACCGCAGCGGCAAACCGTTTGTCGGCCGCGCCGGGCAATTGCTCGACAAGATGCTGGCCGCGATCGGGCTGGACCGCAAGGTCAACGCCTATATCACCAATGTGATCAACTGGCGCCCGCCGGACAATCGCGATCCCTCGCCGGAAGAAGCCGCGGCCTGCCTGCCCTTCCTGCGCCGGCATATCGAGTTGGCCAATCCGCAGGTGATCATTCTTCTGGGCGCGGTGGCGGCGCGCCATGTGGTGGGCGTCTCTGACGGCATCATGAAATTGCGCGGCCGCTGGATGGACTATCGCGTTGGCGATCGCATGGTGCCGCTGATGCCGACCCTGCATCCCGCCTATCTGCTGCGCCAGCCGGCGCACAAGAAGCTGGCCTGGCGCGACCTGCAGTCGGTCAGGGACAGGCTTCAGTCCCTTGCCGGAACCCGCGACGCGGGCTAACTAGCGGGCACTGCTTCGAAGGGCACATACGATTCGCACACGCCTTGCCATGATCTGGCTCGCGCTCGCGACCACCGCCGCGGTGGCGCAGCCGGCCGTCCCGCCCAATCCGCCGGCCGCCACACAGGTGCCCGCCGCCGCGGCACCGGGCGGCCAGGCACCACCGCAGATCCTGAGCCCCGACGATGTCGCGCTTTACAAAGAGATCATGCGGGCGGAGCGGGATGGCCAATACACCAAGGCCAAATCCCTTTTCGCCAAAGTGAGTGATACCTCGCTGCAAGGCTATGTCGAAGCCGAGCATTTTCTGTCGGCCTCGCCCAAAAGCATCAATGCCCAGGAACTGGTCGATTGGCTGCAGCAATATCGCGATCTGGCGGTGGCCGAAAAAATCTATCGGTTGGCGGTGCAGCATTCCACCAAAAAGATCCGTCATCATCACAAGACCATTTTGGTCGCGGTGGTGACCAATATTCCCGCGCCCAGCGGCGTGGGCAGGCGCACCGGCGGTTATGAGGATGTGGAGCTGCCCGAACCAGTGCCCTCATCCGCCGCGGCCACAGGTGTGATGGCCGGCATCCTGGCCGCCATCAAGGCTGGCCAGCCGGATCAGGCGCTGGCGCTGATGCAGTCGGTCCAGGCCAGCTGCACCCCGGCCGACAATGCGGTGCTGGCGCATCGCATCGCCGCCTCCTATCGCGCCGAGGGCCGCGATGCCGATGCCTACAGGCTGGCGATCTCGGTATCCGATCCCTCGGTGCCGCAGCTGATGTGGGACGCAGGTTTCGCCGCCTATCGCCTGGGCGACTGGGCCAATGCCGAGGCGCAGCTGGAAAAACTCGCCGAAACGCCATCGGCGCAGAACAGTTTGCGGGCACAAGGGGCCTTCTGGGCGGCGCGCGCCCATATGCAGTCGGGCGATCCGCAGAAAGTGGTGACCCTGCTGAACTTCGCTGCGGAAAAAGAGCCCAGCTTCTATGGCATCATCGCCGAACGCATGCTGGGCATCGACACCCAGTCCGGCTTTGCCGACGCTATTCTAAATCAAGGTGATTTTCACGATCTGATGGCGGTGCCCGCCGCTCATCGCGCCGTGGCGCTGTGGCAGATCGGCGAGACGGAATTCGTCGGTTCCGAGCTCAATCGCGCCTTTGTGAACAACAATGAGCGACTCGATCCCGCCATGGCTGCCCTGGCGCGTGGCATCGGTGTGCCCAATGTCGAATTGCGCGCCAGTGAGGCCAGCGCCGCGCGCGGCATCATGCTGACGGGGCTGTTCCCAGTGCCGCCTTACAGCCCCGATGGCGGCTATCGCATCGATTCAGCCCTGGTGCTGGCCTTCGCCCGCATCGAAAGCCGCTTCCAGACCCAGGCAACCTCGCCTGCCGGCGCGCGCGGGCTGATGCAGCTGATGCCCGCCACCGCGGTCCATTTCGGGGTCAGCGATCCCGATACGCTCTACAATCCCGGCACCTCGCTGGAAGTGGGTCAGCGCTATGTGGAACAGCTGCTGCTGAAGCTGGACGGCAACATGCTGGAACTGGGTGGCGCTTATAACGCCGGGCCGGGGGCCGTCGATCGCTGGCGCAACACCAAGGCCGGCGGCAACGATCCCCTGCTGTTCGTGGAAAGCATTCCGGTGGCGGAGACACGGTCATATGTGAAGCGGCTGATGCTGTATCACTGGCTTTATCGCCGCCGCTTCGGCCAGGACGCCAAGAGCCTGGAAGAAACGGCAAGCGGCCAGTGGCCGATCTACCGGCCCTATCATGAGACCGTGCCGGCGGGCGCGACCGCCAGCTATGGCCTCAGGCTCAACGCCCAGAATTAGAGATTGGCCAGCAGCCGCGACGGCACCCGCAGCGTGTGCAGCAGGGTCAGCGCCAGACCGCGCAGCGTGCTCTTGTGCGGACGCGCGACATTGATGGCCCGCGCGCGCAGGCCCACCAGGCGGCGCCGGCCGATGCGACGCACCAGATCGGCGTCTTCCATGTCGGCCAGGGCGCGATAGCCGCCCACCTTCTGATAAAGGCGTTTGGGGATCAGCAGGCCTTGATCGCCATAGGGCAGCGCAAACAGCGCGGCGCGCAAATTCGCCTTGGCTTCGGCGCGGCGCGCCTCGCCGCCGAAATCCTCCAGCGCGAAGCGGAATACCGCGGCGCGGGGCTGCTCCATCACCGACTGGCTGATGAAGGATTCCGCTTCCACGTCCCAGCCGGTCTCGAGCGCGGTTTGCGGATGCAGGAACAGCAGCCAGTCGCTTTTCGCCACGCGAGCGGCTTGCGCCATCTGCGCGCCGCGGTTTTTGCGGGAATGAAGGATGTGGGCGCCGGCGCCATCGGCAATCAGCAGCGTGGCGTCGGTCGAGCCCGCATCGCTGATAATGACCTCGCGTACGACGCCGCGCACCGCGCCCGCGATCAGGCTGTCGAAGCAGCGCGGCAGCAGGCGTTCGGCATTGTCGGTGGGGACGATGACGGAAATCATGACTGCATAATGACAAAGATGTTGCCGCGCACAACGCCTTTGCCGTCGCAGGGCGAGGACCGTTCCGCCGTGCTTCAGCACGGCGGATGAGCAGGTCCGGTGGACCTGCGAGAGGGACGAACGCCCGGAGCGTAAGCGACGGGCCGGCAAACGG
>DASZVQ010000134.1:0-82479 GCA_035547275.1 Rhizomicrobium sp.
CATAGGGCGAGTTCTGGGCAAGAATTGCGCCCCTGTCTACGGACAAAAGGCCCCGCTGGTTCAGTTGCCCGACGATCTTTTGACAAGACAGGTGCGGCCGCCCTGTGCCAGTGTCCCACGCATAAGACCGGGGAGGACAAACGATGAATTTGATGCCAACGCGCCGTCGCTTTCTGCAGACGTCATCGGCTTTGGGGGCCGCATTGGCCGCGGGCGAACTGATCAGCCCCGCCACCGCCAGGCCGCTCCCCTTCCGCTACGCCTATAGCGCCATTTCCTGGGATACCAATATCGAGGAAGCCATCAAGGTCGGTCAGCGGATCGGGCTGCCCGGCATCGAGCCCTTTCGCCAGAATGTGGTGAACTATCTCGACAAGCCGCTGGCGCTGAAGAAACTGATGGACGATGCGGGCATCAAGATGGTGAGCTGCTCGAATGGCGGCCCCAACTTCTCTGGCAATTTCTACGATCCGGCCAAGACGCCCAAGACGATCGCCGACCATATCGCCTTCGCGCGCGACTTCATCCGGCCCTTCGGCTATTGCGACCATTTCAAGATGAACAATGGCGGGCGGCCGCCGGGCTATGACGTCAGCGACGACCAGATCAAGATCTGCGCCGACACGCTGAACGCCATCGGCATGGAGACCATCAAGTTCGGCATCAAGCTGGCGCCCCATCCCCATGTCGGCTCGCTGATCCAGAACGAGCATGAGACCCGCAAGCTGATGGAATTGACCGATCCGCGCTATGTCTGGCTCACCACCGACACTTCGCATCTGACCCTGGGCGGCATGGACCCGCTGCAGATCATGAAGGACTATTGGCCGCGCGTGGCCGAGGTCCATTACAAGGACGCGCCCCGCCATCTGCGCGGCAACAAGGTGGTGGCGGTGCCGCGCCCGCCAAGCCCGGAATCGGGCGGTCATGGCTGGTTCCGCAACCTGGGCGGCGATGTGGACCACCCCGATTCCGGCGGTGTTGATTTCCCCGCCATCCAGGCTTTCCTGATCCAGAAGAATTACAAGGGCTGGGTCACGCTCGATCTCGATGCCTCGATGATCCCCAAAGGCAGCGACATGGAGCAGACACTTAAAGGCAACATCAAATACCTGGTCGATGTCCTGCATGTGGATCCTGCGACGGTCTAGCCTTCTCATTGCGCTGGCGCTGCTCGTGGCGCCCGCCGATGCCGCAACCCTTACCGTGCTGGCGCCGGCATCCGCCGCGGCGGGTCTTGCGCCCATTGCCGCGCAATATACCGCCAGCACCGGTACCCAGGTGACCGTGGGCGGCGGATCGCGCGCCAAGGTCGTCGATGCCCTGAAGTCGGGGCCAGCGGATGTGGTTGTCCTGCCCACCAATGACATGGCGGAGCTGCCCAATGTCACGGGCATGACGCCACTGGGCCGCATTTCCGTCGGTGTCGGCGTGAAGGCGGGCGCGCGCGTGCCCGACATTTCCACGCCGGAAAAATTCCGCGCTGCCCTGCTGGCGGCCAAGGGTGTGGCCTATGCCGATCCCGCCGCTGGCACTTCGGCCGGCAAGGTGATCGACCAGATGCTGTCGGCGCCGGCGTTCAAAGGCGTCAAGCGCGTGCCGGTGCAGGGCCTGGCGGTGACGGCGCTGGCGGATGGCCGCGCCAGCATCGCCTTGCAGATGTTGCCCGAACTCGCCGGCGACAAGGATGTCGCGCTGGCGGGGCCGGTGCCGCCGGCTTATGGGGCGGGCGTGGATTTTTCCGCCGGTATCGCGTCGGTGACGAGTAACGCCATCGCGGCACAGGCCTTTATTTCCTATCTGGCTGATCCCAAAAACGCGGCCCTGTGGCGCAAGAACGGGCTGGAACCGCTCTTCCATTGATCTGCTGCACTGCATAAATTTTTGGCAGGCCGCATCCAGAAAATGGATAAATCCGGGTTTTGCCGGCTCTTTTCAATATTGAGATTCGGTGCCTTAATGGTGCAACGCAGCAATGCCTTGCGAAGGGAGTTCGCCATGGGTCAGGCGTCAGGGTCCACCTTCTTCAGCCATATCAAGCCGGACGACACCGACTACAAGTCGGGCGGCTTGCGGGATTTCTTTCTCTATCGCGATCTGGGCATCGCGGGCGCCACCAATGGCAAGGTCATCGCCCATCTGGTGAAGGCCAACGCGCCGCCGACCGACGGCACCGGCTGGCACTATCACGTCTGCGATTTCCAGATCGTGATCATGATGAAGGGCTGGGCGCGCTTCATGTATGAGGACAAGGTCACCCTGGTGGAAGCCGGCGATGTGGTGCACCAGCGGCCGGGCATGGTGCACTATCTGTTCGATTATTCTCCCGACATGGAATATCTGGAGATCGTCTCGCCCGCGGATTTCGCTTCGGTGCCCGCGCCGGCCGCCACCGAAAATGTGCCGCCAGTCACGCCCTGGGAATAATCATTCCGTCGCCGGCACGACACCCCGTGGCGCAGCACTCAGCGCCTTGATGATCGCGACCTCGCGCGCCCGATAGGGCTTGCCATCGGGGTGCAGGATGTCGTGGAACCACACCACCGGCGGTCGCAGCACATAAGGCCGCTGCCAGCTGTCCCAGGGCATGTCGGTCTGGGTCTTGCCGTTGACGAAACCCCAATTGATCATGCCCACATCCATGCGCTTGCCGATGGGCAGCACCGTATCGATGGTCGAGCCCGCGCTGCGCGCCATATATTCGGTGCAGATGATGGGCCGGCCATAACCGCTCAGCGATTTCACCCGGGCGGTGAATTCCTCCGGCCAGCCATAGTTGTGGAAACTGATCACATCGGACTGGGCGAGCTGGGTCTTCTCCACCGCATTGAGATGATCCGGATCGTTCCAATCCTTGTCATGCCAGACGCCGCTGGTCAGCGGTTGTGACGGGTTGGCGCTGCGCGCCCATTCAAACACGCGCGGCAGCAGCATCGCCACATGCTCGAACAGCCTGGGATCGCGATCGCTGTAATTGTCGCTGCTATTGTCGGGCTCGTTCCATACATCCCAGCCCAGGATGCGCTTGTCCTGGGCGAAGCTGCCCACCACATCCTGCACATAGCCTTCCAGGCGCGGATATTGCGCCGGATCGGCCAGGGCCTCCATGCCGGGCCCCTGTACCCAGCCGGAATTGTGGACGCCGGGAATGGGCGGATGCTGCGGCCCCAGCTTGTAATGCGGGTCCCAGCAGCTGTCGAACAGCACAAATAGCGGCTTGATGCCATGCCTGTCGGCGATATCGAGAAACACGGCCATGCGCGTCTTGAAGCCCGGAGCATCCTGCTGCCACAGCGCGTCATGCAGGAAGACGCGCATGGTGGTCATGCCCATGCCTTGCGCCCAGCCCAGCTCCCTGTCGATCTCGGCCGGGTTGAAGCTGGCGGCCTGCCACATCTCCAGCTGGTTGATGGCGTCGGCGGGGATGTAATTGCTTCCCACCAGCCATTTCTGCCGGGCGTACCAGTCCCTGGCCTGATTTTGCGTCCAGCGGTCGCGCGCCTGCGCGGGCGCGGCCAGCGCCAGGAAGGCGCAGGCCCAAAGCAGTGTCTTCATTGTCCCCCCAATCTTTCTTCTTCTATGGAATGCGCGGGTCTTCGCCCGAATGCGCGCGGCGGATCGCTTCCCTCAGTTTGGGCGGCAGCTGGGCGGAATCCAGGATCACCTTCTCCGCCTCGGCATCCTTGATTGCGCTGAGCGGGACTTCAAAATCTCCCGCGTTCTCGACATAGACCACCAGTTCGCTTTTGCGCACCTGGCGCACGGCGCCGAAGGACTTTCCGCCATCGTGAAGGAACACATCAAAGCCTTCGCGGATGTTCTCGTGCATCGCCTGCCTCTAATAATAACGCGGAATGGGACCCAGCTGCGGGGTGACATGCCCGTTCAGATCGAACATCACCTCATCGACATAGCACCAGCCCCAGCCTTCCGATGGGTCATAGCCCTCGATGATGGGATGCTTGGTGTGATGGAAATGCCTGGTGGCATGCTTGCCGCGGGACTGGTCGCAGCAGCCGACATGGCCGCAGGCGCGGCAGACGCGCAGATGGAACCATTCCCAGCCCAGCTTGAGGCATTCCTCGCAGCCCCTGGCGCTGGGCGTGACGACCTTGATCGTATCGAGATGGGAACAGAAATCGTCGCCCGCCATCTTACCTACTCGGCTGCCACTTTCTGCTCGTCCTGGGCCCGCTGGCGCGCCAGATAGGCATGGATCGCAGACACCACGGTCGAGCCCTCGCCCACCGCCGCCGCCACCCGCTTGACCGAGCCGCAGCGCACATCGCCCACCGCGAAAATGCCGTCGCGGTTGGTGGCCAGCCAATGGCCGTTGTCCGCGCCAGTGATCACAAAGCCCTTGTCGTCTAGCGCGATGCCGCAACCGGACAGCCAGTCGGTATTGGGATCGGCCCCGATGAAGGAAAAGACATGGCCGATCTCATGTTCGCTCTCATGCCCGGTATCGCGGTTCTTCAAGCGCACGCGATTGAGCGCGGCTTCCCCGCCATCGAGCCCGCAAATCTCGGTGCGCAGCAGCACCTCCACATTGGGCAGCGCCCGGATGCGGTCGATCAGATATTGGGACATGGTGTCTTCCAGGCTCCTGCCCCGCACCACCATCCAGAGCTTTTTCACCTTGTCGGCCAGGAACACCACGGCCTGGCCCGCCGAATTGCCGGCACCGGCGAGCGCGACCTCCTGGCCGGCACACAGCTTGGTTTCGATGGCGCTGGCCCAGTAATGTACGCAGGTGCCTTCAAAATCCGACAGGTTGGGAATGGAGAGCCGGCGATAGCGCGCGCCCGATGCCAGCACCACGCTGCGGGCCTTCACGGTTTCGCCATTGCCCAGTTTCACCTGGAAGCGCGCGCCATTTTCGCCGCATCCCTCCAGAAGCTGGGCTTCATCGGGAATGGAAATCTCGGCGCCGAACTTCTGCGCCTGGTTGTAGGCGCGCGCCATCAGCGCCAGGCCTGAAATGCCGGTGGGAAAGCCCAGATAATTCTCGATCCGCGAGGAGGCGCCCGCCTGTCCGCCAAAGCTGCGGCAGTCCAGCACCACGGTGCAAAGCCCTTCGGAGGCGGCATAGACCGCGGCGGCAAGGCCCGCGGGACCTGCGCCTATGATCGCCGTGTCATAGACCATGTTGGGATCGATAGGCCGCAACAAGCCAATGCAGCGCGCCAGCTCGCTCTCGCTGGGATTGCGCAGGATCTTGCCGTCCGGGCACAGCACAATGGGCAGATGCTCGGGCTGGATGACGAAGCGCTTCAGAAGCGTCTGGGCGCAGCCATCGGTGTTGGAATCCAGCGCCCGGTGCGGATGGCCGTTGCGGCGCAGAAAATTCTCCAGCCGCAGCACATCGCTGGTACCGAAGGGACCGATCAGGATGGGACCAGTCTGTCCGGCCTGCAGCAGGCCGACGCGGCGCAGGATCAGGGCGCGCATGATTCGTTCGCCCAAAACCGCTTCCTGCACCAGCACATCGCGCAACCGGCGCGGCGGCAGCACGATGGCTTCGACATCGCCCTTGGCGATCGCATCCACCAGTGCCGGCCGGCCGGACAATTGCGCAAGCTCGCCCAGGAACTGGCCGGGGCCATGCGTCACGATGGGCTCGCCCCTCGATACCGCGCCCCCCTGGCGCACATCGATGGCGCCTTTGAGAATGAAGGCCAGGCCGGCGGCAACCTCGCCCGCCTTCATGATGAAGGTGCCGTCGGGGAAATGACATATCTCGCCAAACCGGCGCAGGCGCGCCACGTCATGCTCATCCAGCTGCGGAAACATCTGGTGGCGGCGTGTTTCGAGAAGCGTCGGGTCCTGTCCCATCAAGCAAGCGTACAAAAGCGCGGGGCCACCGTCATCCCTGAACTTCGGCAAATTTTGCGCGTTATCCCCCCGATAAAATGGGAGGAATTGATGCTGCGCCTGATTTTGCTGATTGTTCTGATACTTGCGATCCTGGGCTCGGTGCCGATGTGGGGTTATTCCACCGGCTGGGGCTATGGACCTTCCGGCGGCCTGGGCGTGGTGCTGCTGATCGTGCTGATCCTGATTTTGGTGGGAAGGCTCTAGCGCTTCAGCAATCCGATGGCGCGCAGGGCACGGCGCACCAGTGTCTCCGCCACCGGCTGCGGCACCTGCCTTGGGGCAAGCACCGCTTCAATCGCCGGCAAGGCCGGTTCCGTCATGATTCGTACCGGGGCCGGCTTTCCAACCGGCCGGGGCACAAGGCCCCAAAATCCGGCGATACGGCGGGTCGAGGAAATTCCAGCCTCCAGGATGAAGGGCGCGGGGCTTCCCAGATCGCGGGAGTCGATGGGCGCGCCATGGCCCAGGGTGGGAACGGTATAGACCTCAAGCCTGTCATCCCATGATAGGCGAATGACGCCGTCCACCAGCTCCTGTCTTGCCGCGGCCAGGGAAAGCCCCAGGATGTCGGCCCATTGCGCCATGCTGGCCTGGGCATTGCTGATATTGACCGTGGTATCGAGCGCGCCATGCCAGATGGATATCTTTGGCCAGGGACCGGTGTAACCGGACGCCGCGCGCACCGCATCGCCCCATTGATGCGGTGTTCTGAGCGGCGCCGCGCGCATCGCTTCCAATGCATCGCGTATATTCACCGCAACGCCGAACGGCAGGCCGGCGATGATCGCGCCGCCGGCGAACAGCTCGGGATAGGTCGCCAGCATCGCCGCCGTCATGGCGCCGCCTGCCGACAGGCCGGTGATGAAGACGCGGCTATCATCGAGCTTGTGGTCGTCAATCATCGTGCGGATCATCGCGGCGATGGAAGCGCACTCGCCTCCGTCACGGGCGACGTCTTCGGGATTGAACCAGTTGAAACAGGTATTGGGGTTGTTGACCGCCTTCTGTTCCGGCGCCAGCAAGGCAAAACCCAGCTCGGTCGCCAGCGCGGACCAGCCCGTGCCGGCGTCATAGCCGCTGGCGGTCTGGCCACAGCCGTGCAGCACCACGACCAGGGGGGCGCCGGCTTTCACGCCCTTGGGCAGATAGCGGAACATCCGCAGATTGCCCGGATTGGGCGAAAAAGGCGCTTCTGTCAAAGGCGTGACGGGGGCCTGCGGACGGGATTTCAGCGGGTTCGCTTTCGCCCCGGGCCTTAGTCCGTCGGACCGCATCCACGCCACCAGTTTTTGCAACATTCAGCCCCCATATTATGTTGCAGTGCAGCAAAAACAAGACCCGGCATGATGGGCGAAATATCGCCTTTGCCGGCGCAATTTCATCCACCTTTTACCAAAAGCTTAATGGAGGTGGGGCGCCGGGGCGGCCGAGACGTTATGTGCGCATGGAATATTTCGCGGGCGCGCCGAATTTGCGCAATCTTTTGGCCTTGGCAATGAAGCTGCGCCAACTCGCAAACGACGCGCATTGCCGCGGCGATCAGGCGCTGTATCTGATGACGGCCGAGGCGCTGGAAAAACGCGCCGAATGGCTTGCTGCCACCTTGCCCCCGGAAAAGCGCGAAACCCAGAACGATCCCCGGCTGCACAAGTCGGTGGACGTGATCATCTGAGAGCGGCGCGGGCGACCGGCATGACGGTATCGCAACACGGACCGCGACAGCCGGCAGTGTCATCCGCATTGCAAAGTCGGGGAGCCGCGGGCCAAACTTGCCGCCAACCAAACCCTTTGCGGCTGGCGGGCCAAAGGAACACATATGCTCTCAAGAACGGCACTGGCTGCGCTGTCGCTTCTGGCCACCGCTGCCCAAGCGCAGGATCGCACCTCGCCCGCACCCACGGCACCGGAAAGCGGCTATAGCCGCGACACGCCTGTGGAGAAAATCGCCGCCGATCCGGCCGCCGTCGCGGTGCTGAACAAGGATCTGCCCGGGCTTCTCAGCGACGCCCAATATCCGCTGTTCAAGAGCATGAGCCTGAAACAGTTGCAGGCCGCGTCCGGCGGCGAACTGAGCCAGGAAGATGTCGACAAGACCGTCGCCGACTTGCAGGCGCTCTTCCCGCATTAAGCCAGGTTGGAGCCATGGAGCCCTATCTCTATTTCGGCAGCCTGGGACCGCATGAACGCCAGTTCCAGATAGAAAATTTCGTCGGCCTGGCGCTTGAACCCAAGCATGCGCGCGAGATACGGCACGATCTCACCGCCGCCCTGCCCTATCCCAACGACAGCATCGCCAAGATCCAGGCCCAGGATGTGCTGGAGCATCTGCCGTTCGACAAGGTGCCCTTTGTGCTGGACGAGATCTATCGGGTGCTGCGGCCCGGCGGCGTCTTCCGTCTCAGCGTGCCGGACTATCGCAGCCCCGTGCACAAGCGGCGCTCGGTCTATGACTGGCGCGGCCGGGTGACCGGCGATCTTCTGATGGGGGCTGAGCCCTATTTCGACGCCAGCAGCGGCGATGCCCGGGTGCGCTTTGCCGGCGATGGCGAGGCCCATATCTGGTTTCCACGCTATGAATTCATCACCCACCTGGTGCTGAAATCGGAAATCCGCAAAAGCGCGATCAAATTCTATCAAGGGTTCCTGGATGACCACACCTATCTGGCCGAACCTTTTGCGGAAGACGAGATGTTCGTGATGCGTGCCCTGCCGCACGACCGCCGCGCCGGCGGCCAGCCGATTTCCATTGTCGCCGATTTCGTGAAATGAGCTGATGGCGGCGCAAAAGACTTCTCCCGTCCATCTGGCCTATCTCGTCACCCTGACCGTGAAAGGGTTCGACGGCGCGATCGAGATTCTGGCCGGCCTGGTGATCCTCCTCACCGGGCCGCAGCGCATCTATCGCTGGGTGGTGCGCGTCACCGCACCGGAACTTTATGACGGCAGCCATGTCGCCGCTGTTCACGCCATCCGCCGGGGCGCCCAACATCTGGCGACCAGCGGCGCGCATTTCGTGGAATTCTACCTGGTGGTGCATGGCCTGTTGAAACTGGCCCTGGTGGTCGTGCTGCTGCGCGGCGGAGGCCGCTGGATATTCCCGGTGGGCGCGCTGATCCTGCTCGGCTTCATCAGCTACATGGTCATGCGCCTCAGCGAACAATGGTCGGGCTGGCTTCTGGGATTTGCGCTGTTCGATGTGCTGACGCTGGCGCTGGTGCTGAGTGAATGGGCCAGAAGCGTGAAAGAAAGCGCACCCTGATCCGGCGCCAAAGCGCGCGAAAGATGCGCGATCGAAGGAAACTCCACGGGTTCCTGCAACAACATGTGGCGGCGGAACGTTAGGGCATGACACCAACCATGGAGGAACGCATGACGACCAGCAGCGGTCATACAACGGCCATACTGGCATCAAAAGTCAAAGGGACCGCCGTCTACAACGACAGCGGCGACAAGATCGGCACCGTCGAGGACGTGGTGCTGGACAAGCAGTCCAACCAGATCATGTTCGCCGCCCTGGGTTTTGGCGGCGTGCTGGGCCTGGGCGAGAAATATTATCCGGTTCCCTGGTCGATGCTCGATTATGACGAGAACAAGGGCGGCTATGTTGTTCCGCTCTCCAAGGACCGGCTGGAAAATGCGCCCGCCTACGACCTCAAGGATCTGACCAAGCATGACGGCAGCCTGGGGAACATAAGGGAACAAACCTATACCTATTACAACGTCAGCCGTGACTGGCACTGACGCGGACTCGGCGGCCACCGCCTGCAAGGGCGGTGGTTTTCGCTCATGGAGAAACCCGATGAACAGCATGCACGCCATCCGCATTCACGCGTTCGGCGGCCCCGACGTACTGCGCGACGACATTCTGCCCTTGCCGGAACCGGGCAATGACGAGGTGCTGGTGCGCATCCAGGCGGCCAGTGTCAATCCGGTCGACGCCAAGACACGCGAAGGCAAGTTCGCCGCGGTAACGGACCAGGATCTGCCGATCACCCTGGGCCGCGATCTTTCGGGCGTGGTGGAGAAATGCGGCACGCGCGCGCTAGGAGTACGAGAGGGCGATGACGTCTTCGCCTTCCTTGGCACCGACCGCGGCGCCTATGCCGAATATGTGATGGTCAAGGGCAGCGAGTTCGCACCCAAGCCCGAGAACCTGTCGCATGTCGAGGCGGCTTCGGTTCCGCTTGCCGCCCTGACCGCCTGGCAGGGCCTGTTCGAGCATGGCGGGCTGAAACGCGGCCAGCGCGTCCTGATCCATGGCGCGGCCGGCGGCGTCGGAC
This sequence comes from Rhizomicrobium sp., assembly GCA_035547275.1. Classification (GTDB taxonomy): domain Bacteria; phylum Pseudomonadota; class Alphaproteobacteria; order Micropepsales; family Micropepsaceae; genus Rhizomicrobium. The sequence goes on from DASZVQ010000134.1 coordinate 10,158, forward strand.
ATTTCGCCGTGCAGCTGGCCAAGGCCAAGGCCGCCTGGGTGGCGGCCACCTGCGCGGAACGCGACATGGATTTCGTGCGCGCACTGGGCGCCGACAAGGTCATCGACTATCAGAAGCAGAAATTCGAGGACGAGGTTTCCAATCTGGATCTGGTGCTCGACCTGGTGGCGGGCGAAACCCAGGAACGGTCCTTTGATGTGCTGAAGGAAGGCGGCGCGCTGATCTCCACGCTCAAGGCGCCCGATCCGCAAAAGGCGTTGGCAAAAAATCTGCGCACCAGCCATTACATGACCCAACCCGATGCCGACCAGCTTTCCGCGATCGGTGAGCTTTTGTTGTCCGGCAAGATCAGGCCCTTCATCTACAAGACCTTCCCGCTGGAAGACGCGGCGCGGGCGGAGGGCACGCTCGAAAGAGAACATGTCCAGGGCAAGGTCGTTCTGACCGTGGGGCTTTGACTCAAAGGAGAAAGGCATGGGCCAGTCCATTGGCAGCACCGGCAATCGCGGAAAACAGAAAGGCGCGGGCGATCAGCAGTCCAACCAGCCCAGCACGCGTCCCGGTCAGCGCATGTCGGATCAGGAAACACCGGTTTCCCGCAAAGACGCGCCGGATGGCGGCGCCGACCACGGTCCGCGTTCGGCGCGCTGACGCTGAGCCGCCGAACGGCACAATGTAGCCGCAGACATGCTCGTCTCAGTCGCCATCGCCTGGCGGCGGAACCTTGCCTGCCGGCAGGCTAAGGCGAGTTGATGCCCTCCAAGCGCGGCTATTGGGTGAGACGCCGCCGGATGGCCCGTAAGCGCTTCTTTTTTTCCGCGCTGACTTGGGGATAACACATCTTGAGCCCTTCCAGTGTGGCCAGAATGATTTGTGACACGATTAACCGGGCATTGTCCTTGTCGTCGGCAGGCACCGCATACCAGGGCGAGTGTTCGGTGCTGGTGGCTTCCAGGCATGCCTCATAGGCACGCATGTAATCCTTCCAGCGGCCGCGCTCCGTCATATCGCCCTCGTCGAATTTCCAGTTCTTGTCCGGCTGGTCGATGCGGTCCAGGAACCGCTTGCGCTGTTCCTCCTTTGACAGATGCAGGAAGAATTTGACGATGCGCGTGCCGTTGGCATGCAAATGGCGCTCGAAATCGCGGATCGAGCGGAAGCGGTGTTCCCAGATCTTTTTGCCGCCCTTACCAGGCAGGTTCTCGCCGCGCAAAATCTCGGGATGCACCCGCGCGATGAGGACTTCCTCGTAATAGGAGCGGTTGAAGATGCCGATCCGCCCGCGCTCGGGCAGGTCGCGGGTGGTGCGCCACAGGAAATCATGCGCCAGCTCCGTGGCGCTGGGATGCTTGAAACTGAAGACCTGGCAGCCCTGCGGATTGATCCCCGACATGACATGGCGGATGGCGCCGTCCTTGCCGGCCGCGTCCATCGCCTGAAAAATCAGCAGCACCGCATATTGATTCGAGGCGTATAGCAGCTGCTGTTGCTGGTCCAGCCGCGCGGTGTGATCGCACAGCATGTCCTGATATTCGTCCTTGGACGAATAGAAAGGCTTGACCCGGGTCGGCCATCTGCCGGTGTGGAATTTCTTGCCTTCCGGCACGCGAAAATCTTCGGGATCGATTTTCATGGGTCCTCGCAGGACCTGACACTAGCAGGCGCCGGGTCCGGCCGCCAAAACGGTGGGTCCGCGCATGGCAGCCGCGCGCACGAAGGTGTGGCGGCCGGCTGTGGCCGCGCTACCATCCGCGAGAGGAGAGGCTTCCATGACCGGCATCGCAACCAAGCGCGCCCGCTTTCGCACCCTGCATCAGGACGGCTGTTTCGTGATCCCCAACCCCTGGGATGTGGGCAGCGCGCGGCTGCTGCAGCATCTGGGATTTGCCGCCCTGGCCTCGACCAGCTCCGGTCATGCCTGGACCAGGGGACGGCCCGATTATGCCGTGGAACGCGATGACGTGCTGGCCCATCTGACAGAACTTTGCGCCGGCGTGGATCTGCCCATCAACGCCGATTTCGAATCCGGCTTCGCGGTCGAACCCGAAGGCGTGGCGATCAATGTGACTCTGGCGGTCCAGACCGGGGTGGCGGGACTTTCCATCGAAGACAGCAAGCCCGGCGGCAAGGGGCTGCACGATCTGCCGCTGTCGGTGGAACGCATTCGCGCCGCGCGCAAGGCGATCGACCAGACAGGTGAAGACGTCATTCTGGTGGCGCGTACCGAAGGCCTGCTGGCCGATCCAGAGGCGCTCACCCCCGCCATCGACAGACTGGTGGCGTTTGCCGAAGCCGGTACCGACTGTCTTTATGCGCCAGGCGTGAAAAAGAAAGAGGACATCGCCGCGATGGTGCGGGCGGTGGCGCCGAAGCCGCTGAACGTGCTGATGTTCGCGCCTGGCCTGTCGGTCGCGGAACTGGCCGGCTTGGGTGTGCGCCGCATCAGCGTGGGTGGCGCGCTGGCACGGGTGGCCTGGGGCGCAATGCTGGCGGCGGCGGAGCAGATCAAGGCCGGATCGTTCGATGGCCTGGTCCATGCCGGCCCCAGCAAAAAGCTGAACGATGTGTTTGCGACGTTTGGTAGTTAAAGGATGGCGGACGGTGGGATTGCGAAAAACATGCTCAAGGCATGTTTTTCGTCCCTCGCATGCTCGGGATCGCTCGCTTTGCTCGCGCCCAAAATCGCCTGCCGGCGATTTTGTCGAACATGGGTCCGTCCACACAGCCCATCAGTCATTAAAAAAGGCCCCGCAAGGGGGCCTTTTTTAATGGCGGACAGGGTGGGATTCGAACCCACGGAGCCCTTGCAGGCTCGCCGCATTTCGAGTGCGGTGCCATCGACCACTCGACCACCTGTCCGCCGGCGGTGATAAGGGAGCAAAGGGTTCAAGGCAAGATATTATGACGGCCGATCTGGAATTAGGACCGAAGGGTCCGTGACCTCGGCCGCTCGCTTTAGCTCACGGCGTTCGTCGCTCGAAAATGTCCACTGGACATTTTCGTCCGCCTTTGGCGGAACGCGCCTCACCCTGTCCGCCGGCGGTGATAAGGGAGCGGCCGCGCCCGTGCAAGCGGTTTTGTCGGCTGGGAATTTCACGCGTCCCATCACTCCGAACCAGCAATCCAACGGGTCGTGATCGCCGCCTCCAGCCGCGGCGCGATCAGGGCCGCGCTGGCCTGCATCGCCGCGGCATAGCCATACGGCGGATTGACCGCCAGCAGCCCGGCCCGGCTGAGCTTTCCCTCCGGCGCCGCAATCGCAATATCGCTGACCACGGCCTTGCTGGCGCCGCCGGCCAGCACTTCGCCGCAAAAACCATCGGCCTCGGCCTGGGACTTGATGGGATACCAGGCCAGGTAAATGCCGGTGGCGAACTTGCGATAGGCATCGCGCAGGGTACGCGCCAAGTCGGCGAATTCGTCGGGCGCCTCGAAGGGCGGATCGATCAGCACCAGCCCACGCCGCGACGCCGGCGGCATCAGCTTGACGGCGCGGGCATAGCCATCGCCCTGCTCCGCCACGGCGTTGCGGAACGGCGCCAATATTTCCTTCAGCTGCGCGAATTCTTCCGGGTGTTTTTCCACCGCGATCAGCCGGTCCTGCGGCCGCAGCAGCCGGGCCGCGATCAGCGGCGAGCCCGGATAAAGACTGCTGCCCGTAACCAGCGACAGATAAGTGGCCAGCGCCTCCGGCATGTCGCCGGACAGATCCTTCAGCCGCCCGATGCCCTTCTGCGCCTCGCCGGTCTTGCCGGACTGTTCGCCCGAAAGATCATAAGCGCCGCGGCCGCCGTGACTGTCCACCACCGAAAAGGCAGTGTCTTTCTTCTTCAGATGCTGCAGCACCGCGACCAGGGCGATGTGCTTGACCACATCGGCGAAATTGCCGGCGTGATAGCCGTGGCGATAGTTCACTCGCAGAAAACCCGGACTTTCGTGTGCTCGTTGGTCACATCCACGCTCAGATCGCGCAGCTGCTCGATCAGCTCTTCCAGATTCTGCGGCGTGACATTGTTGATGTCGAATTCGATGCCTTCCTTGCGCAGCGCGTTGTTCACTTCCTCGCGCGCCCGCGTCGGAATCACGCCGGTCAGCCGCACGCCCGCGCGCAACAGCTGCATCGGCACGCGCACATTGACCTTGGTGGGACCTTCCTGCGGATCAAGCGTATCCACCAGCACCCGCAGATATTTGACCTTGTCGGCCTCGCTCATCACGGTGGCGCCGGCGCCGTTTCGTTCCAGCGCGGAGATCAGGCGTTCGGCTTCATCGGCGGTCAACTTGCCCTGGGCCAGCATGTCCAGGATCTGGCGACGGTTCTCATTCATGGCAAAATCCTTTCAATGCAGATTGACGAAAACGCGGGCATTGGGGTCCATCACCTCGACACGGGTGCCACGGAACGCCGCCAGCAACGCCAGTACGGCGCGGATGGTGGACCAGAAGCGGATGCCGAAGATCAACGCCGCGACCAGCAGAAAGGGCAACGCCAACACCACAAGCGGCAGGATCAGCAGCCACAACAGAAACAGCGGCAGCCACAATCTCAGGCCAAAGCGCCAGCCCGCCGGTTTGACATGCACGGTCGCGCCCAGGGGCGGCAGAATCTCGACGGTCATTTGTCCTCCAGTTGGCGAATGGCTTCGGCTGCGCTGATCTCGCCCCGCTCCAGCCGGTCCAGGATCAGGCTGCGCACGCTTTCCGGCCTTAGTGGCGCGGGATTGGTATCGACGAATTCCAACTGTCCGGCGATACGGTTCAACCGCGCCTTGACGGTGGGATAGGAGACCCCGAACACCTGCTCCATTTCCTTGATCGAGCCATGGCTCTTGAGAAAGGCGGCCACGAAAACCTGGTCCTCAAGCGTCAGCCGCGCCAATTGGGGCAGCTCGAACGCGCCTTCGATCGCGATGTCGCCCATTCGCACCCGTTCCACCACCAGGGGGGCGCCCTGGGTCAGCTTGGTCAGTTCCTGCCAATCCTTGGGGTCGGTCATTGGGCGTCTCGCTGCGGACCCCAGAAATACTTCATAAAATGAATTTTTCAAGCAAATAAAATTGATTTTCTTTATTTATGCCCTGTCTCAAAAAGAGACCGTTTTGTGGCAAAGGGTCAGATCACACCACAAGGGCTTGCGGTTTATGTTGACGATAGTTACAAGGATTCAAAACACCGCTTCAGGGAGTGGGTCCGATCGCACCGTTCCAGCGTCAGGGCAACCATCCGGCTCAGGATGGCGAACACGGGCTGTCACACCTTCCGGATGGCGGTAGCTGGCTGTATCGCGGCCGCCTGCTGGTGCTGCTGCTGAGCGCCTCGGGTCTGTGGATCGCGCTTTTCGCCGTGGCCAAGCTTTTCTTCCACTAGCACGGAACGCGCCGGCTTTCCGGCCGGCGCTTCAATGGGAAATCTGCTCCAACGGCAGATCGCGCGTCTTCGGCCCGAAGAGGCCGATCACCAGCGCCACCACGATCATGCAGCCGGCAATGAAGACAAACACGCCGGCGGCGCCAAAGCCTTTCAGCACCCAGGCGATGACGAAAGCGCTGAACATGGTGGAGAGGCGCGAGAAAGAATAGACGAAGCCCACGGCCCGCGCCCGCACACGGGTGGGAAACAGCTCGGGCTGATAGCCATGAAAGGCGAAAGAGAGAATGTTGTTGGCCAGCGTCAGCGCCACACCGCAGGCGATCACGCCCGCCATGCCATGCGCCCGGGTGAAGAGAAGACCGCTGGCGGCAATCGCCAGCGCCGATCCCGCCACGATCCATTTGCGCTCGATGCGATCGGTGAACAACAGGCCCAGCGCCGGACCGATGGGCGCGGCGATGGCGATAACGAAGGTATAAGCCAAGCTCTTGGTCACGGCGATGCCGCTGGCGATGAGAAGCGCCGGCACCCAGCTTGAAAAGCCGTAATAGCCCGCGGCCTGGAACAGGTTGAAGACGATCAGCATGAGAGTACGGGAGAGGTAGGGCGTCCGCCAGATCTCCCGGAAAGAGCCCCTGCCCTGTTCCACCGCTTGCGGCCTGGGCGATGAAAGCTCCGCGCCCGCGAGCCGCGCCTCGATTTCCCAGGATTCGACAATCGCTTCGGCTTCCTGGCTGCGGCCATGGCTCGCCAGCCAGCGCGGGCTTTCCGGCAGGCGCGCGCGCACGAACCAGGCGATGACCGCCCCCACCGACCCGGCCATTACGACAAAGCGCCAGCCGTCCAGACCGAGGATCGTGCGCGGCACCAACCACCAGCCCAGCAGGGCCACCACCGGAATGGCCAGGAACTGGATGATGTTGGCATAGGCGAAGGCACGGCCACGCACGGCGGGCGGCGCCAGTTCGGCGATATAGGTGTCGATGGTCACCAGCTCCACGCCAATGCCGATGCCGCAGAGAAAACGCCAGATGTCCAGATGCAGCGCATCCCGCTGGAAGGCCATGACCAGCGAGGCGGCGGCATACCAAAGCAGCGAACCGGTAAAGATGATGCGCCGGCCCAGCCGGTCGGCGACAAAACCGAACAAGGCGGTGCCCACAAACAGCCCCAGGAAGAAGAAAGCGACGAAACTGGCAAAACCGCCAATCGCGAACAGGCCGGGCGTGGTGGTGGTGAGAATGCCGGCCCGCACCAGTCCGGGCTGGATATAGGCGGCCATGAACAGGTCGTAGAATTCAAAAAAGCCGCCCAGCGACAGAAGATCGACACGCCGCCAGAAACCGCGCGTGGCCGGCAGCCGTTCCAGCCGTCCGGCGATCAGGGCGCCCGTGTCAGCCGACAAGCTCAGCGGCCCTCATTTTCGCGATGCACGTCATGCGTGATGACGCCGATATTCTTGGGCGGCATTTCCAGCCAGTCCTTGCGCTTCAAGGTGCTGACGGTATCCTCATGGCCGTTCTTCCAATGCTCATGCATGGAATCGGCGCTGAACTCGTAATCGCGCGCATTCCCCTCATAGGATTTCTGCTGATAGATCAGCTGTAGGATGGTCGCCTTGGGCAGATGCGCCAGCTTTTCACGCATCGCCTTCTGTTCCTCGCTCAGCCGATCGTCCGGCACCAGAATCAGGGCCTCATAGGCGCGCGTCTTCCAGCGCTGCAGCCGGGCGAAGCTGTCGGTCACCTGGCGGGTGCGCGAGGAATACATGATGTCCTTCTGCCGGCCCATCACATCCGACATGGTGCGCGGCAGCTCGCCGCGGGCGCTGAACAGATCGACCTGGAAAACCAGCGAATTGATATCATCGTCCTGGGCCAGCAGATGCTGCAGCGGGGTGTTGGAGACGATACCGCCATCCCAGAAATAGTCGGTACCGATCTGCACCATCGGAAAGGCCGGCGGCAGCGCGCCGCTGGCCAGGATATGCTCGATGCGGATCTCCTCCTTGCGATTGTCGAAGAAGACGAAATTGCCGGTCAGGATATTGACCGCCCCGACCGCGAAATGGATCTCGCCGTCATTCAGGCGCTTGAAGTCCACCAGCTCTTCCAGGGTCTCGCGCAAGGGCGTGTTGTCGTAGAAACTGGTGGCGTCCCTGGCACCCGGCGGCAGCAGCCAGGGATTGATCTTGTGCGGATTGAACATGCCGGGCTGGCCGAACAGCGCGGTGGTCAACGCCGAGACCGTGTTGCGGGTCTGGCGATAGACATCGCCATCGGGCGTATAAGGCCAGATGGTGCGGTTGGTGACCCGGTCCCAGAATTCGCAAACCGCCGCCAGCCGCCGATCGGGCGCGTTGCCCGCGATCAGGGCGGAATTGATGGCGCCGATGCTGACGCCGGAAACCCATTCCGGCTCCAGCCCCGCTTCATGAAGTGCCTGATAGACCCCGCCCTGATAGGCGCCCAACGCGCCGCCGCCCTGCAGCACCAGGGCTATGCGTCCGCACCCCGCGGGCCGCTGGACCGGCGCATAACGATGACCGGCCGGATGCTTGCGCGGCGTTCTGGAATCCATGCCCGAATCATAGCCGAAATCGGCAGGATTGCCGATCCGCTGCGGCTTATCGCCCATTCGGACCCCGCGTCCGGCATGTCATGCTTGACCGGCATTTCTGGAGACAGTCCCTATGTCGCTCAAAGGCAAAGTCGCCCTGGTTACCGGTTCGACCTCTGGCATCGGGCTGGCCATCGCGCGCGCCTTCGCCAAGGAAGGCGCCGATGTCTGCATCAACGGTTTCGGCGATGCGGCCGCCATCGAGAAGGAGCGCAGCGGCATCGCGGCGGAGTTCGGGGTCAAGGCGATCTATAGCGGCGCCGATATGAGCAAGGGCGTCGAATGCGAGGCCATGATCGCCGACACGATCAAGCAGCTCGGCTCGGTCGATATCCTGGTCAACAATGCCGGCATCCAGTTCGTCTCGCCCATCGAGGAATTCCCGTCGGAGAAATGGGACCAGATCATCGCCATCAACCTGTCGAGCGCCTTCCACACCATCCGCGCCGCAGTGCCCGGCATGAAGGCGAAAAAGTGGGGCCGGATCATCAATACAGCGTCCGCCCATGCCCTGGTCGCCTCACCCTTCAAGTCGGCCTATGTCTCGGCCAAGCATGGCATCGCCGGTCTGACCAAGACGGTGGCGCTGGAAACCGCCACTTTCGGGATCACCGCCAACGCCATCTGCCCCGGCTATGTCTGGACGCCGCTGGTAGAAAAGCAGATCCCCGACACCATGGCGGCGCGCCACATGACCCGCGAGCAGGTGATGAATGATGTGCTGCTCACCGCCCAGCCGACCAAGCAGTTCGTAACGGTGGAAGAGATCGCCGCGCTGGCGGTCTTCCTGGCCGGCGACATGGCCCGCTCCATCACCGGCAGCATCATATCGATCGATGGCGGCTGGACGGCCGCCTGAACAACCGTGCCTCCATCGCCACCAATCCCATGGCGATGAGCACCATGCCGGCAAGCGCGCGCAGGGTGATGGCTTCGTGCAGGAATGCCACGCCCAGCAAAAGCGCCATGATCGGGATCAAGAACGTCACCAGCGAGATATAAGTCACACCGGCGATGGCCAGCATCCGGTAATAGAAGACATAGGCCAGCGCCGTATTGACCAGCGCGATTGTCAACAGCGACGCCCACACCGCGCCAGACGGCGGGGCAAACTCCCATGGCCGATCGATCAGGAGCGAAAGCGGCGCCAGAATGACGGCGGCGCCGGTGACCTGGCCAGTCGCCGCCACCAGCGGCTTCAGCTCCTTGAAGCGGCGGCTATAGACGCCGGCAAAGCCGTAGACACAGGACGCCGCAATCACCGCCATCTCGCCCCATAACAGGCTGGCGCCGCTAAAGGCGTCCTGCCCCACCAGGACCACCACGCCCAGAATGCCGAACACGATGCCGATCACCTTGCCGGCGGACAGCTTCTCGTCATGGGTCCCCCAATGGGCCACCGCCACCATGAAGATCGGCGTGGTGGCGTTGAGAATGGAAGCCATGCCGCTGGTGATATATGTCTCGCCCCAGGCGATCAGCACAAAGGGCAGCGCATTGTTGAGAAAGCCCAGCAGCAGAAACCGCAGCCACCATCCCTCGTGCAGCGGGATGGTTTCGCCCCGCGCCAGCAGCCACAGGTTCATGGCGATGGCGGCGATGCCGACCCGGCCCAGCACCACCGTCACCGGCGGCAGCGCCACGACCAATACCTTGTAGAAAAAGAAGCTGCTGCCCCACAGCAATGTGAGGAGCAGCAGCAGACCCCAGCCTTTGGCGCTCATGCCGCCATTAAATCAGACTCGCATGGCTATACGAACATGCCGCCGCTGATTTCGATGCGCTGGGCGTTGATCCAGCGATTGTCGTCGGACAGCAACGAAGCGATGGCGGGCCCGATATCGTCGGGCAGCCCGGCGCGGCCCAATGCCGTCACCGACGAGACGAAATCATTGACCTGCTTGTTGTCGCGCACCGAACCGCCGCCGAAATCGGTTTCGATGGCGCCTGGCGCCACGGTGTTCACGGCAATGCCGCGCGCGCCCAGTTCCTTGGCCAGATAACGGGTCAACACCTCGACGGCGCCCTTCATCGCCGCATAGGCGGACGCGCCGGGCAGGCTGAACCGCGCCAGGCCGCTGGACAAGTTCACGATGCGCCCGCCATCGGCGATCAGCGGCAGAAGCGTCTGGGTGAGGAAATAGACGCCCTTGAAGTGGATGTTCACCAACCTGTCGAACTCCGCCTCCGTGGTCTGGGCGAAAGGCTTGTGCAGGCCGACGCCGGCATTGTTGACCAGATAGTCGAAATTCCCGCGACCCCAGGTCTCCATCAGCACCGTCTTCAAATCGGCGGCGAAAGCCGCGAAATCCGCGACCTTGCCGGTGTCGAGCTGGAAGTGGGCGCTCTTGCGGCCGAGTTTGGCGATCTCGGCGGCGACCGCTTCGGCCTCGTCCTTTTTGCTGTGATAGGTGAAGACAATGTCCACGCCGTTCCTGGCCAGCGCCAGGGCGGTGTTCCTGCCCAGGCCGCGGCTGGCGCCGGTGATGAGAGCGATCTTGGTCATGGGGATCTCCGGTTTGATGGCTGATCCGCAAGATGGCCTCTTTTAATTTCCGGATAATTGACCATTATCTGGGAACACTATTCGGAAAATGCGAACAATGGACCGCCTGGACGCCATGCGGGTTTTTGCCCGCATCGTCGAACAAAAGAGCTTTAGCGCCGCCGCCCGCGACCTGGGTCTGCCTGCCTCCACCGTCACCGATGCGGTGAAACAGCTGGAAGCCCGGCTGGGGGTGCGCCTGTTGCAGCGGACCACCCGTCATGTCAGCCCGACCCTGGATGGCGAGGCCTATTACCAGCGCTGCCTGCGCATTCTGGACGAGATCGAGGATGCCGAAAGCGCCTTTGGCGGCGCCAAGCCGACCGGCCTGTTGCGCGTTGATGTTCAGGGCAGCCTGGCGCGCCGGCTGATCCTGCCCAGCCTGCCGCGATTCTTCGCCGAATATCCCGGTATCGAACTGTATATGAGCGAAGGCGACCGCTTCGTCGATCTGGTGCGCGAAGGCTTTGACTGCGTGCTGCGCGCCGGCGAGCCGCAGGTCAGCGATATGGTCGCGCGCCGCCTGACGCTGCTGGAAGAAGTGACCGTCGCCGGGCCCGATTATATCGCGCGCTTCGGCCGCCCCACCCGCTGGGACGCGCTGGACGGCCATCGCATGATCGGCTTCCGCTCATCAGCCACCGGCAGCGTGCTGCCGCTGGAATTCATGGTCGGTGGGGCGCGCAAGACCGCGATGCTGCCCATGACCCTGTCGGTCAATGGCGCGGACAGCTATCGGGCGGCGGCGCGGCTGGGCCTGGGCCTGATCCAGGTGCCGCGTTATGCGCTGGGGGAGGATCTCGCCCGCGGCACGCTGGTGCCGCTTCTGGAGGATACCCCGCCATCACCCACGCCCGTCTCATTGCTCTACCCGCAAGGCCGTCAACTGTCGCCGCGCGTGCGGGTCTTTATCGAATGGATGACGAAGATCTTCGCTGCGCAAAAATGGTGACGCGACACTTTGCGACAAAGCATTTATTTCCGCCGCAATTCGGTCAGCCCAGGTTCACGACGGCAGGTGTAACCTGCCCGTCATTTCCGCAACAGGGAGACAGATATGAAACGCCTGATACTTGCCACCACCGCTTTGACCTTGCTCGCCGCGCCCGCTTTTGCGCAGGACCGTCATGACGATCGCCATGACAACAACATGATGATGATGAACCATGACGATCATCATCCCGGCAACATGATGATGCAGGCGCACAACTGGCACAAAGGCGACCGTATCGGTCACGACGACTGGAATCGCGGTGAACGCGTCAGCGACTATCGCCGCTATCACCTGTCGCGCCCGCCGCGGGGCTATGAATGGCGCCGGGTGGACAACAATTACGTGCTGGCGGCCGCAGCCACCGGCCTGATCGCCTCGGTCATTGCCGCGAGCCACTGATCACGCGAACAGATAAAGGCGGCGGCTCTTTTGGGACCGCCGCCTTTATTTTACTTGCAGTTTCAGCCCCAGCGTCACCAGCCCGGGATAGGGATGGCTGCCATAAGGAGCAATGGGCGCGAAGCCGAGGGATTTGTAGAGCGCGATCGCGCCTTCCATGTCCGGCAGGGTGTCAAGCTTGATTTCGCGATAGCCGCGTTCGATGGCGGTCTTGAGGATGGCGCTGACCAGTGCCTTGCCCACGCCAATCCCGCGCGCCTGCGGCCGCACGAACAGCCGCTTGATCTCAGCCACCTGCGGCGGCTCCAGCGGCTTCAGCGCCACCCCGCCCAGCACATGGTCGCCGCGCTTGGCCAGTAGCAGTTCGCCCGCCGGCGGCGCATAGACGCCGGGCAAGGATTTCAGTTCTTCCGAAAACCCCTGGCTGCCCAGATCCACCGGCAGGGCCTTGGCATAGGCGCGAAACAGCGCCGCCGCCGAGATCAGCTCGATGGCGCTGCGCGCCGGCGAGATGGTGAATTCGTCACTTGAGCTGGTCGGCCACAGCATCAATGCCCGCTTGCGAACAGCGCTGATCATTGTCCCCGCCCACCGCGCCGGAGGACGCCACCGCGCCGATCACTTCATCGTGATATTTGATCGGCACGCCGCCCCCCACCCCGACCACACCGCGGATGTTGGTCATGGGCGAGCCCAGGGTGGAGTTGCGCGCCGTGGCAAAGGCCGCCGAGCTGGCGAAACGCGATGCGAGCGTCAGCGCGGTGAAGGCCTTGTCCTGGGCCAGGGTCACGGTGTGCGGACCGGTCTTGTCGTCGCGCAGGAAGGCCTTCATCGTGCCGCCGGAATCGATCACTACCATGGTGGTGTGGAAGCCCATCTTGCGGCAGGCCTCGATGCCGGCGCGCGCGATCTTCTCCGCCATGTCCAGCGAGATCTCATGGGTGGTGACCACGCCCTTTTCACCCACCACCGGCGGATAGCTGGCCGGCGCCGGCAAGGGCTGCGCCAGCGCGGGTGCGGCGACACTCAGGGCCAGGACGGTGAGAAGAGCAAGACGCATGAAAAACTCCCCATGATTTTTGTGCGCGCACGCTATCACTTCCGCATCGGAGGCGTAATCAGGAAAAAGGCGCTTGCGGATGCGGCCAAACAGGCAATGGCGCACATCCAAGCCGCGACATGAAAGCCCTGCACCAATGCCTGGCCTGTCGCGCCCAGCACACTGCCCAGAAGGGCGGTCGCGATCAGGCCGCCGGCGCGCGCAATGGCGCTGTTGAAGCCCGAAGCCGAGCCGGTGTGATGGGAATCCACCGCACCCAGCACGGCATTGGTCAATGGCGCCACCGCCCCCGCCATGCCCAGCGAGATCACCAGGATCGCGGGCAGAACCTGTGTCCAATAGCGCGCATGCGCGCCGATGCGCAGTTCCAGCAGGAAACCGGCGCTCACCACCAGCGGACCGACGGTGAGCGGCAGGCGCGGACCGATGCGTCCGGCCAGTTGTCCCATCAGCGGCGATGCCAGCGCCAGCACAAAAGCGGAGGGCACCAGCGCGCTGCCGGCCGCGGTGCCGCCATAGTTGCTGGCCTCAATCAGCATGTAAGGCATCAGCACCAGAAGCGCGCCCAACGCGCCATAAAGCATCAGGGTCAGCAGGGTCAGGCCGATAAAGCTGGAAGAGCCGAACATGGCAAGCGGCATCATCGCGCGCTCGCCGCGCTGCTTTTCGATGGCGATGAAGACAAATGCGAGCAACACACCCAGCCCGACGCCGGCGATGGCCCACCTGTCCCATCCCGCAGGACCCGAGCCGATGGTGAGGCCCCATGTCAGCGCGCCCAGCGCGGCCGTCACGACAAAGCCGCCGGGTATATCCAGTGCGGGCCGGTCACGTTTCCGGCTGTCGCGCACGTACCGCAGCGCCAGGACGATCGCGCCCAAAGCCAGTGGCAGATTGATCAGGAAGATGGCGCGCCAGCCCACGCTGTCGATCAGCCAGCCGCCCAGCACCGGACCAACCGCCGACATCACCGCACCGATCGAGGCCCAGATGCCGATGGCGCGGCCACGCGCTTCGCCGGAAAAACTGTCGCCCAGGATCGCCAGGCTGTTGGGCATCAGGATGGCCGCGCCCAGCCCTTGCACGCCGCGGCTGATCAGCAGGACGGGCAAGTCTGGCGCCAAGGCGCAGGTCAGCGATGCGATGGCAAACAATGTCGTGCCGCCCACCAGCAGCATCACCCGGCCATAACGGTCACCAGCCGCGCCGCCCAGAAGCAGCAAGGCGCTGAGCGGCAAAAGATAGGCGTTGATCACCCATTGCAGATCGGCGCCGCCAGCCGAAAGCGCGCGTCCGATGGCCGGCAAGGCGACGTTGGTGACCGAACTGTCGACGAAAGCCAGGCTGGAGGCGAGGATGCAGGTGGCGAGTATCCAGTTGGGATGTCGGGCGCCGGCCATGAGAGACATATGTCCTCGGGTTACAGCACGCGTTGCCCGATGCCGCGCCCACCATTAAGTCGCGCGGGCAGACTTGGCATTCGTTCACATCCAAGCCGGATGCAAATGAATGGTGCCTCAGGCCGCGCCCGCCCACAGCGGTCCATAGCGTCAGCGCATGGACGCGTGCGAGGACGGGCAAAATCAAAACCCGGCATGAGGCGCCATGAGCGAAACGAATGGTGCCCCAGGCCGGACTTGAACCAGCACGCCTTGCGGCAATAGATTTTGAGTCTACCGCGTCTACCATTCCACCACTGGGGCAGGTGCGGCTTTGTTAGCGTTTTGGCCCTGTTTCGTCCACTCTTTTACGCGTGCCCAAACCCCCATAAAATGACGCCATGAACGCACCAGCCCGTGATCTTGATTTCGTCCCCCGTTCCGATTGGACACGCGAGGAAATCTCCGCCCTTTTTACCCTGCCCTTTCCGGAATTGCTGTTCCGCGCGCAATGCGCGCACCGCGCCCATTTCGATCCCAGCCAGGTGCAGATTTCGACCCTGCTGTCGATCAAGACCGGCGGCTGTCCGGAAGACTGTTCCTATTGCACCCAGTCTGTGCACAACGACACGGGCCTCAAAGCCACCAGGTTGATGGATGTGGATGCGGTCTTGGCCGATGCCCGCGCCGCCCGCGACGCCGGCGCCTCGCGTTTCTGCATGGGCGCGGCCTGGCGCTCGCCCAAGGACCGCGACCTGGACGCGGTGTGCGAGATGGTGGAGGGCGTCAAGGCGCTGGGCATGGAGACCTGCGTCACATTGGGCATGCTGACCGCGCCCCAGGCATTGCGCCTGAAACAGGCGGGCCTGGATTACTATAACCACAACATCGATACTTCGCCGGAATATTATCGCCACGTCATCACCACCCGCACCTTTCAGGACCGGCTGGACACGCTCGGCCATGTGCGCGAGGCCGGCATTGCGGTCTGCTGCGGCGGCATCATCGGCATGGGCGAAAGCGAGGGCGACCGCATTGGCCTGATCCATGCGCTGGCCACCTTGCCGGTGCATCCGGAAAGCGTGCCGATCAATGCGCTGGTGGGCGACAAGACGCCGGCCACCGCCACATCGCCCAAGCTCGATCCGCTGGATTTTGTGCGCACCGTCGCGGTGGCGCGCATCACCATGCCCAAGTCGATGGTGCGGCTTTCGGCCGGCCGCGAGGATATGAGCGACGAAACCCAGGCCCTGTGTTTCCTGGCCGGCGCCAACTCCATCTTCTATGGCCCCAAGCTCCTGACCACGCCCAATCCGCTGGCCGATTCCGACCGGGCGCTGTTCGGCCGGCTGGGCCTCTCGCCCATGCCGCTTGCCGCGGAGGCCGGGTGATCCGGCTGGCGATCCTGCTGGGCATTCTGGTGATGGGCGCAGCGATTCTGGCCCCTGTCATCATGCTGGCGGAACCCGATTCGTTACCCGGAGATTTCATTCTGACCTGGAACAACCAGCATTATCCGGTGCCGGTGCTGTGGTCGCTGTGTGCAAGTGGGGCGCTTGCCCTTTTATATTTCTTTTACAGGCGCTAAGAGCGGCGGGCCGCCCAGAGCCCGGAATCCGCCATGACAATCCGCAAGATTTCCCGCGCCCTTTTGTCTGTGTCCGACAAGACCGGCCTGATCGATTTTGCCAGGGGCCTGGCCGGGCATGGCGTGATGCTGATTTCCACCGGCGGCACCGCCAAGGCGTTGCGCGATGCCGGACTTGCCGTCACCGACGTCTCGGAAGTGACCAATTTTCCGGAAATGATGGATGGTCGGGTCAAGACCCTGCATCCGATGGTGCATGGCGGCCTGCTGTCTCTGCGCGACAAGGCCGATCACGCCGCCGCCATGACCGAGCATGGCATCGCCGGCATCGATCTTCTGGTCTGCAATCTCTATCCCTTCGAAGCCACGGTGGCGCGCGGAGCGGACTTTGAGACCACCATCGAGAACATCGACATTGGCGGCCCGGCCATGACCCGCTCGGCGGCCAAGAACCATGACTGGGTGACGGTGGTGGTGGATGTCGAGGATTACAAAGTCGTGCTCGACGAAATGGCGGCCCATGGCGGCGCCACCAGCTTCACGCTGCGCAAGAAGCTGGCGCAGCGCGCCTTTGCCCGCACCGCCGCCTATGACGCCGCCGTCTCCAATTGGTTCGCCGGCGAACTGGAAAAAGACGGCGACAAGGAGCCGCCGCGCCGCCGCGCCTTTGGCGGGCTGCTGCGCCAGGGCCTGCGCTATGGCGAAAACCCGCATCAGGAAGCTGCCTTTTATGCCGACGGTTCGTCGCGCCCCGGCGTCGCCACCATCAAACAGCTGCAGGGCAAGGAACTGTCCTACAACAACATCAATGACACAGACGCCGCTTATGAGCTGGTGGCGGAGTTCGATCCGAAGATTTCGCCTGCCTGCGCCATCATCAAGCATGCCAACCCATGCGGCGTGGCCCTGGGCAAGACACTGAAGGATGCCTATCTGGCGGCGCTGGCCTGCGACACCCAGAGCGCCTTTGGCGGCGTGCTGGCCTTCAACCAGATCCTGGACGGCGCAACCGCGGAAGAGATCTCCAAGATCTTCACCGAAGTGATCATCGCGCCCGATGCCGATGAGGATGCGAAGAAGATCCTGGCGTCGAAAAGGAATCTGCGTCTGCTGGTCGCGGGCGGCCTGCCCGATCCCCTGGCGCCGACCCTGACCTATCGCTCGGTCGCCGGCGGCTTCCTGGTGCAGACTCGCGACAATGGCCGCATCACCCGTGACAGGCTGAAGGTCGTGACCAAACGCCAACCGACCGAACAGGAAATCACCGACATGCTGCTGGCCTTCACCATCGGCAAGCATGTGAAGTCCAACGCCATCATCTATGTGAAGGATGGCTCGACCGCCGGCATCGGCGCGGGCCAGATGAGCCGGGTGGATAGCGCGCGCATCGCCGCGATCAAGGCCAAGGATGCCGCCAGGGTTGCCGGCTGGGCTGAGCCGCGCACCATCGGATCGGCGGCCGCATCGGAAGCCTTCTTCCCCTTCCCCGACGGCCTTTTGGCGGTGGCGGAAGCCGGCGCCACGGCGGTGATCCAGCCCGGCGGTTCGGTCAATGATCAGAAAGTGATCGAGGCGGCGGACGAAGCGAATCTGGCGATGGTTTTTACCGGTATGCGCCACTTCCGCCATTAGCACGGTCTTTCGGGTCCCGCGTTCGTCGCGCGTCGCTTATGGGCCGTTCGCCCACCTTGCCCTGCTCGGTCCCCGAAATCCCCGTGCTAACGAATCTTGTCGAAGACCTCGTTCGCGCCCACGCCCCAGATGCGATCCTTGGGAATCCAACCGTCGATGCCCTCGCCGCGAATGCGGCAGGCGGTCGGCGCGCAGGCCCGAAGCACCGCGATCGCGCCGGGATCGGCCAGTGCCACCAGCTTGCCGCCGGACGGTTCCGCGAAAATCTTCGCCCGTTCCCGGCCCGTCACCAGTACGGTGCGTTGGTCGGTGAGCATCGAAGCGCTCATCCAGCCTACTGCGCCATCGGCCGCGCGCACCCGGCGCCACACGTCGAATTCGGCCAGGACCGCGAAGGGATAGCCCTTGTGGCGATAGACCCACAAAACCCGGTGGGCGTAAGTAGGGCCCTCACGCAGATACGCCTTGTCGGTGCGCTGGCTGACATAGCGCAACACCTTGGCTGGCGCCTGGGCCCAGGCGGGCGCTGCGACCGGTAACAGGGCCAGAATCCATAAAATTGCGGCAAACCTTGTCATGAATCGCGTGCTGTAACGGCGAGAAGAGATTTAGCAGCCAAGCCCGCTTCCGTCACCCAAGGCCTTGCGCTTTAATGGCGATGACCGCGAGGGAACCCCGTATGGCCAGGAAGCCGCTTGTCATCATCACCCGCAAGCTGCCCGAAGCGGTGGAAACGCGCATGCGCGAACTGTTCGACGCGCGGCTCAATCATGAAGATGTGCCGATGACGGCGGCGCAGCTGGCCGAAGCCATGGCCAGCGCCGATGTACTGGTTCCCACCATCACCGACCGCATCGATGCGGCACTGATCGCCAAGGCCGGCCCTGGCCTCAAGCTGATCGCCAATTTCGGCGCGGGCGTGGACAATATCGACGTCAAGGCCGCCACCGACAAAGGCATTACCGTTACCAACACGCCGGGCGTGCTGACCGAGGACACCGCCGACATGACCATGGCGCTGATCCTGGCAGTGCCGCGCCGGCTGGTGGAAGGCGTGGTGGCGCTGGAGGAAGACAGGTTCAAGGGCTGGGCGCCGAGCTGGATGCTGGGCAACCGCTTGCAAGGCAAGCGGCTGGGCATAGTCGGCATGGGCCGCATCGGCCAGGCGGTGGCGCGGCGCGCCCGCGCCTTCGGTCTGCAGATCCATTATCACAATAGAAAACAGGTCGCGTCCGAGATCGAGCAGGAGCTGGAAGCGACCTATTGGGACAGTCTGGACCAGATGCTCGCGCGGATGGACATCGTGTCCATCAACTGCCCGCACACGCCGGCCACCTTCCATCTTCTGTCGGCGCGGCGCTTGAAGCTGATGAAGCCTTCCGCCTATATCGTCAATACCGCACGCGGCGAAGTGATCGATGAGAACACGCTGGCCCTGATGCTGGAAAAGGGCCAGCTATCGGGCGCGGGCCTGGACGTGTTCGAGAATGAGCCCGCCGTCAATCCCAAGCTGCTGAAGGCGCGCAATGTGGTGCTGCTGCCGCATATGGGCTCGGCCACGATCGAAGGCCGCATCGACATGGGCGAGAAGGTGATCGTCAACATCCGCTCCTTTGTCGACGGCCACAAGCCGCCGGACCGCGTCATCCCGGCGATGCTCTGACCGGGATGGCGGGCATCGCGCCGATTTCCTTCACGCTCTATACGCGTGACTTTGACGCCTTTGCCGCCGGCCTGGGCGCATCATTCGAACAGACGGGCTTTGCCGTCATCGCCGATCACGATCTGGATCAGCAGGGCATCGATGCCGCCCTGGCCGACGCCAAGGCCTTCTTCGCCCTGCCCGAGGAAACCAAGCGCGCCTATGTCAGCGGCATGGGCGGCCAGCGCGGCTATGTGCCCTTTGGCCGCGAGACCGCCAAGGGCGCCGTGCTGCACGACCTGAAGGAATTCTGGCATGTCGGCCGCGACCTGGCACCCGGCCATCCCTATGCCGCCTTCATGCCGCCCAATGTCTGGCCGCGGGAAGTGCCTGGTTTCCAGCGACATCAGACCTGGCTATTCCATGCCCTGGACCGGCTGGGGGTGCGCATTCTGGAGGCCATCGCCCATTATCTGGGCCTGCCGCGCGACACATTCAGCGGCGCCGTGGCGGACGGCAATTCCATTTTGCGTCTTTTGCATTATCCGCCGATTATGCGTGACAGCGGCCATGTGCGCGCCGGCGCGCATGAAGATATCAATGCCATCACCCTGCTTCTGGGGGCTGAGGAAGCGGGGCTTGAGATCAGGGACCGCGACGGCGGCTGGCTACCGATCAATCCACCGCCTGGCGCGGTGGTCTGCAACATCGGCGATATGCTCGCGCGGGCGGCTTGCGGACGCCTGCCGTCAACCACCCATCGCGTGGTCAACCCGGCGCCCGAGCGACGCGGCGTGGCGCGCTATTCCACGCCCTTCTTCCTGCATTTCAGGCCCGATCACGTGATCGCGCCGCTGCCCGGTTCAGACTTGTCGAAAGCGCAGCCGCCGATCACCGCCGACGAATTCCTGAAACAGCGGCTGCGCGAGATAAAACTACTCTAAAGTGGCCTCGAAAAGCTCTACCATCTTCTCGAACGCACGCTCAGCTTGCACTTCGTTATAGACATCACGGCCGGGCACCGTCCAACCATGGCGCGCGCCTTCATAGACTTCGCTCTGGAACGCGCCATGCCAGTCGCGCAGCGCCGCTTCCAGGGTTCTGACATGCTCCGGCGTGGCGGAGGCATCCTCCACGGCATGACCGAAATAAAGCCGCGCCTTGATGGGACCAAGGATCTTGTGCGGGCTGTCGGGCTTGTCGGTGACCAGAAAGCCGCCGTGAAAGGACGCGGCGGCGGCGACCTTGTCGGGCACGGCGGCGGCGGTGCGCACCGCCATCTGGCCGGTGAAGCAATAGCCGACAATCCCGGCCTTGTCTTTCTTCACGCCATTCTGGGCCAGCAGGAAATCGATATAGGCCCTGCCGTCTTCGACCATGTTCTGCGGCGTCAGGGCGCCAAACAGCGCATGCATCGCCCTGGTCCTTTCCTCGGGGCTGCCATGCTCGAAGCCGTCGGGCGTAATGCGCGAATAGCGGTGAAAGACATTGGGCATCAGGACCGCGAATCCCCGCTCGGCCAATCTTTTGGCGACACCGATATTGGCGGGCCTAATGCCCCAGATATCGGTCAGGAACACCACGCCAGGAAAGTCGGCGATATCATCGGGACGGAAGAAAAGGGCCTCGGTGGCGATGGCCGGGATTTCAACTTTTGCTTCGATCATTCTTGTCCTCATAGAGCACGGTGTTCCAGTAACGCGCCTGATGGGTTCCGGTGCGCTGAAATCCGCGTTTACGCAATTGGCGGCCGATCATCCAGTTGAAATAGCCATGCGCGACCAGGGCGCTGGCGCCGGTCAGGCGGGCGCGCGCGATCAAAATGTCGGCGGCGGCGGCGGCGCGCCTGCGCGCCTGACGCGGATTCTCGATTTCGGGATGAAAGCCGGCATGCCAGAGGATGCGCGACATCACCGCCCATTTGGGAACCTTCATGCGCAGGAACGGAAAGCGCGGACTGGCCAGCGGCGCTTCCGCGAACAGAGGGTCCATCGTCAAGGCCGCGTGCGGCGCGAGCCGCTTTGCGCTTTCGAGGCTGCGCGGCCGGTTGCTGGAAAAGACGTGATCCAGTCCTTTCAACAGATCGCGCAGCTCTTCCGGCGGCAGGCTGGACGGCGCGAGCCCTGCTTCTTCATACGCATCGATATAGTCGGAAAAGCCCGCATGCCCGGTTCGCGGGCTCAGCTCGATCTGCGGCTGGCCATGACGGATCAGTACGATGCGCATGGCGTGACGATCCTGGGTAGCAAACTGAGTCTTTCCGGCGTGTCAGCAAATATTAGGCAGTCGGCCGCCACATTTCGGCCATCTTCAAATTTCGCTCACTTGCACAATGAAAAGGCCCAAAGCCCAATAAATAGGCAACAAGCTGTTGCATCGCAACAACGCATGTCCAAATCAAGCTTTCCGGCCTCCAAAAGCGTCTCAAAAGACTTCACGCCATATTGAGATTAGGCGGACGAAACAGAACTGTCATCGCGATCCGGGGGTGCGAGCCGCATGGGCAGGCGACCGGCAACGAGAGGACTTAATAGATGAAGAATTTGACCAAATTGTTTTTGGGGACGGTGAGCCTGGCTGGTCTCATTGGCTTTGCGGCTCCCGCGATGGCCCAGGATGCCGCGGCCGCGCCTGCGGCGCCCGCGCCCGCCCCGGTGCCCATGCCCGCGATGTCCGGTCCGCTGACCAACAATCCCGCCCCCTTCAGCCTGGACGCAGTCCCCGGCGTCGAAGACATTCTGGGCAAGGTCTATGTCAGCGGCGCGCTGAGCGGCATGGTGATGGGCCAGACCAACGCCCATGAAGTGCCTGGCGACCGCGATGGTTACATGGACCTCACCAACGGCACCGTCACCCTGCAGAAGACCGATGGCTGGTTCCAGTGGTATGTCCAGGCCGGCGCCTATTCCTATCCCACCCTGGGCGCGCCTTACACCAATGCGTCCAACACCGGCTCCGCCACCTTCGGCGCCGTGCCGCAAGGCTGGGCCAAGGTCGTCCTGAACGATTCCTTCAATGTGATCGCCGGCGAACTGCCCACGCTGATCGGTGACGAATATGCCTTCACCTATGAGAACATGAATGTCGAGCGCGGCCTGCTCTGGGCGCAGGAGCCCCTGGTCAGCCGCGGCGTACAAGCCAACTACACCGCCGGTCCCTTGAGCGTGTCCGTTGCCTGGACCGATGGCTACTATTCCAACCGCTATAACGAAATCTCCGGCCTGGTCTCCTACGCCTTCAATGGCGGCGCGGACACGCTGGCGGTGGCGGCGGAAGGCCAGTTGGGTCATACCTTTTATGGCAATGCCGGCTCCACGCTGTTCCAGAACAACAGCTCGATCTACAACCTGATCTGGACCCACACGTCCGGCAACTGGACGATCAGCCCGTACTTCCAGTACACCAACTCCGATCTGCTCCACACCGACTCCACCAGCGGCGCGGTGCTCGTGACCTATGCGCTCAACGACTTCTGGAAACTGTCGGGGCGCTTCGAATATGTCACCAGCTCGGGCTCGACCAACGTCCTGTACGGACCGGGCAGCAACGCCTTCTCCGTCACTTTCACCCCGACCTGGCAGTATAAGCGGTTCTTCGTCCGCCCCGAACTGTCCTATGTCACCGCCGGCAGCACGACGCCCGGCGCCGCGCTGGGCCAGTTGGGCAACGACACCGATCAGTTCCGTGGCCTGATCGAAACCGGCATCCTGTTCTGATCTGAACAAAACACAAGGGCGCCCGCGAGTCCAAGGCTCGCGGGCGTTTTTTGCATCAGCTTTCCAGCGCCTCGCGCAGCTGCTTCATGTCGAAGGGCTTGACCAGATGGCGGATTCCCCCGGCAAGAACACCGCCTGGCGGTTCATGGGTGGAATAGCCCGAAGCGATGATCACCTTCAGCCCCGGCTTCATGCGCAGCGCCTCCTCCACCAGCTGGCGCCCGTTCATCCCGGGCAACCCCACATCGGTCAAAAGAATCGCGATGCCGCCGTCCTGCCGTAGCAGGCCGAGCGCCTCATGGGCATCCGCGGCCTCCAGCGCCTCGAAACCGAGCTGCTCCACCATGTCCATGGTGGTGACGCGGATCAGCGCCACATCCTCCACCACCAGCACCTTGCCGCGCCGCTGGTCGATGTTGCGATCGGAGGCCGCGCCGGGCGAGGCGATGGCGCCCCGGGCGGTGCCGGCAAAGACGCTGCGCAGCTTGCGGGCCAGTTCGTCTTTGCGATAGGGCTTGGAGAGCAGCAGCGCATCGTCATCCAGCTTGCCGTTATGGACAATGGCATTCTGGGTATAGCCCGAAGTGTAGAGGATGCGGATGCCAGGACGCATCTCCTGCGCCCGGCGCGTGAATTCGCGGGTGGAGATGGCGCCCGGCATTACCACATCGGTGAAGATCAGGTCGGGCGCCTGCGTCCTGAGAATGGCCAGCGCGCTTTCGGCATCTTCGGCATGGACCACCCGGTAGCCCAGGTCAGACAGCATGTCGATCACCGCGGCGCGCACATCATTGTCATCCTCGACCACCAGGATGCTTTCATGGCCGCCCTTGACCGGAAGGCCTGCGCCGGTATCCAGCGTGTCGGTCTGGCGGCGGGTGCGCGGCAGGTACAGCTTGACCGTCGTGCCATGCCCCACTTCGCTGTAGATCTTGATGTGGCCGCCACTCTGCTTGACGAAGCCATAGGCCTGGGCCAGGCCGAGCCCGGTCCCCTTGCCCTCTGGCTTGGTGGTGAAGAAGGGCTCGAACACGCGCCCCATCACTTCCGCCGTCATGCCGCCGCCGGTGTCGGTCACCGCCAGCATCACATACTGGCCTGGCGTGACTTCGCTATGGGCCGAGGCATAGGCATCATCGAGATAGGCATTGGCGACTTCCAGGGTGAGCTTGCCGCCATCGGGCATGGCATCGCGGGCATTGATCGCCAGATTGAGCACGGTGTTCTCGACCTGGCCCGGATCGATCAGCGTGTTCCACAACCCGCCGGCGATCACGGTTTCCACCGCGATGGCCTCGCCCAGGGTCCGGCGCAGCATGTCGCTCATGTCGCGGATCACCCGGCCAAGATCCACCGATTTGGGCTCCAGCGCCTGGCGCCGGGCAAAGGCCAGCAGCTGGCCGGTCAGGCGCGAGCCGCGCGCCACCGCGCCCGCGGCATTGTCCAGCCGCTCCTTCAGGCGGAGATCGGATTTGGCCACATCGCTCGCGGCCGCCAGATCCAGATTGGCGCTGATGACCTGAAGCAGGTTATTGAAGTCATGCGCCACCCCGCCGGTGAGATGGCCGATGGCTTCCATCTTCTGGGACTGGCGCACCATGGCTTCGGCCCTGAGCCGCTCGGTAATGTCCACCACCCCGATGATGAAGCCGCCGGTCGCGACCGGCGCCTTGTAAATGTCGAGTTCCCGGTCGGCCCAGCTGATGTGGGTGGTATCGGTGCCGCCTTTTTCCGGGGCCGGCGGACGAAAGACCGCGGCGAAAGAGGGACGTCCCAGCGCGTCATAATCGGCAAGATGCGTCTTCTGCAGCCGGGCCATGTGGTCCGGCAGCCCCAACAGGACGGGGAATTGTCCGTTGACCGCGCATAGAAGCCCGTCGGCGGTGAAGTAGGCGATGCCTTCACGCACCGTCTCGACGATGGCCTTCAGGATGGCCGCTTCATTGGCGCGCGCCTTTTCGGCTGCGGCCAGGCCGATATTGTTGCGCACCAGAAGGGCCGCGGCCAGAAGCAGAATGACCAGGGTGAGCGCGCTTGCGCCCATTGCGAAGCGGATCTCCAGATCCTCGGTCTGCCGGCGATCGCGCTCACGCGATTCCAGCAGCTTCTGTTCTTCCGCCAGGCCGTCGGCGACCTCGCGGCGGATCGCGGCCATCTGCTCGCGGCCCCGCTGCAGCCCCGCAATCGCATCGGGCGTGCGTATCACGGGCCGGGAATTGCCTCGGATCGCGGCCTCGAAACCCTTGGCGCGTTGCTCGAACAAGGTCTGCAACCTGTCGGCGCGCGCCTGCTGGACTGGATTATCCGCGGTGAGATCGCGGAATGTCCGAAGATCACCGGGGATGCGCGCCAGATAGGCACGAAAGCTGGTTTCAAAAGACGGATCGCGGCTGAGGATGAAGCCGCGCATGCCGGTTTCGGCCGTTTGTACGTCGTCCTGCAGACGGCGTTCGGCCTCCATCACTTCATAGGTGTGCCGCACCCAGGTCTGGGCATCGCGTTCATCGGCGGCAAAACGGAAGGCAAGAACAGCCACAACCGCCAGGACAAGAAAAAGTGGCGCCGCGGCCAGCAGCACCAGACGGTTGATGGCCAATATGCCCCCCGGACGTACGATCCCTAAGGCCCAACGCTTTCCCTCTGCCTCGGTTGCCGCCATGACCAAAATCTAGGGAACGGCTGGGGAAAAGATAGGCCGCGAGCGGACCAAGGCGAGAGAAATTGGTCGCAAAATGCTCGGCAATCTGTCCACAATTGGGACAGACGACGGGTGAAAATTCACGTGGAACTTCCGATACTTGGCAAACATCTTCAGGCTTTGTTAACCCTGTTAACGCAGGGTTGGGGAGCTGGAAATCTGGGGGCTGGGGCGCCGTTGTGACGGAGGTCTTATGCCTGTGGTCTTGCGATTTGGCGCCGAGCCGATGCCGGCCGAAGCCGATTTCGCACTTCTGTTCGATCACCTGCCCGACCCGGTGGTTTATCTGGGTCCGGAACTGACCGTTCGGGCCTGCAACCGCAAATTCCGCGAACGTTTCCCTGTCCTGATCGAAAGCCAGTTCGTGGCGCCGTTGCGCGCGCTTCTGGCCGAGAAAAGACCGAGCGACGACCCTGTCAATCTGCCGATCCTGCGTCCGACCAGCCGGTCAATCTGGCCCGGCAAGAAGCACAGCGCGCTGGAACCGCGTGTCAGCTGGATGCCCGAAGGCGGCGCGCTGATTGTGTTCCGCCCGGTGGGCTCGGACGAAGCCGTTTATCACCAGCAGATCCAACATCTGTGCCAGCAGATGGCCGAGGTCCAGCAGCAGGCCAGCAACGCCCGGCTGGCGGTGGAGGCCTACAAGGAACGCCTTTCGGTCACCAGCCACGAATTGCGCACGCCGCTGAACGCCATCATCGGCTTTTCGGATGTCATGCGGCAGGAGCTGTTCGGTCCCCTGGGCGATCCGCGCTATCAGCGGTATGCGGAGCTGCTGCACGACAGTGGCAGCCGGCTGCTGGAGATGATCAACGATGTTCTGGACCTGTCAAAGCTGGATGCCGGCAAGCTTCAGCTCCACACCCGGACGATCGAGGTATTCCGCGTGATCGTCGACAGTGTACGCGAACTGGAAGTCCTGGCGGCGAAATCCCGTGTCTGTTTCGGCGTGCATGTCTTCGATGGCGTGTCGCTCCTGGTCGCCGATGACAAGCGCCTGCGCCAGATGATGCTGAACCTTCTGTCCAATGCCCTGAAATTCACGCCGCCCGGCGGCGAGATCAGCATCGATGTCTATCGCCGGGGCGCCAATATCGCGATCTCGGTCGCCGATACCGGCGTGGGCATGCGGGAGGAAGACATCGCAACCGCGCTGGAGCCTTTCGGGCAGGTCGAGAATCAGGCCGTCAACAGTCAAGGCACGGGCCTGGGCCTGCCCCTGACCAAACAGCTTGCCGAGCTGCATGGCGGCACGCTGGAGATGGAAAGCCAGCCCGGCCGCGGCACCACCGTCACCATCCTTCTGCCCGAACAGGGAGGGCGCCCCGGCAAAAGCGGCAGGCCGGACCGGGACCGGAACAAGTTCGGCGCCCGGCCGTTACCGCTGGCGGGTTGAAGCGAGGCGAAAAACAGCAGCATGTTCGGCTTGATTGCCCGCGCCGGAACGCTTGCGATCAATGCGGGGTTGATCTTCGTGCTGTCTCAGCATGTGCCGCAGCTTGGCTTTCGGGCTCCTCCATCCAAATCGGCCGGGTGGGCCGGCTATCACGACACCGTTCTGGCTGGCCTGGAACGTGTGCGGGCCGATCTGCGGGAAAACGGAAAATTGCTCCGGCCCGTACGGGAGATGATGGATGCGCTGCGCCCGGCCCCCATCAGTGGCCGCGCCCCAAACCCATAGGCGACGATCGCGTCGAAAGTCCCTACAGGGTACTCTTACAGGCCCGTTGCTTCTCGGCCAGGGCGGGGCATTGGCCTGATTAAGCGTTCAAAATCAGTGGGTTGAATGGTCGGAGAGAGAGGATTCGAACCTCCGGCCCCTACGTCCCGAACGTAGTGCTCTACCAGGCTGAGCTACTCTCCGATACCAGTCGCGAAAGGAGGGCCCTTCGCCTCGGGAGGCGCCCTTATAGCCATGCCCCCCTGCCCCCGCAACAGCCAGAAAGCGCTGAGGAAAGTCTTTTCGTGCCCGTCTCTTAACGGTTTGCGAGCCGGGGCGGCGCGCTTTATACGGAGCCGCCTGTTGGGGCGTCGCCAAGTGGTAAGGCACTGGATTTTGATTCCAGCATTCGGAGGTTCGATCCCTCCCGCCCCAGCCATCCAGTCCGGACACTCTGGGTGATTTCCAAACTGAAAACTTCGTGCCGCCGTTTCCGAAGGTTAGCGGAGCTGCCAGTGCCGCAGAGCGTAAGATGGTGCGGAATTGCAGCACATTGTTGCCTACTTCGGCGGCCAGGCTCTGCTCGCTCTAAATCGATTTCCAGGTTCTTGTCCGTGGCTAACCAGAGACCGGTTTGTACGAAACAGAGACTCGTTGCACACGCCCAGAAGACGGCTGGCAACGACTTAATGGCGACTTGAGATCGGCCCAAGTTGCAGATCGACATGCTGAGACTCGTGCGCGCAGGAAAACCCCGCTACCAACGCATGATCGCTTCACGCGGTCCCACCCATGGCGCCAACAACTCAATCAGCTCTGAAATCGCATTGTAGCTCATAGCGGTCGCACCTTGCGGCCCTAGCCTTCCTCTGGATGCCCAGGGCAGGGCCGCCTCTCAGAGAGTCGCGCGCGCAGCTTCAGATAGCCCAGCCAAAGGCTGTCCGATGGAATTCCCCCGTGCTTCGGATCGAAGACCAGAACCAGGAGGAAATCCTTTCCGCCTACCACATAATACATTGATATATATGCATAATTAGTGAGGAGCCTCGCCCTACCCCATTTTCTGCCCCCAATTCGGCTATCCGGGCTGCCTAACCATGCGATACGGCCTAGAGGGCGAGAGAGCGCTGCCAGCCGCCCCATTTTCCAGCCCTGTAGGGAGGCGGCGAAGGATAGCGAACGGCTAGAATTCCTTTCTGCGGCCCTGGCGAGGAAGCTTAGGGAAAGGGGCGACCTCCCAGGCCAGGCGCTGGCGATCCGAAGAGGCTACCAGCGTTGCCTTAACGGGCGCGCGCGATAAGGCATTAAAGAACTTGATTTCAGGCCACACCGCTCCCGCAATAGTGCCGCGAGGGATTCCCGACATTAGAACTTCAGGGAACCCGTATAGGAATGCCTGCGCAATAGTGCTTCAAAAAACTGCAGGAAAATTCATGGCAGTTATGGCAATAGTCAGCTCTGGAGCATGGGCGTGGTTCAAGGACACTGCCTCTGTCGGTGGCGTCGCAGGCGCCGTGTATGCGGCTATCCAGTTGGTTCGACAAAAGCTCGGGGAGCGCCCCGTCTTAGAATGGAAACAGGTCCTGGAAACCTTTAACGCCGGGTCCGCTGATCAGTACCAGCAAGTAAGCGTCCAACTGACAATTTACAATCGCAGTCCGGCTCAACTGGAATTACGGGGTTTAAAGGTGATCGAGCCAGCGGGCTTCCAAATCCCCTCATTCAACAACATCCAATACGGAAACTATTTTGGCGTGTGGCAAATGATGGAGCCATATGCGCCGTCTTCTCCAGTATTCCCCAAAGCTCACGCAGGCTTTTTTGTCGGTAGACCACCTTTGCCGAAAATACGCATTAAAGCAGTTCTGGTATCCAGCGGGGCATGGCTTTGGGCCACCAAGCGCACATTCGCCATCAAAATACGCTCATAACTTAGTTGCTAGAGACCGCTCAGAGTTTTCAACGCAATCTGCGCCTGATCCCCGCCTCAGTGTCCTCTCTATAAGCTTCACGGTCGTAGGTATTAGCTATGGCCATCAGCAATTCCGAGGAAACATAAGGGTGCGATGACTGAAGCGCCTCTGCCCATTTCCGGTACTTATCGGCAATTGCCCGCTCCTGGCTTCCATCGTTCCCTCGCCAATGCGCGCCACGCGAATTGTAGATGCCTATTTGCGCGCCATGCATAATGCTTTCGGACTGAATTTCTTCCAGTACTGTTCTCACAGGCTCACAGGGCCAAACACCGTCATCGCCTATCGAAGCATTCGACAGGAGCTTCCCGAGGCAAGTATCTGCAACCTCCAATCGCCCAAGTTCTTCACAAGACTTGCGAACGCTTTCAATCCATTTCGCTAAGCGCGGCGCTTCTAACTGGCCGAGATCATTGTGACCGGGGATGCGTTCAATTGCGTCGAGCAGCTTGTATCCCCTATCGGCCAACGCACTGACATTCTCCGGCGGTACCTTATATTCGGGAGGATCGTCGCCGCCTTTACGCTTGTAGACCCACACAATAGCTTGGATGAACAAGTCCGGATGGTCTTCGACATACCTTTCCAGATTTGGAATGCCGTAAATATCACGGCTATCCCATGGTCTGGCCAAGATTTCCAAATAGGCAAATTCAAGCACCGCCTTTTGTTCGACCGTTAAAACAGTACTCGTATTGATATGTTTAAACGCTTCCTCAATATGATAATGCTCAAGCACATATTCGCCTGGCTTGTCGTTGCTGACTTTCGCCATCGCATCCAATAGGCGATATAACACTTCCGCACCCATTTTTCCCGGACGATAACGAACACACGCGAATGCCGCGCGCGGTCTCCCGGCTTTCAGGAGCCGCTCGACGCTCTCGTTGTTTTCAGCATCGGAGTCTGGGAGCCAATCTGGACTGACTTGATCCCAATAAAGTTCTCTAGCTGCATCGCTAAGCGCATCCACCCTCATCCATGTGCGCCGGCCATACGGAGCGAGCCAAAGCAACTTGACGATCTGCTGCTCAGATAATCCGAGGCCTAAATTATCCAGCAGTTCGTCGAGCAGCTCATTTTGCTGCACTCTCAAGATTGCCGAAATCAATGTCCGCAACGCATCCGCATTACCAACCTCATCGAAGTAAGTCTTTAGCGCTAGTTTCGAGAGGTCGAGCAAATCATTTCTAGAAAGAGCTTGCGTTGCGCAGAGAATGCCGATGGCCCAAGAGGCTCGCCCCTTTTGAGCAAGCTCCAGTATTCCCGGCAAACCGGTTTTTTCTCGGACGTCAATCAGCGCGGCGGTACGCATCGAAGCAATGCGCGCTTCGCGAGCGTTGTAATCAAACTTTTCGATATCCTCGTGGATTTCGTCTGCTGACTCTTCGACCCACCCCTCCTTGAACATCCATGCATATTTATTCACCAGGTGGGCAGGCTCCAAAGCCTTGTAGGCTACCTTGGCGGCTTTAGCTACACCTTTGATTCCCTTCTTCCCCCGTCCGCGCAACATTGCTCGCCGTGACAACGTGGCGGTGCGTACTTTCTCCCTCATTTCTGCTTTGGCTTCATCGTCCGCTGTCATGGCCCAAGCCGCCACCAATTCCCACACACGCTGCTGGTGCTCGGGGGTCAAA
The DNA here is from genome assembly GCA_035547275.1 of Rhizomicrobium sp. GTDB lineage: Bacteria > Pseudomonadota > Alphaproteobacteria > Micropepsales > Micropepsaceae > Rhizomicrobium. The sequence continues at coordinate 41,073 of DASZVQ010000134.1, forward strand.
TCCTGCACCCTCTCCAACAGATCGCCGAGCATTGTGGCCGAGTGATTGGGCCAATTGAGCGCCATCTCTACCATTGCGCGAACGAACTGATGAACTGGCCCCCAGGTGGGATATGGCTCGCCATAGCCAAACCCATCCGAACGCCAACGCGGCTTGTGGCTGTAGTCGCCCACTTTATGGCGTTGCCCGAACTCACCCACACAAAGCTGCCAGGCGACGGCCGGAAATTTTTCCGCCAGCTTCTTCATAAGGTCGATGCGGAACTCTACATTTGCTGAAGTTTGGGGCATCCAAGAACGGAATATCGACTCGAGCGAGTGGGCTGGCTTGTTTACCCAGTTATCGTTGATTTCCACCTGAGCCAGCCTCGCGAGTATGAAGGCAGCGCGGGGTAACGTTTCTAAGTTCCATGCCAAGCCTTCAAGCGCCCAGAGCAAGCCAGTACGGCTGGTGCCCCCAAAAGTCGACGATGCTGGAGTGAGAAGTCCCATTACGGCAGGCTTGCTCGATTTCAGATCTTTTTCGAGAATTGAGAGAAACTCTTTCGGCGCAGCTTCCGCATAGGTGGGAAGGTCTTGGTCATTTGCCGCTAAGACGCGAGTTTCGAGCGGACTAGGCAAAAGCTGGCGAACGACGCGCGCCGCCTCGACTTCTGTGTCCAGCCCAATGCGACTTCGAAACAGCTGGTTTCCATGCACCGCCAAAAGAACCAGTGTTTCGGAAATACCTTGACGGAATGGACCAGAAAATTCACGCCGCTTTCCATATATTGCAGCGGCCCAACGCTTATCTTCTTCAAGGTCCAACCCTGGATCATCCTCTCCGAGTACTAGCGTGGCCAGTTCATAATAGCGGACGAGATCATCCTTAGTGATCACTCCAGCTATGGCGTATAGAAGATCGACTTTTGAAATGACTCCGCGAAATGGGCCAATGGACCAAAGAGGTGCATCATTGATCCTTGTTAACGCCTGGCACTCCTTTTCAAGTTCGATGAAAGGCCGGTCGCCAGCTAATAGGGACAGCGCGAGCTTGTCTGTTTCATTTTCGCTATGCCACCGTCCGACAAGGAGAAAGGGTACCAATTTAGCCGCGATTGTATGATCTGAAGCCCAAGCTGGAGTGCGAATGGCGTCAACGGTCGCAAGTTGGCGGCGTAAGACGGTCAAAGAGCGGCCAGACGCATCCATAAGCCGTCTTATTTCGTCCCTATCCTTCCCCATTGCCTCAAGGGCTTTGTTGAAAGTCTCGTAATTGATTGGTTCGAGGGTTATATGCGGCTCTGTATTTGCTGCGTTCCGAGGGTAAACAACGATCGAAGCCAACGACTTTGCATATGGTGCCAATTCCCGCTCCACCTCTCGGGTGTGGACCACTGGAATGAAAGGACGCGCACCTTCGGCCAACCGAGGAAGAGTACCAGGCTTGTCGAATACCAGTACCTTGTCTCGATAGTTGGCCAGCTCGACACCACCTTGCTCGCTTAGCGCCTGGGCAACAAAAGCGAGCGCCTCCTCCGTTGAATCCGCAGCAACTATTGTTGGACCATCGGCAGGCTTCGCTAACCGGGATGCCAAAATTCGCTTTCCAGCCTCAATACCAGCGCTGAATAACGACCCATCGAGACTTGGCGAGGCTACATTTGCCCAGTCAGCCCAACAGCGATCCAATGAGCGCACACCATCGGTAGGCATCTGCGTTTCGTTTGCAAACCAGGCTTGCCCCGGCAACGATTGCGCTACCCACTGCTCTAGGTCTATCGCGTCAAAAGCAACAAGGGCTTTCCATTCGCGCTTCTTCTCCATCGCAGAAATCCACGCAGATTTTGCGGGCCACCGCCGTGGCGTTACAAAAACAAATGTAATATCAGCCCGGTCTTTGGCGGGGACAGCTTTAACACTCTTTTTGTAATCCTTGTCTGCTTTCGCTTTCGGATCTTTGTTGGTGCCGAATTCCCAACCTGAACGACCCTCCGGAACCCATGGTGAATGTTCGCTAGCTTCCGCGAGACCATCCCATCCAGGAAGCTCCGCGTCATCGTTACCCGGAAAATTTATCGCGCGGAGGCCATGCGCTGTTGAATTTATCAACGTCCTAAGAAAGACGGACAACCTGCTCCGTGTCGTAATATTGTGATCCGCCCACTTCTCAATGTCGTTAGCCTTGACGGAAAGAAATGGAGGGACATACGCGACGATATTGCCCTGAGGCGGTGTTTGCAGCGCACGAGACTCGTCGTATCGCGCTTGCATCTCCATGAGTAGCTTTTGCGGATACTTGAATGCTTTGGAGAGGCGAGCAGCCATATCGGCCGAAAGCGAAGCATTGCCATTGAGGAGGTTAGACAATGCTGGGCGTCCAACTCCGATGAGTTTAGCCGCCTCAGTAACAGACATTCCTGCCGGAATGACCTCTTCGCGAATGCGTCGCCCTGGATGAAAGATTTCGTCAGTCATGACAATCCTTGACATGCGATACCGTTGCGCGTAGCGTCACACGCTACACTGCTAGGATATTGGCGTCTACCGGCCAGAGGGCGGCATTCTTCCGGACGCGACTGAAGAGAAAGAGGAACCCGCCATGTTTCATGTCTACATCGTTGTGCGCGAGTCGCGGGGGAGATTGAAGCCAGACTATTCGTTGGAATTTGCCCTTCCAGAGATTCCTAGGGTCGGGGATTACCTCTCTATTCAGCGACCCGACCACCGCAAACCGTACGGTGAAGACCTCGTGGTCCGGCAGGTTTGGTGGCGGTTGGCCCATTCGGAGACTGGGCCAATTGCAACTGATCCCCCGAAGGTGGGCAAAGTGGATGAGATCTATGTTGAATGTGATCCGGTGATTGGTCCTTGGTCCAGTGACGACTGGCGCAACGCGAACAGCGGCGCCGAGGAGATGAAGGTCGCCCGCTTGGATATTCGCGAGAGCGAATTTAAGAGCCGCACTTGATGGCTCGCCTCGAGCAGCTCATTCCTGATCCCGAGGTCTTGCTGGCGTTGGCGCCTGAAGAACTTGCGCCGCGCTTGTTGGAGGTTATAAAAAGCCAACTGCAGAACGGCATGATTAACCGCGACAACCTGGGATACGGCATGTTTCGCGGTGAGCCGGCTGCTACCAACAATCAGAACGCCTATCCACGAGAAAAGCGCCCCCAGATTGAACTTGCGATCACCGAAGCCTTTTCATGGCTGGAGGCCAACCGACTGCTGATCCCGGCCGCGGGGTTGAACGGCAACAACGGGTGGCGCATTCTCAGCAGGCAGGCGCAAGAGATCGATGGCGCACAGCTTACCAATCTTGCTGCGGCTAATTCGTTCCCGAAGATACTCTTGCACCCCACCCTCCGCGATCAGGTATGGAACAACCTGATCCGGGGTGAGTACGATACGGCGGTTTTCGTGGCCTTCAAGTCTGTGGAGGTCCGCGTCAGAGAGGCGGGGGGATATACTGCCGCCGACATTGGCGTGGACCTAATGCGCAAAGCCTTCGACGCGGACAAGGGACCGTTGAGGAAGACCAGCGATCCGGTTTCCGAGCGGCAAGCACTGGCCCATCTCTTTGCAGGCGCCATCGGCTCTTATAAAAACCCACACTCGCATCGGACGGTTACGATCCAAGACTCGCTCGAAGCGCAAGAAATGGTGATGCTCGCCTCCCATCTTCTGCGCATTGTCGATTCCCGCGATCCGAACATGGCCAGCGCTTGAAGGTCCGGGCAAGGACCGCGATGGCTGACCCCAAGACATATGATGGCGTTGGGCGCTGTGTTTATTGCGGAGCCGCCAGCTACACGAAAGAGGCGAACGACCCGCTCGCGCTGGAACACATCATCCCCTTGGCGCTTGATGGAACATTGGAGCTACCAGCTGCAAGCTGCCAAGCATGCGAACGAATTACCGGCAGGATTGAACAAATAGTGTTGCGCGGATCACTGCGCGGCATCCGCGAACACCTCGGCCTCAAGTCTCGCGGCAAAGAAGGGCGCCCTGATACGCTGCCTATTTTTGGCGTACGTAATGAGGGCGAAAAAGAGCAGCGTTTCGATGTTCCCATTGAAGACTACCCCACCACCCTGTTGATGCTGACTGCGCGCGAGGCGTTGATATTCCTTCCGCCCGGAAGTCCGCATGATGGGCAAGTGTGGAATTATTTCGCGACAGACATTGGCAAGTTCGTTGCTAAATATGGCCTGCACAGTTTTTCTCATCCCGCGTTGGACGCTCACTCATTTTTGAGGATGCTCGGAAAGATCGCACATTCATTCCTAACGGCGGAGATTGGGTTAGGCACATTCCGGCCCACACTTCCTGATATGATCCTGGGAAAGTCAGAAGATTTCTGGCGATATATCGGCGGTGTCGACAAACCAGGCCCTGCATCCGAAGAGCTTCACGAGATTTCGATCGAACCGCCGAGGCAGCACGAAGGCCGCAGCTATCACATGGTTAGGCTAAGGCTATTCGCTAGACTCGGAGCGCCAGCTTATCTGATTGCCGCAGGGGAGGCACTCTGAAGGCTGTTCACGCCAGAAATTTGCATTCACAAGCCTGACTCTGGCGACGATCGACTCCGCTTTGCCATGCTCGGTCTGCAAGTTTGCAAATCGATTTTCTGGCACGACGTGACTCAACGCTTCCCAAAGCCGGTGCAGGGCGCCTCTTGCTTCATTCTAAAGATCCATAATCGCTACGTAGTTGTGACGGCGGCTCACGTGATTGATTTGTTTAGGGAGGCAAAGGCGGCAAACCAGAATATCATCGCTCAACATGCACAGAGAAATTGACATTGAGGCGAGCTTGATCGCGCGTTCTAGTGCGAGAGATATTGCCACCCTCGGCCTCTCGCCCTGAAACGACCGTTGAAGGCTTGAGTCCAGGCATCTTCCATTATTCAACTTGGTCCCCGCCGCCGCCCATGGGTAGAGTTGGGGATAGATACGAGCCTCAAAACCCCAACGTTGAATTATTTGGGTTATTTGGCGGGGATGGCGGACAGGGTGGGATTCGAACCTGATGGGGCCCCAAAGATTGATTATTGCAGAATGCGAGCTTGCGCAATCCAAGAATAAGGGAGCGAGGACGCCAAGCCTGCTGTGCCGGTAGCAAGGCGCCCTTGATTTATCGCCTCGACTATTGAAGGCGCTATAAAACCCAGCGGCAACAGCATCCGAATATATCTCTGCCCCTTCCCTTCCCGCTCGGCGATCTGAGCAATCGTGGCTCGATCATTGGTCAGATCCCCGATCCACAACCTGGCTTTACCGATCGCTGTGAGCATAGCATCCCGGTTCTTCGATGAGTTCATGCGGGCTTCGGCATCTCCGCTGACCACACCTTTCACCGCAGTGCCGCTCGTCGGCGTCCAAGGGACAGAAAATGCCACTCCAGCTTGATCGTCATCGGCAACGTCGGGGCCTGCGAGGCACACCTCAACAATTCCCTGCTTGATCACAATCCGGTCAAGATCGGGAGTTGGTCGGCCGTCATCAGGCAGAGCGTTCAGATGTTCCTGCAGCGTAGTTGCAACCAGCTCTTCGATCTCGACGGCGGGAACACGTGGGACCGAACCGGCTTCCTTTGGGCGCCGCTGGAGGATCGCCTTCGAGACATAATAGCGATAGCGGATACCGTTCTTGACGGTGTGGGACGGCCCCATGCGGTTGCCGCGGTCGTCATAGATTTTGCCGGCCAACGGCGCTGCGGCGGCTTTTAGGGATAGCCGCCGCTCGACCGCGTTACCGGAGAGCTTGGCCTGGACGGCATCAAAAAGCTCACGATCTATAATCGGCTCATGGCACCCGGTGAATACCTGGCCCCGGTGCTCGATTTCACCGACGTAGGAACGGTTGCGCAGAAAATGATTGAGCGCGCCCTTGCCGAAACGCCCTCCTCCAACGGTGCGGCCATCGGAAAGACGGCGTCTCTTAGTCGTCATGCCTAGCCGATCCAATTCCTGGAGCAGAGGTCCGATAGCCCCCAGCTCCAAATACTTCCGGAATATCAGCCTGACGGTCTCGGCCTCCTTGGGCAGGATAACCAGCTTCTTGTCCTTGGCCTCATAGCCTAAGGGCACCGGCCCCCCCATCCAGAGACCCTTTCTCTTGGAGGCGGCGATCTTGTCCCGAACCCGCTCGCCTATAACCTCTCGCTCGAATTGGGCAAAGGAAAGAAGCACGTTCAGGGTCAGCCGGCCCATGCTGCTGGTAGTGTTGAAAGCCTGGGTGATGGAAACGAAGGAGACGCCGTGGTTGTCGAACAGCTCAACCAGCTTGGCGAAGTCCGTCAGGGACCGGGTCAGCCGATCGACCTTGTAGACTACCACAATGTCGATCTTCCCGGCCTCGATCCCCGAAACCAGCTCCTTAAGGGCCGGCCGCTCTAGGGAGGCTCCGGATATGCCTCCGTCGTCAAACCGGTCTGGGACGAGCCGCCAACCCTCATGGGCCTGGCTCTTTATGTAGGCCTCGCAGGACTCCCTCTGGGCATCCAGGGAGTTGAACTCCAGGTCCAGATTATGGTCGGTCGACTTGCGGGTGTAGATGGCGCAGCGGGCCGTCTTGCGGGCCTCAACCACGGTGGGCCCCCTTTGTCTTGCGGGGAGATTTGACCTTGGCCTCAGAAGCCCCTCTGGTGGCGGGGCGGCCGGCCGGGTTGGTCTGCGCACCGATCGACTCCGATCCAGCAAGTACCGTCTGAGAGCCTTCCGAAGGCTTTAGCGGAGGCCGGGGGCTGTCGGGCGGAGCTGCGGACGGCTTAACGGGGCCCTCCTTGGCCTCCCTAAGGCCAAAGAATCGTGGCCCATTCCAATTGCTTCCGGTGATGGCTCGGGCGACAGCCGACAGGCTGGGATAATAGGCGTCCCGCCACCGATAGCCCTCAGCAGTGATCACCACGGCATGGCGCTCGCCCTGGTATTCTCGGACGAGCTCGGTCCCGGGCTTCAGCCGCCTCAGCCGGTCGGATTCGGCCGGCCGCCCCTTTGCATAGCTTGCCAGCAGCTTGAGGATGGCGGGGCTATGACCCCCAAAGGCCTTCTCCTGGATATGCCAGCAGATAGTCCGGGCCAGAAGGTCGCGGGTTAGGGCCTTGGGTACCTCCCGCTTGAAGGTCTCCCGCCACAGCGCCCTCACCTCATCCGGCTTGAGTTTCTGGACCCGTTCGATCTCGGCCTCTATGGCCTCGTGATCGAGCGCACGAGCTTGCCCGATCTCTTTCGTTGGAGCGCCCATGACCTATCCCTTGATCCGGTAGGTACGAACAGCGCCGGTCTTTTCGGAGACGACGGTAAGCTTGAGCCTTTTCCTGATGGCGCCAGAGATGGCGCCGCGCACCGAATGCTGCTGCCAGCCGGTCGCTTTCATCAATTCGGCTAAATTGGCTCCTCTCGGTCGCTTGAGCAGCGTCACGACCTTTCCAAGCTTGCCCGACACCTCGCCATTCTTGATGGGCCTCTTGGCCGATTTCTTAAGGGTCGACTTGGCTGTTTCTGATGCGGCGGGCGCGACCGTGGGCGCCGCGGTCAGCTTGGATTGAGATTTCATAGGAACTCCTTTGGCGAACGGCAGCCCATCGCTGCCACCACCAAAGGCCCCGGTTTGGCACCATGCCAAGGGGCGAGATCGCCAACCATTCCGGCCGCGACAGCCACAGCAACGCTCCGTTCGCATCGGAAGTCGAGCGGAAAAAGCAAGTTTTTACCTGCATTTACCGTTGAGAAGGCCCAGGAACCTGCGTAATTTCGAGTTGCGCAGGCGTTCCCTGCGTGGGGCGTCAGAACCCCTCACATGGCGGCGCGAGTGCCGCCGTCAACGCACTCCTCGACCCTATGGTCGGGGAGGCATACGCGCATGTACAGGGCGAAAGCCTAAAGGCGTATGCGGCTCTCCATGTGAGGCTTCTGAACTCCCCGGTCACCAGGACGGGGATAAGACAATGCTGCGAATTGATAAGAACGAAAAAAAGCTAACTAGGCTTAAGCAATCACCGCTCGCACAAACCGATCATTGGGAACGGCACCTCCAGGAGATGATCTGTTCCAACCCGGATGCGTTTTGCGAAGAAATAGGCGAACGGCTTTGCCTGATAGGACAAGAGGTGCGTCCCTCTGATGCGATTTCCGATCGCATCGACATACTTGCAGTCGATGAAGAGGGACATTCGGTTGTTCTAGAATTAAAGCGAGGCAGCCACAAACTGCAACTCCTCCAGGCGGTCAGCTATGCGGGAATGGTATCTCGTTGGTCCGCAGAACGGTTTATTGAGACACTCGCTGAAAATTTCGGGCTGTCGAAAAGTGATGCCCGTAATAAAATAATGGACCATATCGCTTCGGAAACCTTCAATCACGCGCAACGGATTGTATTGATCGCTGAAGATTTCGATCCAGCTCTTCTAATAGGCGCGGAGTGGCTACATGAAAACTTCGGCGTCGATGTGCGTTGTTACAGGCTGCAGTTATCTCTAGAAGATGAAAAGAGTTATTTGACGTGCACATGCATATACCCGCCACTCGAAATAGCTTCGCTCACCAGAGGTAGCGATACTCGCGTCGCCCAGGAGCCGGATGCGGATTGGACTAGCTGGCCTGAAGCACTGGACAGCGTGGAAAATCCCGCCCTAAAGGAATTCGCGAAGACAGAACTCGCCAATAACCGTGAAAACCGTTTAGCTTATCGAGAGCTAATATATCGTATCGCTGGCAAGCGACGGCTATGGGCGGTCTGCCGTAAGAGGTACGCTTACGTCTTCCAATGGGGCAGGTTTAGCGGCGACCTAGAATACTGGCGTAACTTACTGTCCGAGCCAGACCATGTAGAAGAAGTGCGAGGTGGACGAGCGCTACGGTTCCACCTCACAACGGCTGCTGACTTCGCTGCATTCTCCGATGCGGCAACTAGGCAACTTGTGAATGTGGCATTTTCCGAGGATCCAGACAAAGCGCCCGTCGACGACGCATGACAAAAATGTGCGCGAGCCTCGAATGATCCGCGGATAATCGCGCATTACGAGAAGTAGCAACCACTTTTTGTTGTCAGCAAAATCGGAGCCGATTTAGCGTCCCTCGTAGACTATTGGTATCCGGCGCAGCCGAGCCAGTATCTCATACTCGTTGGTGCCGGCCAGTGCCGCAACCTCGCTTAGTCCCACCCGCTCACCCAACAGTTCTGCCTCATCACCGACGCGCGGCGCCTCGACCATATCGGTCACGTCCAGGACGATCGTGTCCATCGAAACTCGACCAACGATCGGTACCCGCGCGCCGTTCAATACCGCAAAGCCTTTTCCCGACAGTGCACGCGGAAAGCCGTCCGCATATCCCAACCCGATCGTCGCCAGCGCAGTGGATCTTTTGGCGCGGAATGTGGCTCCGTAACCCACGCATTCGTCCAATTGGATTCGGCGCAGCTGAAGCACCCGGGCACGTAAAACTGCCACGGACTGCATCGGGTTGGGCGCGGGTTCGCCAGTGCCCTCGTAGGTCAACGGATTGGCGCCATAAAGCGCCACGCCCGGGCGCACCAGATCAAAATGGTATTCCATGCCCAGCATCGTGCCGTGGCTGGCTGCCAAGCTGGCCGGAGCCGGAGGCAACATCGCCAGCACCTGACGGAAACGTGACAGCTGCAGAGAATTCAACCTGTTGGCCGGATCGTCCGCACAGGCCAAGTGGCTCATCACCAAAACCAGATTGAGGCCGGATAGACGCGTGACACTTTCAGCAGCCAGCACTGAAAGCTCGTCGCCCGACAGGCCCAACCGGTTCATGCCGGTATCGACATGGACCACCGCATCCAGTACCTGGCGGCCCGCGCTGGCCGCGGCCGACCAGGTTGCAATCTGATCCAGCGAATTCAGTACCGGAATCAGGCGATGGCTGATCAGCGCCGGCACCGCACCGGACGGTGCACCGTCCAGCACGAAGATGCGCGACCGCGGCAGGATGGCGCGTAAGGCGATACCTTCCTGCAGCCGCGCGACGAAGAAGCTGTCGCAGCCGGCATCCGCCAGCCGGGTTGCGACGGGACCGGCGCCTAGACCGTAACCATCGGCCTTCACCACCGCCGCCACTGCACAGGAACTGGCCAGTCGGCAATAGGTGCGATAGTTGCTGGCCAGCGCTTCCAGGCGCACGGTTAGACGAGCTACTTCGAAATTCTCGGAATGCTCACTCATCCGGGTAAATTTTTCCCGTCTGGTTCGGACGAAAAGTTACGCACGACGCTATAAATCGTCAGACCAACCAGATTCCAGCAGCCAAAGAATATCTGAGTACGAGAAGGCAGACTCAGGAAAAGATAGAAGCAGCCCAGGATCGCCATGGAACCAACCAGCCATGGCGCTCGGGTGCGAAACGGCCTGCAAAGCTTCGGGGCACGTCGCCGCAGGATCAACATGCACAACGCTACTGCCATGAAGGCCAGCAGCGTACCCGCATTGGCTAGGGCCGCGATCTGGTCCAATGGTATCAAGCCAGCCAGCACGCCAACCAAAATCGCCGTAACCCAAGTAATACGGACCGGCGTGCCAGTACGGGTATTGATCGTGGCTAGTTCGCGGGGGAGCAAGCCATCACGCGCCATCACGAAGAATATGCGGCTCTGACCGAACAGAAAGGCCAGGATCACCGTTGGTAAGGCAATAATTGCAGCCGCCCCGATTGCCACCGCGGCGTTTCCCGCCCCCAGCTTGCGCAGTATCAACGCCAGGGGTTCGGCGCTATGAGCATATTCCGTGAATGGCATGGAACCGACAGCGAAAGCGGCTACGCCAATGTAGATCAGGGTGCAGATCGCCAGGGATCCGATGATACCGATAGGCAGGTCGCGGCCAGGATTTTTCGCTTCCTCGCTGGCCGTGGAGATGGCGTCAAAACCGTAAAAGGCAAAGAAAATGATCGCCGCCGCCGCCATCACCCCCTGGGGCACACCGTTGGCGCTGTGCCCCGCAAAGCCATAGGGCATGAAAGGCTGGAAAGCCGACAGATGGAAGTGCGGCGCGGCCACCGCCATGAACACCAACAGGGCGGCCAACTTCACCACCACCAGCCCGGCATTCAGCGTGGCGCTCTCGCGCGTGCCTACCGACAAAAGTCCCGCCACCACTGCGATGATGACGATCGCAGGAAGATTGAGTAATCCGCCGGCATAGGGCCCGGCCACCAGAGCCGGCGGCAAGGGCATGCCTAGTCCAGCCAAGAAGCCACTGGCATAGCCGGACCAACCGACCGCCACCGCACTGACCACCAGCGAATATTCCAGGATCAGGCTCCAGCCTACGACCCAGGCGAAGATCTCGCCCAGCGCAACATAACTGTAGGTATAGGCGCTCCCGGACGCTGGGATCATGGCCGCCACTTCGGCATAGGCTAGCGCCGCACAGGTACAAATGATGCCCGCGACCAGAAAAGACAGGATGACGGCGGGGCCGGCCAGATTGGCACCCACGCCGACCAGGGTGTAGATGCCGGTGCCGACCACTCCGCCCACGCCCAGCGCCACGAGATGCCACCAGGATAAAGTCGGCGCCAGCCGATTCCGGCCGGGCTCACCCTGCACATCGATGTCTTTTCGTTTCAGCCAGTTTTGCATTCACAACTCGGAAAAAAAGGCCGGGCACCGATGTGCCCGGCCCAAGAATAGACGGCCCAGGGGAGAAAAAGGGTACGCCTAAAGCTTGAAGTTGATCCTGGCGTAATATTCAGAGCCAGTCGACCACGGGATGCCGTTGTCGTTGTAGAGCGAGCCGCCAGCGTAATTGATGGTGTTCGGATCCGGATACTTGTTGAAGACATTTAGGATACCCACACTGAACTTCCATTGGTCGTCCAGCATATACGAGCCTTCGACATCGAATTGCGGGGTCACGCCAGGATACTGCTGGTAGGCCGATGCGGTCGTCGTGGTGTAGGCATAAGTGCCGAACAGGTTCGCGCGAACCAGCGCCTCGAACGGTCCAAGGTCCTGGGTCAGGGTCACAACGCTGCGCCACTTCGGATTGTTATGCTCGAAGTTGTACTTCTGCGCAAAGGTGAACAGATTCGGAACCTTGATCGTGCTGATGAAATAGCGGTTGTCGTTAAAGCTCAGCGTGACGTTGGTGGTCTGGTCATAGCCCCACAGCTTGTCATCCCAAGGATGGCTATAGGTGCCGACCAGATCAACGCCCATGGTGTTCGAGTCAAAGGCGTTCTGCTCGAAATAAACGCTCTGGATGCCGGTGGCATTGATGCCTGCCGCGGTGATCTGGGCCGCGATCGCCGGCGTCACGGTGATAGGGTTGACCGAATAGATCTGGCCAAACATCCGGATGTAATAGGCATCCAAGGTCAACGTGAAGCCTTCGAACGGATTGGCGGTCAGACCGGCTGAGAAGTTGGCCGACTTCTCGGGCGCGAGCGGCTTGGCACCGAGAAATGCCGAGACCGGATTATCAGCTGGGAATAGGCCAGTCTGGACGGATATGCCATTGGTGGTGAGCAACTGGATATTGGTTTGATGCAACATTCCCGGCGGCGGCGCATGGAAACCGGTGCCTGCAGACCCGCGCAGAGCCAGCCAGTCGTTGATCTGGTAGAGCATGGCAATCTTTTCGGTCGTGTTGGTGCCGAAGCTGGCATAGTTCTCGAACCGCGCCGCGATATCCACTTCCCAGTCCTGGGTGATGTTGGTGTCCCCCTCGACGTAAAACGAGGTGTTGCTGTCGGTCCAATGACCGGTCGAAGCGGGCGGCAGGCCGGTGATTGAGTTCGAACCTGCAGGCAGGGTCTGATAGACCGGATCACTCGGGTTGGCGCAGTTCAGGCCATCGGCGGCGGGCAAAGCGGCGCCCTTGGCGGTAGGCACTTTGCCATTGCAGAAGCCATAGGGGTCCTTGGACGCGTAAGGCCCTACCGCGATCGAGGCAGGATCACCGCGATCCAAGCCACCCTCAATGCGATAATACTGATGACGATATTCCGCGCCAGCGCTCAGCGTCAGCGGTTTTGCGAAGAAAGGTACCGGAACAGGATAGGTGAAGTCGGCATTTAACGATTGCTCGTCGGCGACGTCGGCATATGGCTCGAACGAATTGGGTGACGCCGGTCCCAGCGACGGGTTCACTGTATTCTTCACATGATAGACAATCTCGTCCCAGCCATAGCGATAGCTAAAGTCATAGGATAGATCGCTGCCCAAAATTGGCAGGGTGCCCTTGTCGCCAAAGACATCGCTCCAGTCCTTGACCTGGGCGCCGAACAGGGGATTCCAGCCGGCGGGAAACATCTGAGTGAAGGAGAAAGTCGAGCCATCCGCCTGGCGGACGGTCGGGCCATTCACCTGCTGATTGCCGCCCGGATACCGATAGCTGCCATATGCCCAGCCCTGGGACTCCGAGAAATTGGCGAAGTCATAGAGGCTATTATTGTCGAATAACGGCAGGCCCATGTTCACGACGGATTTGACGGCCTCCATGCTCGGCTGGCCGGTTTGCGCACGGTTACAATTGCCGTCTATCAGATTGTTGTATGCGGGATTGGCAGCAGCATAGGTCACGCAGTTGAAGTTGCCCGGATTGATATAGAGACCACCCCGGATTGTGTTGCCCTGGCGGTCATATTCCACCGTGGTGTTGATGAAGCCCTTGTTCAGGAATGGGATCGGCATGCCCAAATTGGCGGCCACGGTGAGATTGTCGCCGTCATTGTGTGAAGTGGTGCCACCCTGTGCATACGTCGAGAAACCGTGGTCGTCGTCTTTCAAAATGAAATTGACTACGCCGGCGATGGCGTCGGAGCCATACTGAGCCGCCGCGCCGTCGCGCAACACCTGGATGGATTGGAGAGCGAAGGTAGGAATTACTGCCGCGTCCGGCCCTTCGGCACCCGTGCCGCTGACGGCCGCGCTGGCGGACAGGTGACGGCGCTTGCCATCCAGCAGGAGGAGAACCTCGTCTTCCGGCAGACCGCGAATGGAGATTGGGCGAATGAAGGTGCCACTAGTGGAGTTTGCGTTGCGGTTGACTTGGAAGGAAGGAATCTGCGTATTGAGTACGTTATCCATATCTGCAAATGGCGTGTTCTCGATCGCATCGGAACTGATCACGTCTACCGGAACTGGCGAATCAAGTTCTGTGCGCGGCGCGCCTCGCGTGCCGGTAACGACGACAGCCTCGGTCTGCGTGTTTGCCGCGCTGTTTACTCCAGCTGATTGGGCCATGACCGGCGAGGACGCCAGAGCCAGGACCGATGATGCCAACCCCAAAAGAATACGAACGCGCATAACGACCCCCGCAGTTAAAATCTATAGATCCCCTCTGGTCCCGCCCGCTCTGTTCAGGTCCTTCGCATTGATACGCGAGGCCTGTTTGTGAAATGATGCTGTTACAGAAGCGTCGCGCTGTCTTCACTGAAGCCAGCGAAATGCCGAGACGATTTGCCGTATTTAAATCAGCTCTCACTATTTTCTGCTGAGCGATTTACGCGCCTGCCTTTTGCCTCCCAGACAGGCTTTTTGCCTTCACGAAAGCATCTTCTTTGTGCAGAAATTCAGTGCAGATCAGATATCGCCGCGGCCGGCCAACGCAAAAAGGCGCGCGGCTTCAGGATCACCGGCTTTGCCGGAAACGCGATCGGCGACATAGCGGCCAACCAGCGGTCCATGCTTGAAACCATGGCCGGAGCCGCCGCCGACGATCCAAACATTGTCGAAATCGGGATGATGATCGATGATGAAGTCGCCGTTCGCCGTGGTTTCCACCTGGCAGATGCGTGATTCCACGATCGGCATCTCCGCCATGCCGGGAAAACGATGTGCGACCCATTCGCGAGCACGCCGCATAAGATAGGCCGACGGCACGCGCTCGTCCTCGTCCGGATCCTGCTGGAAAAGCCCGGCATGCGGTGGCGCGACTTTCACCCCGCGATCGAAATTAGGAAAGCCGTAATTGCCGACCGTATCATCGCTCCAGGTCGGAAGATTAGGCCAGTTGAAACGGGTGTCGCCGGCCGGCACGCCCCAGTAGTAGAGTTCGCGCCGGGGCGAGGAAATCTTGCGACCTAGAAATTGAGGGAAGATTTTGGGCAACCAGGGTCCGCAAGCAAAGATGAAGAGGCCGGCTGCGATACGTCCGTTCTGGCCCAGATCAAGATCTGTCAGGGTACGTCCAGCGGACGCACCGGGCCTGGCCTGTGCGACCTGCACAGTGCCACCCTTGGTGATTAAACGCTCCGCCACCGCCAAGGTGCTTTCGCGCGCCTTCAGCACCGCAGAAGAGGCCGGCGTCTCGATGAAAGCCAAATTCACATCGTCAAAGTTGATCTGGGGGTAGCGGCGGCGCAATTGTGCCTGATCGGCGATCTCATAGGGAATGTTCAGCCGGTCGAAAATCACACGCTGCGCCGAAAGCCCCTTGTTCATGGACGCCGCCATCTGCAACCGGACTGATGGATACATGAGGCTGCGCCCGAATTCCTGCTCTCGGTGCTTCCATTCCGCCATCGCTTGGAAAGCCCATTCGGAATAGAGGTCACGATCCTCATAACCGGCGCGCAGATGCCGGCTTTCATCACCGGAAGATGCCCGCGAATTGCCCACGCCATATGCATCCAGCAAGGTGACCTTGTATCCGCGCTCGCGCAGTACCAGTGCCGTCCAGCCACCAAAAGCCCCAGCGCCAATCACGACCACGTCCGGCAAACTGGCGGCGGCAGAACTAGCCGTCTCCAGGGCTGCCAAAACAGAGGCGGCGAGGAATTCGCGGCGATCCATCCTAGTTCAACATGTCCCAGCGATGGTAGACTGCGGTATCCTGCTTGTCGCCTTGATGGTAGCTGAAGGTCAACGTCTCACCATCGGGCGAGAGGGTGAAAGTGCCTGCCTCGAACACCTTGCCGAAACGGGCAGCCGTGAGGTCGAGATTGTTCTCGTCCACCTTCTTGAGGGTAACGATGGCAAACGGCGTTGAGCCATAGGCCCGGGTATATTCCGCGCCGGGGGTGCCATCGAGCTGTACCGCCCAGTTTCCGGATGCGAACCCACCCTTGCCGCCGAGCGTGATGTAGGTGCAGAGAAATTTACCGTCGGCCGTGTAATCGAAGATACGATACTGCATCCTTGGCGCCGTCGTGCCGTACTTCGAGGCCATCAGATCCAGCTTCCAGTTGCCGATGAAGCCTGCCGGGATCTGCTCCCAGGCGTTGCGACGCACACCGCCTTCATTGACCGGCGCGAGCGCGGTCTGTGCCATCGCAGCACCGGCAGTCAGCGAAACAGCGAGAAAACCGAGAAGGATCTTTTCCATGGGATATTTCTGTCCGTGTTTGGTTCAAATGCTTTCGTAATAGCCGTACATGCGCGGCTCGAGCTCGCGCACCGCGCGCGCAGCCTCATCCATCGCCGTCTGAGCATTGTCGATGCCTGAAGCATCGGAATTGGCGATGCTGATATGGCCGAACTTGCGCCGCCCGATCTCGAAGGGCCCGGGGCCGTTCTCGTCATCGAACAGAAGGTTGCGGCCTAGCGCATAGCCATGGCCCCAGCGGTTGACGGTAATGGCGACAATATCGCGGGCGGGATCAAAACCACCGCTCGATAGCGCACCAGCCATCTGTCCGCGGATCGCGCGTTCAAACCGTTCGAACGGCGTGCCCAGCAATCCCATGCGGGCCTGGCGCATTTGGTCGCGCACCGGTGTACCAGGTTCAGGCAAGCTGCCGCCAAGCAGGTCGCGGATATAGGCTTCGTTCGAGATGCCCGCGCCGCCCCCGAACGTCACCAGCACAGGCTCAGATGGGTCCATGGAAGGTTGGAGCGTGCCGAAGCTGCGTGGCACCTGCAGCCCAAAGGTGGAGAAAAAGCTCTTGGGACATGCCACAGTCGCAACCTTGAGTTTTTCGAAAGCATGCCAGTTGCGGAGCAGCGCATAGGTGTGGTGGTTAATGGCCCGCACCGCCAGGTGCAGCGCCTGCTTCTGCTCATCCGGCAGTTCCGGACAGATATACGGCACCATGGCATTGAAGCCGGCCATCACCACGTCCTTGGCCCGCACCGTGTTGCACTTGCCATCGCGCATGTAGCTGACCTCGACCTCGCGATTGTCGGGCTCGAACTGGTGCGGCGGGGCGCCGACGTGTTTTGCCCGCACCACCGTCGATGACAGGCGTAGGCGCGTGGGCTGACCGGGCCGGTCGAGTGCGGCATAGTTGGTGCGATAGGTTTCGACTTCGATGAAATCGCCGGCGGGCAAGGCGTCGGGAATCAGTGATCGGACGATCAAGCGGGCGATGGAATGATTGCCGCCCGGCGTGCCATAACTGGTTTCCTCGTGCTGCGGGCTTTCAGGCGAACCGTAGGGCCGCGCCACGCCCAGACCGGCGAAACCGGGCTTGTAGCGAAAATAGGCAAACCAGGCGGTGACGGTGTCGTTGCTCAGGCACCAGACGCCATTGGTATAGGCCAGTACATCGGGGTGCACCTTCACGACATTCAGCAGATAGTCGCGATAGCTCATCGACCGGAGCTTGTGTATCTTCTCTTCGGATGACAGGCCAGGCAGGTAGTCGATCTTGGCATCGGTCATCAGCCGCATCAGGTCAGCCCTGACGGGCTCAGCCAGTGGCGCCTGGGCAAGAAACTCTGGTGTTGGCTTCTGCGGCGTCGCTCCATGGACCAGCACATCGCGCCCAAATGCTGTTTTGTTGAAAAAGGTAGCCGCGCCCATGCCGCGGGACTTGTAGATTTCTGGATGAAACTGGTCGCGCGGGTCGCCGGCTGCGACGCCCAATGACTTGACCAGGCGTGCGGCGTCATAGGGCCAGGTCACAGTCGAAACCATATAGTCCGAACCGCCATAGGCCAATAACTTCTTGCCATTATAAACGAACTCGCAGCGGCGGGCGTGACCTCCGAAATCGTCGTGATTGTCCAGGATCAGGATGCGGGCGTTCGGCCCCGCCTTCTCTCGATAGTACCAGGCGGCGGCCAGGCCGCTGAGGCCGGCGCCCACCACCACCAGGTCATATGTTTCACCCGTGTCGATCGCATCGGGCATGGCCGGACCCAGACCCATCACAGACCGCATCGGCGGCGCACTTTCGTAGGAGCCCGGATGATTTCCGCGGAAACCCGTGCGCAGCGGAGGATAATTGGCAGCGGTCATGGCGTCGCCGGCAATATCGTCGGCCGACGCCTTGCCAGAACTCAATACCGCCGCGGCGCCCGTGGCCACGGCAACGCCGTTGACGAAATCGCGGCGCGAAATATCGCGTGACATGCCTAGATCGCGGTCTTCTGCGTTCATCACAACGTCCCCACATTGCACGGGCTTTCACCCGTCGAAGCCGACGAACCTTCAGGATGCGGCCGCTGCCGTCTCGTTTCCGCCTGCCCGCAGTGCGAGCAGCCCCAATACGATGGTGACGGGGAAAAGCCGCGTCTTCGACACAACGTGACGCATGTTCAGGGGATGAGCTGCCGAATTTAGGACGGAGGCCGAAATTTTATGCCGGAAGGCCGGTATCGGGCTCAGAACCGGGCGGAAACTGCAACCGCACCGATGGCTGCTGCTTCACGATGGGCGATTTGATCACAATATAAGAGAAATACTTTGCGACCCCCAGGTTTCGCTCCAGGATCTGCTCCATCATCGATTGGTAATGCGGGATACCGCGAACGATGAACTTCAGCAGATAGTCGAAACCGCCACTGACCAGGTGGCATTCCAGCAACTCTTCATATTCACGTATGCCGTGTTCAAAACGAATGAAGTCATTGCGTCGATGGTCGCCAAGGGTCACGGAAGTGAAGACGATTTGAACGGCACCTAGCTTGGCCAGGTTTATGTTGGCGCTATAGCCTGAAATATAGCCGGCATCCTCCAGCCGCTTGACGCGCGTCAGGCACGGACTAGGCGAGAGTCCGACCAGATCGGCAAGCTGGGAATTGGTGACACGGCCGTTTTTCTGGAGCTCGGCCAGGATGTTGATATCAATACGATCCAGCTTGGGCAAGTTGAGCATGAGGGTATGCTACCTCAGACTGGCCGCCTCAGCCACCATGCAGCGCGGCCTGGTGAGCCTTAACCAAGTCCGCCATGGAGTTGAACTGGAAGTCCACCCTCGGCATCGCGCCCGGCGTCATGGTCGCGCCAAAACCTTCTTGGTTGTGGCGGCGATAGATCCAACAGCTGGCAATGCCATGGCGGTTGGCCGGTTCATGATCGTGGAAAAGACTTTCGGCCGTGTGCAGAAGGTCGGATTTTTCCAGGCCGAGGTCGCCGATATGGCCCAGCATGTATTCGAAGTTGCGGTCCGATGGCTTATAGGCCCCTATGTCCTCGGCCGTATAGATCGCATCGAAATCGACCTGGAGTTTGGCATTGCTGTAGCTGAAGGTACGATTGTCGACATTCGAAAGAATGATCAGCTTATAGTATTTTTTTAGATACTGCAGCGCGCCTGGCGAGTCCACAAAAGCTGGCCAGTCGCGGACAGACTGCCCATAAGCCTCGCATTGATCGATGCTGACGGGCACGCACCATTCCTCTGCCATGCGCTTGTATACAATCGGTAAGATCTCGCAGTAGCGCTTGCCTGGCGTCTGGCGCTGCTGGCTGGATTCATTGCGGGCATGTGCTTCCAGAATCCGGTTGCGCGTCAGCGGCGTCTTCACCTGCTCAGTCAGGGTGCGCAGCGCCTCTATCATCCCGCCTTCCCAATCGATCAGCGTGCCGTAACAGTCGAAAGTAAGCGCCTTGTAATCAGTCAAGCGCATCGCGGACCTCTTTCATCGCCAGAACATCATCTAGCGTTTTGCGGAAACGCTCCAGCAACACGTCAATATCGTCCTGCGAACAGCATAAGGGTGGCGCAAAACCAACTGTGCCGTCCGCGAAGGCTCGAAAGATCAGGCGATTTTCGTAACCGGCCTTAGCCAGGAGCGCGCTCAAGCCGACCTTGGCGTCGAACTTGCGCTTGTTCTTCTTATCGGCAACCAGCTCGATGCCCGCCAAAAGCCCCTTGCTGCGAATGTCCCCCACCAACGGATGGTTGATCATCTTCGCCAGGTTCTTCTCGAAATAAACGCCGACCTTCTGGCCGTTGGCCAGGATGCCGCCTTCCAGATAGAGACGCAACACTTCCAACCCTACCGCTGCACTGACGGGATGTCCCGAATAGGTAAAGCCGTGGCCAATGACTTCCCCGGCGGGCGCATTGTCGGCAATGGCACGATAGATCCGGTCGGACAGAAGAACCGCACCCATCGGCGAATAGCCGGAGGTCAGGCCCTTAGCCACAGTCATGATATCGGGTTCCACCCCCTCATGCTCGCAGGCAAACAGTGGCCCGGTGCGACCGAAGCCCGTGATTACCTCATCGGCCACAAACAGGATGCCCAGATCCAGGCACGCCTGGCGCATGGTGACGAACCAGCCCTTGGGGGGCACAATCACACCACCGGAACCTTGCACTGCCTCGCAAAAAAAGGCCGCGACACTGTCAGCGCCGAGCTGGTTGACCTTGTCGACCAGCGCCGTAACAGATGCCGCGATGATGGCATCGGGATCGCTGTCCTGCGCGCGATAAGGATAGGGCGCAGGGATATGATGCTGGATGCCTGTCGGCACGTCGAAATGCTTGTGGAAAGCGGCCAAACCGGTAATGCCAGCGCCCATCGACGTCGAGCCGTGATAACCTTTGTCCAGTGCGATAACATGCTTTTTGTTCGGGCGGCCAGTGACGTTGTAATAGTAACGGATGAAGCGCATGGCGCTATCCACCGCGTCCGACCCACCCAGGGTGAAGAAAACGTGATCCAGATCGCCGGGCGCCAGCTCCGCCACTTGCTGCGCCAGCCGGATCGTTGGCTCGCTGCCGAAATGGAAATAGCCGGTCGCGTAGGGAAGCCGGGTCATTTGCTCGGCCGCGGCCCGCACGATGCTTTGATGACCATAACCGACGTTGACGCACCACAGGCCGGCAAATCCATCGAGAAGGGTATTGCCTTCGGAGTCGCGCAGGTAGGCGCCTTCGCCGGACTCCAGGATGGTCACACCACGCTCTTCGTGCTGGGACCAGGAAACGACCGGATGGATCAAATGGCTCCGGTCGGTTTCAACCAAGGAATTTTGCATACGCAGAGAGGTCCCCAGATATGGGGCGGACCTTACGGCGCGATCAGCGACGCTCGATGTCATTTTTCATGGATCTCCAGTGAGTTATCCTGTTTTGCCGCAAGTCCGCAGCATTTCATACTGCGCCCTAGGCGATTGCTTCAATCATCGCCGGACGCTGTGTCAAAGACGGGGCAAATGCCCCTTTTGTGACCAGATCCATGCGCGCAGTTTCGGCTTTCTGGCACATAGGACTTGTCATCATCCGCTCCAATCAGTCTCATGGCGACAATGCCAACTGTGCGAAGAATTTGGCCGCAAATAAAAGCACCTTTGCGGAGGAATGTGCTTATCTTGTCGCCACATGCGGAATTTCTGCTAACGTTCCGTTCAGCTCACGGCATCAGCAATGGCGCGTCCGCAAGTTTCGGTGTTTGCGCTGCCACGCAGATCTCGGGTGCGGCCTGATTCGTGCGGCAGAATGTTTTCGATCGCTTGCACGATGGCAGCCGCAGCGGTTGTCTCGCCTATATGTTCCAGCATCATCGCCGCCGACCAAATTTGGCCGACGGGATTGGCGACGCCCTGCCCTGCTATATCCGGCGCGGACCCATGCACCGGTTCGAAGAGCGACGGTACAGAGCGATCGGGGTTGATGTTACCGCAAGGCGCGATGCCGATAGTGCCGGCGCAGGCCGGCCCCAGATCAGAGAGAATGTCGCCAAACAAATTCGAACCTACAACAACGTCGAAACGGTCGGGGTTCAGCACGAATTGCGCAGTCAGGATGTCGATGTGGTATTTGTCGGTGCGCACCTCGGGATAACGGGCAGCCATCTCGTCGACCCGGCTGTCCCACCAGGGCATGGTAATGGCGATTCCGTTGGATTTTGTCGCCGAAGTCAGATGCTTTTTCGGCCGCCGCTGGGCCAAGTCGAACGCGAAGCGCAGAATTCGCTCGGTGCCCTGTCGCGTCATGATGGTTTCCTGCATCACTACCTCGCGCGCTGTGCCGGGAAAGGCAACCCCGCCGATGGCTGAATATTCGCCCTCGGTATTCTCGCGCACCACCATGAAGTCGATATCGCCCGGCTTGCGCCCGGTCAGCGGGCACGGCACCCCGGGCATCAGGCGCACCGGCCGCAGGTTGACATACTGATCGTATTCGCGGCGGAACTGGATCAGAGAGCCCCAAAGCGAAACATGATCAGGAACGACGGCGGGCCAGCCGACCGCGCCGAAGAAGATGGCATCCACCGCGCCGATGCGCGATTTCCAGTCTGCCGGCATCATCTCGCCATGCCTGGCATAATAGTCGCAGCAGGCGAAGTCGTACCAATCCTGCTTGATTTCGAATCCGTGAACTTTTGCAGCGGCTTCTAAGACACGAATTCCTTCCGGCACGACTTCCTTGCCGATACCATCACCTGGGATAACCGCTATCCGATATTGTCGCGATGCCATGTCTTCTCCTGCCCAAGTGCGTAAGCTAACGAGCCGCCGCAGCATTTTATTTCGGAATGGACAGGCAATTCAGGCAGATCATCCGATGCGACAAAAGGTTTGCCCCTTTTTGTGCATGCCTATTGCTTACTCTTATTTCCGGATTTGGGCGGAGTTTCGGAGATGAATGGCGAAGATCGCGATTTGGGCATGGACCGGGCTATTTCCCGGCGGGATTTCGTGCAGGGCGTAGCCGTTGGTGTTGGCGCCGCTGCCACTACACTGGCGGACAGCACCGCAGCCCTGGCGCAGGCGACCCAGGTGCCCCCGGCGGACGCCAAGACCTATCCGCCCCTTCGCAACGGCATGCGCGGCGCCCATCCCGGTTCGTTCGAAGATGCACCAGGCATGCGCCAGGTCATGGGCGCTCCCCCGGAAATGCCTGCCGCGTTCAAGACGGGCGAGACTTATGATCTGGTGGTGGTCGGCGGCGGCATAAGTGGTCTGGCAGCTGCCTACTTTTATCGTCAGCGCGCTGGCGCCTCGGCCAAGATTCTGATCCTTGACAATCATGATGATTTCGGTGGCCACGCGAAGCGCAACGAATTCTATTACAAGGGTCGTCAACTGCTGGCTGCGGGCGGTTCCGACTATCTGGTGGCACCGCCTACCTGGACCAAGGAATGCATCGGCTTAATCGAAGATCTGGGCATTGACTGGAGGCATCCCGATCGTGGTCCCCGCGGCCTGCAGACCGGTCTCAACCTCAAGCCAGCTACTTATTTCCGCAAGGAAGTCTATGGCCAGGACAAGTTGGTTGCGGGGACTCCGCAGAAGCCGACACCAGAGTTTCTGGCCCAGGCGCCCCTATCGGACAAGGTGAAGACCGACCTTGTAGAGCTGATGACTGGCAAGACCGATTACATGCCCGACCTGTCGGCGGACGAAAAGATCGCACGCCTGCGGAAGATGAGCTATCGCGACTACCTGCTGAAAGTGGCCAAGCTGCATCCCGATGTGCTGGCCTACACGCAGGGCGTATGGTGTCTGGGCAACGACATGTGCAGCGCCTGGTTCGCCTATTTCCGGTACAAGCCGGGCTTTGGCGGCTTGAACCTCAAGCGCCCTGATGGCTCGCCGGAGGGCCCCACGCATCAGGCCGAAGATTTCCACTGGCCCGCTGGGAACTCAGACATGGCGCGGCTGATCGTGCGCGCCCTGATTCCAGAAGCCTTGCCGGCCGGGGACTGGAAAGCAGTCGAGACCACCCGGGTCAATTACGGCACGCTAGACCGAGACGGCGCAGCCTGCCGCATCCGCCTTTCCAGCATCGTCTTCCGCGCCAAGCATATCGGTCCGACCCCGCCGCAATTCCAGCCGGAAGGCCGCGAAGTGGAGGTCAGCTACATGCATGGCGGCAAAGCCTACAGCGTGATGGCCAAAGACGTGGTGATGGCCTGCATGAACAACATCGTGCCGTACCTCTGTCCGGAAATGCCTAACACTCAGAAGAAAGCCCTGCACACCGCCGTTCGGGCCGCCAATCAGCAAACCAACGTGCTGTTCCGCAACTGGGAAGCCTTCGCCAAGGTCGGCGTCAACCGCGTCATGTTCCCCAACACATTCTACGGCAGTATGGGACTTGGCGCACCGGAATTGGTGGGCAACATGACGCCGATCCATGATCCATCGGAACCGATCCTGGTATCCTATGGCACGGCCGGCAATTCCGGTCTCATGTCTAATCCCACCATGGTCCGAGAACTGTGCGGGGGCAATCCACCAGCGCCGGGCACCAATGGTGACGACCAGTTTCGTGCCGTTCGCATGGGCCTTTTGCAGACCCCGTTCGAGACCTTCGAGCGTCACATCCGCAGCCAGGCGGCACGCGCCCTGTCTGGGACCGACTTCGACCCGGCACGCGACATCCTGGCGATCACGGTCAACCGCTGGCCGCACGGCTTTGCTACCGGTCGCAACATCCTGTTCGATTCGGAAGATCCGAACGAACTATCGCCCACCATCTATGCCAAACAGAAATTCGGCCGCATCGCCATCGCCAATTCCGATGCCGGCGGTCAGAGCCTGGCCAACGCCGCCATCGCAGAAGCCTGGCGGGCCGTGGATGATCTGCAGCCAAAAGCCTATGGCTATTATGAAGCGATCTGAAGGGCCTGGCGCCAAACCCTATTGAAGACCGATCGCACATGAAGGTTGTCGTACTCGGCGGTGGCGTCATTGGCGTCACTACCGCCTATTACCTGACCAAAGCCGGCCACGAGGTCGTTGTCATCGAGCGCCAGCCCGGCCCGGCTCTGGAAACCAGTTTCGCCAATGCGGGCGAGATTTCACCCGGCTACTCCTCACCCTGGGCTGCACCAGGCCTGCCAATCAAGGCCATCAAATGGCTTTTCATGCGTCACAGGCCCCTGGTTATTCGCCCCGGCCTGGACCTCGCGATGGTGACGTGGGGCATCCAGCTCCTGGCCAACTGCACAACCGCTCGGTACGAGTTGAACAAGGGCCGCATGCTGCGGTTGGCTGAATACAGCCGAGACTGTCTGCGTGCGCTGCGTGCGGACACCGGCATCACCTACGACCAGCGCACCCAGGGTACCCTGCAGCTTTTCCGCGACCAGAAGCAACTCGACGGCGCCAATGCCGATATCGCGGTACTAAAACGTTTGGGTGTCGCCTATGAGATACTGGACATGCACGGCTGCGCTCAGGCCGAGCCGGCGTTGACGCGGGTGCGCGAGAAATTTGCCGGTGGTCTCCGCCTGCCGGGCGACGAGACCGGCGACTGTTACATGTACACCACCGCCCTGGCGGCGATGACAGAGAAGCTTGGCGCCACCTTCCTGTACGGCAGGTCGATCAGAACCGCAAACACGGAAAAAGGCGCGGTGACGTCGATCGAACTCACTGATGGTACCGAGGTGAAAGGCAACCGCTATGTCCTGGCGCTGGGTAGCTATTCACCGAATTTGGCGTCGCAGCTCGATATCCGCCTGCCGATCTATCCGGTGAAAGGTTACTCGCTGACCTTCCCGATCACCGATGCAATCTGTGCCCCGGAATCCACAGTGATGGACGAGACCTACAAGGTTGCTATCACCCGCTTGGGCGACCGGGTGCGAGTAGGTGGCACCGCCGAACTGAATGGGTTCAACCGTGATTTGCGTATCTCACGGCGCCAGACCTTGGAACATGTCGTCAACGATGTGTTTCCGGGCGCGGGCGACAGTGCCCAGGCTAGCTTCTGGACAGGCTTGCGGCCGATGACGCCAGACGGGCCGCCTTTCATTGGCCCTACTCATCTGTCAAACTTCTACCTGAACACTGGCCACGGCACCCTGGGTTGGACAATGGCGGCGGGCTCGGGACGCGCGTTGTCCGATCTGATATCAGGCAAGAGACCGGACATTGATCTGTCCGATTTTGGTGTAGATCGCTAGGTGTTTCAGGCCTTCGATGAGCACTTGCGGTCCATTTGCATGTGATGGATTCGCAGCAAGTTCTCGCGCGTTTCCAGGATTTTTTGGCAGATTATCATGGCTCAATACACGCGCCGGGGCTTCGCCTGCTGCGCCACTTCTGCTGAATAGCCTTGAAATCGGACAATCGGCAGACATTCATGAACCTCCAAAATGACATAAGGACAAAATTAAAGGATCAGAAAATCCTGATCGAAAGCGCGCTCATCGGCGGCCAGTGGATATCCGCCAAGGACAGCGACTTTATTGAGGTCACAAATCCTGCTGATGGCACAGTGATCGGAACGGTGCCCAATTGCGGCCGCGAAGAGACGTCGGCAGCGATCAACGCTGCGCAACTCGCTTTCCAGGATTGGCGCAAGACAACCGCCGCCACAAGGTCCCGCATTCTGGAACGCTGGCACGATTTGATGCTGACCCATGTCAATGACCTGGCAACAATATTAACGATCGAACAGGGAAAGCCACTGGCAGAAGCCCAGGGCGAGATTCGCTATGCGGCCTCTTTCGTAAAATGGTTTGCGGAAGAAGGCCGACGCATCAACGGCTACACGGTGCCCGCTGCCACGTCAGATCGCCGTATCATGGTCCTAAAAGAGCCAGTCGGCGTGTGCGCCGCGATAACACCCTGGAATTTCCCGGCCGCGATGATCACGCGCAAATGCGCTCCCGGCCTGGCTGCGGGATGCACCTTCGTCGTAAAGCCTTCGGAACTTACCCCCTTTACGGCACTTGCTCTTGCAGAATTGGCCATTCGGGCCGGCTTGCCAGCAGGGGTGCTGAATATCATCACGGGCCTGCCGAGCAATATCGGTGAAACACTAACCGCCAGCCCAATTGTCCGTAAACTATCTTTCACGGGGTCAACGCGGATTGGCAGCCTGCTGATGCAGCAATCTGCGCCTACCTTGAAGCGGCTCAGTCTGGAGCTTGGCGGCAACGCGCCCTTCATTGTGTTCGATGACGCCGACGTAGATGTTGCGGTAGAAGGGGCCATGGCGAGCAAATTCCGCAATGCCGGGCAGACATGCGTCTGTGCTAACCGGATACTTGTGCAGGCGGGCATTCACGATGAGTTCACGGCCAAGTTAAGCGCTGCTGTGGATAGATTGAAAATCGGAGACGGCCTGGCTCCCGACACTACAATCGGCCCCCTAATCAACAGCGCAGCTATTGCCAAAGTGAAAGCCCATCTGGAAGATGCCCTCGGACTGGGGGCTACGCTTGCGACACAGATAAAGACGTCTGCCGACGAGCTGCGATTTGCCCAGCCCGCAGTACTTATCGGAGTAACCGCGGATATGCGACTATCCTCCGAGGAGACGTTCGGCCCGATAGCGCCAATTATGAAGTTTCACCATGAGGAAGAAGCTGTGAACTTGGCAAACGCCACACCATTTGGCCTGGCGAGCTACTTCTATACAAACGATCTGCATCGCGCATGGCGGGTGGGCGAGGAGCTTGAATTCGGAATGGTGGGTTTGAATACCGGTTCGCTGGGAATGGAAATGGCACCATTTGGAGGCATAAAGGCTTCTGGGCTGGGACGCGAGGGGGGACGAGAGGGCATCGAGGAATATCTCGAGCCTAAGGCGTTTCATTGGGGCGGCTTGAAAATCTCTACATGATCACGCCAATCCTGGCATCAATGTCTTGGAGCAAGAAATGACGCAACAGATCAGCTTTGAAGAATTTCAGAAGGTCGATATTCGCGTCGGCACCGTCGTAAAAGCCGAAATCTTAGGCGCGTAAGCCAGCATTGAAGTTGGTGATTGATTTCGGCGAAGAAATCGGCAGAAAGAAATCCTCGGCCCAGATCACAAAGCATTATTCGTGTGACACAATTCTAGGAAAAAAAGTAATAGCCGTAGTCAATTTTCCCCCTCGGAAAATTGGCCCGTTCATCTCAGAGGTCTTGACCTTGGGCGTACCCGACCGCAACGGAGACGTTATTCTTCTCCGGCCAGATCTTGATGCTTCAAACGGTTCACGGATGTTTTGAACAGGTGAGGAGTAGCTTGAGCCACTCAACGTACCACTAGATTGTGGTGGGTCCTTCAGACCCAAACGAAGATTTGTTGGTGGCGACGGAGACGCGAGCCATTCTGCCCGCACACGGTCTCTTGAAGGCAACACACCTAAGACCTGGACTGGTCCACTATGGCGGTGGGCAAGCTGACGAAGAACGGTTGCTGTCAATTAGATGAGGAATAAACTTCGTCCCGTGAGGCGACGATCAATGCGCCGGCCGAAGCCCAGCACCTACCGAATCCGTCCTAAGGGCCTTAAGTATCAACATGTCCGCCCTCTGGGTTAATATGGAGACAATGGCCTTTCATAATGGCCAATTCTACTTGCAGAATGCTCTCCCCTCTCACTGATCAACGCTACTTAACAGTCCTTCCCTTCCAAATCAGAAATGCGCCGACGCACAGTCCCGCCAAGAGTGGTAAACCATGGATATCGTTAATCCACGTATCCGCCAGCGCCGCACCTATAACTATCACTGAGCCGGCCTTCGCAAACCACGGTGTTGGCTCCAATAGGCACCAAGCCATAAGGCCACCCAACAAGCCTGCAATGGCTACTGAGCCTCCGGAGCCGTGCGGCTGCCATACATAGCCCACGGCCTCGCCAGCAACCGCTCCGGCGCCGTAGAGGATCAACCATCGGGTGGTACCGAACAGCCTTTCCACCAGAACGCCAATCCACCAGAGGAGAGCCCAAACGCTCAGGGTCGCGGGCCACGGATCAGTTTGCATAAATAGGGGAGTGACAGCACGCCACCATTCTCCGGCTTCCAATGCTGGAAGATCGCGTCGCAGCGCTTCGGCCAATCCAGGCACCAGAAATCGCGCGCCCGTGATGGCCACAGTGCTCGCTAGCACCATTGCCGTAGCGAAAGGAAATTGGCGTTCCCGAGATTGCAGGTCACGCATGAGTTGTCCGATATTAGCAGACCGGCTGATGCATTGTTGGTTCACGGGCACATTATGTTGGGAAAGCCCACCAAATGCGGGACGCTATCACGATGTGACAGACTTGAGCGTGGAATTGGGGCTTGGAGAACGCGCCTAGCAACCATTGTACATCGCGGCGTCTGGGCCAGGGTTGTTCGGGGGGCGATAGAATTTCGCGATGTAGCCATTGTTTGGATATTTCACATGGGGCGCGATTCCGATGGAATACCGTTCGGTACCGATTTCTGACGTTGCCATTGAAACGTTGACTGATTAGCCGGATCCGGCTTCCCGAGGTCTGTCCCAATCTGTGCTTTGCCGGACCGAAACGAGACTGGCTGTTCATGTGCGGCACCCAGTCCATTTACCTGTTACGGGTGAATATCCAGGGCGCGGCGCCGGGTTAATGGCCAGACAAAAGGCAAACCGACCGGATCGCCGGCGTGTTATTGGCGGGCTGGCAGGCGCGGACCGGCGCACCGTATCGCTGCCTGAGCTCAACAAAAGGGCCCACCGCATCTAACGGTGGGCCAAGTGCACGGGTGGATGAGTCCTACTTCGTCTGAGGGTTCTGGTTGTCATTATTCCCAGAACTTCCGCCCTGAGAACCTTCGTCGCCCTGCTGTAAGCCCTGCTTCTGCTGCTGGCCGCTCTGCTGGCCCGTTTTCTGCTGATCCTGTGGGTCGGAACCCTGCTGGCCCTGGTTGCGATTTTGCTCGTTCGACATTGGTCGTCCTTTCGTTGGGAATTGAGTCAATTCTCCGAGACCAGCTCTAGTTGCGGTGCCTCAAGTATTTGTCGGTACGACCTCGCACCTTGGCGCCAGAAGCAGCAAGCGCGGGCCAGCATTTTGCTTTAGTCGGCCCTGGCGAATCGAACAGCACCGAGTGTCGCTCTTTACTGTCTTTACTGGCAGGCATAACAGGCCCGGGTAATTTCCCCGGCCGATCCCGTTGATTGGGCGCAGGTGCATGATCCCGTCGCCTTTGTCAGCAAGAGCTTCGTGGTGGGATCGCCGCCCGCTCGGGCGCTGCAGCCCTTCCTTTCATCGCCAGGGAACCAATAGTCCACCAGGAACTTTCGGTGGAGTGCCAATGCGCAACATTTTGGAAAAATCGGATTTCGCCACCCGGATCGAGGCATTGGGCCGCCGGCTGAAGGCGGATGGATACAGCTTTTGTACACCTACACCATCGACGCACACCCGGGTGGTGGGCCGCAATCGTCCGGGAGCGGACATTTTGTGCGATGTATTCGGCTGGAATAAGGCGGTGGCGCCGTCCGAGCTTCCCGAACGCTACCAAGAAGTACTTCAGGACCGCGATTTTTTTGATGTAGAAGATGGTTATGTCCGCGCCCGCCTTCGTTATAGCAGCCTGGGACCATTGCTGCTGGCGCATTCCGGCTTTCCGACGCGCGAGGCTGATGCGGTTTTCTTCGGCCCCGATACCTATCGCTTCGCTTATGCTATCCAAGCCTTTCATGACCGCAATCCCGGTTTCAGTCCGGGCAGCTGCGTCGATATTGGCGCCGGCAGCGGCGCAGGCGGCCTTTTTTGTGCCACGTTGTATCCCCGCCTGTCTGAAATCGCGCTGCTGGATATCAATCCCCGCGCTCTGGCTTTCGCCGCTGCCAACAGCGCGCTGAATGGCATCCCTGCGATTCCACGGTGCAGCGATATCCTGTCGGCCTGGCTACAGCCTGCTGATCTTATCATATGCAATCCGCCCTATCTGGTAGATCCCGCCTTGCGTGCCTATCGCCATGGTGGGGGTGACTGGGGCGCTGATCTGGCGCTGCGCGCTCTAAGGCAGGCACTGAATCAGCTAAGCCCAATGGGACACCTGTTGCTCTATACCGGAAGCCCCATCGTCGATGGCCAGGACAAGTTCCTGGAAGCTGCGCAGCCGCTGCTGGAACAGGGTACGCTCAAGTACCGATACGAGGAAATCGACCCCGATGTTTTCGGCGAGGAACTGGATAACTGGCCGTACGATCAGGCAGATCGGATCGCAACGGTGATGTTGCACGTTAAAGGTTCCGACCTCAGACGGTAGGACACCATGCTTCAAGGCACTATCCCATCCAAATTGCAGCCGGACAGATCCAGCCCGCCAGCGGAATTCAGCGACCAACTGCAGCGCGCGCTGAGCCACTTCAACCGCGAGCGCCTGGCGCCGGGGCTAGGAGAGCAGGCCGACGCGCAGGCCACCGCGGCTCAGCAACAAGCGTTGGAGTATGAGCGGCGCTTTGTGATAGCGGCCCGCGCCGCCATTGCGCCGATGCTAACAAATGTGCCCACGGAGCCGGATGCTTTCGTCACCTGGTTCGAGCGCCTGCAGCAATGCGGTCCCGGCCAGAATGATCCGTTGTTTCCCTGGCTGGCCGAACACGCCACGCTGGAGGAGATGCGCTGGTTCCTGGCCCAGGAAGTCGCCGGAGAAGCCGGCTTCGACGACCTGGTGGCGATGACCCAGGTGAAGATGCCGGTGCGCGCCAAACTGGAAATGGCGCGTAATTACTGGGATGAGATGGGTCGCGGCGAAGCCAAGGGCATGCATGGCCCGATGCTTGATCAGCTTGCAGCGCATCTCGAAATCACGCCGGTAATCGAAACCACCGTGGCGGAATCGCTGGCGCTGGGAAACATGATGATGGCGCTTGCCACCAATCGCGCCTTCGCTTTTCATTCCATCGGCGCCCTTGGCGTGATCGAATTAACGGCGCCTGGGCGCGCTGCCTTTGTCAGCCGCGGTCTGAGCCGCCTGGGCGTGCCCAAGAAGCAAAGTCACTACTTCGTCCTGCACGCGGTGCTGGACGTCAGGCATTCCGCCGCCTGGAATACGGAAGTTCTCGGCCCTCTGGTGCGTGAGGACGGCCGCCGGGCTCGCGCCTTTGCCGAGGGCGCGCTGCTCAGGCTGTGGTGCGGACAGCGCTGCTTTGAACGCTATCGCCGCCATTTCCGGCTTTCGGCCGACGGCGTATTGCACTGATCACGGTTCATTGATGCGCTTTCTGGGGATCGGCAAGGACGGCAGCCTAGGCGACATGTATATCGCCCTGTCGCGCGCCGGTCATGAGGTGCGTACTTATATAGAAGACCCGCAATGGCGCGGCATCTTGCGCGGCTTTATCCATGTCAGCGACGACTGGAAGCGGGAGCTGGATTGGTTGCGGGCCGCCGAGAATGGCATCATCATCTTTGAACGCGCCGACCAGGGTGAACTGCAGGACGAGCTGCGGCGCGGCGGTTATGCCGTAATCGGCGGCAGCGCCTTTGGCGACAAGCTGGAAAACGATCGCGCCTTTGGCCAGGCCTGTATGCGCCAGGGCGGGATGAAGACCGCGCCGACCCACCGCTTCACCGACTTCGATGCTGCACTGGCTTTCATTGCCGGACGGCCGCGCCGCTACGTGCTGAAGTTGAACGGTTCCGACCACGCCTCCAGCGACAATGTGGTCGGCGACATGGAAAATGGCTCCGATATCGCCGCACTGCTGGGTTTGCATCGGGCTGCCTGGAAAAGCGCGGCGCCGCCGGACTTTGTCCTGATGGACCATATCAGCGGCGTGGAGGTCGGCGTGGGCGCCTACTTCAACGGCGAAAGTTTCCTGGAACCGGTGGTAATGGACTGGGAACACAAGCGCCTGTTTCCAGGCGACTTGGGCGAGCTGACCGGGGAGATGGGCACTCTGCTGACGTATCGCAACGGCCAAATCCTGTTCCAGAACACTTTAGCGAAAATGGTCGATCAGCTGCGCGAAGGCGGCTATGTCGGCTACATCAACATCAATACCATTGTGAATGGTGACGGCATCTGGCCGCTGGAATTCACCAGCCGCTTCGGCTATCCGGGCGCTGCAATTTGCTCCACTCTGCACCAGCAGGACTGGGCTGTCCTATTCCGCCGGATGATCGATCGGGACCGGCTGGATTTTCCCACCCGTCCGGGCTTTGCCGTAGGGGTGGTGCTGACTGTGCCGCCTTTCCCCATAGCGGAGGAATATTCAAATCAGGCAAAGGGATTGCCAGTATTGTTTCGCCAGGCACCGAGCGAAGAGGACTGGCGGCATCTGCAGTTATCGGAAGTGGAAAAATCCGACGCCGGCCTGGTCACCACCGGCGGGCTGGGATCGCTGATGGCTGTCACCGGCGTTGGCGACACGGTGGAAGGCGCCCGCACCGCGGCCTATGCCCGCTGCTGCAATATCGTGGTGCCCGGGATGCGCTATCGCAACGACATAGGCCTGCGCTTCCTGGAACGCGACCGCGACCTGATGCAGCAATGGGGCTACTGGCCGTCAAACTGACCCGTGAAATCCGCGACACACACACGGTAATCGCAGGTTATCTCCTCGCCCTTCGCGATGGCCTGCCTGGCGAAGGTTGTCTCGCCATCAATCAGGGTGTTGGCATTATCGCTGTGGTTGAGGAACTTGGCATGGTCGCAGGACAGCACCATACCGCCTTCCACCTGAGGCGAGTGATAGGCATACATCTCCATATAGTCCTGAAAGGCCTTGGGCGCCGCCGCGATCACCTCCAGTGGCACCACCAGATCGAGACCGCGGGCAAAACGCCAAATAGGCTGGCCTTCCGCAATGTCCTCATCAGCAAAGACGCCGTTGCCGTGAATGCCGCTGGGCGCCACATAGGTCCGGACAATGAACAACTATTTGCGGCCCATTAAGTCGACATTGCGGTCGCCGGTGCGCCGATGTGCGTCCAGACCGTCTTCCTTCTGAACCATCTTATGAGCTTCCTTGCTGATGGGAGTGCTACCAGGTCCCTTGGCATTGGGCAGGTCGTCTGCGGTACGCACGCTATCGGATTTTTTGGCCATGGGAGCTCCATTAAGCAAGCTTCTGGGGAATGTTGCTGTGACCTTTCTGTTCCACGTCGAAACCTTTTCGGAGAAAATATCTGTGGAACAAGGAGCCCGTTAGTGGGTCTAAATCTGCAATCTGAACTGATGGCCATAACGTATAACGGAACATTCGCAACCGACGGACCAAATGGAAACCACCCTATGAAAGCTCCGTTGCCTTGCCATGCATATCCAACATGAAACCGGCAAGGACCTTTCCAGCCGCACAGCGTCGGCCCGTCCGACCGCGCTCGGAAGCCCAGGAAGGTTCAGGCCGCGAAGACAATCGCGGCGTTGGGAGCCATGGCTTCTAGAAAATTACCAAGCTGATTCATCGCTTGCCTCCAACGGAAGATAAGCCGCCTCAGCCAGACCAAGCGCATCTACATCGAGACAACGCTTCAGATCTCCATCAGTGTGTCTGTCGAGACAAACTCTCCCCTCGATGCAACGCCTGCCCGTGCCTTCTGCCGCAAAAACTTGCGGGGAGCGAGGCAATGGCGCATTCAAGCAATGCCCCAATACTCTTCTCCAATTCATTCAATCGAAGACGGTCATCAAACTGATATTCAATCCAAAAGTACCCCGTACCGGACCCCAAAACCGGTCATAGCTCTGAGCTTCTGATAAGCCGCTGCCGGACTGACTTCCCTCTTGTGCCGTTCGGATAATAATATGGCCTGAACGCGCTTCATGGAGAGCCCGTGCCGGCTGGCCAGTTCGCTCACCGAGATGCCGCTCAGGAAAGAAACAAACATGGTGCGATTTCGGTGGCCATTCTTACTGAAACGCATAGCTCCTCCGATCGGAACGATAACGCCATTCCCATTGGCTCGTTCCAACACCAAATGTCGCGCTTCTTACGGTCCTATCTGCCCGCAATGCTGGCCAAAGCCATGTCGCTAGCGAAAATCGTCCCGATTATGCCCCAGCCGATGATCCGTGTAAGGACTTTGTTTGCCAGTCCCTTCATCAGGTCGGCATCTCCAGTCAACCGCAGAAGCGGCAAGGCCACAAACAGCAACTGCACACTCAATATTACCTGACTGAAGATCAGAAGTGCGTTGGTACCGCCCCTCCCACATAGGCAGGACACCAGGAGCGCCGGCACAACAGCGAGCGTTCGGGATATCGATCTCGCCCGAACCGGCGAGATCTTAACGGTATTAAAGCCTTCCAAAACGATGCGGCCCGCCATTGCGCTGGTGATGGCGGCCCCCTGGCTCGATAGCCATAGCGCGATGCCGAACAATACGCCTGCAAATCTAGTACCAAACGACAGCGGCAGAAGCTTATAGGCTTGACTGAGATCAACAACTTCGCCGGGTGCTTGATGATGAAAAATTGCGGCCGCCAGGATAAGAAGTGCAGCATTGACCAGCGCTGCCAGACAAAGGGGCAGGACGGTTCCGATCATTTCCACCCGCAAGACCGAACATTTGTTGATGGACCTGTTGCCATGCTCGGGAGCCATCAAAGCGGACTGCAAGTAGAGATTGTGCGGCATAACGGTCGCGCCCAGTATTCCCGCCGCGAGGTATAAGGTCTCCCGATTCAGGTGCGGAACTTTCGTAACGCCCGAGACGATCGCAGCGGAACTGGGACTGGACCAGGCAAACTCCATTGCGAGGCACAGCGCGGTCAGGAGTACCATCGTCCCGACAACTGCTTCCAGTTTCCGCACATGTTTTTCCAGCTTGAGCAGCAAAAGCATATTCGCCCCGGACAGTAAGACGGCCACAGGCTCCGGAAACCCGAACAGGAGCTGAATGGCGAGCATCGCGCCCAACAGCTCTGCCAGGCTGCATGCAATCATGCCGACTTCCGATATGATCCAGAGAGCGGTGCGCACGGACCGACGTGTATTGCCTGCGATCACTTCGGCCAGATTCCGGCCGGATGCCAGACCGAGCTTCAAGGCTAAATATTGCAAAAACATCGCAGCGAGGCTGGAAATAAACACAACGGACAAAAGCGTATAACCGGTCCTGGATCCGCCGGCGATGTCGGTTGCCCAATTTCCTGGATCCATATACCCGACCGCCACCAGAAGCCCGGGACCAGCGCTTTTCAGATATTTGATGAGAGGCCACAGACCTGGCACCTCGCCACGATCCGCCGCTAAAGCAGAATCGGGCTTGAACGCGACATCTGCGACGGGGGATGCCATCCCGGCCACCCGGTAGCAGGTTAGCGCTTCTTTGCCTGGGCGACGGCTTCAGCGATATTTTTGGCACCGCCGAGATCGCCCCTGGTGGTCTTACCCGCCCCCGCCCCGGCGCCCAGTTCCGCGCCAGTGGGCACATCTTCCGGCGCTGACTGCGTCCTAGCGGCAAGCTGCCTTACAGCTTTTGCTTCTGCGCCTTTCAACTCGACGCTAGCCGTACCATCGCCGCCATCCAGTGCCATCATCTCGGCCGGCTCATCCGCGCGCTGCCATTGGTCGCCCGAATTCCAGGGGCCTTCGGCATCGCCCGGCCCTTGTGAGGTGTTGACATACAGATTGGCGAATTTCGCTATGCCAGGAAGCTTGCCTGGGGGGAAATTGTCCTGGATCGAATATAAGGCTTTCTCGAACGATTTCTGGTGCGCCACCTCACGTGTCATCAGGAACCCCAACGCTTCCTTGATCCCTGGATCATCCGTGATGTTAATGAGCCGCTCATAGATGATCTTGGCCCGGCTCTCCGCGGCAATGTTGGAGCGCAGGTCGCAGGTCGGATCGCCGCGGCTGTCAACATAGGCGGCCGTCCATGGCACGCCGGAGGAGTTGGTCAGGGCGGGCCCGCCGCCATAAAGGATAGACTGGTATGGCTGTTGCCGCCGGCATTGAGCGACGTATAAAGATCCGCTTCTGATTGCGCTGCCTCGGCCAACTTGCCTTTTGCGCCTTTGGTCAACATGGCGACGATGGAGCCGATTACTTCCAGATGGCTCAGTTCCTCTGTCGCGATATCCAGAAGCATATCCTTCCGACCGGGGTCTTCCTCTGCCAATCCTTGGGTGAAATAGCGCATCGCCGCCGCCAGTTCTCCGTCTGGACCGCCAAACTGCTCCAACAGAAGTGAAGCCAATGCCGCGTTACACTCACCGACGCGAACGGTGTACTGGAGTCGCTTGTTGTGCATGAACATCGGGAAACCGCCTGCAAAAGAGTGAATGCCCGCCAGGATGGACTGGTAACAGTGCGTGCAGACATTGGTTGCCGCCGGTATGGGATTCTTTCAATATCCACATCGAAGATCTTGCGCCTGGTATTGCGGATCGCCAGCGCGGTACGGGCTTTTAGAACCTCGCTAACTCGGCAAACGCAACAGCATGAAGCTGGTGACGTTTAGTGGCTCTGCTTCGAAGGAGACGGCCGATCGAACTTGCCCAACGTGCAGATTTCGCCCGATTGCAAGACGCGAAGGGTCTGCTGATTTTCGCAAATCTGGTCATCACCGCCCCGCAGCACCCAGGAAAAGCCGTTGAACCTTAGATCCGGACAATTTCCGTGCATGTGGTTGACCAGTATCTGGCCGTTGCGCATGCGGAAGATCATGGTCTTCCCATCGTTCGAATGGCTGCTGAGGATATCTTCGCTTCTGATGCAGGTGGACGCTCCGGCTGCGGCTGCCGTCATGCCTGTTAGGATCAACAAAGTTCCATAAATGAGGTGCAAGAGGTTGCGCAACGGCTACTCCTGGTCGGTTGTCCTTGACGCTGCGCCCGATAGGCCCGGCGGACACTACTGCCTTGTCGGGACGGTCTTCGTAGCGCCAGTATTTCCGGGCGCACTCGCGCCTAGCGCCTGATTGTCGGTGCCATGCGCCCCGGCGACAGCGCCGCCGCCTTCTTGGGTCTGACCAGACCGATCGATGGAAGATGTTCCACCCGATGTGTCATTTGTTAAGTGATGACGTCGCATGTGTTGCGTTGAGCTCGCAGATCCGGCAGCGGTTGCGGCGCCTGGCGCGCCATCCGGATAACCACCCTGACCTTGCGCAAGAGCTGGCAATGCAAAGCCGACGGTAAGGACGACAAAAACAGACAGGCGCGCCATGGAATTTCCTCTCATCTGCAGTTGACGAGAGAACGCTGCAGCTCTGGTTTTGTTACATAGCCCAGAAGGGCAATCTGCAGATACTATTCAAGTAAGCCACGTCCCTTGTCGATCAGCGATCGCAGTTCCCTGTCCTGCCGATCGCCAGACAGGCGCGAGGTCCAAATGCGACCAGAAGTGCGCCCCGCGTGGACAATCAGCGAGGCGATAAGCCTTGCCACAAGCTCGTCCATACGTACGATTGAGCGCAGCGATGGCGAGCGAATCGAAAAGAGCCCCAGACCTCGCGTTTTTCAGCTTTCCCATGCGGGCAAAGAGCATCGAATGGGTCCTACACCGGGATACGCGCGGCTCGTGCACAAGCGCAAAAAGAACGAGTCGGTCTGACGAAGCCAGCGACCTGCTGACTTGCGAATGGTCGAGAACGGGGCGGTTGTCGAACTGGATGAAACGGCGTGATGCCTAGGCTTGATTGAACGGCCACTCGATCTTATGGGGTCTTATCTCCCGATGAACCGGCTCGCATGGGTTTTGCGTATTTTTTTTCGTTCGCCGTAGCCTTGCGGACATGCGCTTGGATCAGGGCGATGAACGCATTCGCATTGTCCACAATCCGCTTCACATCATTATTCGCCTGAGCCTGAATTCGTTGCATGTCGCGATCTGCCGTCGCGATATAATTCCGAAGGCATGCGCTATAGGCTTCGACCTCACGATTATATTGTCTCACTTCATAATCGTAGAGGCTTGCCTTCATCTTGTCGGAGGTTTTTGAATCCTCGGTCTGCGGCAGGACTTCGAATTCCGGCAGACTGCAGCGGGGATCAGGATATTTATTAGGAACATGGGTTTGCGCGGCGGTGTCGCCGACATGCAGCAAGATCAGTGTGGCTCCTATAATGGCGCCCTTGCGCCGCATATCTGTCCTCTTGCGTCTTTTGTGAACGGCCTTATTTGAATTCTGCTTCGTCCGCAAAACCATGTCTTGAATGCCATCCGCTTCCGCATTCCGGTTGAGCACGCATTCATTTAAACGTATATATTGCAAGCCGCTAAGGGCAAGCTGCACGCGGTATTCCCCAGCTGCTCTCAGCGGGTGTGGGGTCGGGTTTCACCCACCGCCCCGATCCCACCGGCGCTCGACCGGCAGTTTGATTGTCAGGAGCACACTTTGTCGGGCACTGAACTAGAAAAACTTAGACACCTTCATGATCTCAGAATACTTGATACTGAGCCTTCGCAGAATTGCAATCGTATCGTAGAAATTGCGGCGCAGCTCTTCCAAAGTCCAATTGCCGCTATCTCACTAGTGGATGCGGAACGGCAGTGGTTTAAGTCTAAACTCGGTATCACCGTTGAAGAAACGCCCCGGAGCTGGTCATTTTGCTCGGTGGCCATAGAGCAAAGCGAGCCAGTCTTTGTGGTGCCGGCTCCTGAGAAAGATGAACGATTTCGAGAGAACCCATTTGTACTTGGCGCGCCGTTTATACGCTTTTATGCCGGTGCGCCGCTCATTGATAGCAAAGGTGTTAGCCTCGGGGCGCTCTGCGTGATCGACACGAGGGATAGGCCTTATCCAAGCGAATCGGAACGGGCATGTTTGGCCGACCTGGCGCACTTCGCGACTCAACAGCTCGAACTTGAAAGTACACAGCGCGCATTGGCGGAGAAACAACTGCTGCTGGCGATGGCGGAGCATATGTCCGGCGTCGGCCATTGGCGTTATGAGATAAAATCCGGTCGCGTCACCTGGTCTGAAGAACTCTACCGCTGGTGTCGCGCCGTCGGATGAACCTTTGACCTACGCAGACGCGCTTGACCGTTATCCACCGCAGGATCGTGCGCGAGTGGAAGAAGCCAACGCAACAGCATTCGTATCGAAACCGCCGATCTGCCCTTCGATGCGTAAATCGGACAGGAGACACAAACTTTGGTGCCGGCCCAGAATGGCGCTGCGATCGCGAACTTCGACGTCCACGGACTTCATAGCGCGACTGCTAGGCTGTTGGGGCCAGACGGCGCACCGCTGGCACCGGGAACATCCGTCGCAATTGATGGAAAGGTCGATGCCGCTTTTGTCGGTCGGAATGGCGAAGTGTTCATCACCAATGCCAGAACGAGCGCTACGCTGCAGGCGCAGTGGAATGGCCAGCCTTGCCGGGTGACGCTTGCGAGGTTCCGCTTGGCCGCGATTTGCCAGAGCTTGGCCCAATAACTTGCTGACCGACGGATGGCCGATGATACGTGGACCACTCATCGCCGTTTTGGCCTTTTGACCTCGCAAGATGCGGGAGCCGACGGAAATTGTTCCTGCGAACTCTCAATGCCGGTATTAATTTTGGAAGCTATGACCCGATATCATCAGTACCGACAGATACTTAAAATCACGCGGGTCCAGAATAGGTGCGCACGTGCGTGGCGGAGTTACTCTTTTTGTGGTTGCCATTTTGGCTGTTATTGCCTTTCCCGCGTTAGCGGGCAATACTGCGATTTTCCGTTGGCGTATTCGTGATCTCGCCGTGTGAGTTAAGCTTAGATAGTGGCACCGAAACCAGAGGTGGTTATTACGCGAGCTGCGCAAATGGACTCACGCCAACGGTCACTCACACCAGTAAGTCATTAGTGGATTTTACTGGCACGACAACAATGTCCATCGCTAGTAAAGTATCTGCAGGTCCAATCGATCAGGTGACGTTTACCTATTGACGGAAACCAAGGCAGGCGCGGATGCTTATGAGATCCGTGAGCCAAGGCAGGCTGACTCTTTAGCACATTTGTAGGTTTTCGTCCGCGCTGATCGCCTTGTCGGTCGTACCGATTTCTGCAGCAAATGCTTGCGGAAGCCCGCCTGGTCGCGCCCCCCCGATTATCAATATCCAAATTGTGATGCCCCGATTGGGCCATCAAGACGCCACTTTTTGCCTTCCTCTAGATACGGAACTCCGTGGATATCGTAGGAGTTGAAAAGAAGTGGCCGAGCGCTACGTCTATTAAATGAAGCAGTGAATCTTTTTAGGAGTCGCAAGGATCGCGAGGGGCGCGTGCTTTCGTCAAGGATATCCTATGCAGAAGGATTTGCAGATGGAAGATATCGAAGCCAATGCCCTATTGGAGCTGATCGAGCCTGCAATAGCATCGCACTTTGCTGCGCATATCCACAAGTGCGACCTCAATCGTAATCAGGTCTTGCATCAACCCGGCCAGCGAGCGGAACGGGTGTACTTCCCCATTAAGGGCGTGGTGGCCACATTTTCAGAAACTCTCGCGGGCGAGTGTGTCCAGACCGCTATAACGGGATGTGACGGCGCGGTCGGTATCTTTGAGATCCTCGGAAGCGGGCAGTTTTCATCCAAGGCCACGGTACAAATCCCAGGCGTGGCAGTCTTCCTGAGCAATGAGACCTTCCGTCAGCTGTTCGGAGCCTCACGTCCTTTTAGGTTCGCGTGTCGGCGACACATGGAAATGGCGCTGACAGAAGCCCGCCAAGCCGTTGTATGTAACGCGCTGC
>DASZVQ010000135.1:0-26647 GCA_035547275.1 Rhizomicrobium sp.
CCCCTTCAACGATGCGGAGAAGGCGATCTTCAAGGGCGTGCCGGACATGCGCGGCGGTTATTATTACGCCAATGACAAGCCGGGCTGGGGCATCGAGATCGATGAGGCGGAAGCCGCCAAGCATCCGTTCAACCACAACCAGCCCCTCAACGGCGGCTGGGGTGTGATCCGCCTGCCGGATGGCCAGGTGATCAAGCAATAGAAAAGACGCAGCGGTGCTGACATCGCAGCAGATGGTTCAATTCCGCAGTCTTGAAAGCGAACGCTTAGAAGCGCAGGCTGATCGTCGCTCCCCCGCCTGGCGTCTGGGAGATGTTGACCGTCGCGCCATGCACGGTAGCGATCTGGCGCACCAGGGTCAGGCCCACGCCGCTGCCCTGCCGCTTGGTGGTATAAAAGGGCACAAAGATTTTTTCCCGCTGGTCGGCGGCAATGCCAGGGCCGTTATCGGCCACCGCGAGCAGCACATGGCCGCCGGTTTCCAGCGATCCGGTCAGGACAATTTTGCCCGGCTGGCTGTCGCGCAGGGCTTCCATCGCATTGCGCAACAGGTTGATCAGGGCCTGGTCCAGCAGTTCGATATCGGCGGATACCTCCAGGGTTTCGGGCACGACCTTTGTGGTCAGTTCGATATTGCGCGCCGCCAGCTCCGGCGCCAGCAATCGCTGCAGCCGCGTGAAGATGCGGCGCACCGGCACGACATCGAGTTTGACAACCATTCGCTTGGTGATGCGCCGATGGTTCTGCACGAAGTGCAATAATCCCTCGCTGCGTCGGGCCATGGTTTCCAGGGCATCTTGAGCATCGGCCAGCTTGGCGTGCCGCGGATCTTCCGGGGGCAGCTGGGCGAGGACGTCGGTGACGATCTCGCCCGCGGTGCCGGCCAATGAGGAAATCGGCGTCAATGAGTTCATCACTTCATGCGCCATCACCCGGATGACGGTCTGCCAGGCGGCCAGTTCCTGGGCCGTCAGTTCGGTCTCGATATTCTGCAGCGAAATCAGGCGCTGGCGGACGCCGCCCAGCACCAACCCGGTTGCGGCCGCCTTCAGCTGCAGCGCGCCGCCACCGCGTTCCATCCTGACAATCATGGCGTCGCCGGGTTTGAGGCTGCCAAGGCTGGTGGCGAAGACCTCGCCATAACGCGCCATTTGGCTGATGTCGGTGCAGGATGTTTCGAACAGCCGCCGTGCCGCCAGATTCATCAGCTG
This sequence comes from Rhizomicrobium sp., assembly GCA_035547275.1. GTDB lineage: Bacteria > Pseudomonadota > Alphaproteobacteria > Micropepsales > Micropepsaceae > Rhizomicrobium. The sequence goes on from DASZVQ010000135.1 coordinate 1,212, forward strand.
CACGCCGCCATGTTCGTCCACCGACACCAGCGCGACGGGGATATGGGAGATGACGCTTTGCAGATATTGGGCCTGTTCCTCGCGCTGGGCACGTCCGGTGCGAAGCTGGTCTAGCACCCGCGTCATGGCGGCGCCAAGGCCGGAGAGCGCCGGATCGTGGGAAAGTGCCGAAAAGGCGATGGTGTTGTCGTCGAAGGCGACCGCGTCGAGGAAGCGGGCGACTTCCCGCCCCGGCCGATTGGCGAAATGCAGTAACGCGACCACTTGAGCACCCACCGCGGCGGCGAAAAGCGCGATGGTCACATACCAGCCGGTATAAAGGATGACCCAGGCCATGGCCGCCAGGGTCAGGAGCAGCGCCACCAGTCTGAACAGGATGCCGAGCTGGAAGCGGCTATAATCCATATTTCTCCATCCGCCGGTAAAGCGAGGCGCGCGTCAGCCCCAGCGCATCAGCGGCGCGGCTGACGTTGTTCTTGTGCTTTTCCAAGGCGCGGATGATGGCCGCCCGCTCTACCGTATCCAGGCGCGAGACATTGACGGCTGGTTCCTGCGGCATTTCGGTCTCGACAAAGGGGAAGTCGGCCAGGCCCATCACATCCCCGTCGCTCAGGATCACAGCGCGCTCGACAGCATGGCGAAGGGCGCGGACATTGCCAGGCCAGGACCAGTTGCTCAGCCGCTCCGTCAGCGATGCCCCAAGGCGCTTGGCCGGCAAATTGTATTTCTGAGAATAATGCGTGGCGTAATGGGCCAGCAGAAGGGCGATATCCTCGCGCCGCTCGCGCAGGGGCGGCAGGCTGATCTCCACCGTGTTGATGCGATAGAGCAGGTCCTGACGGAACAGGCTTTCGTCGGCCAGCTTGTCGGGGCCCAGATTGGTGGCGCAGATCAGGCGCACATCGATGGGTTCGGGTTTTTCGGCGCCCACCGGCACCACCTCCCGCCGCTCCAGCGCAGTCAGGAGCTTGCTCTGCAGATGCAGCGGCACATTGCCGATCTCGTCCAGGAAAAGCGTGCCGCCGGTGGCGGCGCGGAAGAAGCCGGTGCGGTCCTGCTTGGCGTCGGTGAAGGCGCCGCGGCGATGGCCGAATAATTCGCTTTCAAAAAGCTGCGGCGATAGCGACCCCATGTCCACGCGCAGGAACACTTCGCTGGCCCGGCTCGACAGGCGATGGATTTCGCGGGCCACCAGTTCCTTGCCGGTGCCGTTTTCACCCAGGATCAGGACATTGGCGCCGGTAGGCGCCGTGCGCCGGATCGCATCGAACACTTTCAGCATGGCGGGGGCTGAGCCGATCATGCCGGATTCCTGATGGGTGGCGGCGGCCAGCCCCTGGTTGCGCTGACGCAGCTCCGTGGCTTCCTGGCGGGAGCGGCGCAGATTCAGCGCCGCCATCAGGGTGGCGAGCAGACGCTCATTCTCCCACGGCTTGGTGACGAAGTCGGCGGCACCCTTCTTCATCGCCTCGACCGCCAGGTCCACATCGCTATGGGCGGTCACCATCACCACCACGGCCTGCGGATCGATTGCCAGAACCTCGGCCAGCCGGCTCAGGCCTTCGCTGCCGTCATCGGTGCCGGGGCTGAAATTCATGTCCAGCAATAGCACGTCAAACACATGCCGTCGGGCCAGCGCCGCCAGCTGACTGGGATCGTTCAGCGTCTGCACGGTGGTGAAATGGCGCTTCAGCAGCAGCCGGGCGGCATGGAGGATGTCTTCGTTATCATCCACCACCAGGATGCGGGCGTCGCGAGCTTGTGTGGGTGTGTTCATGTGTTCGCCAGCGGACATGTGTCCGGTTTTGTGTACGCCCCCGGACAGGAAGGCTCAAAGAGATTATTTAAGTCTTTGAAATTACTGATATTAAGTTTGGCACATCCCTTGCCATACAAGGTATCATGCCATGCTATCCGTATAAAATGAAGTCTTACCGGCCGGCCTTCCTGGGCCGGGGCGAAATTGCGCCTGGGACGCGAGCCTCATGAACATGCCGCGATCGCTTACCGACCTGAAACGCCTGTTGGCCCCGGCCAACGATACGGCGCCGCAAGTTTCCTCCCTTGGCGGCATGGACCGTGCCATAGCCCGCAAGCCCCGCTGGCGCCGCTACGCCATCATCGCCGCATTGGCGATCCTGGCCGGCGGCGCCGGCGTGTGGGCGCTCCGGGGGGCAGGCGGCAATGTCTATCGCGTGCCGATCAACCGGCTGACCATCGGTACGGTCAGCCAGGGTCCGTTCGAGGATTATATCGCGGTGCGCGGCGCGGTGGCGCCCTTCATCATCGACTATCTCACCACCGATCAGGGCGGCACGGTGAAACAGGTGCTGGTCGAGGATGGCGCGCGGGTCAAAAGCGGCCAGCCGTTGATCGTTCTGTCCAATCCGGCGCTGCAGCTGCAGGTCGCCGCCCAGCAGCTGACCTTCGAGCAGACCCGCTTCAAGTATGAGCACGACCTGCTGGATATCGAGCACCAGATCAGCAAGCTCAGGAACGATCTGGCGCGCGACAAGATCCTGCTCGACGGCAATGCGATCGCCCCCAATGTCTACAAGGAAGAGCAGGATGAATATGCCTATAACCTGAAGCTGCGCGACGCCACCATCGCCTCGCGCGACGCCGAGCAGAAAGTACGCGCGACCCAACTGACCGGCGCGACGCCAGGCGCGGGCGCCCATGTCGATGTCGCCAATGCCGGGGTCGAGGCACTCACCATCCGTGCGCCGATGGATGGCCAGCTTACGGCGCTGGATGCCTATGTCGGCCAGTCCAAGGCGCAAGGCGCGGTGCTGGGCCAGGTCAATTCCGCCGATCATTTCAAGCTGACCGCCGATGTCGACGAATTCTACCTGGGCCATGTGATCCTGGGCCAGCAGGCGTTGTTCTCCATCGACGGTCACGACTATCGCGCCAAGGTCGCCAAGGTCTATCCCCAGGTCACCAACGGCACCTTCAAGGTCGATCTCTATTTCGATGGCGCGGCACCCACCGGCATTCATGTCGGCCAGGCGGTCGACCTGCGCGTGGAATTGGGCGGCGCATCTCAGGCGGTGATGCTGCCCAACGGTCCCTTCTATCAGGACACCGGCGGCAACTGGGTCTTTGTGGTGGCGCCGGGTGGCGGTCATGCCGAACGTCGCAATGTGCGCCTGGGCCGCCGCAATCCCGACTTTGTCGAAGTCGTGGACGGCCTCAAGCCGGGCGAGAAGGTCATCGTCTCGGGCTATGAGGCCTTCCAGAAGATGGACCGTATCGAATTCGAAAGCGCCGACAGTTCGGACAATCAATAAAGCCGAGGAACCGATGATAACGCTCAAACACCTGGCCAAGGTCTATCGCACCACCGAAGTCGAGACGACCGCCATCCGCGACATGAATCTGGAAATCCGCGAAGGCGAATTCGCCGCGATCATGGGCCCGTCGGGCTGCGGCAAGTCTACCTTCCTCAATATTGTCGGCATGCTCGACAGTCCGTCCTCGGGGGAATACTGGTTCGATGGCCAGAACATCGCCGGCCATTCGGAATCCCAGCTATCCGAGCTGCGCAAGAATGCGATCGGCTTTGTGTTCCAAAGCTTCAACCTGATCGACGAATTGAATGTCGCCGAGAATGTCGAGCTGGCGCTGCTCTATCATCGCGATGTCACGGCCTCCGAACGCAAAAAGCGCGCCGCCGAGGCACTGGAGCGGATGAAGATCGCCCATCGCGCCCGCCACATGCCTTCCCAGCTTTCCGGCGGCCAGCAGCAGCGCGTCGCCATCGCCCGCGCCGTGGTCGCCCGGCCCAAGCTGATCCTGGCCGACGAACCGACCGGCAATCTGGACACCGCCAATGGCGAGGAAGTGATGCAGCTTCTGACCCAGTTGAATGATGAAGGCACCACCATCGTCATGGTCACGCACTCTCATTCCCATGCCGAATATGCCCACCGCATCGTCAACCTGCTGGACGGGTCGGTGGTGACCGAAAGCATCCGCCAGGTTCTGTAGCAACCCCTGTCAGAAAAGGAGCAATGTCATGACCCGATTCATCAAGACCACGCCGCGCAGCGACGTGACAGAGTTTATCGCCGAAGCCTTCAATGCCGTCACCATCGCCTTGGTCGGTGTCCTGGGCATCCTCACGGTCGCCGCGACGATCTGAAGCCTGTCTCCATGTTCCGCAACTACCTCGTCACCGCGCTGCGCAATATCGCTCGCCACCGGTTGTACAGCCTGATCAATATCGCCGGCCTGGCCGTGGGCCTTTCCTGTGCGATCTTCATCATCCTGTTCATCCGGGATGAGGTTTCCTACGACAAATGGATTCCGGATAGCGAGAATCTCTACCGGATCGAGCACTCGCTCACGGTCCCCGGTCAGGCGCCGATGCCCGCGGCCAATTCGCCTTATCCGGCAGCGGTGGCGATGCGAGAGCAGATCCCGGAAGTGACCGGCATCACCCATCTCACGGGAAACAGGATAACGGCGATGATCGGCAACCGCCTGTTCCTGGACCAATTCTATGTCGTGGACCCGGACTTCTTCCGGATCATCAGATTGCCGCTGGTGGAGGGAAATCCCGCCACTGTCTTCGCCCAGGCCGATTCCGTGGTGCTGTCGCAAGCGCGCGCGCGCAAATATTTCGGTGATGGCGAGCCCTTGGGCAGAACCATCATCTTGAGCGAAAACCGTTGCGATGACCTGGGCGAAAACTGCCATGTCAATCAGTATGCGCTGAAGGTCACCGGGGTGATGCGGGATATGTCGCACAATTCCCATCTTTTGATTGATGCGCTTTTCCCCACCACCTCGAACGCGGACCCCTTGCCGCAAAAGGAAAAGCACGCCTGGTTCAACTCCCACGGCTATTCCTATGCGCGGCTTGCGCCCGGCGCCGACCCGGATGTGGTTGCCGCCAAGATGAAGCCTATTATCGACCGTCTGGCGGACCCCAGCGTCTTATCCGATCTCCATGTGCGCGCCAGCAGCGTCCAGCATATCCATCTGACGCCCTTCCGGGACCTGCACCTCACCACCGACCGCTATGGCGGTATGAAGCCGCCAGGAAGCTGGGCGACCATTTATGGCTTTGCCATCATCGGCATCCTGATCCAGCTGGTTGCCTGCTTCAACTTCACCAATCTGGCGACGGCCCGGGCCACCCTGCGGGCGCGAGAGGTCAGCTTGCGCAAGGTGATGGGGGCAAGAAGGGCCCAGCTCGTCATCCAGTTTCTGGGCGAATCGCTGCTGATGAGCCTGTTTGCCTTGCTGGTGGCGCTGGCGGTGGTGGAAGTCCTTCTACCCAGCTTCGACCAGTTCCTCGGCCGTCCCATCACGTTTCATTATCTGTCGGACTGGCCGGTCCTTGTGGGCGTGATTGGCATCGCGCTGATGTCGGGCCTTCTGGGAGGCGCCTATCCGGCATTTGTGCTTTCCGGATTCCGGCCCGCCACGATCCTGCGCGCCAACCAGGCCAAACAGGGTGGCTCCGGCTTGCTGCGCACGACGCTGGTGGTGCTGCAATTCGCCGTGTCCATCGGGCTCGGTATCGCCGCACTGGTGATCTTCGCCCAGATATCCTTCGCCCGGAATCTGGATCTTGGCTTTCGCAAAGATAACGTCGTCATCATCCGCGCCGGCGGCATGTCGCCTCAGACGCGGGATACGTTCGAGCGGGCCTTGCGCAACCAGCCGGGCATTCTGGGGGTTACCGCGTCCAACTATGTCCCGCTGGATGGCAATGACAGCAATTGGGACGTACACGTTCCGGGCGACAGCGCGCGTCCGGTGATGCGCATCGTTCAGATCGATCCGGATTTTCCGAAGCTTTATGGCGTGAAATTGTTGGCCGGGCGTCTGTTGGATCGCGATCGGGGTTCCGATGCGACGCCTGCTCCGCTTACTTTCAGCTATAGCGGCCCAGGATTCAATGTGCTGATCAATCAATCAGCGATGAAGGAATTCGGTTTCACGCTGCAAAACGTGGTGGGAAAACGCGTTTTCCTGCACAATACCGAGGTTGTGATTGTTGGCGTGCTCGCCGATTTCAAATGGCAGGGCACCACCAGCCCCGTCGTTCCCACCGTGTATTTCAATGACGTCGTGGCCAATAACGTCATCTCGGTTCGGCTGGGCAGCGCCAATACCGCCGATATGCTTGCCATGATCGATCGCCTCTGGCGCCGCTTCGCCCCCACCATCGCCATCCAGCAGCATTTGATGAGCGATGACTTCGACAGGCAGTTCCTCAATGACGACCGCCAGGGCACAATCTTCGGCCTGTTTGTTGGCATTGCCATCTTCATCGCCTGTCTGGGGCTGTTCGGGCTGGCGGCTTTCACCGCGGCCCGCCGCACCAAGGAAATCGGCGTGCGCAAGGTGTTCGGCGCGCGCACCCGCGATGTGATCTTGCTGCTGTTGTGGCAGTTCTCGCTTCCCGTGCTGGTGGCCAACGCCATCGCCTGGCCATTGGCCTGGCTTTATCTGCACAGCTGGCTGGAAGGCTATGCCTACCGTATCTCGCTTAGTCCGGTTTATTTCCTGGCTGCCGGCACGGCTGCGCTGCTGATCGCCTGGGCCACCATTTTTACTCACGCCAGGCGCGTGGCCGGCGCCAATCCCATTCATGCCTTGCGCTACGAATAGGGGGCGCCATGTTTCGCAACTATCTCACCATCGCCCTGCGCAATATCATCCGCCACAAACTCTACAGCTTCATCAATATCGTGGGGCTGGCGGTGGGGCTGACCTGCGTGATTCTCATCACGCTGTTCGTGCGTGATGAGTTGTCTTACGACAAATGGATACCGGGCAGCGACCGCCTCTATCGCGTCGAAGTCACCTATCACGTCCCCGGTCGCTCCGACGCGATCATAACCGGGCAGACCAGCATGCCGATTCCGGTTGCGATGCGCGACCAGATCCCGGAGGTTCGCGCCGCTACGCGCCTGGCACGCGAATGGATCACCCTGACATCGGGCGACCGGCAATTCTCGGAAACAGTGGGGGTGGTTGATCCGAATTTTCTGCAGGTTATTCGGCTTCCGCTGATTGAGGGCGACCCGCGCGCGGTGTTGACGGGGCCGGAGAACCTGGTCATCTCCCAGAGCGCTGCGCGCAAATATTTCGGCAATGCCGACCCCATCGGCAAGACTCTGACGTCGGGACGGGGCGGCTGCGGTGATGACACCAACTGCGCCAACACGACTGTGGCGCTCAAGGTCGTGGGCGTGATGCGCGACCTGCCACATAACACTCAGCTCGATTTCGATTTCCTGATGCCCAACACCTCACTCGCCGATCGCATCGATCAGGAGCAGAAGAAGAATTGGCTCAGTAACAACCATACCTTCGGCTATGTCGCCTTGATGCCGGGCGCCGACCCTGCCCGGGTTATCGCCAAGCTCAAGCCGATTCTGGACCGCAACATCGACATCTCAGCCTTCACCAATGTCAAAATCCCGGGTAGCCAACTCGTTGAACCCAGGCTGACACGCTTCCAGGACGTGCATCTGACCACGGATCGCTATTCCGGGATGAAACCCCCAGGGAGTTGGACCACGATCTACGGCATGAGCGTGATCGGCATCCTGATCCTGCTGGTTGCCTGCTTCAACTTCATGAATCTGGCGACGGCACGGGCCACGATGCGTGCCCGCGAAATCAGCTTGCGCAAATGCATGGGCGCGAGGCGCGTCCAGCTGGTCGTGCAGTTCCTGGGCGAGGCGGTGTTGATGGCGTTTCTGGCGCTGCTCCTCGCCTTGGCGCTGGTGGAAGTGCTGCTGCCTTCCTACAGCGACTTCATGGGCCGGCCGCTGGAAATTCACTACCTCGCGGATTGGCCTCAGACGCTGGCCATTATCGCCGTTGCCACCCTGGCGGGCTTGCTGAGCGGATTCTATCCCGCCTTGGTTCTGTCGGGGTTCCGGCCGGCCGCAACCTTGCGCGCCAACACATCGGGCCAGAGCGGATCAGGCCGGCTGCGTACCGCACTGGTGATTCTGCAGTTCGCCGTGTCGATCGGCCTGGGGGTAGGCGCTCTGGTCGTCTACCAGCAGATCGAATTCGCCCGCAATATCGATCTGGGCTTCCGCCGCGACAATATCGTGTTCACGGGCACGGGCGGCCATCTCACGGAAGACGGTACCAAGAGCTTCGTCCAGGCTCTGGAGCGCGGGCCTGGCATCCTCCAGGTCGCCCGCACCAGCTTCACGCCCTTCTTCGGCAGCAATTCAGTACTGCCCGTGCAGAGGCAAGGGGACGCCGAATTCCTCTCGCCCAATCATATTTCGGTGTCGCAGGACTATTTCGACCTCTTCAAAATCAAACTTCTGGCCGGCCGTGTGCTTGAAGACAATCGCGAAGAAGACAGGTTCTACGAGGGGCCGGCCGGGGATCAGGGCAAGAATGAAGGCCATAATGTCATGGTCAATGCGTCATTGGCGCGGGCGTTGGGATATAGGCCGTCCGACATCGTGGGCAAGAACTTCGTCTTCGGCAAATCGCATTCGCGCGTGGTAGGCGTGGTTGCCGACACCCTGACCGAAGGTGCCCGCTCGCCCGCGCTGCAGACCGTATATGTTCATCGCGCCGACAATCTGCAAAACATCGTCATCCGCGTCGCCCCCGGAAAAATGCAGGAGGCATTGGGCTATATCGCGCGCACCCAACGTGCCTTCATTCATGGCGTGGCTTTTTCCGGCACCCTGCTGACTGACAGTTATGAAAAGCTCTATCAGGGCGACGAACGGCAGGGCCTTATTTTCACGATCTTCGTCGCCATCGCCATCTTCATCGCCTGTTTGGGGCTGTTCGGGCTAGCCGCCTTTACCGCTGGGCGCCGCACCAAGGAGATCGGTATCCGCAAGGTGTTTGGTGCCCGTAGCGGCGATGTGGTCTTCCTGCTGCTCTGGCAATTTTCCATTCCCGTGCTGATCGCCAACCTGATCGCCTGGCCGGTGGCCTGGTATTATCTCCACGGCTGGCTTGAGGGCTTTGCCTATCGCATCACGCTCGGTCCGCTGTATTTCGCCGGCGTAGGTCTTGCGGCATTGGTCATCGCCTGGGCGACCGTTCTGACCCATGCCCTGCGCGTGGCCGGCGCCAATCCCATCCACGCTTTGCGCTATGAATAGGGGAGAGCCATGTTTCGCAACTATCTCACCATCGCCCTGCGCAATATCATCCGCCACAAGCTCTACAGCTTCATCAACATCGCCGGCCTCGCGGTGGGTCTGACCTGCGTAATCCTGATCGTGCTCTTTGTCCGGGACGAACTGTCCTATGACAGATGGATACCGGGCAGCGATCATCTCTATCGCGTCGAGGTTACATATTATCCCCCGGGAAGGCCGGCTGTGCCGCTGGCCCAGACCGCCATGCCGGTGCCGATCGCTATGCGCGACAATATCCCGGAGGTGCGCGACGCCACCCGCCTGGCCAAGGAGAATATGGCGATCACCGTAGGCGACCGCCACTTCTCCGAAATCGTCGCGGTGGTTGATCCGAACTTCCTGCAGGTCATCCCGCTGCCGCTGATCTCGGGCGATCCGCGCACCGTGTTGGCGCATCCGGAATCGGTGGTTTTGACCCAAAGCATGGCGCGGAAATATTTCGGCGATGCCGATCCGATCGGCAGGACGATTTCGCCACTGAAGCCAGCCTGTGCGCCAGGAGCGGCGTCCTGCGACAATTCCACCGTGCCGTTGAAGGTGACGGGCGTGCTGCGCGACCTGCCGCACAACACCCAGCTTTATGTCGACATGCTGGTGCCCAACACATCCGTCGTGGATCGCATTGATCAGGAGGCCAAACACAATTGGCTCAGCAACAATGGCACCTATGGTTATGTGAAACTGGCGCCGGGCGCCGATCCCGCCCAGGTCGTGGCCAAGACCAAGCCCATGATCGACCGTTCGGCCGATTTGTCGCGCTACGTCAACCTCAAGGTGCCGGGAAGCCAGATCATGCAGGTGCGGCTGGTGCCCTTCCGCGATGCGCATCTGACCACCGACCAGTATTTCGGAATGAAGCCGGCGGGAAGTTGGACGACCTTGTATGGCATGGGCGCGATCGGATTCCTGATCCTTCTGGTCGCCTGCTTCAACTTCATGAATCTGGCCACGGCGCGCGCCACCATGCGGGCGCGCGAAATCAGCTTGCGCAAATGCGTCGGCGCCAGGCGTGGCCAGCTGATGGCCCAGTTCCTTGGCGAATCCGTGTTGACCGCGCTTGTGGCGCTGGTGTTGGCGCTGGCGCTTGTGGAAGTGGCGCTGCCCTTTTATGGCAGCTTCCTGCAGGTGCCGCTCAGCCTCAACTATCTGGCCGAATGGCCGTTGATGCTGGGTTTTGTCGCCACCGCCGTCCTGGCCGGTCTGCTGGGTGGCTTTTATCCCGCCCTGGTCATCTCCGGCTTTCGCCCCGCGGCGGCCTTACGTGCCAACACGTCCGCAAACCCCGGCTCTGGCGCCCTGCGCACCACCCTGGTGGTGTTGCAATTCGCGGTCTCCATCGGTCTGGGCATCGCCGCCACGGTGGTGTTCCATCAGATTGATTTCGCGCGGCATATGGATCTGGGCTTTCGCCGCGATAATATCGTGATCACCAGCACAAATCGGCTGTCGGCCACAGGCATGAAAGCCTTTGCCGAGGCCCTGGCCAGGGGGCCCGGCATCGTCAGTGTTGCCCGCTCCAGCTTTACCGCCTTCAACGGCAATACCGGCAATGTGCTGCCGGTCCAGAAGCCGGGCGATCCGCAAGCCTTCTTTCCCACCCATCTGGCGGTTTCGCCGGACTATTTCCAGGTTTACGGAATCAAGATTCTGGCGGGGCGCGGCTTTTCGGCCAATCGCGGCGAGGACGTCTTCTCTTATTTCACCAGCGGGCCGTCCGAGGGCTCCGGCGACCCGGCCAAGAATGAAGGCCATAATGTAATGGTCAACGCCCTGATGGCGCATGCGCTGGGCTATGCGCCGCAAGATATCATCGGCAAGACCTTCATCTTCGGCAAGGCGCGGATGAAGGTTGTCGGTGTCACCGCCAACACGCTGACCGAAGGCGCGCGCACCGCGGCCTTTCCCATGGTCTATGTCTATGCGCCCGACTGGCCGGCGAATATCTCCATGCGCATAGACCCCGCCCGCACGCAGGAGGCCATGGCCTATATTGAGCGGACGTTCCATTCTTTCGTGCCCAATGTTCCGGTCTCGCACGCCTTCCTCGACGACAGTTTCGAGCGTCTCTACAGCGCCGACAAGAAGCAGGGCGCGATGTTTGCGGTCTTTGTCGGCATCGCCATCGTCATCGCCTGCATGGGCCTGTTCGGGCTGGCCGCCTTCACCGCCGGCCGCCGCACCAGGGAAATCGGCATCCGCAAGGTGTTCGGCGCCCGTATCCGTGACGTGGTCTTCCTGCTGCTCTGGCAGTTCTCCATTCCGGTGTTGATCGCCAATCTGATCGCCTGGCCGGTGGCCTGGTATTATCTCCATGGTTGGCTGCAGGGTTTTGCCTATCGCATCGCGCTCAGCCCGCTTTATTTCCTGGGCGCCGGTCTTATGGCCTTGCTGATCGCCTGGGCGACCGTGTTCTCGCATGCCCGGCGGGTGGCGGGCGCCAATCCCATCAACGCACTGCGCTACGAATAGGATCGCCCATGTTCTGGAACTATCTGACCGTCGCGCTGCGCAACATCATCCGCCACAAGCTCTACAGCTTCATCAACATCGCCGGCCTGGCGGTAGGGTTGGCATGTGTGATCTTTGTGATCCTGTTCGTGCGCGACGAACTCGGCTACGACAAATGGATTCCGGATACACAGAATCTCTATCGGGTGGAGATGACGGCCCGGCTGCTCGACCGCCCGCCATTGACGATGGCGGTCATCCCTTATCCCATGCCGGAAGCGATGCTGAATGAAGTTCCGGGTGTCACGGGAATGACCCGGGTCTTTGTCAATCCGATGACCTTGACCAATGGCGATCGCCAGTTTCGCGAGAATGTTGTCTCGGTCGACCCCGGCTTCTTCAAACTGATCCGGCTGCCGCTGGTCGCTGGCGATCCGGCGACTGTCTTCCGCCAGCCCCAGTCGCTGGTGCTGTCACAATCCGCCGCCCGCAAATATTTTGGCGACGCCGACGCGATCGGCCGGACCATCACCACCGCGCGGACCGACTGCGCGGATACCGACGCCGCCTGCCGGTCCCAGATTGTCTCCCTGAAGGTGACCGGGGTGATGCGGGATATCCCGCACAACAGCCAGTTGAACGGCGAAGTCTATCTTCCCAATACCTCCATCGCCGACGGCACGTTATGGGAGGTGAAGCATGGATGGTTCGATGAGGGGGGCTGGGGCTATGTCCGGCTGGCGCCGGGCACCGATCCGAACGCCGTGATCGCCGGCATGAAGTCTCTGCTGGACCGCAATGTGACACCGGAGCTCCGGAGGTTCGGTCTGCAAGGCACCGGAAGTCAGAATTATATCATTCATCTGACACCCTTCACCGATGTCCATCTGACCTCCTCACGCTGGCAATACAATATGACACCGCCGGGCAGCTGGACCACGGTCTATGGCGTGATCGCCATCGGCGTGCTGATCCTTCTGGTCGCCTGCTTCAATTTCATGAACCTGGCCACGGCACGCGCCATGCTGCGGGCGCGCGAAATCGCGTTGCGCAAGACACTCGGGGCCAGTCGTCGCCAGATCGTTGTTCAGTTCCTGGGTGAGGCTGTGTTGATGTCGTTGCTGGCGTTGGTGCTGGCCATTGCCACGACCGAGATGCTGCTGCCGGGGTTCGACAGGTTTCTGGGGCGCCCGATTGCACTTGACTATGCTGTCGACTGGCCGTTGCTTCTGGCGTTGATTGGCGTGGCCATTATCGCCGGGCTGATTGGGGGAAGCTATCCGGCGCTGGTCCTTTCGGGATTCAAGCCGGCCGCCACCTTGCGCACCAACAGCTCTGCCCAGGCTGGCTCGGGGCGTCTGCGCAATATTCTGGTGGTGCTGCAGTTTGCGGTTTCCATCGGGCTTGGTATTGCCGCCGCCGTGGTGTTCGGCCAGATCAGCTATGCCCGCAACATGGAGCTGGGCTTTCGCCATGACAATATCCTCACGCTGCGTAGCGCCAGTCTCCTGACGAGCGAACAGCGCCAGGCCATGTTGCAGGCCTTGCGTGCCAATCCCGGTGTCGCCGAAGTCGGAATGACCGGCCATATGCCGCTGGATGACGGGCAGGCGCATGTTCTGCTTCAAGTCCCAGGGCAACCGGACAAGATCGATACGAACTGGATCGCGATCGATCCCGGCTATCCCAAGGTCTTTGGCATCAAACTGCTTGCCGGCCGGATGCTTTCGGAAAGCCGTGGCGATGACCGCATCCACAGCGCGTTCGGAGATTTCGATCCCCAGAATGAAGGACGCAATCTGATTATCAATGAGACGGCGGCGCGACGTATCGGCTGGACACCGGAAGAGGCCGTGGGAAAGACCATTCTTTTCAATAAGGCGCATGTGCGGATCGTAGGCGTTCTGGCTGATGCCAAGATCAATGGCGCGCGCGAGCCGGTTGTGCCGACGGCCTATCCGTATGTCGCCGACTATCCCATGGGGATCGCCGTTCGCCTGCGTCCGGCGATGGTTCCCCAGACGGTCAGCGCCATCGACCGTACCTGGCGCAGCTTCGCGCCCACGATCGCGATCCAGCGCGATTTCCTGGACGACACGTTCGGAAAATTCTATCAGGTCGATGAACGGCAGGGGCAGATGTTCGGCGCGTTCGTCGGCATCGCCATCTTCATTGCCTGCCTGGGTCTGTTCGGGCTCGCCGCATTCACCGCCAGCCGTCGCACCAAGGAAATCGGCATTCGCAAGGTATTCGGCGCGCGCACCCGCGATGTCGTCTTTTTGCTGCTGTGGCAATTCTCCATCCCCGTGCTGGTCGCCAATACCATCGCCTGGCCACTGGCCTGGTATTATCTGCATGGCTGGCTGCAGGGCTTTGCCTATCACATCACGCTGAGCCCGCTTTATTTCCTGGGCGCCGGCGCCACCGCCATGGCTATCGCCTGGGTCACGGTCTTTGCCCATGCCCGCCGCGTGGCCGACGCCAATCCCATCAACGCGCTTCGCTACGAATAGGGGCCGCCCATGTTCCGCAATTATCTCACCGTCGCGTTCCACAGCCTGGTCCGGCACAAGCTCTACAGCTTCATCAATATCGCGGGCCTGACGGTCGGACTGACTTGCGCGATCTTCATCATCCTGTTCGTGCACGACCAGCTTTCCTATGACCGCTGGATACCGGGGACGGAAAATCTCTACCGGTTGGAAATGACATTGAACCTGCCCGGCAAGCCGGCGGAATTGTCCGCGCGCATTCCCTTCGCCGCGACCCAGGCGATGCTGGACAATATTCCCGAAGTCCAGGCGCGGACGCGGCTGATCCGCAGGTCCACCACCATTCTGGTCGGGGACCGCCAGTTCCCGCAATCGGTGGACTGGGTCGATCCGAACTTCCTGCAGGTGATCCGGCTGCCGCTGCTGACGGGCGATCCGGCGTCGATCCTTGCCAAACCCGAATCGGCCGTCCTTTCCGAAACCACGGCGCGGAAATATTTCGGAAATGCATCGCCGGTCGGCAGAACAATCGTGGTCAGCAAGCAGAAATGCGATGACAGCTATCAGAATTGCCAGGTGCAGCTGCAGACGCTGGCCGTGACCGGCGTGCTGCGGGATCTGCCGCATAATACCCAGCTCAAGGCGGATGTGATCATCACCAACACCTCGGTTGCGTCTCCTGTCAATCAGGAAATGCGCACCAATTGGGGCTTCAACAGCGGTTGGGGCTATGTCCGTCTTGCCCCTGGCGCCGATCCGGATGCCGTACTGGCGAAATTCAGGACCGTCATCGACCGTTCGGTCAATCCCGCGAAGATATTCAATGTAAAGGAGCGTGGCAGCGATTTCCTGCCTCCGCATCTGACGCCCTTTGCCGCCGCGCACCTTTCCAGCGATCAGCATGGCGGCATGGTGCCGCCGGGCAGCTGGACCATGATCTATGGTTTCTCCGCCATCGGCGCGCTGATCCTGCTGATGGGTTGCTTCAATTTCACCAATCTGGCCACCGCCCGGGCGATGATGCGCGCCCGCGAAATCGCCCTGCGCAAGGTGGTTGGGGCAAAGCGCAGGCAGCTGATCGTCCAGTTCCTGGGTGAAGCGTTGCTGACCGCTGGCATGGCGCTGATCCTGGCGCTGGCGCTGACCGAGATATTGCGGCCTTTATTCGACCGCGTGCTGGGACTGCCGGTTGAAATCCACTATTTCCGGGACTGGCAACTTCTGCTCTTCATCATCGCGGTTGCGGTAACCGCGGGGCTGCTCAGTGGCGCCTATCCCGCGCTGGTGCTTTCGGCTTTCCGTCCGGCCGTTGTCATGCGCGCAAGCGGCGGCACGGGCCAGGGCGCCGGTCTCACGCGCAACGCACTGGTGGTGATGCAGTTCGCCGTCTCGATCGGTCTTGGCATCGCCGCGGCTGTGATCTTTGCCCAGATTTCCTTTACGCGGAATGTCGATCTCGGCTTCCGTCGGGACGCGATCGTGGACGTGAATACCAATGGCGTTCCGCCCAGCACCGTTGAGAGCCTGGCGCGCGCCTTGCGCACCAGTCCCGCTATCACCGACGTCGCCATGTCCGATGCCGTGCCCTTCAGCGACGATCACAACAATATTTCCGCCCATGCGCCGGGTGCTACGTCCAGCGAGCGCTTTGCCCTGGTCCCGACCAGCCCCGATTTCATGCATCTTTATGGGGTGAGGTTGCTGGCAGGGCGGCTTCTGTCAGAAGAGCGTGGCGCGGACGGCGTTATGCCCGACCAGTTGCAGGGCAATAATGTCCGGCCGCTCAACATCCTTATCAATGCCACCGCGGCCCGCCGCATGGGTTATTCGCCGCAAGCCGCGATTGGCAAAACCCTGACCATGGACGTGATGGGTGGCGCCAGTGTCACCATTGTGGGCGTCGTCGCCGACATAAAAGAGGACGGTCCCAAAAATCCCGTTGACGGGACCATGTACATGTATTGGCGATCGTTCCCGCTGGGTCATCTTTCAGTGCGCATTCGCGATGGTCATGAACAAGATGCCATTGCCGCCATTGACCGCACTTGGCACGCCTTCGCGCCCAGCATCGCCATACAGCGGCATTTTCTGGATGACGATTATGACCGGCTATTCCAGGCCGACGAACATCAGGGCACCTTGTTCGCGGTGTTTGTGGGTATCGCCATCTTCATCGCCTGTCTGGGCCTGTTTGGCCTGGCGTCCTTTTCAACCCAGCGCCGCACCAAGGAAATCGGCATCCGCAAGGTGTTCGGCGCCCGGGTACAGGATGTGGTGGTTCTGCTGCTCTGGCAGTTCTCCATACCCGTTTTGATCGCCAATGCCATCGCCTGGCCGGTGGCCTGGTACTATCTGCACGACTGGCTGCAGGGCTTTGCCTATCGCATCACGCTGAGCCCGATTTACTTCCTGGGTGCGGGCGCGGCCGCCATGGTCATCGCCTGGGCAACAGTCTTTATCCATGCCCGCCGGGTGGCGGGCGCCAACCCCATCCATGCGCTGCGCTATGAATAAAACACCCGCACTCCTGGTCTTGCCTCTGCTTGCAAGTGTTCTTGCCGGCTGTTCCACCCCCGTGCCGCAATCGATGCCGCATGACATGCTGCCTCACACCTTTACCGGTCCGGTCAGCGATGGCGCCCCGGTCTGGCCCGAAGCCGACTGGTGGAAGGGATTCCATGACGATGAACTGGCGTCCCTGATTGCCCAGGCCCAGGCCGGCAACCGCGATCTGGCGGTGGCGGCCGCCCATGTGATGGAGGCCGAGGCCCAATCCACCATCGCGCGATCGGCCCTGTTTCCGCAGGTCAATGGCGGTGCCAATCACAACAACAGCGGCTGCAGCGGCCAAGCCTGCCAGAATTTCGGCCATCAAAATGCTTTCGGCCTCACCTTCAATGCCAGCTATGAGCTGGATGTCTGGGGGCTGGCACGGGACAATCTGCGCGCCGCCAATGAACAGGTGAAGTCCACGCGTTTCACGCAGCAGGCGGTCGCCCTGGCCCTGAACGCGAATGTGGCCGATGTGTATCTGAACATCCTGGCCCTGCGTCAGCGCATCGCGATCGATAACCAGTATATCGCTGCCATCAACAATCTTCTATCCGTTATTCAGCTCAAGGTTAAAGCCGGCGCCGCCGACCATCTCGACCTGGCGCGGGAACAGGCGCAGGTGGAAGCGGTGGAAGCCCAGCTGCCATCGCTGCAGACCCAGGAAAAACAGGCGCTATATACCCTGGCGGTGCTGCTGGGACGCCCGCCGGAGGGTTTTGATGTCAAGGCGCAGAATCTCGACGCGGTGCAATCGCCCGTAGTGGGAGCGGGCTTGCCGTCGGAGCTGCTGCGGCGCCGGCCCGATGTCGCCGAGGCGGAAGCGAACCTGGCCAGCGCCCATGCCAATGTCGACGCGGCGCGTGCCGCCTTCCTGCCGCAGATCTCGCTCACCGGGTCGGGCGGGTTTGTCTCCACCGCCATCGGCACCCTGCTGCAGGGCTCCAATTTCGGCTATGCCTATGGCGCCAGCCTGCTGCAGACGATCTTCGACGGCGGCAAGCTGGCCGGCCAGAAAGATCTGGCCGACGCGACTGAAAAGGAATTCGTGGCGCATTATCAGAGCGCGGCATTGAATGCCTATTCCGATGTCGAGACCGCTTTGATCCAGGTCGCCAACAACAACAAGGCCGAAAGCCATCTGCGCCGCGAGGTGGAGGCCGCCAAGGAAGCCTTCGAGATATCCCAGTTGCAATATCGCCAGGGTACCACCGACCTGCTGAACGTGCTGCAGGCACAAGGGCAATTGTTCGGTGCCGAAGATCAGCTGGCCCAGACCATCCAGGCCAGCCGGCAGGCTTCGGTGCATCTCTATGAGGCACTGGGTGGCGGCTGGGTGGAAAACCCGGACGACCGCACCCAGATGCTGCAGGAAGCGGCGGTGGACGCGCCGCAGAAATAGCGATCAATGCGCCTTCATAAGCGCCGCGACATGGGCCGCCGCCGAAGCGGCCAACGCCTTGAGGTCATAGCCGCCCTCCAGCACCGAAACCAGCCGTCCCTGGGCGTGGCGGTGGGCTGCTTCGGTCAGGCGCGCGGTCACCCAGCCAAAATCCTCGTCTTCCAGTTCCAGTCCCGCCAGCGGATCGGCGCGATGGGCGTCGAAGCCGGCCGACACCAGCACCAATTCGGGTGCAAAGGCATCAAGCGCCGGCAGGATGCGGGCCTCGAAGGCGCGGCGGAAACATCCGCCCCCGGTACCCGAGCGCAGCGGCACATTGACGACATTGCCGACACCGGTTTCTTCCGCCGATCCGGTGCCCGGATAAAGCGGATATTGATGACTGGAGGCGAAGAACAGGCTGGGGTCTCGTTCCACCACCGCCTGACTGCCATTGCCGTGATGGACATCGAAATCCACGATCGCCACACGCTTGATTCCGTGTACCGCCTGGGCATGGCGCGCGGCGATGGCAATGGAATTGAACAGGCAGAAGCCCATGGCGTGATCGGGCTCCGCGTGATGGCCGGGCGGCCGGACAGCGCAAAAGGCATTTTGCGCCTCGCCACCAACGACCGCATCGACCGCGGTGGTGACGGCGCCGACCGCACGTAGCGCCGCCTTGCCAGAATCCGGCGACAGGATGGTGTCGGCATCCAGCGCCGCATGTCCGTCCCTCGGCACATGCGCCAGGACAGATGTGGCGAAGGATGGCCCATGGACGCGGGCAATGGCGCCGTCATCGCCCAGCGGGGCCTCTCGCCGGATCAGACCAGCGAAGTCCTTGTCTTCCAGCGCGGCCAGAACTGCGCCCAGCCGCGCCGGCGCTTCAGGATGGCCATAACCCGGATCGTGTCGGACGCAGTCCGGATGGGTGAAAAGCAAGGTCGTCATGGCAAACACAATAGGTGTGCGTCCCGCGAAAGGCCAATCCCGTCCAGGTTCCCAAAAAGGCAGACTGCCCGAAAATGGATCAGCCGCCGCCATTGCCCGCTGCCGACCCTGGCCCTATTTTTCACGGATCAACGAGGTGCCCATGCTTGACCGCCGCGACCTGCTTGCTTCCGCCACCGCTCTTCTGGCTTTCCCGGAAACCGCGCTTGGCGCAGAACAGAGCGGCGATGCCGCCCTGAACACGCTGTTCGATCAATTCATGAAAGAGAATCTGGACAATTCTCCCATGACCGTCACCTCACTGGGATTGGATACCGGCGCGCGCGCCTATCAGAAAAGCCAGATCGATGATGCCTCGCTTGCCGGCATTGCCAGGAACAAGGCGATCACCGAAAGCCAGTTCGCGCGGCTGAAAGCCTTTGACCGCAATTCGCTGACCCAAAAGGGCAAGGTCAGCTATGATGTGATCATGTACGGCCTGGCGGCGGGCGCCGATGCCGACAGGCGCTTTTCCTACGGCCCCGGTGGCGCGGGTCAACCTTATATCCTCAGCCAGCTCACCGGCAGCTACAGTCAGGGACCGTCCTTTCTCGATACCCAGCATGTCATTGCCAACAAGGCCGATGCCGATGCCTATCTGGCGCGGCTGGCGGCCTTTGCCGTGACCATGGATCAGGAAATCGAAGCCACCCGGCATGACGTGGCGCTGGGCGTGGTGCCACCCGATTTTGCCCTGGCCAAGACCATTTCGCAGATGAAGGACCTGCGCGCGCCCGCACCGGAAAAATCCAGTCTGGTGGAATCGCTGGTGCGCCGCACGAAAGAAAAGAATATCGCCGGCGACTGGGGCACCCAGGCGGCGAAGATCCTCAAGGACAAATACTATCCCGCATTGGATCGCCAGATCGCCCTGGTGGCGCAGATGCAGGCGCGCGCCGTGCATGATGCGGGTGTGTGGCGGCTTCCCGATGGCGCGGCCTATTACCGGGCCTCGCTCAAAAGCTGGGCGACCACCGACAAGAGCCCGGAAGAGATTCACAGGCTGGGGTTGGACGTGGTGGCCGACAGCGCCGCCAGGATAGATGCCTTGATGAAGGCGCAGGGCATGACCAAAGGCAGCGTGGGTGAACGCCTGCGGGCCATGTTCAAGGACCCGAAATTTCTTTTCCCGAATACCGATGCCGCCAAGGACAAGGTCATTGCCGATCTCAATGCCAAGGTGCGCGCGGTGCGTGCCAAATTGCCAGCCTGGTTCGGCACCCTGCCCAAGGCGGATGTCATCATCAAACGAGTGCCCAAGAATATCGAGGCTGCCCAGCCGATGGGCTATTACAACAATCCATCGCTGGATGGAAAACGTCCCGGAATCTACTGGATCAATCTGCGCGATCCCAGGGAAGTGCCGAGCTGGACCTTACCCAGTGTCACCTTCCACGAAAGCATTCCCGGTCATCACTTGCAGTTGTCCTTGCAACAGGAAGCGGGCCTGCCGCTGATCCGCAAGACGGCTTTTTTCTCGGCCTATATCGAAGGCTGGGCGCTTTATGCCGAACAGCTGGCGGTGGAGATGGGCATGTATGACAACGATCCGCTGGGCCATATCGGCCAGTTGCATGACGCGATGTGGCGCGGCATCCGCCTGGTGGTGGACAGCGGCATGCATGCGATGAAATGGAGCCGCGAAAAGGCGGTCGATTATTTCGCCAGCAATGCCGGCGATCCGGAAAGCGCGGTGGCGACCGAGGTGGAACGTTATTGTGTTTGGCCGGGCCAGGCCTGCTCCTACATGCTGGGCAAGCTGGAATTCCTGGCGCAGCGCGAGCGGGCGAAGAAAGCGCTGGGCGCGAAATTCGACATCCGCAAATTCCATGACGCCATGCTGTTGGCGGGCGCGGTGCCGCTGTCGCTGATGTCCGAGCTTGCCGACACCTATATAGCATCGGCCCGGGGCGCTTCCTGACCATGCGGGTCGCCGTTCTGGGCGGCGGCGTCATTGGCGTCGCCACCGCCTATTACCTGGCGCTGGCGGGTCATGAGGTCGTGGTTCTGGACCGGCAGCCAGGTCCGGCGCTGGAAACCAGTTTCGCCAATGCCGGCGAGATTTCGCCCGGCTATGCCTCGCCCTGGGCTGCGCCCGACATCCCGCTGAAGGCGATGAAATGGCTGTTCATGCGCTATTCGCCGCTGATTCTGCGGCCCAAGCCCGATCCTCATATGCTGGCCTGGATACTGGCGATCCTGCGCAACTGCACCTCCGCTCGCTACGCACGCAACAAGGCGCGGATGGTGCGGTTGGCCGGCCATAGCCGCGAGATGCTGATCCGGCTGCGCGCCGATACCGGCATCCAGTATGATCAGCGGACACGCGGCACCCTGCAGCTGTTTCGCACACAACATCAATTCGACGGCACGGCCAAGGATGTCGCGGTGCTGCGCGCCGGCGGTGTGCCGTTCGAGATTCTGGATCGGCAGGGCTGCATCGCGGCCGAACCCGGCCTTGCCTTTGCGCGTGAGCCCTTTGTCGGCGGCCTGCGGCTGCCCGACGACGAGACCGGCGATTGTTTCAAATTCACCAATGCGCTGGCGGAACTTGCGGCGGCCAAAGGCGTCCAGTTCCGGTTCGAAGCAAGGATCAAGGCCATCGAAACCGATGCACGCGGGATCACCGCCGTCCGCACCGATCGGGAAGCCGTCACCGCCGACGCCTATGTCGTCGCGCTGGGCAGTTTTTCGACTTCTCTGGTGCGTCCGCTCGGCATCGGGTTGCCAGTCTATCCCGTGAAAGGCTATTCGATCACCGCGCCGGTGATCGCAGATGACCGCGCGCCTGTGTCCACGGTGATGGACGAGACATTCAAGATCGCGATCACGCGGCTGGGCGATCGCATCCGGGTCGGTGGCATGGCCGAAGTCTCAGGCTTCAGCACCACACTACCGGCCTCGCGCCGCGCCACCCTGGTGCGATCGGTCGGCAGCCTGTTTCCGGACGCCGGCGATCTGGACAAGGCGCGTTTCTGGTCGGGTCTGCGTCCCATGACGCCGGACGGCCCGCCAGTGATCGGCGCGACCGCCATTTCCAATCTCTATCTGAATACCGGCCATGGCACCTTGGGCTGGACCATGGCCTGTGGTTCGGGCCAGGTGCTGGCCGACATCATCAGCGGACGCAAGCCCGCGATCGATGTCGACGATCTGTCGATCGCCCGCTACAGAACTGATCGCTGACTAGCGAACGCGCACCACCAGATAGGGGCCGTCCTCGCCCCGCACATCCATCCGGGCTTTGCCGAAATCGCCCGGATGCAGGGTGACGGGATAGTTCGATGCCTTGCCGGCAAAATGGGCGAAGTTTGTGTCGTTGGCGTCCTGCTTCCAGACCGAGCCGTCACTCAGGGTGACGGTGAACAGGCCGCGCTTGTCGAAGGCGTAGGAGGCCATATGCAGCGCGCCGCCACCGAATATGGAGCCGAAGATGCCGCCGCTGTCCTTGCCGGTAGGTGCGGACTGCACCGGCACAGGTGGCGGGGCGGCCTGGGCGCTGGGCGGCGGCGCATAGCTGGACGCGGACTGATAGGCCGGCGGCACCAACCGCTGCTGGGCAACAGGCGCGGGCTGAAGGCCCAGCTGAGCGCGCATCGGCTGCATGGCGCCATAGACACAGTCCAGGAAGGTGCGGTCATCGGGCAGGGCGGCACAGCGTGAGACACCGGCCAGCGAATCTTCGCGCGGACCGGCCAGCGCGGGAGAGGCGCAAAGGACGGGCAGGAAAAGCAGGGTGATAGGGATGTGCCGCACAAAAGCTCCTCATCTTGATGTGTGCTTATAGCGGTTGACGGATGATTGTGCGCCTCGCAAATGCGCCTGTCATCAAACTGTCATGTCAGCTGTCGGGATAGCAGCCGGCCTGGCGGGCCCGTTCTCGCACCATGGCCAGCACGGCGCGGCACAGCGGTGCGGGCTTGCCGGTCAGATCGGCCAATTCGACCACAGCGCCCAGGATCGCGTCGATTTCCATCGGCCGCCCGCGCTCCAGGTCCTGTAGCATCGAGGTTTTGTGCGCGCCCACTTCTCCGGCACCATCGATGCGCTTATCGATGCTGACGGCGAATTTCACGCCCAGGGCTTCGGCGATCGCCTGGCCCTCTTCCATCATGGCGCGGGAAACGGCGCGCAGATCCGGACGGAAGGCAAGACGGTCAAGCGTCGATGCCGTCAATGCCGACAGTGGATTGAAGGCCAGGTTGCCCCACAGCTTCACCCAGATCTCGTCGCGGATGTTGGTGCGCACCGGCGCCTTCAGGCCGGCCTTCGCGAACATCTGCGCCAGGGCTTCGACACGCGCGCTTTTGCTGCCATCGGGTTCGCCCAGGGTGAAGCGGTTGCCATAGGTGTGCTCGATCACACCAGGCGCGATGACTTCCGTGGCCGGATAAACGATGGAGCCGATCGCCCGGCGTGGGGGCAGCAGTTCCCATAGTTTGCCGCCCGGGTCCACGCTTTCCACCACCCGGTCGCGCCACCGGCCTTCCAGGCCATGGAAATACCAATAGGGCACGCCATTGATGCCGGTGACCAGCGCGGTCTCAGGCCCCATCAGCTTGGCGATTTCCGGCGCGGCGGGCGCAAGACCATTGGCCTTGAGCGTGACAACCACATAGTCCTGCGGCCCCGCTTCCTCAGCCCTGTCGGTGCAGGGCAGGCGGACCGTCACGGTCTCGCCCTCGCTTTTCAGGGTCAATCCTTTCTCGCGCATCGCCGCCAGATGCGGTCCCCGCGCGATCACGGTGACATCGGCGCCGGCCTGATGCAGCTTGACCGCCAGATAGCCGCCGATCGCGCCCGCGCCGAAGATCGCAAGCTTCATCTAGCCCGCACCCAGCTTGTCGGCCAGCTTTTCATGCAGGCCGATGCGCTGCAGCTTGCCGGTGGCGCCCTTGGGAATTTCGGTCAGGAAGACGATGCGGCGCGGCACCTTGAAGTCGGCGATGCGCGAACCGACAAAGGCGCGCAGCTCGCGCTCGTCGCAGGCAACGCCTTCGCGCAGCACCACGGCAGCGGCGACATCTTCGCCCAGCTTGTCATGCGGCACGCCGAAGGTGACGACCTGTGCCACCGCCGGATGGTCCATGATCACGGTGTCGATCTCCAGCGGGCTGATCTTTTCGCCGCCCCGGTTGATCAGTTCCTTCAGGCGCCCGGTCAGGCGCAGATAGCCATCCTGATCGATCACGCCCTGGTCGCCGGTCCGGAACCAGCCGTTGGTGAAGGCCTTGGTATTGGCTTCCGGATTGGCCTCATAGCCCTTGGTGACATTGCGGCCGCGGATCACCACTTCGCCCAGCGCGCCCGGCGCCAGAAGATTGCCGTTCTCGTCCATGATGGCGACTTCGGGGCCCGAGGCAATGCCGACGCTGCCGGCGAAGCGCGGCTTGGGCGGCAGCGGGTTGGACGCCATCTGATGCGAGGCTTCGGTCATGCCATAGGCCTCGATCACCGGCACGTCGAAGGTCTTTTCCAGTGCTTCCATCACCTGGGGTGGCAAGGAGGACGACGACGAGCGGATGAAGCGCAGGCGGCCGCGGCGAATGATTTCCATGTTGCGGTCGGCGCGGGTCAGGATGGCCTGATGCATGGTCGGTACCGCCGTGTACCAGGTGGGATTGGCTTCCTCGAACCAGGCGAAGAATTTCAGGGCATTGAATCCCGGCGTGCAGACCACCGAAGCGCCAGCCGCCATGCTCGACAGGGTGGCGGCGATCAAGCCATGAATGTGGAACAGTGGCATGATGTTCAGGCAGACGTCATTTGGCGTCAGCGCCAGGGTGCGGCCGATGTGATAGGCCGATGCCGTGACATTTATGTGCGCTAGCGGCACGATCTTGGGCCGCGATGTGGTGCCGGAGGTGTGCAGCACCAAGGCCACGTCATCGGCATGGGCAAAGCCGCCATGGGCGGGGATGCCGCGCATGCCTTCAGCCTTCAAGATGAAATCGCCAGCCGCTACTTCGCGCACCAGGGTCACGATGGGAACGTTGCGCGCCGCGGCGACCGCGCGGGCCGGGCTTTCCATACCGTCCAGAATCACCAGCGCCTTGGCGTTGAGATCGGAGAGATAGAAGTCGAACTCCTCGGCGCGATAGGCGGGATTGAGCGGCGCGGTGGTGGCGCCACAGCCGATGGCGAGAAAGGCCGCCGCCATCTCCGGGCCATTGGGCAGCACGATGGCAACGCGGTCGCCTCGACCGATGCCCATGGCGTTCAGGCTTTCCACCGTGCGGACTGCCAGTTCACGCAGATTTTTGTGCGTTAGCGAAGGCCGCTCCGGCGCGCCAATGGCGGGGGCTTCGTCGAGGCCTTGTTTGAGAAGCTCCCAAATCGTGTCGGCGCGATAGATGCTTGACATCAGGACGTCTCCCAAAGGATTTTGGCTTTAGGCTTGCGGGAATACAAAAA
>DASZVQ010000136.1:0-3284 GCA_035547275.1 Rhizomicrobium sp.
GGTGAAGGTGGCGCAGCCATAGCCATGCAGCCCATCCTGATCGGTGAGGATCTTGACCACGGTCAGGCGCGAGCCCTTGGGCGCGCATTCGATGACCTGGATGTCCGCGATCTTGGGCATCGGCATGCCGCGCGATGTCCGCTCCGAGGCTTCCTGGGCAACCGCCTCCTTCCTCGACAGCATCGCCACAACCGCCGTGCTCGCCAGCGCCGCACGGAATAATTCACGTCTACGCATATACCTTCCCTTCGGATTTTGGTTGCCGGGACCGTAAGTGGGCGGCGCGCAAACGGCAAGTTTTGTGTATTTTATACATCTCAAACCGTGCTGCATCGCAACAACGAGGCCGAAATGTCTGCGAATGACGTCTACATAATCCCGCCGCCGAAGCAGGCAACCGTTGCGGTCACAGGCGAGACAAAACTGTTTCCGGTGCGGCGGATTTTCTGCGTCGGGCGCAATTATGCCGATCATGCGCGCGAGATGGGCGCCGACCCCACCCGCGAACTGCCCTTTTTCTTCTGCAAGCCGGGCGATGCCGTGGTGGCTGATGGCGCTACCATCCCCTATCCGCCGCAGACGAAGGACCTGCAGCACGAAGTCGAACTGGTGGCGGCGATCGCCAAGGGCGGCGCCGACATTGCGCGCGAGAACGCGCTCACCCACGTCTTCGGCTATGGCGTGGGCATCGATCTCACCCGCCGCGACCTGCAACAGGAAGCCAAGGACAAAAAACGGCCCTGGGACTGGGGCAAGGGCTTCGACCATTCGGCGCCATGCAGCGCCCTTCAGCCGGCCAGCCGGATCGGCCATCCATCACAGGGGCGCATTCATCTGGCGGTAAACGGCCAGGTCAAGCAGGATGGCAATCTGGATCAGATGATCTGGCCGCTGGCCGATTGTATAGCTTTCATCTCCCAGTCCATGCGGCTGGAGGCCGGCGATCTGATCTATACCGGCACGCCAGCTGGTGTCGCCGCGGTTATGCCCGGCGATGTGCTGACGGCGGAAGTCGATGGCGTGGCCAAGCTGACCATCACCATTGCCCGCTGATCAGGGCCTGCGCTCCAACCCCTTGGACTTCCACAGGCCATTGTGATCGGACCGCAGCATATAGGCGATGAAAGCCTTGGCCGCGTCGGCTTGTGTTGACCGGGCCGATACCGCCACCGACGTGTCGATATAGGCATGCAGCTCCTCGGGCACGGTGCCGACCAGTTCCAGTTCCGGATGGTTCAGCACCTCGCAGATCAGCTGCAGCGCCATGTCGCCCTCGCCGCGCACCAGCGCCTCGCCGCCCTCGCCCTTGGTGCTGATCCTGGTCTTCACGCCCTGGAAATAGGGATATTGATGCAGCATGTCATCGATGATGCGCGCTTCCATGCTGCCGCTGGCGGGATTGGAATACATCACCGTACCGCCGGCTTTCAGCGCCGCGCCCAGCTTCTGGGGCGTGGAGATGTCGGGATGGGCCGCGCCTTTCCTGACGGCCAGCCCGATATAGACACGGCCAATGTCGGCCGCCGTGCCGGGCACCACCGAACCTTCCGCCTGCATGCCATCCATGAAGGAAACCGGCGCCACCACAATGTCGGCAATGGGCGTGCCCTTTTTCACGTCATTTACCAGCTGGCCCATGCCTTCGGACTTGACCGTCACCTTGATGCCCGTCTCCCTGGTATAGCCGGCCGCCAGATCCTGAAGACCGGAATTGTAGACCACACCGGGGGTGAATACATTGATCTCAGCCGGCTGGGCGAGCGCGGCGGAGGCCAGCAAGGCGGTGAAAGTCGTCGTCAGAACAAAGATGCGCATGTCGTTTCCTCGGATGATCGTTATTTGCAAGACCCGGCAGGCGGGATGTGCGGCAAGGTCCGTCCCGACAGCGAGCCGGTCATCTTGCCGTTGTCGACGGAGGCGACGCCGTTGACGAACAGTTCCTTGACACCAGCCGACAGCACCGCGGGATGGATATAATCCGCCTTGGGCACATAGCCATTGGGATCGAACACCAGCACGTCGGCGAAATAGCCGGGCCTCAGATAGCCGCGCCGGTCCAGCTTGAAGATGTCGGCGGTCAGCCCGCTGGACGAGCGGATGAAGAAGCCAGTATCGATCACATGCTTCCGCTTCACATAGACCGCATATTTGGTCTGGAAGGTCGCATATTCGCGCGGATGGCCCGGACCGCCGTCGGAGCTGGTCACCACCCAGGGCTGTTTCATGAAGTTTTCCAGATCGGCTTCGGAGATGTTGAAGGACACCACCGAGGCACGGCCGTGGCTGTCGCGCAGCACCTTGATGGCGGCGTCCAACGGCGGCATTTTCCATGCCTTGGCCAGGTCGGACAGATATTTTCCCGACCAGTCCGGCGGCGGCGCTGTGCTGATATTGGAGCCGTCGGCCGCGCCGGCGGTCAAAAGCAGCGTCTGGGGACCGCCGCGGCGCTCCATATTCTCGGCCATTTCCTTCTTGATCCTGGCCATCAGCACCGGATCGTCAAAACGCTTGAGCATGGCGTCGGGACCGCCATCCGAGGCCCAGCGCGGCACCAGCGCCGCATCCAGCCCGGTATGCGAAGCGAGCCAGGGATAATTGTTGGCGGTGACATTCTGGCCCGCGGCGCGCGCGTCATCGATCAGCTTGATCACCTCGCCCGACTTGCCCCACACATCATGGCCTAGCGCCTTGATGTGGGAGAAATGCACCGGGATATGACCCTCGCGGCCGATCTGAAGCACCTCTTTGGTCGAGGCGATCAGGCCGATGGAATAAGAGGATTCATCGCGCTGATGGGTGTCATAGATACCGCCCCGTTCACCTGCTTCCCTGGCCAGCGCAATCACTTCATCGGTCTTGGCGAAGGACTGCGGCGCGTAGAACAGGCCGGCGGAAAGCCCGATCGCGCCTTCGCACATGCCCTGGATGGTCAGGGCTTTTTCCTTGTCCAGCTCGGCGGGCGTCGGCGCGCGCGCCGCATCGCCGATCACCGCCTTGCGGATGGCGCCAAAACCGACATAGGACACGACGTTGGTACCGATTCCTTGCGACTTGTATTGCGCGAATTCTTTCCTGAGATCGGGCGTGCCGTTGCCGTCGATACCGATGAACACCGTGGAAACGCCCTGCATCACCCAGGCCGGAACGGCGCGTTGGGCGGGGTCCGTCGAATTCAGGAAATGATCGGAATGGGTGTGGGCATCGATCAGGCCGGGCGACACGATCATGCCATGCGCATCGATGACGCGCCTGGCGCCCATCGGCGCCTTGGGCCCGACGTAAAC
>DASZVQ010000137.1:0-45253 GCA_035547275.1 Rhizomicrobium sp.
ATCGGCTGAGCGCAGGCGCAGTCGGCCGCCGTCCAGCTCCAGCACCGCGATGCGCGTCTTGCCGTTGGCGTCACGCGCATAGATGGTCAGCGGATATCCGGCCTCCACCACCCTGTAGTCATATTGGGCCGGCACGATGTCGGAGCGGGCGCAGAAAATGGATTTGACCGTAACGCCGGCTGGCGCCGGGCCGGGATCGAATTTGCCGCCCCGGGTCTGGTCCAGCACATGCAGGCCGGGATCGACCACCAGCTGGGGCAAGCCGCCGGGCCTTCCAACACGCGGCCGCAATGAAATTCCTGGACGCCGTCGGCGCGAGCCTCGACGGCAATCATCATGACGGCGCTGAAAAAAGCGAAGCCCGCGCCAGCAATGCCGTGCTTCATGTCGCTCTCCCCGCGGCTTTCGAGCTATCCTAGGCGTCGAAACGCGGGGCGGGAAGGCATCGATGAGCGTGGACGAAAAACTGATCGCATTCGCCGGCCGCCTGGCCGATGCCTCCGGCGCGGTGATCCGGCCGTTTTTCCGCCAGCGCATCGAGGTGGCGCACAAGCCTGGCATGCGCGCCTTCGATCCCGTCACCGAGGCCGACAAGGGCGGTGAGCGCGCCATCCGCGCCATCATTGAACGCGACCGTCCCGATGACGGCGTCCTGGGAGAGGAATATGGCGAAAAGCCCAGCAAGAATGGCCTGCGCTGGGTGCTCGATCCGGTGGACGGCACACGCGCCTTCATCACCGGCCGCCATGAATGGGGTTCGCTGATCGCGCTGGAGGAAAATGAGGTGCCGGTGCTGGGTATTCTCGACCAGCCGGTGCTGGGCGAGCGCTATCTGGCCGTCAACGGCCGGGCCGTGCTGCTGGAAGGCGATAAGCGCACATCGCTGAAGGCACGCGAATGCGCTGACATCAAGGACGCCATTCTCTGCGCCACCGATCCGTCGGCCTATTTTTCGTCCGAGCAGCAGGCGGCTTTCGCCCGCGTAAAGGCGCAGGCGCGCATGACCCGTTATGGCGGCGACTGCTATCTGTTCGCGGCGCTGGCGCTGGGTTTTGTCGATATCGTCATCGAAGCGGGATTCAATCGCTGGGATGTAGCGGCGCTGATTCCGCTGGTCGAAGGTGCTGGCGGTGTCATCACAAACTGGAGCGGCGGCGACTGCCGCGATGGCAAGACCATCCTGGCCTGCGGCGACCGGCGAATCCATGAAGAAGCCATAAAGCTCCTGAAAAGCTGATTATTCAGCGGTTATTCGCGCATGATTTGGGCAGGTGGCGCGCAATGTCGCCGTATTCTGCCTTTGTTTTGGAAAAAGGAAACTCGCGCTGGGCAAGTCACGTTGTCTTACCGAAATCAAATTCTCTTTGAGGAGGACAGCATGTCCCTGCGCGATTTTAACGGACCCTCTCAGCCCATCTCGTCGCTGCACACCGAGCCGACGGGCAATGGCTCGGGCCTGGGTACTTTTCACACCACCCATCCCGAAGAGCGCGAACCCAACAATACGCCCAAGATCGTGGGCGCGCTGGCGGTTGCGCTGATGGTGGGTGCGGCCGGTATCGGTCTTTATGCCTATTCGGGTTCGAGCACGCAGCCCAAACCGGTCGTGGCCAACAATAGCCTGCCGCAGCCTCCGGCTCCGGCGGCATCTGCCCCAATCGCGCCTCCGCCCGCGGCCGCTCCGCAGCAGGCGGCCCAGAACGCCCCGGCGGATGCGGCGCCTGCGGCCACCGACAGCACGCCGGCTCCGGCGCCTGTGAAGGAGGCTTCGGCCAAGCCGGTTCGCCATCATAAGGCGGCTTCAAACGATACCGCCTCGACCGCCGACAACAGCGCGAATAGCGCCAGCACCCAGACAGCATCCAATGCCGCCTCGGCCCGAATGAGCGCGGACTCGACCCAGACCGGTCAGGCGCCTGCCCAGCAGGCCACCGTAACGGCTCCGTCGGCCACGCCGCTGCCGGCCGCGCCGCAGCCATCGCCGTCTGACGTGGCCAGCAACAACAGCCAGCCCAGCCAGCCGGTGCAGAACGCGACCCCGGCTCCGGATGCAGCCCAGGCTCCTGCGCAGCAGCCTGCCCAGCAGGCACCTGCGCTCCAGCAGCCCGCGGCTGCGCCGGAACAGTCCGGCGCTGCCCCGGCTCCGGCGCAGTAACAGTGCGGTGATTGAAGAAGCCGCGCTCAGCGAAAGCTGGGCGCGGTTCCTTTTTTTGTCTCTAGCGGGAAGGGAAGGGCGCTTCGCGCGCCATGAAGGCGTCAAAGGCTTTCCAGAATTCGGCGCGGATCGGATTGCGCTCCATCAGGATTTCATGTTCCGCATCCTTGATCTCCACATATTCCGCATGGGGCGCAGCCTCGGCAAACGCCTTGCTTTGCTGTGTGATGCAGATGCGGTCCTTGCCGGCGCCCACCACCAGAAGAGGCGTTGTCACTGACGCCGCCTGGCCGCGCAGCCAGTCCATCGAGGCCAGCGCCGCCGCCAGCCAACCCCATGTCGCGCCCGCCAGGCGCAGGTCGGGATGCTCGCGCAGCAGGATCTGGGTGCGTTCAAAACGCTGTGGATCGGACGTCACCAGCTGCGTGGCGAAGCTCACCCTATGGGGATCGCGCGCCTCCATGCCCCACACCCAGTCGGTATGACGTCCCCGCCACATCTGAAAGGCCGTCACGGCCCTGACCAGGAATTCGCGCTGGCCCCGGAAGGAAACAGCGATCATCGGCGCGCTGAGCACACAGGCCCTGAAGCTCGCGGGCCGCCGCACCAGGCGGCGCAGCAGATTGTGCGCGCCCATGGAATGGGCCAGCGCCACCGGCTTTTCATCTGGCGCCAGCATGGGCGTGACGATCCAGTTCATCAGCGTATCGAGATCCTGGTCGTATTCGCTGAAGTCGCCGACAAAGCTCTTGCGCGTGTCCTTGGTGGCGCGGGTGGAATCGCCCTGGCCGCGCCAGTCCATGGTGGCGACGCCAAAGCCACGGGCGCGCAGCTCGTCGATCACCTCGAAATATTTCTCGATGAATTCGGTCTGGCCGTTGAGCAGCACACAGGTTCCGCGCGCCGGCACATCGGGGGCGGCGGGAAACCGCGCGGCGCGCAGGTCCGCGCCGACGGCCTTGATGGGCAGAGGTTCAAACAGCGCGGCGGCAGGGATCATTTTTTTTGCTGAATCAGGCACTTCGATGGACACTTAAGCCCGGTTTTCAAGTCCCCGGAAGGGCCTTGAAGACGTCTTTTCCCTTCCCAAATAGAGCTTGTCCGGCCGCCGTCATGGGGCCGGTTCCGACCCCGTGCGGATGGGCCGACGGGGCAACGCAACGCTTCAAGAAAGGTTGTTTCCCATGCGTATCGACTATTCCCCTTTTTTCCGTTCCACCGTCGGCTTTGATCGCCTGATCGGTCTGCTCGAGTCTGCGTCCGAGCAGGGTTATCCCCCGTACAATATCGAACGCAGCGACGAGAATAATTACCGCGTCACCCTGGCGGTCGCCGGCTTTGCCGAGAAGGACCTGGCGGTGGATGTGAAGGACCGCGTGCTCACCATCACCGGCAAGCGCGAGGCTGAAACGGCCGACAAGCCGACCAGCCTGCTCTATCAGGGCATCGCCGGCCGCAGTTTCGAGCGCAGCTTCCAGCTCGCCGAGCATGTCGAGGTCAAGGCCGCGCGCCTGGAGAACGGCCTGCTGCATGTCGATCTGGAGCGAATCGTGCCGGAAGAGAAGAAGCCGCGCCGTATCGCCATCAATGCCCCCGCCCTCACAACCATCGAGGGCGCAAAGGCCGCATAAGCCTGTTCATGCTTAACCGGAACGGGGGCCTTTCCTGTTGGGGGCCCCCGTTTTCTTGTTAAAGTTCCGCCGTGGCGCTGCTTCGGTCCAAGATGGCGTTCTGGCCGCAAACCTTGTCGCACGGCAAAAATCCTCCCGGCATCGAGGAGGTGCGGGCGCGCTATGGCACCCTGTTCTCGCGTTTCGGCGCCGTGCCCGCGGCGATGGATTTCACCCCCGGCCAGCTTGGTCCCATCCATGGCGAATGGGTGGGCGCGGTCAGTAATGCGCCTGGGCGCACCTTGCTTTATTTCCATGGCGGCGGCTTTGTCGCCGGCTCGCCCGAGACCCACCGCAGCCTGGTGGGCCGGCTGGTGGAAGCCAGTGGCGTGGGCGCTTTCAGTGTCCGCTACCGGCTGGCGCCGGAATGTTTCTTCCCCTCGGCGGTGCGCGACGGCATCGACGCCTATCGCGCGCTCCTGAGCAAGGGGGTGAGCGGTTCATCGATCATACTGGCGGGCGACGAAGCCGGCGGCGGCCTGGCCTTCGCGGTGGCGCTGGCGGTGAGGAATGCCGGCCTTGCCATGCCCGGCGGCGTGGTGGGGCTGTCGCCCTGGGCCGATCTTTCGCTGTCGGGCCTGTCCATGCTGGGCAACCGCAAGAGCGACACGCAATTGGATTGGGACATGTTGTTCCTGTCGGCGCGGCATTATCTGCGCAAATCCAATCCCTGCGACACTTATGCCTCGCCCGCCTATGCCGGCTTCCAGGATTTTCCGCCCGTGATGGTGCATGCGGGCGCCCACGAAATTTTGCGCGACGACGCCTCCAAGCTGGGGGACCGCGCCGCCGAAGCCCAGGTGCCGGTGAGCGTGGAGATCTATGACGGCATGGGCCATCTGTTCCAGGCCGATGGGACGCGCAATGAGGCGAAGGTATCGCTGTCGCGCCTGGCGCAGTTCATCCGCGCCAAAAGTTCTGCACTGGCTGCCTAAGCCGACGCCGCCAAGGCATCGGCGAAACGCCCAGGCAATTTGGCGCCCGAGAAATCCGCGCCCTGGGTTTCGCTGTCGCGCATATCCGCGTCGCCCAGATTGGCATAGGACAGATCACAGCCCGAAAGCCTGGCCCGGCGCAGATCGGCGCCGCGCAGGTCGGCATAGCGCGCCTGGGCATTGTCGAGACGCGCCGGCAGCAGCCGCCCGCCGGTGATCATCAGCGGACCCAGCTTGGTGTCGCGCAGATCGGCATGATTGAGCAACGCGCCGGAAAGATTGACGCCGCGCAGATCCGCTCCACCCAGCTTGGCCGAACGCAGGTCGCAGCCCGCCAGGTTGGAGCCCTGCAGCGAGGTGCCTTCCAGATTCACCCCATAAAACAGGGCTTCCGGCGCGATCAGGGCGGTCAGCCGGTATTGCGACAGGCGCGTGATCTGGCGCAGATCCTTGGCCGTCAGGTCGGCGGGCCTGCCCTGGCGGCCATCGGTCTCGGCCCATTGCGAATGTTCTTCCAGCAGTTTTTCAATGCTGGCCACCGCTTCGGCGTCGGGCGGGCTCGCTTCCGTCAGCGTCTTGGTCATGTCGGCGCCATGGGTGGTGGCGAAGTCCATCTTGGCGCCGATCAGGATGCAGCCGGCCAGATCGGCGCCGGTCAGGTTGCAGCCCGACAGGTCGGCATTTTCCAGATTGGCGCCGGTAAGCCGGGCCTGACGCAGATTGGCGCGGGTCAGCCGGCAGCCTTTCATCACCGCATCGGTGAAATCGGCCTGCACCGCGATGGCGCCTGTCATCTTGGCGCGTTCCAGATTGGCGGAGTTCATCATCGCCGCCGGCAGTTCCGACGGACCCAGGTCATGCTGAAGCACGCGCAGATTGCCGTATTTGTCCTTCTCCGCGATCGTGCCTTCGCGCAGGTCGGCTTCAAACAGGTCCGTGCCGATCATGTTGGCGCCGCGCATCGAGGCCCCGCGCAGATCGACGCGGCGCATGGAAGCCCCCGATACATTGGAACGGCGCAGATCGGCGCCGAAGAAGCTGGCCGAATCCAGCTTGGCGCCCTCGAAATTGGTCTCTTCCAGGATGGCGCCGGTAAAGTCGGCGTCGGCCAGGTTGCGGCCCGACAGGTCCAGGCCCGACAGGTCGCAGAAGGCGAAAACCGCGCGCGCCCCGCCCATGCGCCCGGAATAGAGCATTTCATGGCGCGCGGCTGCGGCGCTCACATCCTGCTGGGTGAGCCTGGCAAATCCCGTGTGCCTGGCCTTGGTCATGGGCGCAAATTTCGCTGGTTAAGGCTTTTTCACCCGCCGATTTTGCGCAGAAGGCCGCTAACGCCTGATTAAGATGGGAAGATTCGCCCCAGGCCGGGGCGTCCGGGGCAAAAATTGCTGTTGAACCGGGACGATAGCCGGGTACAAAGGCGCGTGCCAGACCGCCGAACCAGCCCTCCGGGGTGGGTGGGAGCCTGGCGAAGGGTAAAGGGTGCACATTCTCGCGGGGGACGCGGGGATTTGGCCGAGGCCCGGGAACAGGCCTTGTGGAGAGAAATGCCGAGATAGGCGGTGCCCCGCCCGGCGACATTTTAAAGAGGCTCGTGTTGATCAAGCACCGTTTGATGCTTTCCGCCGCTGCGGCTGCCCTGCTGGCGGCGGCCATGGCCGCAGCCGCCCGTGCCGACACCGAAATCTCCACCGCCACCTCCACGGCGCTCAGCACCTCCACCAGCGGCAACATCACCATCGACGCCACCGGCAGCGTTGGGATCGCGACCGCCAGCACCGCCGCCGTCACCGTCAATTCCAACAATTCGCTGGTCAATAACGGCACCATCTCCAACGCCAATGTCGACAGCGGCATCGGGGTTTCGATCGACACCAGCGGCGGCAACATCAATCCGGGCACCAGCGGCTTCAGCTCGACGGGCACCATCAATCTGGGCGGCAACGGCACCGGCAAGCTCGGCATCGTCGTCCAGGGCGGCAACACCTTTTACGGGCCCATCACGCTGACCACGCTGACCGCGCTCAACACCCTGACCGGCGCGACGACCGCGGCTCAGACCTCGTCGCTGATCGTGCAGGGCGATTCCTCGGCCGCCTTCGAGCTGGTCAATGGCACCAAGGTCACCAGCAACATCCTGCTGGGCGGCGGCGGCATCGTCCAGGATTCCAGCACCAATTCCACCGCCTCCAACTCCGTCATCGTCGACCTGGACGGCACGCTGAACGGCAATTTCTATATCAATTCGGCGATTTCCGGCGTGGGCGCCGGGATGACGGGCGTTCAGACCCTGGGCGGCATCCATCCCTGCTCCAGCGACACGGGCGCGCCTTCGGGCTTCACCTGTCCCACATCCTCCGGCGGCGCCTTCGTCAATGCCGGCAGCATCTCGCTGATCGGCACATCGATCCCGAACCAGCGTGGCGGCAATCCCGAAGCCGGTTCGGCGGTGATCATCGGCGGCGATATCGATGGCGGTTTCGTCAATACCGGCCCGGGGACGGCGTCGACCGCGGGCGCGGCCACGATCACCTCGTCCGGCCTGGTTGCCTCGGGTATTTCCGAACCGACACTGATCATCGATCCCACCAAGTCGATCACCAGCTCGCTCTCCACCCCGCGCGGTCCGATCATCATCGGCCCGGTGACAGCGGACGTCGATTCGATCGATCCGGGCTATTCCTTCATCAACCGCGGCACCATCCATGGCCAGCCGATCGACGTCGATCTGAGCTCGGCCGCGATGATCATCCAGGGCGCTTCCCAGACCTATTTCACCTGTCTGGGTACCCAGTCCTCGCAGGCCGGCGCCACCAGCTGTTCCACCGCGCCCAACACCACGACAGAAAGCGTCACCACCACCGTCAACGGCGCGGCCAGCACGCAGACGCAGAAAGTCACCAATGTCGGCGGCCTGCTGAACACCGGCACCATTTCGGCCAATGCCGTCACCGGCACCCAGACTGTCACCTCCGCCGGCATCACCACCGCCACCGCGCTCTATATCGGCTCTTATGCGTATGTGCCGCGCCTCGACATCATGTCCGAGGCCGAGAACGCCTCCACCAATACGCCGGGCATCATTTCGGCCGCGGTGTCGGGCGTGGGCCAGGGCAGCGCCTTCGGCATCATCCTGGGCGCCAATTCCCACGTGCCGGAGATCACCGTGGGCAAGAACGCCACCGTCTCCGCCAGCGTCAGCACCAATACGGTTTCGCCCACCGCCAGCATCGCCACCTCCAACTCGCCCTTCAGCCTGGTGTCGGTGGCCATCACCGACCAGGGTGGCAGCCTGCAGACCATCAACAATGCCGGCACCATCTCGGCCATCAACACCACGCTCACGCCCGATACCGGCGCGGTGGTCAGTTCGATCGAAACCGCGATCGACTTGTCCGCCACCACCACCGGCAATCTGACCGTCAACAACAGCGGCAAGATCCTGGGCAATATCCTGTTCGGCAGCGCCGGCAACGGCGATACGCTCAATGTCGGCAACACCGCCAACGGCGGCACCGGCGCCAATAGCGCGACCGGAGTGGTCAACACGCCGTCCGTCTACGCCATCGTGGCGCAGAGCATCACTTCGGACACGGTCGGCCTGGCGCCGCTCACCCAGGCCACGACCATCAGCTTCGGCTCGGGCACCGGCAACCTGCTGCATGTCGGCGGCTATGGCTATGTCAATGCGGTGATCACCTCCGCGGTCGGCGGTCTGGCGGTTCAGGTCGACCCCAACGGTCAGCTCTTCGTCGCCAACACCACCAGCGCATTGCAGGCCTCCACCTTCGATATCGCGCAGAACGGCACGCTGGGCCTGGCCATCTCCCAGACCAATCTCAACAGCCTGACACCTGTGGTCCAGGCCAACAGCGCCACCCTGACCGGCGCCAATCTTTCGCTGCAGTTCGGCACTTATATCTCTTCGGGCTTCACCGCGGCCTCCACCGCCAATCCCACCACACAGACCATCACCCTGATCCGCGCGCCCGTGATCAATGACAGCGCCTCGTCGCTGGCGACCCAGAATGCGGCGCTGGGGCTCAACACGCCCTTCCTGTTCGAGACCCCGACCGAAAGCGGCATCACGCCCCTGACCGAGAGCACCGATAGCTCGACCGGTCAGGAAGTCCTGCAGCTTCATCTGCTGCCGCGCTCCACCGGCGCCAAGAATGCCGATGGTTCGCCCGGTCTGAACCTGTCGGGGGAAGCCAAGAACGAGTTCCCCTTCACGGCCGCGGCCCTGGCCACCGACAATCAGCTGGGTGCGGCGGTCGCCACCAGCCTGACCGTCTACAACACCCCGGGCGTGGCTTCGAGCGGGATCAATGTGGCCGCCTCCCAGCAGCAGGCCCAGCGGGTCTTCTCGCAATTCGCTCCCGACGTGTCCGGCGGCACGCGCGAGATCGCCGTCATGCTCACCGACCAGGCGACCGGCCCGGTGGCGGCGCGCCAGCGGCTGTTGCGCAGCTTCTCGGGCGAGGCTGGCGACACCACGCTGTGGGGCGAGGAATTCACCGGCCAGATCAACAATAAAGGCCGTGTCTCGGCCGACGGTTCGCTGACCGATTACAAGGATCATGGTTTCGGCTTCACTCTGGGCATGGACGGCGGCAGCCCGCGCAATGGCTGGTATGGCAGCGCCTTCACTTTCTATACGGGCGATGTCTCCCAGGATCTGCCGCGCAACACTCGCACCAATACCCAATGGTACATGCTCACCGGCTATACCGACTGGCATGGCAAGCACGCCTTCCTGGATACCCATCTCGACGCGGCTTACGGCGATTTCGACGAAACCCGTTTCCTGGATGTGGGCGGGGTCTCGCGCGAGGCCACCAGCAAGCGGCCCGGCGCCATGCTGGCGCTGGGCGCCAATACCGGTGTCACCCTGCATTATGGCGGCATCGAAGTGGACCCGCATGTCAGCCTGGACGGCCTGACCCTGCGCGAGGAAGGCTATCAGGAAGCCAATGGCGGCCCGGGCCTGGACCTGGACGTGGCGCCCTATTTCGCCAATTCGCTGCGTGGCGCGCTGGGCGCGGATGTGAAGGGCAATATCAGCCTGTGGGGCTTCGAGCTGACGCCGGAAGCGCGGTTGGGTTATCGCTACGACTTCCTGCAGGACCCGGTGAAGATCAAGGCGGCGTTCGAGTCGACCGGCGGCCGTTCCACCGCGGGCAACACCATGACCTTTATCGGTCCCGATCCCGATACCGGCAATGCGATCGCGGGCCTCAGCCTGGGCGCGCATACCGACACTTGGGAGCTGGGCCTGAATTATGACTGGGTCCGCGGCAACAACGGCTCGACGACGCAGGTTGGTATTTTGACGGTTCTGGGCCGCATTTGAGAACCGCACATCGAATGTGAAAAACCCCGCCAGCGATGGCGGGGTTTTTGTTTTGGCTTTACCAGCTGCCTGTATTGGGCATGGAGGCCCAGGGTTCCCTGGGCTCGAGATGGCCGTCCTGCAAAAGCTCGATGGAGATGCCGTCGGGCGAACGAATGAAGGCCATGTGACCATCGCGCGGCGGGCGATTGATGGTAACACCGGCGGCCATCAGCTTCTCGCAAAGGCCATAGATGTCGCTGACGCGATAGGCCAGATGGCCGAAATTGCGGCCGCCGGCATAATCTTTCTCATCCCAGTTATAAGTGAGCTCTATAACCGGGCTTTCCATTCCACCTTCGCCAATGCGCTTGGCGTCTTCGGGCGTGGCGAGGAAAACCAGCGTGAAACGCCCTTTTTCGTTCTCCATTCGCCGGATTTCCACAAGACCAAGCTTGTTGCAGTAGAAATCCAGCGATGCGTCGAGATCGGAGACGCGCACCATGGTGTGGAGATATCGCATTTTACGTGATCCTTACGTTCGGGCCGATGGTTGGCCGATATCTTCGCGAATTTTGCCGGCGGCGAAAAAGCAAAGATGTCGCAACGGAACTCGATGCACGCTTCAGGGCACCCGCCGCTGGCTTTGCCGTTATGTGCGACCGCTTTGTGTCACAAGCCTGTGAGGCGATTTCCGTCGGCTGTGCCGAGGCTTACATGCCGAATTGTGTAATGCTGCATATGCGAAGGGTGCAGCTGCGATACGCGGTCCGAACGCTGCCCGATCATGCAAGGCGGCGCGGATGGGCATGAAAGCGCCATTTTCAGCCTCTCTGTTGGCTGCGATACCTCTTGCCAAGAGAGTAAGCGATTGCTTTAAAAGCTTCCGGCTAAGGCGTCAGCATACGGCGTCGCGTTGGGTAGACTTTGGTCTCGAACAATCTGTTGGGCCGGGCGCGCGAGTGCCGGTTTTTCTGTTTTGAGTGAGAGCGCATGGAACGTCCGAATCATCTGCAAGTCCAAGAGAAGAGCGCCACGAGTAAGGCGACGAGTGTAGCGATCGTCATCGCTATTCATGTAGCCGGCATCGCCGGCCTTGTAGCGGCTCTGGCGCAGGGCGCGCTGATGAAGCAGCTTCAGGAAATCAAGGCGACGGTCGATACGCAGAAGACCCCGCCCAAGGCGCCGCCGCCGCCGCCGCCAGATCTGGTCAAGCCGCCGCCGCCGGTCGCCATCGTTCCTGATTTCCAGGTTGCCACCGCGCCGCCGCCGCCGGTTCATACCGAGGCGCCCAAGCCGCCGCCGCCGCCGCCCGCGCCGCCCACGCACGCCATCACCAATGACCCGCTGCGCCCCATCATGCGCACGCACACCCAGCCTCCCTATCCGCCGATTTCGGTGCGTCTGGGCGAGCAGGGTACCACGCTGGTCGAAGTGAACATCGGCACCGACGGCAACGTCACCGAGTGCAGCGTGGTGAAGGGCAGCGGTTCCGACCGTCTCGACAGCGCGTCCTGCGACTGGATCAAGTCCCATTGGCGCTGGCAGCCGCCGACGCTGAACGGCGCGCCCACCGCGGCCAAGACCCAAATCAATGTCACTTGGAATCTGAAAGACGCCAAGTAACAGGTCCTTTTTCGTCCATTCCTTCTTTTCGGTTTACCCACGGAGTAAAAAAATGAACTTCAAGAAACTGACGGTCGCTGTCGCTATCGTCGCCATGACCAGCCTGGGCGCGGTTGCCCCGGCGCTCGCCCAGGCCCCGGCTCCGGCCGCGCCTGCCGCTGCTCCGGCCGCGCCCGCGCCGGATGCCGCCGCGCCGGCTGCAGCTCCCGCTGGTGACGCCGCCCCGGCCGGCAGCGCCGCCGCCAAGGTCAATGCCGCCGACCAGTCCACGCCCTACGGCCTGCAGCATATGTGGGAAAATGGCGGCTGGATCTCGCGCACCATCCTGGGCGTGCTGGTGATCATGTCGGCCGGCACTTGGTACATCTTCTTCACCAAGTGGATCGAACAGCAGCGCATCATCGGCCAGGCCACCCAGGTCGAGAAGAAGTTCTGGACCTCCGCCACCCTGAATGAAGGCGTGGACAAGCTGCCGAAGAACTCCGTGTTCCGCGGCATCGCCGAAGCCGGCCTCAAGGCATCCTCCGGCGGCACCACCCTGGTGGGCCTGTCGGACTGGATCGGCATGACCCTGACCCGTCAGCTGGAAGACGCCAATGCCCGTCTGCAGGGCGGCATCGCCTTCCTCGGTTCGGTCGGTTCGGTTGCGCCGTTCGTCGGTCTGCTCGGCACCGTTATCGGCATTCTGAACGCGCTGATCGGCATCGGCGTCGCCGGCCAGATGTCCATCGACAAGGTCGCCGGTCCGGTCGGTGAAGCGCTGCAGATGACCGCCATCGGTCTGTTCGTCGCGGTGCCCGCCGTGCTGCTCTACAACTACCTCGTCCGCCGCAACAAGGTCATCACCGAGAAGCTGCGCGCTTTCGCGGGCGACCTGCAGGCCTATCTCATCAGCAAGAAGTAAGAGACAGGCCCTTTCGGAGTTAGTCTTATGGCAGTCGACGTCCAACATGCCGTCGAAGATGATGAAGCGGATCTGAACGTCACGATCAATACCACCCCCCTGGTGGACGTGATGCTGGTGATGCTCATCATCTTCCTGGTCACCATTCCGGTGGTGCTCAAGGTGGTGCCCGTCCAGTTGCCGACCTATCGCAATATCGTCACCCAGACGAAGCCTGAGAATATTGTGATCGCGGTGACGCCCGACGAGCAGATGTACTACAACAACGTGCCGGTTGATCCGGCGACGATGGAGCGCAACTTCGTTGATGCCCTGAAAAGGGCGGCGGCGTCGGGCAAACAGCTCCCCGAAGTGCATATTCGCGGCGACAAGAATGTGCGTTTCGAGGCCATCGGCCGCGTCATCCTGGCCTGTCAGAAAGCCGGCATCCAGAAAGTGGGCTTCATCACCGAGCCCCACTCCCTGGAAGCTGGCAGCTATTGAGGTAATCCGCCATGGCAATGAGTACTGGTACTGCTGACGGCGAAGTCATGGTGGAGATGAACACCACGCCGCTGATCGACGTGATGCTTGTTCTTCTTGTGCTTCTGATCGTCACCCTGCCCATCCAGACCCATGCGGTGAAGCTGGATATGCCCGCCCCCAACAGCACCCCTCCGACGGTTGAGCCGGAGACGGTGGAACTGGGTGTGGACTTTGACGGCACGGTCACCTGGAATGGCACCCCCGTGGATCGTGGGACCATGGACTCCTATTTCGAGGATGCGGCCCGCAAGAATCCGCAACCCGAAATCCATGTGAATGCGAACCGGCTGGCCAAATATGACGCCGTGGCCAAGGTGCTGGCGGATGCCCAGCGCCTCGGCGCGACCCATATTGGTTTTACCGGGATCGATCAGTATAACTAAGCTGTGAGGGCTACGGCTGTGGGTGAAAAGCGTGTGGGCCACCCCGCACGCTTTCCCTTTTTGTGATGAACGCGAAAGAGGTCTTGTTATGCCTGTCCGTAAAATGCGTGCCGCTCTGACGGCGATTTTCCTGGGTACCGCTGTCGCTGGCACCGCTGTCCTGGCCATGGGCCTTCCCGCCCAGGCGCTTACGGTCAGCGCCAAGGTCGGTCCGCTGCTGAATGAGGCCAAGGCCTTGTATTCGGCCGGCAAATACGACGCCGCCCTGGCCAAGCTCAAGGAAGCCGAGGCGGTCAAATCCACCCCTGACGACACCGCGGTCATCAACTCGATGAAGCAGGCCATCGGCGTGAAGACCGGCGACGTGGCGCTGGGCGGCGCGGCCGCCGCCAAGGCCAAGTTCGCCAACGACTATAATGCCGGCAAGTTCAAGGACGTCATCGCCGATGGCGAGCTGCTGAAAAAGAATGGCGCGCTGGATGCCCAGTCCCAGCTGATCATCGCCCAGGCCTATTACAAGAGCGGCGATTATGCCGGCTGCGTGCGTTACGCCAAGAGCCTTGGCGGCAATGAAACCGCGCTGCAGCTGCAGGCGCGCTGCGCCTATGAGACCGGCGACGAAGTCACCCAGCGCGCCGCGCTGGAACAGCTGGTCTCGCGCAATCCCAAGCCGGAATACTGGTCGGATCTGCTGAAGCTGGGTGAGCGCGCCAAGGGCCTCAACGACCACAACAGCCTGGACATCAGCCGCATTCGTCTGCTCACCGGCAGCATGCAGACCAAGGACGATTATGTGCAGCTGGCCCAGTACGCCCTGCAGTTCAAGCTCGCCGCCGAAGCCCAGGCCGCGCTGGAGAAGGGCGTTGCCGCCAAGCTTTTGACCGACGACCGTTCCATGCGCCTCCTGGCCACCGCCAAGCAGCAAGCCGCAGCCAATGCCGCCAATGAGGCCAAGGCTCTAGCCGCCGCCAATGCCGCGCCCCAGGGCGACGACCTGGTGCTGGTGGGTGAGAACATGATCGGTGAAGGCAAGGCCAAGGAAGCCATCGGCGTGATCCAGAGCGGCATGAAGAAGCCGCTCAAGGATGCCAACAACGCCCAGATGCGCCTGGGACAGGCCTATCTGGCTGCCGGCCAGAAGGGTGATGCCGAAGCCGCCTTCAACAAGGTCAAGGCGCCGGAAAAGGACGCCATGGTCGCCCATCTCTGGGCGCTGGCGGCGCATCATTGATCCTCTGACAGAACCGACAAAGGCGCCGGCGAAAGCCGGCGCCTTTTTGTTTTGGGAGCCTAGACGTAGATCATCTTGACCGTCATGCCGCCATCCAGAATCAGGTTCTGGCCGGTCATGAAGCCCGCATCCTCGGCGATGAACTGACAGGCCTTGGCCACATCTTCCGGCGCCCCGACCCGGCCTACCGGATGCTGTTCCCGGTCGGCTTTGGAATGATGCGGCTTTTTTGCCTTGCTGGCCTTCTGCCAGTCCGCGGTTTCGATCCAGCCCGGACTGATGCAATTCACCCGGATGCGATGCCGGGCCAGGCTGATCGCCATGCCATGGGTCAGCGCCACAATGCCGCCCTTGGACGCGGTGTAGCCCTCGGTCCCGGCCTCCGACATGAAGGCGCGGGTGGAGGCGATGTTGATGATCGCTCCGCCCCGCCCGCGTTTGACCATCATCTTCGCCGCGGCCTGCGAGCAGATGAAGGTGCCGCGCAGGTTGGTGGCGATGACGCGATCGAACGCGGCGATAGAAAGCGCCAGCACGTCCTTGCGGATCTCGATGCCGGCATTGTTGACCAGAACATCCGGGCAGCCCAGTCTGGCTTTGGTCTGCGCCAGCCAGCGATTGACGTCCGCCGGTTTGGAGACATCGCCGGATACGAAGATCGCGTTCACGCCCGCTTCCCGCATCACCTGCAGCGCCTCCTTGCCGGCCTGGCGGTCGGAATCGGTGATGGAGACGGCATAGCCCGCGCGGGCGAAGTGCCAGGCGATGCCCCGGCCGATGCCG
Organism: Rhizomicrobium sp.; assembly: GCA_035547275.1. Lineage (GTDB taxonomy): Bacteria > Pseudomonadota > Alphaproteobacteria > Micropepsales > Micropepsaceae > Rhizomicrobium. The sequence goes on from DASZVQ010000137.1 coordinate 15,545, forward strand.
GCGCCGCCGCCGGTGATGGCGATCACCTTCATGAGGCTCCCCGGAATACCAAGGTCTTGGACAAGGTGAAGTTGAAGATCAGCCCGACCAGAACGCCGATAGCCTGGGCGACAAACTTGTTGCTGAGCGGAAAGGCCGCGTAATGCACCAGCGCCAGGGCGGTCAGATAGTTGGCCAGGGCACCCAGCGAGTTGGCGCCCATGAACTTCAGCCATTCCTGCAGCGCGCCGGCAAACCCCCGGGCCCGCTGGGCGCGAAAGGTGAAGTGGCGGTTGCCCTGCCAGGTGAAAGCCATGGCGATGAAAATGGCCAGCGCATTGCCTGCGGCGAAACTCAGCCGCAGGGGGCCGGTGGCCAGTGCCAGGACGCTCACGCCCACCACATAGCCGCAAGCGCCGATCACCCCGAAACGGACAAAGGAATGGCGCAGCAGATAGCGCGCAAGGGACGCGAGGCGGCTCACTTGAGGGCTTGCGGGCCGGGAATGGCGAGATAGGCCATGCGCTTGGCTTCCCAGCGGCCGCGCGTCACCGTGTCCAGGATCAGCCCACAGGTCAATGACAGAAAGGCGATCACCATCAGGCCGGTGGCAAGCACCGCCGTGGGCAGGCGCGGCACCAGCCCGGTCTGGAAATATTCCGACACCACCGGCGCGCCGATCAGGATGGCGACAGCCGCGAAAATCGCCGCGATGGTGGAAAAGAACACTAGCGGCCGCTCCTCGCGCACCAGATAGCCAATGGTGCCCAGGATGCGCAAACCGTCACGATAGGTGTTCAGCTTGGATACCGATCCGACCGGCCGCTCCTTGTAGCGTGTGTCCATTTCCGACATAGGCATCATCAGCCGCACGGCGTGAACCGTAAGTTCGGTCTCGATGGCGAAGCCCTCCGCGGTGAAGGGGAAGGATTTCACGAACCGGCGCGAGAACACCCGATAGCCGCTCAACATGTCCGACAGATGAACATTGAACAGCGTCGCGGTCAGGCCGGTCAGCATGCGGTTGCCCAGCACATGGCCGGGCCGGTAGGCGGCGGCATCGGTATGGACGCGGCGGGCGGTCAGGATATCCGCGCCTTCATCGAGCATGCGGGCGATCATGCGCGGGGCTGCACCGGCGTCATACGTGTCGTCGCCATCCACCAGCACATAGATGTCGGCCTCGATGTCGGCGAACATGCGGCGCACGACATTGCCCTTGCCCTGGCGCATTTCCGTGCGCACCACCGCGCCGGCTTCGGCAGCGCGCGCCGCTGTCCGATCCTTGGAATTGTTGTCATAGACATAAACCGTGGCGTCTGGCAGGGCGGCGCGGAAGTCGCGCACCACCATGGCGATGGCCGCTTCCTCATTGTAGCAGGGCACCAGCACTGCGACGTTCACGGATTTGGGTCCCTTCAGGTCTTCTTGGCCAGCGGGCACCATTGGTAGGTGCCAATCAGGTTTGTATCGAATTGCTGACACTCCGGCCAGCGGATGGCCAGGTGATAGTCGGCCAGGGCGTCATGGGCGCGGGTCATGTCGCCGGCATCGGCAATCAGATAGAGATCGCCGCCGCTGGCCAGCTGGGCCTTGACCCGTTGCATCATCTGTTTGGTGATCAGGGTGCCGTCGCGCGGCTGCACCATCCAGCCATCGATGCGCAGCACCGGGATCTGGGGGGGCAAGGTGGTGGCAATGAAGCCCATCGGCGCGTCCCCGGTCATCAGCACCATGGTGTGATCGGGCCGGGGAATGGGCGGCAGGGCGGCCTGCACATAGGGGTCTTCCACCGGCGCCCGCTCCAGGAAATCGCTGCGGGCGGAGAGGAGGCAGCAGGCCGCGATGGCGCCCAGCATCAGATAGCGGCTCTTGCGCGCCATGGGCAGAAGCCCCACCGCCGCGATGATCAACAGGGGGCTGAGCATCTCGAACAGGATGATGTAGCGGTAGATGGCGAACGTCCTGAGCCATTCGAAATAGGCCAGCGCCGAAAAGGCGAAGAGAATGGCGCAAACGCGCTTGTCCAGCAGCGGGTCGCGGCTTTCGCGGCGCAGGACCCAGAAGCCGGTGGCCGCGATCACCGCCAGATAGGCGACACAGACGCGGATGTCCTGAAAGCCCAGATCGTCCGCGACGTGCCAGTCGATGGTGAAAAGAACCGGGAAGAACAGCTGCTGCCACCAAGGCCGGAAGGCCGGCACGAAGCGCAGGTCGCGATAGGGCGCGGGCAGCGCCAGTGGCGAACGCCAATATTCGTTGAAATAGGGAAACAGGGGGTTGCCGGTGAGATGGTAGATGTAGAGCATCCACGGACCACTGAAGATCAGGAAGCCTGCAACCCCAGCGATGCCGCCGGCGAGCAGCCGGGCCGCCTGGTGTTTCCAGCCGCCGCCCAGCGCCAGCAACGCGCCGGCAAAGCCGATGCAGAACGGCATCTCTGGCAGTTTCAGGCCCATGGCCATGCCGGTGAGCAAGCCTGCCGCCGCCGCCAGCGCCGCCGCCCGTCCGAGGGGCCCCTGGCGCAGCGTGTCGCGGTTCAGGACCAGAATGGCCAGTCCCGACAGCACCAGCACACTCATCACATTGTCGTAATAGGTGGTGCCGAATTCGGTCAGGGTCAGCGCGCCCACTTGTCCCAGCAGCGCCAGCGCGCCCGCCATGATCTTGCGGTCGGAGAGGCTGGCTTCGACCCGAAGTACGGACCGCGCCATCAGATAGAGCGGGATCAGATTGGTGCCCTGCACCGCGCCCAATAGGCCCAGCGCGATCCAGGCGTGGGTGTGGGTGGCCAGCCAGTAGAAGGGGACATCCAGATAGGGATTGTAGTAACTGGCCTGGTGCGCCACCGCGACATCGATGGCCATGCGGTGATGCAGCAGGGCATAAGGCGCATACCAGTGGTAATTGCGGAAGTCCCAGCTGGTGTCCTTGCCCAGGAGGATGACAAACCCCGCCCAGAACAGCAGCGCCAGGCCGAAAAACGCATATTCGCGGGCCGTCAGGCGGGCGCTGGTCGCGGTCATGAGATGAGGCGGATACCGGGCTTTCGGAGTTCCTTCTAGCCCAGCGATGCTATCTGGATAAAGCCGTCCGGCGGCGGATTAACCCTTCTTCGCCTTGGGCTCGTCCAGGTCGGGTTCGACCGCGATATTGCCCAGAAACTGAAGCGTGCAGGCCCGCCAGGAATGGTTCTCGGCGAAGATCCTGGGGGTGACCGCGCGTGGGTTCCGGGCCAGTTCCAGGGCGCCCAGACAGGCCTTGTGCAGGTCTTCATCCAGAACGGCCACATCGGGACCGCCCGGCACCTCCGGGCCAACCACATCCCGGGGGCCCTCTACCGGATAGGCCGCAACGGTAAGGCCGCAGGCCAGCGCTTCCAAGGTCACCAGGCCGAATGTGTCGGTACGGCTGGGGAAGACGAAGACATCGCTGCCGGCATAGGCGCGCGTCAGCGCCTCGCCCGACAGCGCGCCCAGGAACCGCACCGCCGGATATTTCCGCGACAGCATGCCCCTGGCCGGGCCGTCGCCCACCACCACCTTGGTCCCCGGCAGGTCCAGCGCCAGGAAGGCCTCGATGTTCTTCTCGACCGCCACCCGCCCGACATAAATCCAGATCGGTCCTTCGTAAGGCAGGCGTTCGCCGGCCAGGGGACGGAATTTGTCGATGTCCACGCCGCGCGACCACAGCGCGAGATGCTTGAAGCCATGATCGGCCAGCTCGCGTTTCAGCGTCTGGGTCGCCACCATCACCGCGGTGGCGGGGTGATGGAACCAGCGCAGCCAGCGCCAGATCACGCGTTCGGGCACCATGCGGAAGCGGGCATGGACATATTCGGCGAAGCGGGTGTGGAAGGCGGTGGTGAAGGCAATGCCGTGCTTCAGGCAGATCCGCCGCGCGGTCAGCCCCAGCGAGCCTTCGGTGGCGATATGCACCGCATCGGGCGCGAATTCGCGGATTTCCCGCGTCAGGGCGCTGCGCTGAAACAGCGCTAGCCGGATTTCGGGATAAGTGGGCAGCGGAAAGGTGCGCCGGCCGAGTGGCGTGATGTAGCGCACCGTATGACCCAGCGCCGCCAGATCCTTGCCCAACGTCTCCAGCGTGCGCACAACGCCGTTCACCTGGGGCGTCCAGGCATCGGTCACGATCATGATTTTCAAATGCGCCGCCACGCCGGGAAGCGGTCCCGGCTGCAGCCGCTTGGCTCTACGCGGGTACAGGCGCGGCCGCAGGGGCTGGGGCAGCCACAACCGGAATCTCGCCTGCGTGTGTTCCCGCATGCCTGGGGGCGTGTCTCTGTTGAGGGTCTGCCCAGCGAAGAATCTCCATATGCCCGCGGGCATCTTCGACAAGGGCGCTGCAGCTTTCAACCCAATCTCCGTCATTGAGGTAGAGGACGCCGCCGATCTGGCGAATTTCGGCGTGATGGATATGGCCGCATACCACCCCGTCCACGCCCCGCAATTCGGCTTCGCGCGCCACGATCTCCTCGAAGCGGGAGATATATTCGACCGCGTTCTTGACCTTGTGTTTCAGGAAGGCCGACAGCGACCAGTAGGGCATGCCCAGCCGCTTGCGCACGGCGAACAGCATGTCGTTGAGGCGCAGCGCCATGCCATAGGCCCAGTCGCCGACATGGGCCAGCCACTTGGCATAGGCGATCACGCCGTCGAACCGGTCGCCATGCAGCACCCATAGTCTTTTGCCATCGGCGGTTTCGTGGATCGCTTCGTTGATGATTTCCACGCCCGCGAACAGGCGCCCCGCATAGTCACGCGCGAATTCGTCATGATTGCCCGGCACGAAGATCACGCGCGTGCCGGCATCGACCTTGCGCAGGATCTGCGAGACGACCTGGTTGTGCATGTCCGTCCAGTACCAGCGGCGCTTCAGCTGCCAGCCGTCGACAATGTCGCCCACCAGAAACAGCATCTCGCATTCATTGTGCGCCAGGAAGTCGGCCAGCGCGTCGGCCTTGCAGCCGCGGGTGCCCAGATGGGTGTCCGAGATGAAAATGGTGCGGTGGCGTCCAAAACGGGCGGTGTCTACCGCGATCGCCGGTGGGGCCGAAACGCGCGGCGGGTTGAAACTTCCCAGCACATTTTCGAACCAAGCAACTTCGGCCATCGGATGTCTCCAGCCTCATCTGAGGCGGGGGATAGCTGACCCGCGCGAATCTTTTGTTGCGTGCTTGCGACGGTGTGATGAATCTGCCTCGTTCACCGCTTGCCGCATTGCTGCATTGCAGCGGTGATGAAGGAGGCGGCAAATGAGGAAAAATCAGGCAATTGTGACAGTTTTTTCCAGCGTTTCTGCGGCGTTTTGTCTAGAATTGTTATACTTTGTGCCTTGCAGACAGGTCGCCTCTCCGTCATATTGCTGCAGCGCGGTATCGCGATCCTTGATTGCGAAGCCGCCGCCCTTCCTGGGCGTTTCCTCCCTGAACTTGGCCGCTCTTCGGAGCGGCCATTTTTTTTGCCTTGGTCTTTTGCCCTCTGGGTTCGTCGCGCCATCGCTCGTGGACGCTCAGTCCACGTCGCTCGGCGCTCCTGCCCAGAGGCCAAAATCCCTAAGGCAAAATGTGCTTGATGATCTTGCTCCCTCGCTCCTGGCCAGCCCGCAAATTGCTCGCGCAAATAGAGCTAGAATTGCGCCTATTCAGTTCGCGGCGGTGCGGACGCCAGAAAGCGCCGCGATCTGTGGCTGGTCATCGCTGGTGACCAGCGACTTGCCGTCATAACCAGTTGCCGCCGCGCTGATCACGACCGTGCTGCCATTGTTGGCGCGGAAGGACAGCGCCGCTGGACGGCCATCCTGGTCGGACTGGATCTGCAGCGCCTGGCCGATGACCTCGCCCTTCTGGTCCATCACCTTGAGCGAGGCCACATTGGCGGGCGCCTTTGACAGGCTGTTGAGAGCAACCGGCGCAAGCTCCTCGGCGCTGGCCATGGCGGGAAGAAGGGTGAAACCACAAAGAAGAATGGCCCGGAATCTTGTCATGCCGGAACCTCCACGGATTACCCGGTATCACAAACGCGGGCGCGCCAGCCCCGGTTTCAGGGCCACGGAAAAATCACTATTCCGCCGCTTCGGGACGGGAGTCCGGGCGGCCCAGCTGGGCCAGCGGGATCGCCATCATCGCGCGCAGGGCCCGTGTCAGGCGGCTCTTTACCGCCTCGAAGGCGGCCTTTTTGACGATTTTATCCTCGTCCAGATAAAGCGCCCGGTTCACCTCGATCTGCAGCGCATGACAGCCCGCCGCCACCCGGCCGTGCAGCACCGTGGTGTGGCCGCCGGCATAAGGAGTATTGCGCGCCACCGAAAATCCCTCGCGGACAAAGGCGCTTTCCGCCCGCGCGGTCAAAGCGGGCGCGGCGCTGGCGCCATAGCGGTCGCCCAGCACAATGTCGGGCACCGACAGGGCCGAGGGCATGGAATGGCAGTCGATCAGCACCGCCACACCGAACCGGGCGCGGGTCTCCTCGATCAAGGCGGCCAGCATCTGGTGATAGGGCCGATAGAGCTGGCTGATCCGTGCTTCCGCCTCGCTGGTGTCCAGCTTGCCGCGATAGATCTCCGCGCCATCGCGCACGATGCGGGGAATGACCCCCAATCCGGCGCTGACCCGCGGGCTTGGCGCATCCACCGGCACGTTGAGCGGGGCGGCGAACATGCCGGCATCCAGCTCGGTGCTGCTGCGGTTCACGTCCAGGAAGGCGCGGGGAAACTGGGCCGCCAGCAGGGGTGCCCCCAGATCCACCACCCCGGCGAACAGCTCGTCGACAAAGGCATCCTCGGAACGGCGCAGGGTGATGGCATCCAGCCTGGTATTTTCCAACAGGCTGGCCGGATAGCTGCGCCCGGAATGGGGCGAGGCAAACAGGAACGGCACCGACGGCAGCGTCGGGCGCTCCAGGCGAAAGGGTTCGGGTTCGGCTGCCATCTGGGTCAAGACTCGCTACCGCCACAAAGGTTGCACCGGGACGGGGGCCTGGCAAGCTTTCCTGTTAACCACGGTTTACAGCCTTGCCCGGTATAGGCATTTTATAAAGGGACGGGCTGGCAGGCAGGCATGGCGCATATCCTTTTGGCGGAAGACGACGAATCCTTGCGCAAGTTCCTTGCCGCGGCGCTGGTCAAGGCCGGCCATGTGGTGACCGATTTCGGCGATGGCGATGAAGCCTGGCAATGTCTCCAGGGTTTCACTTTCGATCTGCTGCTGACCGATATCGTGATGCCGGGTATGGACGGGATCGAACTCGCCAAACGCGCCGCCGAACGAAACGCCGCCCTGAAGATCATGTTCATCACCGGCTTTGCCGCGGTGGCGCTGCATCCGGCCTCCGGCGCGCCCAAACAGGCCAAGGTCCTGTCCAAGCCGTTCCACCTGCGCGAGATCGTGTCGGAAGTGGATCGCATGTTGAAGGCCGCCTGATCCTTCAGGCTCAGCCGCCGATATCTTGAAAATCCGGCGCGGTGTCGGCCGCGAATGTTCCGTCGCGCCCTTGGCGATCAAACCGAAACGCAAAACCAAAGCGTGCGGCATGACGCTGTTTTCACAACGGCCATGGTTCAACTTATCCATATAAATCAGGCAAAAACAAGCGTAACATTTTACAGCGCGGCACCTTCAGCCGGGCTTAAAAGGAGGAAATATGGAGCGTCCTTCCCACATCATTTTCGACCGCCGTCAGGCACTCTCGCGCCGCTTGCCCATGGTTGCCGCGGCAATCGGCCTGCAGCTGGCCGGCTTCTGGCTGTTTACCCATGGGCTGGCGACCCATCTGCCAGGTATGATTCATGTTCTCGATTTCGTGCCGGTGCCCGAAACACAAAAGCCGACGCCATTACCACCGCCCGAACCCGTGATGCAGCATGTCACGGCGCCCGTTGTGCCGCTGCCGGATTTCGCTATGGCGCCGATGGAAAACAACAACAGCATCGCCAGCCAGACCGCGCAGCCGCCTTCGGGTGGCAATGCAAGCGTGAAAAGCTCCGCGGGGACCGATCGCGCGGCCACGGCCATTTCGTCCACCCACACCGTGCCGTCTTATCCGCCCATTGCCCGGCGCATGGGCGAGGAAGGCAAGGTGACCTTGCGCCTGACCGTGTCGGCGGAAGGCCGGGTCATCCAGGCAGACATCGTCACATCCAGCGGACGGGTCGAGCTGGACCAGACGGCGCAGGCCTGGATCATGGCGCACTGGACCTACAAGCCGGCCTTGCGGGATGGAGCCGCGGTGGCCAGCCAGGTTCTGGCCACGGTGACCTTCAGCCTGGCGTCGGAGCGCTGAACAGCCATATGCCGGGACCGGCGGGAGGGCCGGTTCCGGCGGTGGTTTTCGGGCCGGCGGCTTTTGCTTGCCCCCCGCATATCCGCAAGGCTATAGAAGCGCCCTTCCGGACGGTGGGGCGGTTAGCTCAGCGGGAGAGCACTACCTTGACATGGTAGGGGCCATAGGTTCGATCCCTATACCGCCCACCACTTCGATCTCCCGGAATTTTCCTGTTTTGGGGCGCAGCCGCGCCCGGCGCCCGCAGGTGTAGCCGCCAGGCTCCGCGTTCGGTCCCAGGCCCGGTCATCAAAAGGTCTTGGCGCCGTTGACATGCAGATGCGCGACATAGAGCGACGTCGTCCCGCATATGAAAAGTTGGTTGCGCTTGGGACCGCCGAAGCAGACGTTGGAAACGACCTCTGGGACCAGCAGCTTTCCGATCAGCGTGCCATCGGGGTCGAAGCAGTGCACGCCTTCCCCGGTGCTGCTCCACAATCGCCCCGTATCGTCGATGCGGAAGCCGTCAAACAGCCCGGCCGTGCAGTCGGCAAAGACCTTGCCGCCGCTCAGCCTGCCGTTATCGCCCACATCGAAGACGCAGATATGCGCCGGCAGATCGCGTCCATGGGTGCGGCCGGTATCGGCAATGTAAAGCCTGGTCTCGTCTGGAGAGAAGGCAAGGCCATTCGGTTTCGCGAAGTCGTCGGCCACGACGCGGATTTCACCGCTTTGCGGATCGACGCGATAGACATAAGACGCGCCGATCTCGCTTTCCGCTTTATGGCCTTCATAATCGGAATCGATGCCGTAGGTCGGATCGGTGAACCAGATCGAGCCATCCGATTTCACGACGACGTCATTGGGACTGTTCAGCCGCTTGCCGTTGTAGCGATCGGCAATACAGGTGACGCGGCCGTCATGTTCGGTGCGGCTGACCCTGCGGCCGCCATGCTCGCAGGTGACCAGCCGGCCCTGGCGATCGACGGTATTGCCATTGGCATAGTCCGAGGGATTGCGGAAAACAGAGACCTCGCCATTGCATTCGTCATAGCGCAACATGCGATTGTTGGGGATGTCCGACCACACCAGATAGCGGCCCGCCGGGAAATAGGCCGGGCCCTCGGCCCAGCGGCAGCCCGTATAAAGACGATGCAAATGGGCTGTTCCGCTGATCAGACGCTCAAACCGCGCGTCCAGAACCTGCTTGATTTCGGGCATCATGCTATTCCCCTGTCGCTGTGTTTGCGCTTGATGCATTCTTATCCGGTTGGGCCTGGTTCTGATAGGCTGGGAATCGAGGGCCGGGCGGACCACGGTTCGATCCGCTGTGGCGGGAACATAAAATATGGGGAGTGGGAAATGCGGGCATTTGTTCTGGGTCTGGCGGCAAGCTTGTGGGTCGGCAATCTGGCGTTCGCCGCGCCCTGGATGACCTTGACCTCCACTTCCATTCAGGATGGCGCGCGCATTCCGGCCCGTTTCGGCAGCAACGATCAGAAGCGGGCCTGCAGCCCACGCAATCCCGCGATTTGTCCCTGTCCCGGGCAGAATGTCTCGCCGGAGCTTGCCTGGCACAATGCGCCGGCAAACACCAAAAGCTTTGCGATCCTGATGTATGATATCGATGGCCAATATGGCGCCGGCGTATCGCACTGGGTCGCCTACAACATCGCTCCCACCACCACGGAATTGAAGGAAGGCGACGGCAGCGCCGGCAAAGGCTTCACCGGCGGTAGCAACACCCGTGGCCTGGCCAATTACATGGGGCCGTGTCCGCCGCAGGGCGATGGTCCGCATCATTACATGATCACGGTGATGGCGACGGATCTGGAGCCGACCCTGGCACCGGGGCTGACGCGGGAGCAGTTCCTGGCCGCGGCCAAGGGGCATCTGCTGACCAGCGCCACCATCGGCGGCCTTTTCGCGCGCAGCTACGAATAGCAGCTACGAATAAAAGGCATGGCGGGATTTGCCCGCGACGTCAAACGCGGCCGACATGGCTTTGCAGTCATCATGCCGCAACGCGGCATTCAGGATTGTTTCTGGGTCGCGGCAAAAGCGGCCAGCTGCTCCGGCGTCGCGGCCTTCTGATAGCGGGCTTTCCATTCCTCCGGCGCCATGCCGTATATCGCAGCTCTGGCCTCGTCCTTGCCCAGGGTCTGGCCCCGCTCGGCAGCGGCCTCGCGAAACCAGTCGCCCAGGCAGTTGCGGCAGAAGCCGGCGGTGATCATCAGATCGATATTCTGCACATCGGTCCGCGCGCGCAGATGCGCGACCAGGCGGCGAAATACCGCCGCTTCCAGCGCTTCGCGGCTCTTGTCATCCATGGCGATTCTCCTACATGCTGCCGAAAGGGGGCCTGATGCGCGGGCGGGCGCGGGGCGCGTTGTGTGACGCAGATCGATACCGCCGGTGCATTCGTCGAAAAATAGACCCGCGACCCTACAGCTTGCTGTAGGCAAATGCGCGCGCGGAATTGGGGATTTTGCCATATGGCGATCAAGATCTCGACGTGTGAAGACCGGCATGTTCCCGGCCTGGATGCGCTGTGGAAACAGTGCCTGCCGGACGACCCCCTTTGGGAAACCGCCGCTGCCAGCGTGTCGGCCAAAAGCGCGCAGTCGACGATTCTGCTGATCGCCAGCGACGGCGCCGATGTCATCGGGTCGGTCATGGCCGGCTATGACGGTCACAGGGGCTGGCTCTATGCCCTGGCCGTTCTTCCCGCCTATCGCTTCGATCATGTCGGCACCACCCTTGTCATCGAGGCGGAAAAGAAACTGCGCGCGATCGGCTGTACCAAGATCAATCTGCAGCTGCGTGGCGCGAGCGCGCAGGCCCAGCAATTTTATCGGACCCTTGGTTATGCGACCGAAGACCGGATCAGCATGGGCAAGCGCCTGGAATATGGTTGATGTGAAGACCGCCCGGGGCATTCGTGTCTGACGGTATACAACCGGCCATCGGCGTTTTCGTCGCACCATCGATTGCGCATATGTAACTTTGCGCGCCCGTGGCGCACTCGACGCGCCGGGTTCGAGTCAATATGGTCCGCCCGCATCTGAATTTTCCCCTAGATTTTCAGTTGCTGACTTCAGCCCCGCCGGTGATACCCGGTGGGGCCTTTTTCGGCCAGGCCGCCCGGCGTTTTTCGGAAATTGAACGCGGCATGAATATCGGTCTCAGGACCGGTTCAACTTCGTCTCTCTAGGCTTTGCACACACCCCGATACCGGGGCCTGGAAAGCAAGGAGACGGTCATGCAATTCAAACAAACTCTTCTGATCGCGCTGTTCGGCATCGCTGGCGCAGTTGTTGCCGCCGGCAGCGCTTCGGCCAGTCCCTGGGACTGGCATCACCCGCGCCGTGCCGAAGTAAATCATCGCCTGGCGGTGCAGGACAGGCGGATCAACCATGACTACCGGGATGGCCGCATCACGCTGCGCCAGGCGCGCTATCTGCATGCCGAAGACCGGGCGATCCGTCATGAGGAGCGTTTCGATGCACGCTTCGACCGCGGTCATCTTACTCGTGCCGATCAACGTGGCCTGAATCAGAACGAGAATGGCGTCAGCCGGCAGATCTGGCGGGACGCGCATTGAGGCTTTTATCCGCTTCATGCAAACGAAAACAGCCGGGCATGTGTCATGCCCGGCCGTTGCATTTTGAGGATGGTCGTTATTGCGCGCCGCCGCTGGCGCCATTAAGGCTGGCTTCCTTCTGATTGAGATCCTTGGTGGTCTGATCTTCAGACCGGTTCTGCGCGGACTTCTTGGCGCGGCTGTATTTGTGCTGATTGTCCGGAATTGAGGACAGGTCGCTGGCATTGCCGGTGGTGTTCATCGCCATCTGTGTGTTGCCTGACTAGGAGGCGCCGGCGCTGCCAGACTGGCTGCCCATTGCGGTCTGCGAGGACGCGGCCGCGCTGGTGTCCTGGGCGGGAGCAGCCTGTGTCGGGACCGCGGCACTGTTGGCGTTCTGTGCCGGTTGCGCAGGCGCGGCGGCGGCCGCATTGCCGGACGCGCCAGCATCGGCTTGCGCCACGGCCGGCGTGACCAGCGCGGCGGTGCCAAGCAACAGGGCGGGCATGCAAATCGTGGTCAGAAGTTTCATGTGTTTCCTCCAGGAACCCGCATGGTTCCAAATAATGAGCCCACTTCGGACGAGGGAACGGACAAGGGTGCAAAATGTCTCCCGGCTGAATCATGGCGTTCTGTAGACTCGCCTTGCTCCTGCCACGATCGCGCAAAAAGCAAAATGCCGGGCGGCTTTCCGGTCCGCCCGGCATTGTTTCTCAGAAAGGTCTACTGCTGAACGCCAGCTTGCGAGGTGGTGGGGCTGGCAGCCGTGGCCCCGGCCGCGCCACTGCCGGTCGTTGTGCTGCCGGTGGTGGTGCCGTTAAGGCTGGCATTGCTGTTTATGTTGTTATTGGCTGATGCCGTGCCGTTCAGATTGGTGCCGCTGGGTGCATAAGCCGTACCGGCATTGTTCCGGGCCAGTGCGGCATTGGCATTGTTCTGCGAATTGGCGTCCATCTGCGCCGCGGGGCTGCTGGGATTGTTGGAAAGCCCGGTGGTACCATTAAGGCCCGTGCCCGTGGTTCCACCAACGCCGGTACCATTGATGCCGCCGGTCGTGGTCCCGCCCACACCAGCGGCGCCGCCGGTCCCTATGCCGCCCGGCGACGCGCCTGCCGTGCCGCCCGCGCCGACACCAGCACCCGCCGCAAGGGCGGGAACGGCGAACGCCATGGCGCCGCAAAGCGCCACAGCCTGAAGCAATGTTGTTTGGGTTCTCATCATGGATCTCCTTACGGTCGCTGTCGGATGAGAACGCCTGGGATGGAGCAGGTCTCCGATAGTTCCGGTCCGCGCCGCGCTGCAACAGGCCCGTTTTATAAATTGCCGCTGCAAATCGGTTTTTTTGGTTCTAAGCTCGCCAATGGGGAACAAGCCGCAATAAGAAACAAGGGGCGCAGCGGGTGCCATCCTACATAGCAGGACGGCCGTGGTGATCGCAGCCGGGCTTTTTTCGTCGGCGGGCGATAACGGCGTGTCCGATGATGTCTTCGGCTTTTCCGACGAATTGATTTTGACAGGAGATTTCATGCGCAAACTGATCATCGCCTTGCTGACCGCTGCGTTGGCGGCGCCCGCTTTCGCCCAGACCTTGCCCCCGGTGCCCGCGCCGCAGATGTTGCCAAAGGCGGGGCCGGTGACCAAGGGACCATATCAACCCCAGGCGATTCTGCCCGGCGGCATCGTCATGCCACTATGGCCGGCTGGCTCGCCCTATCTCAACGCCAAGCGGGTGAACGAGGCCGAGGTCTATACCATGGACCCCGTGGTGAACGGCCGCGTCGCCAATATCGTCAATGTCCACAACCCCTCCATCGAGGTGCATCTGGCCAGTGCCAGCATGAACACCGGCACCGCCATCATCATCGCGCCGGGCGGCGGTCACAATACGCTGGTCATCGGACTGGAGGGCGCCGATCAGGTGCCCTATTTCTATCAGTATGGCATCAACACCATCATCCTGCGCAACCGTCTGAGACGCGATGGCTACAATCCCAAGACCGATGAGGTCTATGACATCCAGCAGGCGATCCGCACCGTTCGCGCCCATGCCGCGGAATGGCATATCGATCCGCACAAGATCGGGGTGATGGGCTTTTCCGCCGGCGCCGAACTGACCATGGCGGCGGCGATCCAGTATCCGGACTTCGACGCAAGGAACAAGGCCGCCGGCGACCCGCTGGCCGGGGTGACGTCGCGGCCCGATTTCGTGGCGGCGATCTATCCGGGCCCGTCGCTGTTCACGCCGGCCTGGACGAGCAAGAATGGCACGCCGCCGATCCCGAAAGACGCGCCGCCTTCTTTCATCGCGGGCGCGGGCTTCCAGGACAAGGTTCATGCCGTATGGGCGGATGAATATTTCGCCGCCATGCTGAATGCCGGCATCCCCAATGTGGAGATCCACATCTATGCCCGCGGCAAGCATGGCGGCGGCATCGGCTATCGCGATTTCACGGCCGAAGGCGCCTGGCCGGACCGTTTCATCCACTGGATGCGCGACCTGGGCTTCTTTGAAAAGCCGGGCGTCGAGACCCTGGCGGCCAAGGACAGCGCGGAGTTCGCCGCCGCCCCACCGTCCAAGCCATAACCGGCTTTTTACCCCGATTTTCGGGTTCATACCGCCGATGCGGGACAGCACGCATGGGCGGTATGAGCGCGCAATCGCGGGTTCCTCTATCTTTTCCGGAGCATAGGGCTAAAGAGGGGGCGAAATCCGCCACCTCCAAGGCCTGCCTTGACATTCCCCGCCACCCATCCCGCCCTGTCCCGCCCGCTTGCCGAGCGCGGCTATCGGGACGCGACCCCTGTGCAGATGGCGGTCGTGGCCGAGGAGGCGCAAGGCCGCGACCTGCTGGTGTCCGCCCAGACCGGCTCGGGCAAGACCATCGCTTTCGGCCTGGCGCTGGCCGACACATTGCTGGAGGGCGCAGGGGCAATGGGGCCCGCCGGCGATTCGCTGGCCCTGATCATCGCGCCCACGCGCGAGCTGGCGTTGCAGGTGCAGCGCGAGCTGGCCTGGCTCTATCATTATGCGGGCGCGCGTATCGTCTCCTGTGTTGGCGGCATGGACCCGGGACAGGAGCGGCGGGAGCTGGCGCGCGGCGCCCATATCGTGGTGGGCACGCCGGGCCGGCTGCGCGATCACCTGGAGCGGCGCGCGCTGAAAGTATCGGGCCTGAAAGCCGTGGTGCTGGACGAGGCTGATGAAATGCTCGACATGGGCTTTCGCGAAGACCTGCAGTTCATTCTGGAAACCACGCCGGCCGACCGCCGCACGCTGCTGTTCTCCGCCACCTTGCCCAAGGCCATCGTCACTCTGGCGACGCATTATCAAAAGGATGCGCTGCGCATCGCCACGCGCGGCGAAACATCCGGTCACGCCGATATCGAGTATCGCGCCATCCGCGTCGCCGGCAACAGAATCGAGCGCGCGGTGGTCAATCTGTTGCGCTTCCTGGACCCTGCTGGCGCGATCGTCTTCTGCAACACCCGCAATGCCGTGCGCCACATGGAGGCGCAACTGACCGAACGCGGCTTTGCGACCGTGGCATTGTCCGGCGAACTGTCCCAGAACGACCGCAATCATGCGCTGCAGGCGCTGCGGGATGGGCGCGCCCGGGTCTGTGTCGCCACCGATGTGGCGGCGCGCGGCATCGACTTGCCCAATCTCAGCCTGGTGATCCATGCCGAACTGCCCAACGACGCCCAGGTGCTGCAGCATCGCAGTGGCCGAACCGGCCGGGCCGGCAAGAAAGGCATTAGCGTGCTTCTGGTGCCGCCGTCGCGCCGCCGCCGCGCCGAGGAAATGCTGGGCCGCGCCAGGGTCACCGCGGTGTGGGGTAGCGCGCCCTCGGCGGAAGAAATCCGCAAACTGGATCGGCAAAGGCTGTTGGCCAGTCCCCTGCTGGCCGAGCCCGCCACGGATGATGATCTGGCGGCCGCCGATGAATTGCTGAAAGCGCACGATCCGCGCCAGCTGGCGGCGGCCTTCGTGAAGCAGTATCGCGCCGGACTGCCGGCGCCGGAAGACATCGAGGAAGAACCCGATCGCCGCGACAATCGCGCCCCGCGCGAACACGGATCGCGCGACCATAAATCACGGGATCGCGGGTCGCGCGAACATCGCGGCGATAGCGCGCCGCGCGAGCAGCGCCCCAGGCCGCATAGGACAAGCGAGCGTCAGCATCCGCCCACGCATGAACGCGGTTCTGCGTCCGGTGAAATGCCCAATGGTGTGTGGTTCCGGCTGAACGTGGGCCGCGAACGCAACGCCGATCCCAAATGGCTGCTGCCGGAAATCTGCCGTCAGGGCGAAGTCACCAAAAAGGATGTCGGTGCCATCCGCGTGGCGGAAATGGAGACCCTGTTTCAGATCGCGCCCGAAGTGGCGCCGAAATTCACCATCCTGGTCAGCGAACGCAAGAAGGGGGGAGTGCGTATTTCCCCGGCGTTGGACCAGACCGGTCAGTCCACGGCACGGCCGCGCGAGAGGGTGGCGAAAGGCGATCAGCCCGGCGATGCGCCCCCGCGTAAGCCCGGCTTCCACAAAAAGTCCGGCAACAAGAAATTCGGCAAGGGCGCTGGCTATAAAGGCAAGAAGCCCAAGCCCAAGTCCTAGAACAACGGTTTTCCATCCGCGCCGGGCAGGGACACTTTCATCACCCTGGCCAGGGTGGGGGCGATGTCGCGCATGTCGATTTCGCCCAGCGCGCCGTGCTTGCCAAGGCCCGGCCCCGCCAGGATGAAGGTGGCGCGCATTTCCGGATGGGTGGGGAAATAGCCATGCGTGCCCTTGACCGATGCCGGCCCCACCATGGGCGCGGCCGGATCGGTGCCCATCAGATAGCCGGGCTTGAAGTCCACCCAGAAGGACGCCATCGGCGTGCCGCCCATCTTCGCCACTTCGCCCGCATCGGCGACGCGATCGATGCCCAGTTCGGGCCTGGCCGCCAGGTCTTTCAACAGCGCTGACACCTTGGCCTTCAACGCGGGATCGTCCGGATGGGCCAGCACGATGGCGGCCGAGGCGCCGCCCCAGGGTTCGGCCTGCCAGCCGGTCACCTTCTTCTTGTCGTCCAGAGTGATCAGACCCGCCCGGATGAAGGGCGCGATCAGATTGACGCTGTGCTCGACCGGCGCGAAGCCGTGATCGGACACGATGGCGACCACAAGATCGGGCTCGGCCTTGCGTGCGTCCGCCACCAGTTCGCCCACCGCCTTGTCCAGGGTGGCCAGGGCTTCCTTGGCCTGCGGCGAACCGGGGCCATATCCGTGCTCGATATGATCCAGTCCGCGCAGATGCACGGTGGTGAACATGGGATGTTTGGCGGCGATCAGGGCCGCGGCAAAGCGGGCGCGGCCGACATCCTTTTCCACATCCTCGCCATCGGCCTGGGCATAGGTCAGGCCGGTCTGCTTCTCCAGCAGGGGCACAATGCCCGGTGTGGCCAGCGCCCGCATCAGCTTCATGTCTTCGGGGATTTCGGCGCGCCAATATTCCGGCAGATTATAATCGATCGATTTGGCGCCGACGCTGACCGGCCAGGACAGGCTCGCAACCTTGCCGCCGCTTTTGTGCACGGCGTCCCACAGGGTTTCGGTCTTGATGTCCTCCGCGTACCAATACCAGCCGCCCATATTCTTCTGCAGCGGATCGAAGGTCGGATTGTTGGCGATGCCATGGCGGGCGGGCCATACGCCGGTGATCAGCGTGGTGTGATTGGGATAGGTGACGGTGGGCAAGGCATTGCGCACGCCGCTGGCATAAACGCCTTCCGCCACAAGCTTCTTGAGGACAGGCACGGTGAAGCCGCGCGCATCCGCCTCCAGCACATCGCCGGGACGCAGGCCGTCGATCGAAATCATCAGAACCGGCGCCGCCTGCGCGGCGACCGGCGCCATCAGCAAGCCAATGCCGAAAAATGTCACCCGCAAGGACGTCATGAAATGCTCCAACTGCCCAAAGCCTGTTCACTAGTTGGTCAGTCCGACAGGCACATGACAATCGGCCGCATCGTCGCGCGTGACCCGCAAGTGCTTTTCACAAATCTGTCGTGCAATCGTGGCCTTTCCGTATTGCACCGCACCTACCTAGCCCCGGGCGCGCGTTTTTGCGCAGTCGTAATAGGGGGTCCCAAATGTCGTTGCGCCATACGCTCAAGGGCGTGCTTTTTGTCACCACCGCGGTCAGCGCCCTGTCGCTTCCGGCCAGGGCGCAGACGGTGGCACCGTCCGACACGGGCGGCGATGTGGAAACCGTGATCGTCAGCTCCGACCGCGAAGCGACCCAGTCGGCGGTGTCAATGAACAATGTCCAGGCGCAGAAGATCATTCCCGGCGTCAGCCCGCTGAAGGCGATCGAGACCTTGCCGGGCGTGGTCTATGAGACCGCCGATCCCTGGGGCAACAACGAGCAGAATGAATCGCTGGTGGTGCACGGTTTCACCACCCAGCAGCTGGGCTACACCATGGATGGCGTGCCGCTGGGCGACCAGCAGTATGGCAACTACAACGGCCTGTCGCCGACCCGCGCCATCAGCTCGGAAAATATCCGCCGCGTGACCCTGGAATCGGGTACCGGTTCGCTGGGCGTGGCCTCGACCTCCAACCTGGGCGGCGCCATTGAAACCTTCTCCAGCGATCCATCGCAGAATTTCGGCGTCGATGTCCGCCAGACCCTGGGCAGTTATGACACCACCCGCAGCTTCGTGCGCGTGGATTCCGGCGATCTGGGTGGCGGCAACGCGGTCTATGCCTCTTTCCTGCATCAGGACCAGCGCGCCTGGGACTTCAATGCCCATCAGCGCGGTGACCAGGCCAACCTGAAGTTCGTCCATGAAGACGACATGGGCAAGCTCACCTTCTATGCCGACTGGAACAGGAAGATCGAGCCGAACGAAGACGCCACCAATTATGGCAATCAGCAGACCGCGGGCATCAACTATTTCCCCTATACCCGCTCGCTGCTCTTCCCCAACCTTCAGGCCGCCGAGGCCTCGCTGACGAATGGCGCGCCGCCAGCCTCCCAGGGCACCAATTTCACCGACTATCACAGCGCCGCCCAGCGCGAGGACGTGCTGACCTACGCCAAATATGACTGGCATCTGCCCGACAATATGAACTGGTCCAACCAGGTCTATTTCCATCATGATACCGGCCGCGGCATCGTAGCGGGCCCCGTCAACCAGGCCGGCCTGCCGGGTCTGTTCGCCATCTATTATCCGCAGCTGGTGGTGGGCTCGACCTCTTCGGCCGGCACCCTTGCCAACATTGTCAATCAGTTCGGCGGCAGCGGCTACGAGGTGCGCACCACCGAATACCGCATCAACCGCTTCGGCGAACTGTCGACCTTCAATTGGCAGCTGGGCGACCACAATATCGAGATCGGCGCTTGGTATGAGCGCAATGCCTCATCCACCGGCCGCCGCTGGTATCCCTTCTCGGCCGCCAATGACGATCTGACCCCCTATACCACGCCGCGCGGCCCAAACTTCACCCAATATGACGTGTCGCTGCGCACCGACGACATCCAGCTTCATGCCCAGGACCAGTGGCGCATCACGCCCGACCTGCTGCTGCAGGCCGGCGTGAAGTCCAGCCTGCAGACCGCGGGCAACCATGTCATCACCCAGCAGCAGAACTTGCAGGCGGGCAATGCTTTCGGCCTTCCCGCCACCAGCCCACAGGTCAATTTCCCCACCGGCACCATCACCACCAATGAATGGTTCCTGCCGCAGGCCGGCTTGATCTGGGACGCCACCGATAGCGAGCAGGTCTTCGTCAACGTTCAAGAGAATGTGCGCCAGTTCGTTCCTTATGCCGCGGGCAGCAACTTTTATGGCGCCTCGCCTTGGAGCCTGGGCAGCCAGCTGGCCTTCAACACCTTCAAGAACACAGCCCATCCGGAACGGTCCTGGACCTATGAAGCGGGCGTACGCACCAGCCGCGAGCTGGACCTGGGCCCGATCACCGGCTTTGACGGCCAGGCCAACTATTATCACGTGGATTTCTACAACCGCCTGTTCAACGTCGCGACCTTCAACTTCATCAACCCCAATCCCGCCATCCTGGTCAATGTGGGCGGGGTGACCGACGATGGCGTCGATATCGCGGGCACGCTGCACTTCGGCGACCATTTCCAGTTCTATGACGCGGTGTCCTGGAACCAGTCGCATTATGACGACAACATCCTGCCCAACAGCATCATCAACACCACGCTGCTGATCGCCGGCAAGCAGGTGCCGATCGTGCCCAACTGGCTCAACCGCTTCATCTTCTCCACCAACTGGGGCGGGTTTGACGCGCAGGTTTCCGGCGACTTCATCGGCCGCCGCTATGCCACCTATACGGACGACTGGCGCGTGGGCAGCTCGTTCCTCACCGGCCTGGAAGCGGGCTATTCCTTCACTGTCGGCGACGGCGAGTGGATCAAGAAGCTCCGGCTCAGCGGCAATATCACCAACCTGTTCGACGTGAAGGGCATTTCCACCATCACCGTCACCGGCGCCAGCGGCGGCTTCCAGGGCTATCCCATTC
This sequence comes from Rhizomicrobium sp., assembly GCA_035547275.1. Classification (GTDB taxonomy): domain Bacteria; phylum Pseudomonadota; class Alphaproteobacteria; order Micropepsales; family Micropepsaceae; genus Rhizomicrobium. The sequence goes on from DASZVQ010000137.1 coordinate 35,915, forward strand.
CGCCGCGCATGGTCTTTGTGACGCTGGGCGCCGCGCTCTAGAAACGTCCCCAACTAAAAGGGCGGCGCCGCAAGGTGCCGCCCTTTCCTTTTATCCGGCTGGGAAGCTGGTCAGTTATGTTCCAGCTTCAGCACATGCGCGAGGACCGTGTCCGCCACATAGATGGTCTTCTCGTCGGGCGAGACCGCCATGTAATGGCCTTCACCGATATCGTTGGAGTTGGTGTTGTCGCCATGCTTGCCGTACCAGCCCTGGACCTTGCCGTCCCAACCCATCTTCAGCACCAGGCCGTCGCGGCCGGTTGACATCCACAGCTGGCCCTTGGCGTCTTCATAGAAACCGCAGGTCAGGTTCTGCATCTGGATGTCGTGATGGCTCTTCAGGTCCTTGTCGAAGATCAGGATCTTTTGCGAGGCGCGGTCGCCGACCCAGACTTCGCCATTGGGCGCCACGATTACGGTATGGATGGTGGGCAGCTTGCCGTCGGGATGGGCCAGGCTGGCGGAAGCCAGCAGATGGCCATCCTTGTCGAACTTCATCACCCGGGGATCGGAGCCGGGGATCGCCGGCGGATGGGTGACATAGACCGCATGGCCATGGGCATTGTGGGTCTGCGGGCTGTCATATGTGGCGCAGAAGGTGCAGTCGGCGGGAGGCGAGGTGCCGCCATGGCTCTGCACCACATAGAAATTGTCGTCCTTGTCGAAGGCGATATCCAACGGCTGGTTGAACATGCCGTTCCATTTGCTGTCGTCCCAGGGGGCGTTCTCGCCGCGCACGCCGAACACTTTCAGCACTTCGCCCTTGTCGTTCATCTTGTAGATGACATTGAGGAAGCTATCGATCGCCCAGATGTTGCCGTACGCGTCGATGCGCAGCCCGTGGGGGTTCATCGCCATGTTGGGATTGAACACCCGCTTCACGGTGGTGCCGCTGGGATCATATTCCACCATCATGATGTCGGGATTGCGGTTGTAGACCAGCAGATCGCCATTCTTCATGATGGTGACGGCCGCGACATTGCCGAATTTCTCGCCCAGGGGCGCCACCGGCCGCTGGCCGAAGTGATAGGGCAGCTGCGGCGCGTCCGGAATCTTCACCGGCCCGGGCGGCTCGGGCTGTACCGGCAGCGCGGCATATTGCGCGGTCGCGGGTCCCGCCAGGAACGCGGCCGCCGACAGCGCCGACGCCAAAAGCCATTTCTTCATTCAAGTCTCCCCTCAGGTTTTCAGTAACGGTCCACGCCCTTGGCCTTCCAGACGGCGCGCATCTGCGGCGAGACGGCGAACCGGATGAAAGCGGCGGCGTCTTTGGCATCGGTGCTGCGCGCGGATATGGCGGTGGCCATGTCCATGTGCATGCCCAGCTCGGCCGGCAGCATCCCGATCAGGTATGGATTTTCCGTGGGCGTGTTGGCGGGGGAATGGGTGCCGTGAATCAGGCCCAGCCCCATGGCATGGTCATCGCCGTCGCCGCGTTTCAAGGCAGGCTCCGCATCGCCCTTTACCGGCACGCCATGCACGCCGGCGAAATCGGGGCGCTTCAGCAGCCGGTCGCTCATCCCCGCCTGCATACTGCCGGAAACCGGATCGGAATAGAAAACCGCGGACGCCGTCTTCATCGCCGCCACCAGCGCCGGCACGGTCGAGATGTCGGGATGGGTATTGAAGCCGGGCTTGGCGAACAGGCCGATCTCGACGCGGCCAAGGGGCGTGAAGCTTTCCGGCTTCAGCGCGCCCGACAGCGCCATGGTCGCCATCAGCTCCATGGGCAGCATCACCACATCGGCGGCGGGCGTGCCGGTTCGGGTGTCATTCATGATGGTGCCCATCCCATCGACCTGGATGGTCACTTTCACGCCCGTCTTTTTCTCGAAGGCGGCGGCCACATCGGACAGGCCGGAGTTGGAGATCACGCCGGGGCTGATCACCCGGATCTCGCCCGCCCCAGCCGGCGCGGCAGCGAGGCCGCACAGCACGGCCACCAGCAGAAAAGAACGCATGTTTCCCCATATTCTTATCTTTATGGGCCAAGCAAACGCCGGATTGGGCCGCTTGGCAAGGCGGGGAAACGGCAGGGGGCTTTGGCTCGTTATGTCGCTGGGGGGTGTGGAGGATGGCCCTGTGGCGCGTGAAGTCGAATTGAAACTGGAAGTTGCCCCGGCCGTGTTGCGGACGCTCAATGACGCGCCCTGGCTGAGACGCTTGGCGGATGGTCCGCCCCGGCGCCGGCGGCTGGTGTCGGTCTATTTCGACGCCACATCGCGGCCATTGCGGGAAGCCGGCATGTCTCTGCGCGTGCGGCAAGCGGATGGCCAGTATGTCCAGACCGTGAAAGCGGGCAAGGATGCGACCGACCGGCTGGAATGGGAACGCCCGCTGAAAGACGCGTCGCCGGACCGGCGCCTGGCGCGACACACCGCCCTCGAACCGTTCACTGGCAAGAAGACATGGCGCGAGCTTCGTCCCGTTTTCGAGACCGATGTGACACGCACCAGCGTCCCGGTTCGATACCGCGGCAGCCGAATCGAAATCGCGCTGGATCATGGGCGGGTGAAAGCCGGAAAAAACAGTCTGCCGGTTCATGAAGTCGAGCTGGAACTGAAGGAAGGCGAACTTGCCGATCTCAGCCGGCTGGCGCGGCACTTCGCCGGACAGGCGGCGCTGGGGCTTCGGTCCAAGGCCGAGCGTGGCTATGCCCTTGCCGATGGACACCTTCACGATCATGTCAAGGCGCAAGCTGTTACCCTGAACAGCGACATGACCGCGGCCGAGGGTTTCCGCGCGATCGCCTTTTCCTGCCTGCATCATCTTGCGGCCAATCGCGACGCCATCCGCAACGGCGACTTTGAAGGCGTGCACCAGATGCGGGTGGGGTTGCGGCGCCTGCGGGCGGCGCTGTCGCTGTTCAAGCGGCTGATCGAGGGACCGGAGCTGGAAAAGATCAAGCAGGCGCTGAAATGGATGAGCGGCGAACTCGCGGCGGCGCGCGATTTTGACGTCTTTCTCCACGAGGCCCGGGCCTCGGCGGGGGAGCAGCCGGTCCTTGGCCTGGACGTTCTGGAAAAAGATCTGAAGGCGCGCCGCGGCGCCGGCCTGGCCCGGGCCCGCAGAATGATCGAGAGCCGGCGCTATCGCCGCATCCTGCTGGACACGGGCCTGTGGCTGACGGGCGGCGATTGGGCCACCAGCGATGACGCGATGCGCAAGGATCTCAGGGACAGCGCCCTCACCGACATGGCGCGCGAAATTCTGTCGGCGCGCACCGCCAAGGTGATGAAAAAGGCGCGGAAGTTCGATCGGCTCGATGCCAGAGGGCGCCACAAGTTGCGCATCGCGGTCAAGAAGCTGCGTTATGGGGCCGGCTTTTTCCAGTCCCTGTTCGAGCATTGCCACAAGCAACAGCGCTTCATGGCGCGGCTGAAGGACATGCAGAGCGCGCTTGGCCGCCTCAACGATTTGCGCACTCACCGGCAATTTGCGGCCCAGGCCGTGCATCGCAGGACCGGATCGGTGGCGGGCGCCTATGCGCTGGGCGTGGTCGGAGGCGAAGAGCGCCAGCTGGCGGCGGCCTGTATGGATGCCGCCGCCAAGGCAAGTTCACGGCTGCGCAAGGCGCCGCGATTCTGGGTTTAACTTTTCGGCTTAAGGCACGCCGCTCGACTTGTGCACATATTTGGCGATGTCGGGCGGATTGCCCAGATCGGCCACGGTCGCCTCCCAGGGCATCGACAGGGTGGGGTCATTGGCGAAGCGCTTCATCTTGATGGTCAGCTTCGCTCCGCAACCGGGTGCCAGCCGCACTGGGAAAGTGGCGCCGTCCACTTCGGTTGTGCTCTTGCCGCCCCCATTTTCAACCGTGACGCTTTCGATCTGATGCTCGCCATAGGCGCCGCCCTGCACGATCACGCTGCGCGCCAAGCTGGGGCTGACATTGACCAGGGTGAGGGTCAGGCTGTCGGGGCCCCAGCTGTCGATCAGCGCCGCCACATCCTCAGGCAGGCCGGCGCGCCGGCGCACCGGATCGAAATAGCGCAGCCGGCAGAACAGGAGCGAGCCGCCCTGGCCCGGCGTGGTCTTGGCCCAGCCGGGATGCTGGATATAGAGGCCGGCCTCGATCAACTGGGTCAGCGGCGTCACGGTGGCGGGATTATAGTCCAGCGCCGAGTCCGCCAGCCGCATGTCGGCCGAAGTATTGTCGTCATCCACGATCTCCATCTGCTTGCGGATGCGCGCCAGGCCCGCTTTCAGCGCCTTGACCGGATAATCGGGATTCTTGCCCTCCAGGAAATCGTACCAGCCGGTTTCCTCGCAGCGCGCGCGGTCCGACGGCTTCATGGTCAGATGGTACATTTCCAGGAAATTGTAGCGATACTTGCCGGGCTTGTAGCTGTACCAGCCCTGATCGCCATGCATGGTGGGAGTGGAAAGCTTGCCATCCACCATCTTGGCCTGGGCATCGATCTTGTCGGCGGTGGTGCGCCAGGCCTCCATGTATTTGTCGTCGCCCTTGGACAGCAGATAGGCATTCATGAAGCCGACAAAGGCGCGGGGCACGCGGTTTCTGTCATCGCGCTTGCCGGTCATGGGCACCACCGGCGAGAAGCCCCAGCCATAACAGCCGCCCCACCACTTGCCACCGGTCTCGCCGCCGATCTTGCCATCCAGCCCGATATTGGAGGGGATGATGCCGTCATTGTCCCTGGTGCGCTGGACCCAGGCGTCGGCATAACCCAGCACCCAGTCCTTGTACTTCTGCTCATGCGTCAGCATGTAGGCGTTGGAGGGAAGCGTGGTGGCCACCAGGTTCAGCGGGTGATCGCCCACCACATCGGTATATTCCTTGAAGTGGGCCAGCATGCCCTCATAGCCGCCTTCGCCATGGCCGAGCGAGGGGAAGCGGTTCTTCACGTCGATGGGATCGCCGGTCCAGTCCAGCGCGGTGGCCTTGCGCAGCATCGGGCCGCGGCTGCCATTCATCAGGCTCTTGATGATCTTGAGCTTGGGATCGTAGTTGGGCGCGCCCGGGTCCTCGTCCATATAGAAGCCGGAGAAGCGCTCTACCCGCTGGCGATAACGGCGGCTGTAGGGATCGCCCAGCGGCATCAGGTTGAAGACGGTCAGACCTTCGCCATTGTGCTGCCAGTCGAACTGGCTTGGGAATTCCTTGTAGTACATGCCCAGCTTTGCGATCGGCACGTCGGTGGTCTTGGCGGCGCTATATTGCTGGACATGGCCTTCATAGGCTTTCTCGTACATCTGCTTGAGAACGTCATCGCCGCCCAGGGCGTAGACATGCGGCCAGTCATTGACATTCTCGATGGCGTCGTCGGGACCGTCATCGCCGCCATAGCGCACCGTGGTTTCCAGCCAGCCATTGGACGGATCGAAATAGCGCCGGAAGAACTTCACGCAGGCCGCCGTATGGGCATGCAGCAGCTCACGCTCCAGCAGCGCCCATTCCGGCGGGTCCATCGGCGTTGCGATGGTGACGGCGCCGTCGGCGGCAAACGCCTTCATCGAAGGCAGCGCCATTGCCGCGGCGGACGCCATCAGGAATGCGCGGCGTGTGGTGTGCATGAGCGTTCTCCCGTTATTTTCTCGATTCTAGAGGCCGCCCGCACACCTCCACCAATCCGATTCCGCTATGGATTGATGCCTGCTCCGCATCACGGCTTGAGTGATGCCAGATAGGCGGCGATGTCGATCCTGTTCTCGTCCGTCATGTTGGCGACTTCCGGCTTCATCGGATCGACCGCCGGACCGCCGCGTGTGCCATGCTGGATGTCATAGAGCTGCCGCACGATCTCCGACGGCGAACGCCCGGCCAGGCCCGGCACATTGCCATCGCCCGTCAGCTTGGCGCCATGGCAGGAGGTGCAGGGAAAGGCGCCATTGCCGCTTTGCACCAGCTTCCTGCCGCGGGCGATGGCGCCCTTGGGCACATAGGCGACAAAGCCCGAATTGGGATCGCGCAGTTCCACCAGATCCAGATTCTCCGGCATTTCGACGATACGATTGCCCAGCGGCACGCGGCCGCCGTCTTTCACCGGCACCAGCATGTTGTGGCTGGAGATCTCGAACTTGGGCACCGTGTCGCTTTCCACCACCCGTATCCATTTCTTGTATTTCAGCTTGGAGAAATATTCCGCCGCCGTCTTCAGCTCCTCGGGCGAGACCGCGGCGGCGATCGAATACATGCTCTTGATCGAGCCCATGCTGGGCTGGGATGTCTTGCGGCGCCCCTCCTTCATCTCGGTCACCTGCTCGATGATGTAATCGGCGGGCTGGCCGGCGAGCGAGGCGTTCTCGGGCCGGCCCTGGCCGTTGGGCAGATGGCAATAGCCGCAGGCAAACACTTTGGGTGGATGGCCATGAGCCACCACCTCCGGCAGGGGTGGGTGATCCTTGGGAAACCAGTCCGGCACGTTGAAACGGTCGTTGACGCCGGCCTCGGTGAAGTGGGCCTTGGAGCCGGGCACCTTCTTCTGGACCGTGTTGTCCGGCTTGGACGGATGCGGCATCACCTGGGGCACGGGATAGGCCCAGATCGGCACGCCGTCTCCGGCAGCCAGAGCCGCGCCGCCAAACGCCAGGGCGGTTGCACCAAGTCCCGACAATAGAACGATAATTCCGAATTTCCGCATGCGTCTCCCCAGGCTTTTCTTGTGGGGCCAGTGACACATGTCTGATCCCGTCCGGCAAGAGATTTCTAGTCGCGTCAGCGTCACCCTCCTGGTGTCGTGGTCTCGAAGTTCGCAGTACGGACCGGGACACTAGCGCTCGATCAGGACCACCCCGGCCATGATCAAAAGCCCGCCTACCGCCTTTTGAAGGACGTTTCGGGCCGACAATTCCTCCCTCCCCAATTTCGGAAAAAATAACGTCAGCAGGATGCCGAAAAGGAAGACGAAGAAGGTGGTGGTGGCGGAAATGGCCGAGACCAGCCCGATCGGCGCCAGCAGCGAGGCATAGCGCACCCCCAATCCGCCCCCCAGATTGATCAGCTCATTGGCGGCGTTGACGCCCATCACCGCGCCGGGATTTTGACGGAACAGGCGCAGGAACTGCCGGCGATAGTCCGGCATGGCCAGGATGGCGGCGCCGAACAGGCCCTCGCCGACAAAGGTCCAGAAGGTGGTGCTCCAGAACTCGTCATGCACGGCGAAGAATTTGAACACCACGCTGGACAGCGCCAGCACGAAGGTCGCCATCACCATCAGCACGATCAGCCGGGGCTTGAAGCGGCCGAAATGCAGGTTCCTGTCCAGCGATAGGCCCAACGCACCGCCCACCACCAGGCCCGCGCCCAACATTTGCGGCCACCGCGGCATCTCATGCAGCAGCAGAAGACCCAGGAGGAAGGTGAAGAGCGTATTGGCCTGGAAGAGGGGGGCAACGACCGATGCCTCTTCCGTCTGGATGGCGCGCAGATAAAAGAGCATCGCGCCCATATAAAGGATGCCCGACACCGTCATCACCATGGTGGCGAGCCAGGGCAGCGCCAGGACTTTCGGATCGAAGAACCAGAGGACCGGCAGCGCCAGCACACCCAGAAAGGCGGTGAATACCATCAGGACGGTGGTATCGCTGTCGTGGAAATACCTATCGACCAGGAATTTGTCGATATGGGTGGACGCCGCCCACAAAAGCGGCCCCGAGAAGGCGAAGAGTAACCACATGAACCCCTCCGGCCTTCGCTGATTCAAGAGCCAGCTGCGGCCACCTCCCCCTGCCGTGCGCTAACGCGCGCAAGGGGAGGAAAGCCACATCTTCGGCCGGGCCTGTTCTTATTTCTTTGGAATCAGGACATCGCTGACAGGCGTGCGGGGTGCGGTGCCCTTGTCGATCACCAAGGTCACCGCCAGCTTCACCGGCGGGCTGCCGGGCGCCGGGCGGGCATCATGCGGGGCTTCGCGCGGCACGATGAAGCTTTCCCCGGCATGGATCACCTTCACCGGCTGTCCCTTGATATACAGCTCGAAGGTGCCCGACAGCACTTCCGTCATTTCCACGCCGTGATGGATGTGCGGTGTCACCGTCTCGCCATCCTTCAGGCTGCGGGTCTGGATGATGATCTCCTGATCCTTGCTGCCGGCCGGAACATCATAGACCTGCTTGTCGGGCGTATTGGGCACCGCCATCTGGCCGCCCGACTGGGCGAAAGCGGTGGTGGAAGCCAGCACCAGCAAGCCCGTAAACAGTATTTTTTTCATGGATTTTCTCCCCAAAACCGGGCGGCAGATTGGCGGTTTGGGCCAGGGCTTGCAAGCGGGCCCGGAAGCGCTTTTCGCGCGTTTCCGGTGCGTTACGGTCCGGACCGAATTTGAATGCGTCTTATTTCCTGGCTGCCCAAATCCGCAGCTCTTGCGCTGGGGCTGATCCTCTGCCTTGCCGCCGTCCAGCTGGGACAGGGTTTTGCGCCCGCCCATGCGGCGCCGGTGGCGCATGGCCAGAGCGCCGACACCAAAAGCGGCACGGCCGAAAACGGCGGCAAGGGCGCCGGCAACGGCTCCAGCGGCAGCGGCAAAGCGGAAGCCCTGCTGGTGGCCGAGGTGCTGCTGCTTCTGGTGGTGGGGCGGGTGCTGGGCGAAGGCATGCAGCGCATCGGCCAGCCGGCGCTGATGGGCACCCTGCTGGCGGGCATCGTGCTGGGGCCATCCCTGTTCGGCTGGCTGTGGCCGAACGCGCAGCATTTCATTTTCCCCAAGGACGAAGCCCAGAAGGGGATGATCGATGGCCTATCCCAGATCGGCATCCTGATGCTGCTTTTGCTGACGGGCATGGAGACCGACCTCAAGCTGGTCCGAAAATCCGGCGCTGCCGCCATCGCCATCGCCTTGTGCGGCATCGCCTTCCCCTTCGCCTGCGGCTATCTGCTGGGTCAGTTCGGCCCCGCCCGGCTGTTCGATGGCCTGGGCCATGGCAGCCGCCTGGTGCCGTCGCTGTTTCTGGGGACGGCGCTTTCCATCTCCTCCATCAAGATCGTGGCGATGGTGGTGCGCGAAATGAATTTCATGCGCCGCAATCTGGGCCAGGTGATCGTCGCCACCGCCATCATGGAGGACACCAGCGGCTGGGTGATCATCGCCATCACCTTTGGCATCGCCGGCGCCGGCGCCGGTGGAAGCGGCCGTCATGGCGTCGATCTCCTGGGCCTGGCCAAGACGGTGGGCGGGGTGGGGCTGTTCCTGCTGTTCTGCTTCACCGCCGGACGCTGGCTGGTCTTTTCCATTATCCGCTGGGTGAACGACAATGTCCGCAGCGAATTCGCCGTCGTCACCGCCATTCTGGTGATCATGGGTGTGCTCGCCGAGGTCACCCAGCTTCTGGGCGTGCG